>DGZP01000126.1:4875-32736 GCA_002398565.1 Proteiniphilum sp. UBA4977
GCGGCATATAATGTTTCAACGGATAACAGTATCCACGAGAGGCTGGCTCCCAGCACCGAGACCATGATTCCCAGCCTGACGATCATGCCGCCGGCAGTGCCTACAACCGTTCGCTCCAATATCAAGGCCAGTGGCGTCTGTGAGTCGGCCAACTCCGGGGCCGCAACCGATGACATGGCAATAAAGGTGATCAGCATATAAACAGCCACAACAATCAGCAGGGAGAGAATAATGGTCCGCCGCACGGTCTGCTGACTCTCTGCCCGGCCCGACAGTACTGAAGCCGCTTCCACACCGACAAAACACCAGAGGATAATCGCCATGGCCTCTTTTATCTGCAACAAGGGAGAGGTGGGCTCGCCCGTGGATGCCAGCCTGTCTTGCCAGTCTGGAGTAAGAAAAAGATCGCTGTGTACAAGAGATATGCCCAGGAATATGATCAGCAAAATGGGAATTAGTTTCGCAGTTGTAACAATGAAGTTCAAGATGGCTCCCTCCCGGATACCTGCCATTAGTATGGTATAGAAGAACCAGAGGAGTGCCGATCCGGTCAGAAAGGCGGTGAGAGGTGAAAGCGCACGCTCTCCCAGCAGGTCGTTCATTGTTTTGAAAAAGAGTGCCAGATAACTCACGTTTCCCAGCCAGCCTACCGACCAGTAGCCCCAGGCTGAGTTGAAACCCATGTAATCGCCGAAGCCGTCACGGGCGTAAGCGTAGACTCCGCTTTTTAATCCTGGCTTGCGTGCCGCAAGATAGACAAACACCAGAGCGAGCATCAGTGCCCCCAGACCGCCTGCTACCCAGGCAATCATGGTGCCCTGCGGATTGGACACACGGATCAGATCTTTTGGAGAATTGAAGATGCCGGAGCCTATCATGGAGCCAAGCGCCACAAAAACAAGCAACCACAATCCCAGTTTTTCCTCTTTTTTTGTCATTTTCTATGGGATAAAACGATCCGGGTGCAGCGTTGGCTTTATCCAAATAACCAAATCAGTAATACAATGATAACGAGAGAGGGCAACATATTCATGATCCGGAGTTTTTTGATTCCGAGAATGTTGATTCCCAATCCGATCAGCAGGATGCCTCCCACGCTGGTGATTCCGAGAATGATGTCATCGTTAAAGAAACTCCCTGCATAGCCTGCCAGCAACGTAATGGAAGCCTGAAAGACAAACAGGGGCAGTGCAGAGAAAACAACACCCATGCCAAAAGCGGATGCCAGCAGGATGGCAGAGAAGAAGTCCATCAGCGATTTTGTGAAGAGCAGATCCGGAGAACCTCCTGTCCCCTCCTGAATGGTACCGAGAATGGTCATCGAGCCCACGCAAAAAAGGAGAAACGCTGTGACCAGGCCCTCGGAGAATTTTTCACTGCCGATATGAAAACGGCTTTTCAGGCTGTCGCTCATCCGCTCAGCCCTTTTTTCCAGGTCACACCATTCGCCCAAAAGAGATCCTATGGCCAGGCTGCTGACCACGATAAGGATTTTTTTCATCTCAACGGCCATCGAAGCGCCTATGGCCAGCGTGAAGAGGCCTATGGCCTGGAAATAAATGCTAGTTACACGTTCGGGCATCCGCTTCTTCAGCAGCAGACCAATCATTCCACCACCCACTACGGCAGCCGTATTTACAAGGGTTCCAATCATCTCGTTAGCCAATAAATTGCAAAAATATCATTTTTTCGCGATAATTGCATAATTCAGCTAAGACTGTCTGCTGCATTTTAGAGAAGTCAAGGAAAGTCAGGTAATACAAACAAATTCCACTCACGTACACAAACCGAAGTGTAGGAATCATAAAACGATCAATTTTTTTGTGTATAGTTTAAACTTTTCTCTAAATTTGTAATATGTTATATTACAGAAGAAAAATAATCGCAGCTTTACTGGAAGTGTTTGACGGGCAACTGACGGCAAAGAGTTTACAGAAGTATTTGTTTCTATTTACCCGAGCGCAGCCGGTTAAAACATTCGATTTTATACCTTATCGTTATGGCTGTTTCTCGTTTCAGGCTGATCAGGATTTGGGCACGATGGCAAAATATGGCTATCTTGAAATATCCGAGCATCAGAGTGGCAGATTTATAAAACTAAAAGAAAATGGAGCATATCTGGAAATGCTTAATAAATCCGACCGTCAGGTTTTACTCGATGTAAAAACCGAATTTGCGTCGATGTCTCAAACCGATTTAATACGCTATACTTACCAAAAATACCCCTATTTTGCAATCAACAGCTCAATAGCCAACAAGTTGCTGACGAAAGATGAGTTAGCCCGAGTAGAAAAACAAAAACGCATGTTCACAGAGCCCCAGTTGTTTAGTATCGGTTACGAAGGTATCACGCTTGAAACATATATAAACAAGTTGATAATAAACGACGTGCACGTATTGTGTGATGTGCGCAAAAACGCTTTCAGTCAGAAATATGGGTTCTCGAAAAGTCAATTACAAAAAGCCTGTAACGGTGTTGGTATTCACTATGTACATGTTCCGGAGTTGGGGATAGAATCGGAGCAGCGGCGGGGATTGCATACACAAGCCGATTATGATTGTCTGTTTGAGAATTACGAAAAAACAACGCTAAAAAATAATCGAGAAGCCCTATCAAAGATAAGAGCGTTGATTGAAAACTATGGACGAGTGGCTGTTACTTGTTTCGAGAAAAATCCGAACCAATGTCATCGTTCGCTTGTTGCCAAGGCATTGATGCAGTTACCCGATGTTGGTTATTCGTTTAAATCCTTGTAAGCATGGCATTAACTAAAGTCCTAATTACCGTCAAAACATATCCAACTCTATCGGAAAAATACGATGAGTTGGTCTGTACCGCCGGTTTTAGGGAAGATGGCTCATGGATTCGCATTTTCCCGGTACCATTCCGTAAACTCGATTATCAGAATCAGTTCGATAAATGGCAATGGATAGAAATCGATTTGGTAAAAAACACGTCTGATTTTCGACCTGAAAGTTTTCGACCTACGGATTTGGATAGAGAGATTCGTATGCTCGATAGAATTGACACTAAAGGTGACTGGGGCAAAAGAAAACTGTATATAGGCGATGCAATTTGGGATAATATGACAGAGTTGATAGCCGCAGCAAAAGACCCAAATGTTGGAACGTCATTAGCCATTGTAAAACCCAAAGATATCATCGATTTTGTATGGAGGCCTTGCGAAAGGGAGTGGAATAAACAAAAGATGGATAGGGTTATTGCCAATAAAGCGCAGGGAAGCTTATTTGATGAGGATGAAACCCGATTGGTTTTTAAAGTGGTGAAGAAATTACCTTATGAATTCTCTTACATTTTTACCACTGAAGATGGTAAAACAAGAACCATAATGATTGAAGATTGGGAATTGGGTGCATTGTACTGGAATTGTCTTAATAAAGCAAAAGGTGACGAAGTAGAAGCTTGTCGAAAAGTGAAAGAGAAATATTTGGACTTTATGTGGCATCAGCGTGACTCGCTTTTTTTTATGGGGACAACCAAACAGTTTCATAATGTTTCACCTAATCCTTTTATCATCATCGGTACATTTTACCCTCCCAAAGTTGACATCCAACAATTGTCGTTGTTTTAAGCATATATTCTGAATCTCCTAATTCGTTTTTGATATGCATAAGTTACTGCAGTCATTTTCATTTCTTAAGCCCCAACTCTTAATCAGATAGCTTGCCAAAATGGCTGGATATTCCGGCGATGTTGACCCTTGTTCCGGTGAAATTGTCTCAAAATTTGTACCTTTGCTTTTCTTTAGATTATAAAAGCAGGATATGTACAATTGGTTTGAGTGTAAGATAAGATATGACAAGATGCTGGAGACCGGCATGCAGAAAACAGTGACCGAACCCTATCTGGTAGATGCACTGTCATTCACCGAGGCGGAAGCAAGGATCATTGAAGAGATTAAGCCCTTTATCTCGGGTGAGTTTTCCGTGTCCGATATTAAACGGGTAAAATATACCGAGTCTTTTTTTAATGAAACGGGAGACCGCTACTATAAGGCAAAACTTTACTTTATCACCCTCGACGAAAAAAGCGGTGCCGAGAAGAAAACAGCAGTTAACATGCTGGTACAGGCTTCGGAACTGAAAGAAGCTGTGGAAATCGTGGAAGCGGAGATGAAGAAGACCATGATCGATTACGCGTTTGCAGCAGTAAATGAAACGGCTATCATGGATGTATTTCCCTATTCGGGAGATAAGGCAACGGAAACAACGATATGAGCATTCGGACACATATTGATGCATTACGGGAGTCTGTTCCACATGATGTAACTGTCGTGGCAGTCTCCAAATTTCATCCTGCCTCAATGATCCGGGAAGCCTATGATAGCGGTCAGCGTGTCTTTGGTGAAAGTCGCGTGCAGGAGCTGCTGATCAAACAACAGGAGTTGCCGAACGACATTGAGTGGCATTTTATTGGCGGCCTGCAGCGAAACAAAGTGAAACAGATTGCTCCCTTCATCTCGCTTATTCACAGTCTCGACAGCGAAAGACTGATGCTGGAGATCGAAAAACAAGGTGCGGTAAATAACCGGACAATACCTTGTCTGCTTCAGATACACATTGCCCGGGAGGAAACCAAATCGGGCTTCTCTCCCGATGAGTGCCGGCAGTTTCTTCTCAAAGGTATATGGAAGGAGTGCCGGCATGTACAGATTGCCGGGGTGATGGGCATGGCCACATTCACCAAGAATGTAACTCAACTCAAAACTGAGTTTCGGCTTTTGAAATCTCTCTTCGGAGAGTATAAAGCAGCCTTTTTTTCAGAAGAACCGGCTTTCAAGGAAATATCGATGGGTATGTCGGGAGATTATCCAGTTGCCATAGAAGAAGGCAGTACTATGGTGCGACTGGGAACAGTAATTTTCGGAGAGAGGTAATTTTCGTCACTATACTGCTCCATCCGGTTTGTTTTGCCGATATAATATCGATTTTATCGATTAAATTGTTTATTTTTGTTGATCCATAAATTGAAAAACAGTTGTTGGCACATGATTAATTTAGAAACAACCTTTGCTGGTTTAAAACTGAAAAACCCGCTAATAGCAGGTAGCAGCGGCCTTACAAATTCGATTCAAAAGATCCGGGAACTGGAAGACGCCGGTATCGGAGCCATTGTATTGAAATCGCTCTTTGAAGAGCAGATTGAGAATCACTCCGAGAAACTGTCACAACTGTCGGACTATCCCGAAGCAGCCGATTATATCAACGCCTACATCAAGATGAATCATGTGGAGAAGTATCTCGACTTGGTTCGTGCTGCCAAGGAAGTTTGTTCGATACCCATCGTGGCCAGTATCAATTGCTACAAATCGGCCCAGTGGATAGATTTCGCCAAAACCATACAGGATGCTGGAGCCGATGCGCTGGAGCTTAATCTCTTCGTGCTCAATGCAGGTGAATTCAACGATTCCTATCTGGAAGATACCTATCTCAATGTTGTCAGGGAGCTTAAGAAGACTATCCATATCCCATTGGTCATCAAGATGGCAAAAAATATCAGCAACCTGCCCGGGCTGGTGGGTAAGCTGAAGGCGCTCGGCGCTGACGGCGTGGTACTTTTCAATCGTTTTTACCAGCTCGACATCGACATTAAAACGATGGAAATCACCTCGGGTCCGGTGTTTAGTAATCCGGCCGATTTCAGCGATACTCTGCGATGGACAGCCATCGTTGCGGGGCGGATACCCAATTTTGATGTGGCTTGCTCTTACGGGGTACATACATGGGAGGATGTCATCAAGGGTATTCTTGCCGGTGCCGGTGGAATTCAGCTCTGCAGCGTACTTTATGAACAGGGACCGGAGGTAATCGGTGATATTCTTACCTTGATGGAGGAATGGATGCAACAAAGCAATTACAGCCGGATTGAAGAATTCAGGGGTAAACTCAGTTATGCAAATATCGAAAGCCCCGCATTGTATGAACGGGTGCAGTTCATGAAATATTTCTCCAGTTACAAGTAAGATTATGAATATACAACAGCTCGAGTATATTATCGCCGTTGATAATTTACGCCATTTTTCAAAGGCCGCCGAAGCTTCTTTTGTTACCCAACCCACGTTGAGCATGATGATTCAGAAGCTGGAAGAGGAGCTGGGCGTGAAGATATTCGATCGTTCACAACTACCTGTACATCCCACGGAAATAGGGAAGAGGATCATTGATCAGGCACGGGTGGCAGTGGCCCAGGTGAACCAGATCAAGGAGGTGGTACAGGAGGAGAAAGGTATCATAAAGGGTGTCTTCCGGCTGGGAATCATTCCGACCATATCTCCCTATCTCCTTCCCCGGTTGATGCAGATACACAGTGAAAACAAATATGATATCCGCATCATAATTTCGGAACTTACCACCGATCAGATATTGAAGGGATTGTCTAACGATTCACTGGACGGCGGTATACTGGCCACTCCATTGAAAGAACCGTCCATCAGGGAGTATCCCATTTATTACGAACGTTTTTACGCCTATGTCTCACCCCTTGAGAAAGCGCTCTTTGCAAAGACATCGCTCGATGAGGGCGACCTTACCGCTGCCCGGCTCTGGCTACTCGACGAGGTGCATTGTTTCAGAACGCAGATTTTGCATCTCTGTAACCTCAGAAAGCGGAGAGGTGGGAACCAGCAATCTATCTTTTCCTATGAAGCAGGCAGTATAGATACTTTGATCAACATCGTAGACAAGAACGACGGACTGACGGTAATTCCAGAGATGGCGCTGGCAAACTTGAGTGAAGCACAGATGAAAAATGTTCGTCCTTTTAAAAACAGTACGCCGGTACGGGAAGTGAGTCTTGTTACGCGGAAGGAATTTTACAGAGAGAGGCTACTTCACATCATTATCGACGAGGTAAGGACAGCCGTCCCGGATTCACTGCAGGATGATGCATTGAAAAAATACGTAGTCCCATTGTAATTTCTGTTGTCATGAATCGCAGGGGCAACAATCGTCGCCCCTGTTCGATCCGTAAGGCATGTTACAGGATCAATTTAACTCCTGCAAAAAAAGTTCTCGGCATACCTGGACCATAGATGTAGCTTGAAGCTCTTCCCGGACCGGTATCAAAATCTTTTTGATAAGCATCGAAGATGTTCTGAACGCCTATGCTGAACTCCATCTGTGTATCGTAATAAAGATTAGCCGTATACGTTATTTTTGTATTTAATTCGAAGAAGGTGGGTGATTTTTCTGTGATATTCACCTGCGAGAACCGCTCCTTCCCTTTTGTTCCGAAGCCAGCTTCATGTGGTACCAGCATACTTCCGGTGTAGTTTCCGGAGAATGATGCTGAGAATCTGTCTACAGGAGTGAAGGTGGCTACAAAGTAGGCATAGCTATCGGGTGTACGCATCATCCTGCGTGTGGATATAACCTGGTCAAGTATCTCCTCCTCCGGCGTTTCTGGCTCCCACCATTTCCGTGTCTGCTCATAGCGACTTTGCTGGAGAGTGGCTCCCGCCTGCAGATCGAGTCGACTGCCAAAAACAGCACGGCCTTCAAGGTTCACCCCATACACCATTGCCCCGGAACCGGCGTTTTCAATTGTGATCTCATTGCCCCTTTTCAACTCGGTGAAGGGATTTTCAAGCCGGGTATAGAATCCCTCCATCAGAAGATTGAAAAGGGATCGACCTGTCTGGAAGTATAGATCCACAGATCCGCTTACACTCCTTGATCGTTCCTCTTTCAGTTTGTCTGATAATACTCTGATTACCGGGTTCCCTCCCGCAATATCCACATGCAGATTTTCATCAAACACCTGTGGTGCCCGAAAACCACCGCTATAGGTCAATCGGATATTGATGTTTTCAGTGGGATTGTACCGCATGTTAAGTCGTGGGCTAAAGATGGCTTGCTGTACCAGGTTGTGCTTGTCAAGCCTGCCCCCGATCAGAAAACTCCACATCGCAGTTTTCCACTCATTTTGCAAAAATGTGCTTGCCGTGCGGGTGTCCTGCGCGATATTGTCTGTCCGGTAACCGCTCACGTCCTTCAGGCTGCTGCCCGTGTATTCTATGCCTGCAGTCAGGTTTGCCGGCATAAACCACAATTGATCAAAAGAGTGAATGTAATGACCTCCTAACTGGTAAGTGAGCTCCGATGTATTGCCGAAGGAATTTATGCGGAGCAGATTATTCTTAATGGCATCGTTGATCGCATCAATTTGGGTCTGATCCATGCCAGGCTCTGCTTCAGGGATATCTTTCCGATATGGATTGCCGGCACCATAATAGCTGTCTCTGTAGGTGTGGCTGGCGGCTGCATAGAGGCTCACCTTGCTCTTCTGATCCGTTGAATACCTGTCAAAGCCGAGCGAGCCACTGTTGATATAGTGTTCCACCTGCTCCGTGATGAAGCTTTCGAAAGGTTGCAGATGTAACCCGTCGCCACCACGCCGGAATTCATGCAGGTTCCGGTATTCGAGCGAAAGCCTCGAATAGATGCCCGTTTTCAGGAAGGAACGAAATCCCAGAGAACGGTTTTTGAGTATCGGCAGTTCCGTGAATCCGTCGCCATCCATGTCGAATCCGTCCCTATGCCTGTGTTGCCCGTAGACCATCACCCCCGCATTTCTTGAATCGTTTACCAGAGAGGCATTAAAGGTTGTGTTGTTCTCTAGGGCGCCGGTAGCCTGAAGGCTGGTCAGTGTATGGGAAAACTCACTTGTGTTGCGGATGGGTTCGCGGGTAATGATGTTGATGGTTCCGCCGATAGCATTTGCCCCAAAGAGTGCCGATCCTCCGCCGCGTATCACCTCGATACGTTCAATCATATTGGCAGGAATTTGCTCCAGACCATATACACCTGCCAGTGCGCCGATCATGGGACGTGAATCAATCAGTATCTGCGAATAAGAACCCTCCATGCCATTGATCCGAACCTGTGTCGTGCCACAGTTCTGACAGTTATTTTCTACCCGCAGTCCAGATTGGAATTTCAGCCCGTCGGACAACGTTTTAGAGTTGGTGACGTTCAGCGTCTGCATATCCAGCACGCTTACAAGTGAAGGAGCCATCCGTCGGGTGGTTTCGTTCCTGTTGGCCGAGATCACCACCGCATCGAGTGAAACATTCTCTTCTTCCAGTTCAAAGTCGATTTCTATTGATCGACTTGACTGAATAGTCACATTTCTGGTGGATATCTTATACCCTATCATGGATACTTCCATATTGAAATTGCCAGTGGGCAGGTTGCGCAGAAAGTAGTGCCCCGAAGCATCGGTGGTTACTCCTATGGTGGTGCCTTGCAGTTTAATTGTCACGTAAGGCAAGTGCTCTTTTGTCTTTTTATCAAGTACGTGACCGAATATATTGGCATCGGTCTGAGAGCGATTGCTTTTGTTCGCTTGTCCGTAGACTGAAAGAACAGACATATAGAAAAGGATCAAAATGAGATTTTTCATTTTAACTGTATAGTTTAAATTTTTGAATATGAATCCGGATATGAATGAATATTCACATCTGAGAAAGTTTATCTGCGTTGGTTGTTCAGCTTATAGCAGGGGGTGCTCTTAGTTGCTTTGGTGCATTAGAGGGCAGCAGGTGGTCAGTTTGGTAACAGTCTGGATAATAAAAGGCAATGGATGGAGTAATTCCCACATCCATCATTGGGATAATATCGGCGGTAATGGATGTGTTAAAAATCTGATCGAGCAGTTGGAGCTCCTTCCCGGTATGGTTATGACTCGGCTGATCGCCTGATTTATACGGATGGGAATGTATATAGGTGGTTTTGTTGATGATGTGGCTGTGGGTGAAAAGTGACATCCCGCCTGCGTACAGAATAAAGAGTACCAGGCAAAACCATCTTAGGGGAGTAAATTTCTTCCACTTCATCTTGCTGCAAAGATATTGCTTTTTGGCAAAACAACATGAAATTTTGTGTTTTCATTGTTATTTGAGAGTGTAACATCAGTCGGTGAAGAGAACATTCCGTTGTAAAGGAGTGATGTGGGTTTATATTTTTAAGAATTTGTACTACATTTGCAGCAGGAAAATTATTGGTATGGATCCATTGTCGATCATTCGGAAATACTATAGGGAAGGAACAAAATTGTATGATATTTACCTGTCGCATGTGACCCGTGTGACGGATAAAGCTCTTTCCATAGTTCACAATCATCCGGAGCTGGCAGTGGATATACGTTTTATTGAGGAGGCCGGCATGCTTCATGATATCGGTATATTTCAGACGAATGCTCCTCATATTGCCTGCGAAGGTACTTTCCCCTATATCTGCCATGGTTATCTTGGCCGGGAACTGCTTTCGGCTGAAGGTTATCCGAAGCACGGGCTGGTCAGCGAACGGCATACAGGTACGGGCCTTAGCCTGGAGACGATTATCAACCGCAAATTGCCCATACCTCACCGCGATATGCGTCCTGTAAGCCTCGAGGAGAAGATCATCTGCTTTGCCGATAAATTCTATTCCAAATCGCAGTTGGATAAGGAGAAACAGGTAAAAAAGATAAGGCAGAATCTCAGCAAGCACGGATGGCATCAAGTGGAAATTTTTGATGAGTGGTGTGAAATATTCCTGTGACAAGCCGGTTTTGCAGGATGGTCTTTTTTTTGGCAAACTATTTGCAGTGTCCATAATTGGTAAATTCAAATAAATATGATACAAAACGACAATCAGCATACAGGATCCCGTGAAAAGGACCCGGAGTTGAAAAAAGAAACGATGCATGACGACGAAGTGAATGCACGCGAGGAGAATGAAGACAATTTGACAGATGCAGCGGGAGAGAATAAGGAAGCGCTGGAGGATTTACAACAAAGGTTTGATGATCTCAACAACAGTTATCTACGACTGCATGCCGAGTTCGATAATTTCCGCAAACGCACCCTGAAAGAGAAAGCCGATTTGATTAAAAGCGGAGGGGAACGTGTGTTGCTTGATATTATCACCCTGGTGGATGATTTTGAACGGGCACTTGCCATTCTTCATGATGCCGAAGACAAGGATGCCATGCTGGAGGGGATGGATCTTATTTACGGGAAATTTATCAATTTCCTGAAACAGCACGGAGTCAGGGAGATCGAAGCTCTCGGCCAGCCGTTCGATGCCGACCGTTTTGAGGCGGTGACAACTGTGCCGGCACAGGAGGAGTCGCAGAAGGGTATGGTAGTTGATTGCATCATGAAAGGATATGCCCTGAATGAGAAAATCATCCGTTTCCCAAAAGTAATAGTAGGAGAGTAAGATGTCAGCAAAAAGAGATTATTACGAAATACTGGAGGTTCCTAAAATAGCAACGGCCGAAGAGATAAAAAAGGCTTACCGCAAGAAAGCCATCCAGTTTCACCCCGACAAGAATCCAGGGAACAAGGAGGCAGAGGAGAAGTTTAAAGAAGCCGCCGAAGCCTATGAAGTGCTGAGCGATGAAAACAAGCGTGCCCGTTATGACCAGTTTGGCCATGCCGGAGTGGGTGGTGCTGCATCGGGCGGTGGTTTTGGTGGAGGAATGTCGATGGACGACATCTTCTCTCAGTTTGGCGATATCTTTGGCGGCCATTTTGGCGGTTTTGGCGGTTTCAGTGGTTTTGGCGGTTCGCAGCGTGGCAGGAGGGTGAACAGGGGTTCTGACCTGCGTGTGAAGGTGAAACTGAATCTGAAGGAGATTCTCAATGGTGTGGAAAAGAAGATCAAAGTAAAAAAATATGTATCCTGCTCGCATTGTGACGGAAATGGATCCGAAAACGGAACATCTCTTTCCACCTGTTCTACCTGCAATGGCTCCGGTGTGGTAACACGGGTGGCAAACACTATTTTGGGACAGATGCAGACCTCCTCTACCTGTCCCACCTGTAACGGTGAAGGGAAATCCATCACAAGAAAATGTGTGCATTGTAACGGCGAAGGGATTCTCCGGGAAGAGGAGGTGATCCCCATCAGGATACCTGCCGGCGTGGCCGAAGGAATGCAGCTCTCCATGTCGGGTAAAGGAAATGCAGCCCGCAGGGGTGGTGTCAACGGCGATTTACTGATTGTAATAGAAGAAGAGGAAGATCCCAATCTTATCCGCGACGAGAATGATGTGATCTACAATCTTTTCCTTAGTTTTCCCATGGCCGCATTAGGTGGTACGGTGGAAGTACCCACCATTGACGGTGTAGCCAAAGTGAAAATTGAGCCGGGTACACAGCCTGGCAAGGTATTGCGGCTGCGAAACAAGGGACTTCCATCTGTAAACTCCTATGGTAAGGGCGATGAATTGATCAACGTAAATGTCTATGTTCCGGAATCCCTGAATGAAAAAGAACGAAAAATCATGGAGGAGATGAATAAGTCGGAAAACTTTGCTCCTTCACCATCTGCACGAAAAAGCGTATTCAATAAGTTCAGGAAAATGTTCGATTAAACAACAAGGCATAGTGAGCAATGGCACAAGGATAAATAGCGGCGGACTGAAACGGTCCTGCCGCTTTTATTGCATAATAACCGCATCCGCTGCCCAGCCAGGGCCGTGTGGTCTACACCAGCATGTGGGGATAGAAAAAGTTTTATACTGTTGTCCGGAAGGGTCAAGGGTGAGTTCTTGCAGCTGCGCCAACAGCTGTAGTGGCTTATCCTTGTATTAACCCTGAAGACATCCCGGTAGAGGATAAAATAAGCATATTAAGAATTATCAGATTTGATCGGCGATGTTTTTAGTTTTAGCCTTGCCCTTCATCCAGAAACGTTCGATCTCCTCGAGTGTCTTGCCGGCCGTTTCCGGCATCAGTTTCCAGACGATCAGCATATATGGAATACACATGATTCCGAACAGAAAGAAGGTGCCGGCGGGAGTAAGGGTCTCAAGCATCCACGGTGTAAGTTGCCCGATGAGGTAGGTGCCTACCCAGAGAGACAGCCCAGCAATAGACATGGCGGTACCACGGATACGGGTGGGATACATTTCCGATAGAAATACGAAAATAACAGCACTGATGGATCCGGCTGTGAAGAATATATACATCAGGAAACAGATTAAAAGGAAAATGCTTGACAGGTTCCACATCTCCCCCATTAGGAAGTAGATTCCGATGAGCAGTAGAGAAATGATCATGCCCGATACGCCTACATATACCAGTTTTTTTCGTCCTATCTTGTCAATGATTAAAAGTGCCAAGATGGTTGTGCCCATATTTACTAGGCCGATAAGCGACTGGTAGAACAGGGAGTCTCCGCTGGAGAGACCGCTACTTTCGAAAATGGACGGTCCGTAGTACAATACGGCATTTACTCCCATAAATTGACCCAGGATAGCAATCGCGGCTCCTATGATTACCGCACGGAAGATACCCGGCTTCAGAAGCAATTTCCAATCAGATTTTTCTTCCGACTGCAGCATCGACTTTGTTTCGTTTATCTGAAACGAAATAACAGAGGAGTCATTATATATTTTTGCAAAAATAGAGGATGCCCGACTTTCCTGTTCTTTTACAATCAGCCATCGGGGGCTTTCCGGAATAAAGAAAATGATGATGAAAAACATCATGGCGGGTAAAGTTCCGGCTCCCAGCATACCTCGCCATACTTCTGTGCCAAATATTTTCAGTAATAGCGGGTTAGTTGAAGTGAAGTCCACAGACAGATCAAGTAAAAAATAATTCATCAGATACGCTCCCAGAAATCCCACTGTGACGGCAAGCTGGTAGAGCGATACCATTCGTCCCCGGTGCGATGCGGGTGAAACTTCCGAGATGTAGAGCGGGCATACGATAGAGACAATTCCAATGCCTACCCCGCCAATCATACGATAGATTACCAGTTGATCAAGACTGGCCGAGATAGCACAGCCTGCCGCGGAAACAGTAAAAAGCACCGCCGCAATGAGCATTGTTTTTTTGCGTCCCAGGCGGTCGCTGAGTGTTCCGGCGAAGAGTACACCTGTAATTGATCCTACAAGTGCACAGCCTACATACCAGCCGCTTTGTAGTGTTGTAAGTGAAAACTGACTGGAAACCTGTGATACGGTCCCGGAGATTACAGCGGTATCGTATCCGAATAAAAAACCTCCCAACGCAGCCACAACCGATAGAAACGTCACATATCTTATATTGTTAATCTTGCTCATGGTTTTTACAGGTTAAAGTATTCTTTATATCTGTTGTATAAGTTACCGGCCTGGGGATAGGCCGACTGAGGACTCATGAAGTGAGAAAACTCGAAGGTGATGGCCTTGTCGTATCCGCAACGTTGAGCTGCCTCCAGCTTCATGCGTAGCTTGTCAAATTTGATGGGCAGAAACTTGATTGGCATATCGCGATCAAAAGACTCGGCATTTGTCCAGCATTTCATACCATACTTGTCGGCCAGCTTCTTATTCACAGTAAAAAAAGCATCCAGCTCATCATAATCTATATGCCCATCCTGAAATGCAACAGCATCCACTACTTCGTGGATTCCCGCAAAAATCTCGTCCCATTCCTTTTCGTGTTGCTGAACCGATACTGCAGCCTCCTTGGAGAGGGCGGCACCACTCGCCGCTACCGCTTTCTTGCCGTCGATCCACGGTGAAATAAAAGTGGGCAACCCTCCCGATACATCTTTACACTGCTTACCCATTGCATAAAATGCACCGATAGCTCCCTTGGTAGCACGGCTTATTTCTCCGCTCACATACCAGCCGCCAAAGCTGCTGTATTTTTTGCCATACTTCTCCCACACTTCATCAATCACGTATTTGTTGTCTTCTATCTCGTGTGACATGTCGCCCGTAGCCCAATAGTGCCCCGAATCATACAGGCCGAAATAAAATTTCATGTCGTAGTTCTCTGCGAGCCTTAAGTACATATCGAGCAGGTCAACGGAAGGCATATAACATCCTTTGCCCAAGAGATATTTAGACGGATAAGTAATGAATTTTTTGTAACCCGAACGAATCATGATTACCGTATCAATACCTATTGCTTTCATATGTTGGAAGTCAAGGTCCCATTCCGCTTCACCCCAGTTCTGGTGAGGGATATCGTGGGATATTTCATCTAAAAACGTACCGGTAATTTTGATTCCGCTGTTTCTAGGGACAATAAGTTCGCTTTTCAGTTCACTGTCCTTATATACATTTGAGCTATTATCCTGCATAATATTTTTTTTGTTGTCGCTGCAACCCGGCAATAATGGAATAGCAGCTACTGATGCGCTGGCAAGAGCTGCTTTTTTAATAAAATCTCTTCTGTTGTTCAGCATAGTTGTCTGTATTATATATTATTTGTTTTCTATCCGGTTTATTGTTTCAAAAAGTTTTCCTGCCATTCTTGCGAAGCCTGTATCGGTGAGATGTATACCGTCGACGGTTGCTTCCCCATCGTAACCTATCAGGTTATCGCATGCAAGGTAATATATATTTTTATCTCCCTTGCGTTTGATCTTTTCGTATTCTTCTTTTAACAGTTTGTTTTTTTCTGTGATTGTTTCGTAGGTTTTTTTATCATAATACGAATGAGGGAAAATGATTGTTTCCACGAAGAGAATCGGAGTACCGGGATTGGCTTCACGCAATATGTTGAAAAAAGTGTTCGTTTTTTCAGTCAGCTGTGTGGCGTTCACATTTGGAATAAAATCGAGAATAAACATCGATGCATCCCGGCGAGTTGACATTAATTCAGCGATCTCATAATCGAGCTGCCCGTTTCCGCTGAATCCCAGGTTAATCACTTCTCTATTCAATTTGCGAGTGAGAATGTTGGTATACGACATCCCCGGCCTTGAAGCACATCCTCCTTGGGTAATACTGGTTCCGTAAACTATAATGGGATGTGTTGTGTCGGGAAAGGGCAGTGACGGATCCTCAATGTAGGCAGTGGAGTCTATCCCTATTGACAGGGAGGTGATACCATCATAAAGAGGGAGAAACATCATATACTCCCGTTCCTGTGGCGTCATGTTTGTGATAATGGTCAGTTCGTTCGTTTTTCCGCCAGGAAGGCCCGCTTTCACTGGCTGCCAGTGATCTCCTTCCCAGGCATAAAGGTCAAGCCCTTTGATTCCTGTGTCGGTCATGTGGTTCATGCGGTTGTTCTGCAGCAGTTCCCATTTTGCCGAGATGGAGGTGCTGTTGGTCCTGAACCGTATGGCCAGCCCTGAACTGTTTTTCCCCAGTTGCCATACCGGCGGACGGCAGGTATCTTTTAAATAGGCGGGAAGTCGTTCATAACGTGTTTCAGTCCGTTCCGTTACCTTGCCGATAAGTTGGAATTGATCTGCATCATAATATACGGTTTGCGCATGTATTTGAGATGTGACTAAATAGAGGATGCCTGCTAAAAACAAATTTACTTTTGTCATCTGGTTATTTTTATTATTTACATTATTGTCAGATGGGATCTTTGATCTGATCTTTAACTATGCCAAATTCATTTCTCCAGTGTGGTTATGCCTGACGATTTTAAAAACGATCTTCTTGAAAGCTTATTGCTCAGTTTTTCATCGAGATGCGAATATTGTTTTTATATTTCTTCTTCTATTTCAATAATCAATTGTTTTTAAATGGACTGTTCGCACCTGACGGATTAAAAGAATGGGATATCAGTCTATATGGTTATCAAGTCAAATCTAACAAAACCTTTGTTATTTGGAGAACATTGGGAATAGTTCCCGGATGTCCTGGTCGTTAACGGCACGTCCAAATTCGCAGATTTCAAATGCTTCGATTGTTTTTACTTCTTTTGCCTTATTTCCATACCATTTTTCAACAACAGGCCGGTCTTTTTCCTTTATCTCTCCCCGTGTCAATACATATTCCTTCAAGATATATTCAATTTTCTCTTCTTGTGTGTCTGGAATAATCTTGTTACTCCGGTTAATCCAGGGCAACCATTCATATATTTGGGATGCATGAGCATCAATGATACATGCTTTCTCTCTCTCCACCGGTGTAATATCTACTACGATATCGGGGTTGGGTTTTTGACGATCAACATAGCGTCCTCTTGTATAGAGAAATAATGGGTTTTCTATCAATACAGGAACCTCTGGTAATATTTTAGGGACATTTACCAAGAATGCGGCATCTTGTACCAGTAAAGAGGTGTTCCTGTGATCCGGATGATAGTCATACGAAGGATGTGTGATCACAATGTCGGCTTTCCACTCCCGTATCAGTCGTATCACTTCCATGCGGTTTTTTAAATTTGCTTCCAGTTCCCCATCTTCATTATTGATTATCTCGTATTCACAGTTCGTTCGCTTCTTTACTTCCTGAGCTTCATTATATCTGCGGATAGCTATCTCGTTTTTCGTACCTTCATGATGTCCCTTATTTCCATTTGTAAGAGAGACAAGTTTAACTTTATATCCTGAGCGCGATAAAAGGATGGCGGTACCGCCGGTTGTCAATTCTGCATCATCGGGGTGGGCACAGATTACAATTACTCTTTTCTCTTTGTTTTTCGTACCTTCTGCATTCATGTTCATTGAGATTAGTCCTAAAATCAGAATCAAAATTAAATGACTTGTTTTTTTCATCCCCTGTCTATTGTTAATAATGTTTATTAGAAGCTTCCTTACGGGTTAAGGCCATTTGGTTTCTACACCTTGCTGGTGTAGCATTCGTTGGAAATCGGTCAAAAGCTCCTGCTGTTCTCTGACTGCCCTGAATGGGACCTTCTCCTTTTTGGAAAAAGCAATCAGTTGTCCCACCGCTTCGCCGATACTCCATTCCACGGGATGCAAACGGTAACATCCGTTGGTTATATGTGTCGTGCCAATGTTTTTGTTTGCCGGAAGCAGGTTGTTCATGCGTTGAGGCAGTAGTGCTCCCAGGGGTATTTGGAAAGGAAGCGACGGAAAATCGACATAGTTGTCTCCACGTGAGCTGGGATGAAGGTCTATATGATAGTATCCAATCCCCACGCTGTCGAAAAATTCTGCTGAACGTTTTCCTTGAATGTCGCCGGCGACCAATCGTCTGTTTTCCGCTCCCACATGTTCCTCAAGAACGGTAAATTCTGCACGGATTCGTCTTGCTTCCCGGATGTAAGGATATTTAGCCATGCCATCTTCCGTGCCCATAATATCTCCCCGTAATCTCAGCCCGCGCCATCCGTTGCCACCATCGGGCCTTGGTGCCTCGGTTTGTAGCCAGTAGAATAGTGAATGGCTTAGTTGTTTGGCTCTTTTTACATTTCGTTGAAATTCTTTTTCCGGCACATCGATCAGGTTTCCCGGGAAAAAATCGTTTTGAGGCCAGTTCACAATGGATATATCTCCATCGTAAGTACCCTCCACAAAGTTGTGGCGATTGATGATACGCCTGTAGTTCCAAAGATTGAGCACGCCGTCCAGCTCTTTTCCTTCCGGATTAAATCCCAGAGTCTTGGATTTCAGTGTTCTTGGGTCTGAGTAGGATAAATCGAGCAACCTTCCCGACCAGGGAGGAGTCAATTCAGGAACATATTTTCTCCAGAAATCATACTCCTTGGGAGGATCCTGTACATTGTCTCTTCCGGGTTGATAATCCATTGCAAAGCAGACTGTAAAAGCCTGATTGTTCATTGGGTCTGCTTTCTCTGGGGCATGTAGTTCTTTGGTATCGTATTTCGATTCTGTACCTGTAATATATTCTGTACCTGTTAATGGAAGCAGGTCGCCACATTCCGTTGCATCCACAAAGGAATCACCCGCCAATGCTGTCCGGTCACCCGTCAGTATGTTCACAACCTCTATATTGATTATCCGGTTACCGTTGACTTCGCTATTCCTAACCTTATGGTTCAGGAGTATCCTCAATTTTCCGGTACTGAGAAACGGTGAGAGCATATCCGTAAGGACGGAAACGGCAACTCTTGGTTCGTGACAGATTCTGGAGACACTTCCATCACCCGGATTGAGATTTATCCGGCTGCGGGCCGCTTCAGTAAGGGGATAATTGTTCCGGTAATAATCACGTACCCTGTTCCTGAATTCCCGGTACGACTGTGGGGCACCGTGAGTTTCAATCCACTGATGTTCATCGGGAGGAACTCCCTGCTGGGACACCTGTCCGCCAATCCAGTCAGTTTCTTCGGTCATGATCACACTCAACCCATTGCGGCAGCAGGCAAGTGCGGCTGCACAGCCCCCCATTCCTCCACCCAGAATGATGACATCTGCATGTAGTTCACTCGTTAGCGTCTGTCTTTTCCTTTCGGGGCGATTGTTTATCGGTTGCAATGTCGTGCATCCCTGTATGGCCGCACTGCCACCCAGCAAAGCCGTATAGGTTAAAAAGTTTCTTCTGTTCATAGGTTAAATATTACTTATTTCTTTTTTTGTGATATTCCGGATTAATCTTTGGTTCAATTTAACTTCGGCAGTTCCCCTTCATTCCTTTATTACCAGAGAGTATTGTTATTGGTCATCTTGAATTTTTCGAAGAATAATTAGCAGTACACTTTATTTTTTCTTCATTGATACTTTCCATTATTTTCCAGCACTGGTACAGCCCTCTGGGCACGTGGAAACATCCTTTCCATTTTCCTCCTTTCAGGTCGAGCAGCACTTCACCCTGTCTGTTCAGGTATCCCCACCATTCAGAATATTCGGGGTCTTTAAAATGACTCCAGGTGTAATCGTGCACTTTTTCAAACCATTGAAGACATGTTTCGGATCCGGTTAGCTGGTAACCTTTCAATAGCGAGATCAGCGTTTCCAGATGTACCCACCACAGTTTCTGATCCCACTCGAGCTGTTGGGGCGGAAATCCCTTGCGGTCCATGAAATAGAAGATGCCTCCATGCTCTTTGTCCCAGCCATATTCGAGTGTTTTGAGCGTTGTCTCCACTGCTTTCTCAATTAGTTCCGGCCTGTTCATCCGTTTTCCCAGGTCCATGATGAACCACATGGCCTCGATGGCATGTCCCGGGTTCATGAGCCTGCCCTCGAATGTATCGGAGAGGGTTCCGTCTTCCTGTACGTTTTCCACGATCAGGCCTCCCAGTTCGGGACGTAAAAAGACTTCCATCACCTCGTGTATGCACTCTTCCATGGTTTGTTCAAGAAACTCTTTATTGAGCAGGTGTTCAATCTCAAGCGAAAGGTTGCAGAGGATCATGGGCAGGGAGAAGGATTTCAGGTTCCTCGTTCCTGGAAATGCCTTATTCCATTTACCTTTCGGATTATCTCTTTTTGAAAGGATGATATCGAACGTTTTCTTTGCAATCTCTGCATACTCATCGTTTCCTGTGGCTTTGCTGAGTTGTCCGAACGCCATGGTGGCGAAAGTGTAGGAGAAGATGTTGTAGGGTTCAATGATCGGTTTTCCTTCCCGGGTAAGTGAGAAATACCAGTTCAGGTTGCCATCGTGGCCGAATTTTTTCAGGAACTCACCTCCCTGAATAGCACAGTCGAGCCACTCCCGTCGCTTTTCCACGTTATTGTAGAGCATGGAGAACATCCATACCTGGCGCCCTTGTAGCCAGATGAATTTATCAGTGTCGTAGATGTTTCCCTGTCGGTCGAGACAGGTAAAATAACCCCCATTATTTGGATCCTGCGAATGGGTAAGCCAGAAAGGAATTACATTATCCAGTAATTCGTTTCTATATTGAAGAGAAAGGCTTTTAAAATCAATCATAGTTAAATTTTATTTAGTAGTAATCTTGGGGTGATAAATTGCCCGTTATATCATATATAAATTAAATAATATGCGAAGTTAAATTTAAATTATTAAATAAAAAAACTTAGTATAAATAAATAATGAAAATATGTTAGGTTGATTATTTTTTATGTTTATGAAAAGGTTCTGTAATATTGGTTCTTAATATTCGTTGCGATGGATAGATCCAGACATCGTGTAATTGATTTATTTGCCTTCTTCCACTTGTATTAATTCATTATTTTGATAATCCCAGTTTATTACTGTTGCAATCGGGACAAGCAGCTGTTTCGCAATCTTTAATTGCCCTTTATAGGATGGGTGCCAGTCGGAACCGAGATCATCGGTTTCGTTGAGAAGGTTATCGGGAAGTCCCGCAAAATAGACCTGTTTGTCTTGTTCTGTGATTTGGCAGTAGAGGGTAAATTCTTTTACATAGGAAAAACAAGGTTCATCGATCATCGGGCCCACAACACAGAAAACGGGGACATGGCCGTAAACGTACCTAATTTTGGAAATCAACTCCTTGTATCCTTTCCAAAAAGCAAACTTGTCGGGATGAGGTGTGGTGGAAAAATCGTTGGTACCTAGGTTGATGACGACACAGTCCGGTTTCCAGGAGCCGGAATCCCATGTTTGTGCCGAATCACTGTCGAGTGTACGGTTAAAACGACCCGGCATGGTGTCGTGTACGTCAGAAACAGATTTCTCATCGCCGTAATTCCGCACAAGCCCTTTACCGGAGTGGGCTATGAACCGGGTAATGCCCATACTAGCCTCCGTGCGTTTTGTTAACAGCAGATCGTGTGTTTTATTACGTTGCAGCGGGTGGATGGTAATGATTGTATCGCGGGGGGTCTGAAAGACGGAGGTCAGCTCTCCATCTATAAACAGATTGAAATGGTTCCCATTGCCTCCGTTTATCCTGATCCCTATACTTTTACCGGAAAATCGGCATCCAATGGAGATTCCGGGCCAGTCGAAACGGACAGTATCCTTGCTACTCGTATCTATTCTGCCTGAATAGCGGATATCGGGGTGGTGTGGGGAGATATATTGCCGTGCTTTCATTTCAGAGAAAGAGAACAGGCTACCAAGAATCATTAAAAGGATCAATGCTTTTCTCATAATTTTCATTGTTGAATAATTTCGGTGTATTTTTGACCAAAGGGATCAGTAGCTACCACGCTGATTTCAGAGTTTTTCTTTTTCGGACTTGCCCTGAAAAGGTGATCCGTGTTGACCGGTTCTATCCATTTGAAATCGAGTTTTTCCTTGTCGCTATAAGCTTTTTTTACTTCGGGATCGAGCCCTTCAAAACGATTCATTTCTCCCATATGTTTCCCATCTTCAAACCATTCTACTTTCCAGTTACGGTCCCAGTTCCAGATGTTGACAACAATATCTGCTCCGTAGTCGTCAGTTGTGTGGGGTGGATATGCCCTCATCTGATAGTCCCGGTCACGGCCCACACTCTTAAAATACCATTGTACCTCTGTTCCGTCTACCTCATAGACACCGTATCCCACGGGGGTGCCGTCCAGGCAATAGTCTCCTTGCCACCATGCGCCGGAAACGGCTCCGGTATTGTGCTCGTACAGGGTTTCAGAATGAATCATGTTGCGGTTATAATGCATATGTCCCGTGAGCAGGTGGACCTTGTAGGGTTTCAGCATTTCAAACAGGGAGGAGATATTGATCGTTTGCGTGCCTATGGTGCGTGAATCGTACTGAAAGGGCTTGACCTCTTCGTCAAGACGGCCGGGGATATGCATGGCCACAAAGAGGGTGGATCCTTCCGGGACATGAGCAAGATCCTGTTCCAGCCAGATGAATGTCTTTTCATCGATGTATCCCATATAGAAATAGTCCCTACCCAGGTAAAAAACGTTGTTCAGAACGATGTAGTGCACCGATCCCCTGTTGAATGAATAGTGGCCGGGTCCGAACGTCTTTTCATAGCGTTCAGTGGAAGTCTCGGTGGTACGGCCTCCGTATTGCAGGTCATGATTGCCCGGTATCCGGTAAAATGGTATTCCCGTACGGTTTTGATGCTTAATGTAAAGAGGGTAAAGTTCCGGCTTATCTCCCACCAGATCGCCGCAGTCGACACCCAGAATATCCCTGTCTGAATAGTTCTCTTTCAGATGCAGCATGTCGTTAACTACTCCTTGATAACGATCGAAGTCATCGTTCTTGAAAAATTGGGGATCGGCATGTACCAGAAGGAGATGTTTCTCATCGTCGTATGGATTTTTTTTCAGGAAAAAATCATATCTCTGTTTTTTATCTTTCTCTATTCGTTTAAAAAACTGAGGTACATTCATCTCCTCTTCCGGCAGAAATCCTGCCGGGGTGGAGATGTAAAGGAACGACGCGTCCTGATGAGGCGTTAGCCTGAAAGACCCGTCTTTGGCAGTCACCACGCACTGATAGCCGTCGGTCACCACCACGTTGGGCAGGGCACCATCCTCGCTCGTCACCGTTCCCTTCACTATTGCCGGAGAATCACCTGCCGGCAGATAGGAGGGAAGAAGGAGCAGGATAGATAACATTAGAACAGTAAATCTTGCGTGTTGTAAAATTATTCTGCGCTTTGCCATTTTTTTTGATGAACATTTAACTTAAATTGCACCGCCTTCACGCATCCCTTGTTCTACATATTGCCACATATTTTTTTCAATGATATGGACAATGTCGAAGATCATTAATCCGTCAGAAGTCTCAAGATTCATCCTGATTGATGCGGCGAGTCCGTCGGGATTTTCGTAGAATTGATCTGCCAGGATGCCGCCGTAAAATTTGTTGCCGTGGAGGATTGTTTTCAGGTGTTGGTTGGATCCCTCCACGCAATACCATGTCCCCTGCTGCGCCCACATATCGGTTTCATTCTTCACCTCGGGGTTCTTTTCCAGATACTCTTCAATGGTAATTGTGGTATAGTAGTTGCCTACCGTATAGAGGTCGAGCAGTTCGGCATACCCATATTCCTTGTATTTGGGGGTCGCCCAGTCATAATCGGCCGAAGGATCGTAGTTTTTGCTGGCGAAATTGACACCTACCTCAAAGTAGGAAGGATACCAGGCACCTGTATAAGTGCCAAAAGAAATTTCCGGATTGGCTTTTTTGACTACGTCTCTTGCCTTGGCCATAAATGTGTAGATGACAGAGGTACGCCATTCGATCCATTGCAAGAAGTATTTACCCCGTTCAGGATAAAGATTGCCATTCTCGTTTTTCTTCCAGCGGTAGATGTCGTCCGGGAACTTATCCAGTTCCTTGCCGAGATACTCTTCGAACTTTCGGCGCGATAGGTCGGAAAAGTCGGCAGTGAAGCCATCGTACCGTACCCTGTCGAGGATGATGCCGTTCAGTTCAGGATATTTTTCCACTACCTCGCGGAAGATATTCAGGATGTATTCCTGAAACTCTTCGTTCACCGGGTTGACCATGGCCGAGTACTTCTCTTTTTCCTCCGTGATGGGGATTAGTTTTACCTCTTCATCTGGAGGATAGACAATCGTTGCCCAATCGGCTTTACCTTCCTCGTAGATAGGACCCTCATCCATGTAGTTGTGGCCTGCCACGAACGTGTTGAGTGATGCCTGTACCTTCAGTCCAAGGGCGTGTGCCTTTTCGATGTAATATCCCAGATAGTCGAAGGTGTAGTTGATCGGTTTCCCTTTCCATTCAGTGAGCAAGGGTGCATATTCGCTTTCATAGAGTACGTGTCCCGAGATGGGACGGATATCGACCACAATATCGGTGAATCCCAGCTCTTTTAATTTTTTCAGGTAGTAGTCAATGGTATCTTTGTTGTTGAACCGTTCGATGTTGGCAGTGGCATCGATCCACATTAGTTTGGGTGCGACATTCGTTGTTTCGTTGTTTTTCCCTTCGCTACAGGAAAAAAAGCCTGCGGCGATCAGGAGTGAAAATAATAATTTCGTGATATTGTTCATTTTTTGTAAAGTTGTCAATTTGTGAATAATTATACTTTTGGCATGTTCCGGAGAAGCGGGCTACTTGTTCCCGATGGCGATGTCGATGCCTTGTTTGGCATATTGCCACTGGTTGGCCATTTTCAGGTGGATCATGTCGAAGAGGAAGTAGCCATCGCACTCATCCATGCAGGCTTTTACCGATTCAACTATCGCCTGATTCTCCTGCTGCGGGGTGGCTTTGTTGTCGAAGTCCCAGTTACCCACATCCGGGCCGGCAGCCACCATTGGACAACTATCCCTGATCTTTTCCTTGGCTAGCCGGGAGAATCCCTGCATGGTCCATTCCGAGGAACCATAGACTCTCAGGGGAGAAGCATAGGCTCCTATCAGGATCTGGTCCATCAGTTCGGCATACCCGTAATCCTTATATTTGGTTGTTGCCCACTTGTAGGTCAGGTTCGGGTTATATTTATCGCTTGCCCAGTTGACTCCCACCTCGTAGTAGGTTGAGTACCAACCACCAACATAGACACCAAACTGGATACCAGGGTTGATCGATTTCACTGCTGTACGGGCTTTTAACATAAAGTCATGAATCACTTTTGCTCTGAATTCAAGCCATTTGGTAAAGTAGGGGGGATAGGTAGTCAGTGCCATAACCTCCTTCATAGTGGCCCCGGGCGGAACGATATCACCTGGAAAGCTGTTTAGTTTGATATTTCCAAGGTAACTCTCGAATTTTTTTTTGGTCAGTTCTGAAAAGTCGGATTGCATACCGTCAAAGCGTCCTCTGTCGAGGATGATACCATCCAGATTATACCGGGCCAGATCCTTCAGCAGGTCACACAGGTAGTTTTGGACTTCTTCGTTGGCAGGATTAAAGAACTTGGTTCCCCCTCCCGCATCCATTGTGTTGGTGATTCCTGCGGAGAGGTTTTCGGAGGTAGCCCATTCTTTTTTAGATGCATCGCGGAAGAGAATACCCTGACTTCCCAGGCTATTGTTTTGTCCACCCACCATGGTGTTGAATCCGGCATGCACCTTCAGTTCCAGTTTATGTCCTTCTTCAATGAATGCCTGCAGGTAGTCCCAGGTGGCGGTGCGTTCCACCTTTGAATATACTCCATTGACCCATGCGCCCAGCCACTTTACCTTTGCTGAACCCGACACCGTAGAGTTGTAGAGGATGTCGCCCGAAGTAGGACGGATGTCCACCACCACATCGGTAAAACCTGCATCCTTTGCCAACTTCAGGTCGCGGGCGATATTTTCTCTGTTGTTGGCAAAGTCGGGGAAGTTGGCAGCGGCATCGATCCAGATGTAACGTGGTTTTTCCACATTATCTTTCGGAGGATCTGGGAACACGTATCCCGGATCCGGATTATCGCCGCCACTGCAGGCTGCTGATAATAGAAGCCAGCCAGCGAGGAGGGTCGATGTGACAACAGTATGGAGTAGAAATCTTTTTTTTCTCATGTGATAATTAATATTTTTATACTATGGATTTCCTGTTGTGAAAAATGTTGTCCAGATTTTGTCAGTGGCTGAAGCAGAGTTGATACCATTAGAGGCCTATCTCTTTTTTAATCAGGAACAAAATCCGGACAACACGTTCACGCGATTTCTCGGAGCCTTATTTTACATATCGATACAGTCGTATTGCACACAGACAACGCATCCGTTGGTGAACATGAAATAGAGATACATGTAATATCCGTCACTCGAAACCTTCAGGATTGCATCACCGGTACCATTCGTATTGGTACCGCCGTTGTCCTTGCCACCATAGGTGCCGATGGGTGTCGTCCAGATTGGTTCGGTAAAGGTGGTCACTGCATTGGCATCGTGCAGGTAAACCTTGTCGTCGCTACCCCATGTGAAGGAGTTAATTGACATGTTCACTGCATAGGGATTACCGTTGAAGACGGTGTAGTCGGCAGCATTCTGAATCCAGTTACCGCTGATTTCCGGTCCCTGAGCCTTTATTGTGTTGGTCTTGCCGTCCACCCATGCAAACTTTCTGGGGGCTGCATAGTAGGAGACAAAGTAGTCGGCGGTAAGATTAGCAGGATCGGTTGACACCACATCTGCATTATTGTTCCAGGCACCTTCAATGCCATTGATGGCAATGATCTCGGGTGTTTGTGAGAGCAATACACCATCTTTCACCTGCCAGCGGGCAAAGCTCTTGGCTGCACCCATCAATGCTGCGGTGATGATGGCATCACCATCCAGGCTTCCTTTCACGGAGAGTTTACGGCCAATGGCAGTGCTCCCACTTGCCGACCAGTCAATATAGAGTTCAGGTGAGGCATTGACACCCTTGAATCTCCATACCTTATAGGTACCTGCATTGGGTGCCAGGTTACTTATCAGGATATTGTCTCCATCGTCTGCTGTGGCGAAGAAATTCGTGAGGCCACCCTGGATCGCTCCCATGTTGGGCATCGTGCCGGCCTTTGTACCGGTCTTGCGATCCAGCAGCATGCCGGGTTCGTTCCTGGTGTTCAGCACCACGTAATCTTTCGTTACGGCGAGGCTGGTGGTATTGTGCAGTGTCGTGATACCAAGGTCCGACTGCAGCTTCTTGGTCCATAGTATCTTGGCGCTACCGTTGCGTATACCTCGTTCCACCTTGTTGGGCACATCCTTGCGAATTGTATAGACTGACTTATTTACCCCGTTTTGAGCGGTTACGGTCAGGGTTACCTCCTGGTCATAATTCAATGCCGTATTTCTCGGATCGGGGCTGACGGTAGCACCGTGAGAGAGGCTCGCCTCGGCCAGTACCTCACCGATCGGTTCAATCGAGATGAGCGAGATTGTTTTGTTCTGCTCGTCAATGATGCCCGAAATGCCAAGGACATTCAGGCTGAAGTCGGTAATTTTTGCTTCTTCACTTTTCCGTATTTCGGCGATAACTTTGTAATCCGTTTTCTTTTTGGTCTGGTCTGTAATGGTAATGAAGTTCTCCTTCGTCAGATCCATATAGAGCAACGAGGGGGTGATGGTTACATTGTCATCCAGATTTGCTACAACGCGTACGTTTTTAAGTGCCTCCATGGTCAGCACATTGGTTGATGTGCGAGGATAGTTGTAGGGAAATACAAGGGTGATGACGTTATTCTCATAATCAATTTCGCTCGTAAAGTTATTTTCAGAACTCTCATCACCATAAAAGGATGCATTAAGGCTGTTGATCCCGTAACGCGATATCGAAGGAGTGAGATCTTCTACCTGCTGGCATCCACTTAACATAAGCATGCAAGCAGTCAGTATCGTCAGGATTGAATATATTTTTTTCATATTACTAAAATATTTATTTTCAATGGT
>DGZP01000126.1:33033-62666 GCA_002398565.1 Proteiniphilum sp. UBA4977
AATTCATGCTCGTTTCATATGACTAAAATTATTTATTTCCAACTGTCGTATTGTTCAATCAGTGAGTTGTTCGCCAGTTCGGCATCCGGGATGGGGAGAATATAATTCTTTGCCGAGAACTTCCTGTCCTGGTAATCCACATCAATATACTCGTAGTTGTCACCGGTGATCTTGAACCCATGACAACGATAGTTGTTGTATTCGATGTGAGCCAGTTTCCATCTTCTCATGTCCCAGAAAAGATGACCTTCATAAGCCAGTTCCACTTTACGCTCGTTCCTGTAATCGTTGAACCACTCGTTGCCGGAAGAGTTTTTTCCGGGAAGATCCACTCTGGCGCGTACCGCGTTCATTGCCTCTCTCGCTTCGTTCATCTTGTTGAGTCTGAAGGCAGCCTCAGCCTTGTTGAGCAACACTTCTGCATAACGGATCTCCACCCAGCTCTGGGTACTTGGTATTCCCTTCACATCAATTAAAGTCTCATCCATCAGCTTTCTCAGGTAATAGCCTGTTGTAGTAAGTCCATAACTGTAAGGTTGCTCTCTATAGGCCATAAATGTTCCATTGGTTCCATTTACTGAGTTCTGCATCACTTTCTTTTTCCAGGTACTCCCCGGGTAGATCACAGTTGCCTTGAAACGGGGTTCCAGCTCCTCGTAGGGTGGCCGTATGGCGTTGGCGGTATGATATGGTGTCCAGTCCATAATTGTACCGTCAGCCTTCTCATAGCTTTCCACCATCTCCTGTGTGGGTGTTCCCAGTCCCCCAAACTCATAACCATCGCTCAAAGGCACATAATCCTTGTCGAATGTGTGATTGGGTCCCAGGATATCATACTTGAATTCAAGAATTGATTCCTTGTTACTTCCCTTCCAGGCCTGGACGTAGTCATCCACCAGTTCATATTTCCCCGATTTCACTACTTCATCGGCAGCGTCATAGGCCGATTGCCATCGTTCTGCAAAGAGCATGGCTCTCGATTTGAACGCGAGCGCCGCATACTTGGTTAATCTTCCCTGATCCTGTCCGGTCCATGACTCCGGCAGGTTGGCGATGGCGAAATCGAGATCGCTCTCAATCAAATCCCATGTAGCTTCATTTGAGCTTCGGGCTTTGTCCTTTTCCATCTCTCCGATAGAGGTGTAGAGGATAACGCCGTCATGCCTTCTGGCCAGCTGGAAGTAGATGAAAGCTCTGAAAAAGAGTACCTGCGCCTCCCATTTTTTGTTCATCTCCTCCGGAAATTGTCCATATTGTTCCATAGAGTGAAGGAATTCGTTCATTCTGCGGATTTTGTTGTAGGCGTCGCTCCATACACTGTAAAAACCGCCTGTTGCAGAGGTGATCAGGTTGGGATCGAAGACATAGGTATTGGGATGACCCGCCTTGTGCCCAAGTGCATAAGAGCCATACTTGAAGGTGCTGGTAAAGCTCTCTGTCAGGTTTCCGCTGGCCTGTGCCGATCCAAACTGGCCATACTGGTTAAGGTAGGTGTAAAAGCCATTCACATAGAGATCGACGCTTGACTCATCCTCCCAAATCACTTTGTCGGTCAGTTTATCCGTAGGGGTCAGGTCCAGCCAATCCGAGCAACTACTGAAAAAGATCACAGCAGTGGTCACATAGAGAAATGTCCAATATATTTTTTTCATTTTCATTCAAATTAAAGTGATTATAATGAGAAGTTGAGTCCTACGGAGAGGGTTTTCTGCTGCGGATAGTATCCGTTGTTTACTCCCGGCTGTTCGGGGTCGATGTTGTATTTTGTCAGTTCACTGAAGGTAAACAGGTTTGATCCCTCTACAAAAAGCCTGATTTTATCCACGCCGGCCCTGCGAGTAAGGGAGCGGGGGATGGTATAGCCGAACTGGAACGATTTCACACGGAGGTAGTTCCCGTTCCTGTACCAGAAAGTGGATGAGTATGCATTGTTCGTGCTTACCGTCACGAGTGAAAGTCGCGGGAATTCCGCATTCTGGTTGTTCGGTGTCCACGAATTCTCAGGTACAAATACCGGAGTGTTGCCACCATGATAGAACAACCTTGTGAAAACGGTATTATCCATTACTCCTGAAGGATAAACACCAGTCAGGGCAACAGTGCGTCCTAAACCCGATTGTAGCAGGATGTCGAAGTCGAATCCTTTCCAGTCGGCATTGATATTGAGTGAAGTCTGGAATTTTGCGTAAGGGCTTTTCCCTACGTACCCCATGTCCTGTGCATAGGAGATCTTGCCATCGCCGTTACGGTCCTTATATTTGATATATCCGGGCAGTACAGGTGAGCCTGTAATGGTAGGTGAGTTATCGATCTCTTCCTGTGTTTGGAACAGTCCTTCAGCAATAAATCCGAGTTGTGAACCGACTTCCTTTCCTGTAAGTTTACGATAATCGGGAGTATTTTCCGAATCGCCGGCATAATAGAGCCATCTGCGATTGGCTAGTGTGCCAATCCACTTCACACCATACCTGAAATCACCAATTTTGTTGTTATGTGAAATTGTAAAGTCGAATCCCCTGTAGTCGATCTTATTCACGTTGTCGGTACTGAAAAAGTATCCGCCCATTGACGGAGGATAAGATCCGCCCACACTCCCAAGCAGGTCATATTGGTACTTGTAGAAGACGTCAAGTTCTACGCCGAGTAAACCCCGCCACGCCATGAACTCCACACCTGCGTTGTAGGTGATGGCTTTGGCCCATGACAAATATGGATTGCCAAGTGTGCCGGAGTAGATCATACTCTGGTTCTGGTTGTTTAGAATCAGTGCATTGGATGATATCGTCATCAGATTGAGGTATTGGAAAGCACTCACGGCAGAAGTGGCTGTTTTGCCAATGCCGCCTCTTAATTTGAGGTTGTCGATCCAATCGGCCTGGAACCACTCTTCGTTGTTCATTCTCCATCCTGCAGATACTGCCGGTAGATTAACCCATTGTGACCCGGCCATTCCGCTGAAGAGGTAGCTGCCGTCTCGTCGAAGCGATGCTTCCAGCAGGTAGCGGTTGTCAAAGTCGTAGTTAAGTCTTCCCACGAAACCAATCAGGCGTGACTGATCACTGCCTCCCGAGATGGAAGGTACTCTTTCTTCGCCGTTACCAGTAGTATTGGTGATCATGCTCAGCTCATCCAGAGTCAGGAAGTTGAGACCATATCCTGTTGCTCCCAGCGAGTTTGAAAAATTATTGCGGGTTTCGGCAAGTCCAAAGATATTGATTTTGTGTTTGTCGAACTGGCGGTCGTAGGTAAAGCTTGATTGTGTTACCACGCTGGTTGCGCTGTATGCACTTTCCGTCAGGGATGTGTTTCCTGAATTGTTTTTGAAAGGGACGTAGCTGATAGATTCTGTAGTAGTTCCCGGCAGCGCTCCCATCATAGTTTGAAAGGGAATGGTGAGTGATTTGTTGAACTGGAAGAATTTATCATATGCACCCATGAACTTCAGGCTTAACCCTTCTATCCAGGGCGTATCATAGTTGAGTGAAAAGTTTGTCTGGATGGTCGTGTTCCTGGGGCGGCTGTAACCCGACTCGTAGATTGCTGCCAGCGGGCTCACCGGAGAGGAGGCGGTACGCGTGGAAGTGTAATATTCTTTTCCATCGTCGGCTGTAATCTTTTTGGGTATATAGGGCAGTGCGCGGACAGCCTGCTGTGGGATGTTGTGCCAGTCGTCGGGATTTGCCGAATAGCTGGGTCGATCATGTTCGTCGAGACGTCCCGCCACATTCATGACCATGGTAAGGTTGTTGGTGAGCTTCGCGTCAATATTGGCCCTCATATTGTAACGTGTATAGTTGAAATTATCCACGTTGCCCTTTTGCTGAAAAGCGCTCAACGAAGAGAAAAATTTCACTTTCTCGGTACCTCCCGTGGCACTAATATTATGATTCATGGTTGATCCTATACCAAAAACCTCATCGTACCAGTTGGTGTTGCCCCAGCCATCGACGCCTGTTTTCATCTTTTTCACCTGTGCTGATGTAAAAACCGGATCATCACCATCCATCTCTCTGGCCATGTTGTACCAGTAGGCATATCCCGGGCCATCAAGCCATTTTATCTGGTTGGAATTCTGGCTGATGCCATAGTTGCCATTGTAGGAGATACCCAGCTTCCCGTCCTTGCCTCGCTTTGTGGTTACAATAACCACGGATGTGGCGTTCAGTCCATAAACCGAAGCGGAGGTGGCATCCTTGAGGATGGAGATTGACTCGATCTCATTTGGATCAATCTCGTTGATGCTTCTTATTACCCCATCCACGATGTAGGTGGCACCTTCACCCCTCACGAGCAGTGAAGCTCCGTCCTGCCCCGGCTGTCCGGATTGTTGTAGCGAGGTCACCCCGGCTACTCTGGCACCCAGCACGTTCGTTACCCCTACAACCGGTGCCTTGATAAGCTCGGTGTCTGAGAGGGTGGAGACAGCTCCGGTTACGCTAGTCCTGCGCTGTGTACCGTAGCCTACTACAATTACTTCATCCAGCAGTTCGGTATCCTGTTCCATGGTCACTGAGACGAAGGTCCTTCCATTGAGGGGAACCTCAAGTTCTCTGAAACCTACATAGGAAAAGACCAGTATGCTATTGGTTGATGGAACCGACAAGCTAAATCCGCCGTCAATATCCGTTACTGTACCCTGTCGGCTGTCTTTAAGAACTACATTCACGCCAATCAGGGTTTCCCCTGTTGCATCAACTACCTTTCCCCTAACATTCACCTGTGCTTGTGCGATGAATGTTGAGAAAAAGAATAGCGATAAAAATAGGAATCGTGCCGTCCTATTCCTGTCTGATAAAAATTGTTTGTTGCTTTTCATTCGTTCCTTTTTAATTAGTAGTTGAGTCTGTTGGATGTAATATACTTAGATCTTTCATGCAAAATGGGCAGAAATGATCTGATTTTTGTTCCTTTCTCTTTGGCCAGTCCTTTCAGCCGGTTCTGCTCTTCGGTTGTCAGGTTATATCCGAAAACAGCATCTCCGAAGCCTTCCCCCATTCTTTGCCCGGGGCAGATCTCTATATAATGTAACCCCAGTTCTCTGGATTTATCCAGTGACTCGGTCACTGAGAACAAATGAAAGATATAGGACTGCATGGAGAGCTTCCATCCCTGCTTTTCGGCTTTTGTCTGTCCCCATAAGGAGGAGCAGTTGCTCAATAGCAAAATAGCCATAATGTTAGATGTGATTTGCTTGATCTGTTGCATACAAATAATTTAAATATTGGGCATTTCCGCCAACCCCAATGCCTGCGATATTGAGTTTGTCGCTGGAGGCCGTATGACCAAAGGATTTACCCAATATGCTGTTTGGTACGATCGTCAATCCGGCAGCGCCTGTCACTGCCGTTTTTAAAAATTTTCTTCGTGAATAGATGGTCATCTGTAGATCTTCTTTGCCTTTTATAATGTTAAAAATACTCATTTGTCATAGCCTCTATAATAATTATCCACGTGAGAAAATTGAACAAATAACAAAATATATTTCTATTATCCTACAAATAAAATAATAAAATCGCGTATATGCAAATAGAAAATAAAAAAATTAAAGAAATGTCGACAAATTAACACTATCTGCTCATTATATTTTACCAGATATTGGCACCTATGGTTAAAAAACGGAAAACAATTTTGTGACCTCATGCCGGCACCACCCGTGATAGTGATCCATAATCATGCAATAAATTTGACTGGCTGTATATTTCCGCCTGTGTTCGGTTAAAATTTAAGCGATCCTTGTATCTTTCGTACAGTTGTCCCGCTTGCGGGTAGGTCGAGCTGAGACTCACAAAATAAGAGAATTCGAATGTGATCACGTCCTCCATACCGAATATTTCTTTTCATGATGGATTATTTGCTTATCTTGATTGACTCGATTAGTATGATGGGTTCATCACTGTTGGAGGCAATGCTTATATCGAAGTAAAACTTCTCGTTAAAGGGCCAGAAATTGGGATAACTGGAGTATTGCTTGTCATATAGATCTTCCTGGATATTCACCTTCATCCCATCAATGTAGAAGGTAATCTTTTTTTCCTGCCATTCACACACGAACGTGTGAGTCTGATCGTACCCCGTTCCCCAACTCAGTACCGACTCTCGAATTTTCCCGTTTGTTTCGTTCATCCTGTCAGTGTTTACTCCTACTCTCGCCTTGCCGGGATTCTTGCCGTTAAAACGCAGCAGGAACAGCTCCCCGCTTGAGGGCCAGCTTCCAACTTTTTCTTCTGTTGGCAGCAGGTGAATCCTTATGCTGACATCGTCCCTGTTCGATAGGATCTTCGCCGTCAGTTCAACTCGCCCGTACTGCATGTCCATCTTCCCGCGACTATGCAGCCTGGTTGAACTACCACCGGATGATATCACCAGTCCATCCTCCGTGAATTGAAAGTTACACTTATTTCCATCAATTGACCACATTGCTTCATCCATGTTTTTGTCTTCCTGAAAATCTTGCCGGTAAACAACGTTTTCCACCAATCGTCTTCTCCTTTCTACAACCAATGAATGAAGCTGGTCCATCAACTCCCTATCCCCCGGGTTGGATGATTGGGCAAATTGATACATGGCCCCTCCCCCCTCATAGTATGCAATAGAGGCATTCTTAAACACATCTAGTTCCCGAAAGGTGTTGATATAGTTGATCATCCGATCTCTGTAGTTCACCTTGCTATCGTACAAGGCACGTGCATCGAACTCCATTTCCAGTCCCATGTTGTGTGTGAAAGCCAGTTCACATGCATTTCGAATCCGTTCTTCTCCGATTTTCTTGTTGAAAAAGTAGTTTGGTTGAAGGTAAGCCACATCGAATCCGTACTCTTGCCATTGGCTGTACCCGTTTGACATGTAATAGGGTATCCAGTAGAATTTTCCCCCGTTCGATCTGATGTGCTCCCCGATTTCAATTGTGATGAAATCGGTCGTGTTCATCTGCTCACTCACCCAATAGAAGCCATCTAGAACGAGATGCTCCAGGTCGCTTGCTTGAAACTTCTCACGGATCAAATCAATGTACCACAGGCTTGCAGCGATCCGATCCTCTCGTTTCGCAAAATCCAGCTTACTGCCGTTTAGTTCACCCCAGTCTTTCTGGTTCAAAAAGGGTTCGGGCAATCCTACCACCACTTTGTGCCTGAAGGATGGTTCGCCCAGCTCCTCTTTTGCTTCAGCCACGCAACGGTTTAAAGCCTTTATGGCTTTTCCATCCTCGAACAGCCGGTTCGACAACCACTCCCATTCCTGTTTTCGCGCCTCTTTGTTTCCCTGGTAACCAGGACTGTAGTTATAACCAGCACCATCCTGGAACTCTAGGAACAGGAATCCATCGAAGAACCACTCTTTCCCGTTTGCTTGATTGTTGTGAACCACGTAGGGGCGCATCTCATCGGGTGTCCAATCCATTCGTTGCCTACCTCCCTGGTAAATTAACACCATGTCCAGCAATGGCTCCTGGCGATAACCCCTGCGAGGGTCAACTAATTCCGGGTTGATTCCGTTTGATCGAAAGCGCTCCCGGATTTGATTACCCGGGGAGATCGCATGGATCTGAATAGCATAAAAGAGGAGTAACAGCCCCAGATATCTAAAGGTCATGTGTTGGTTGATGAATTTTAGCTAAAAAATATGTATGTCATTCATTTAAGGGTTGAATGGTATCAGTTATTCTGTAGGTGTTGATTGCTTCAGCCCATTTTTCTGTCTTCCAGCTATGATCTTAGCCAGTTGCAGGTATAGCTTATTATCTTCGGGATCGTCGGAATGGTACAGCTTGTAGAAGGCATCTCCTCCTTGATAATAGGCAACTTCCATCCTGTCCCACACCTCATACTGGTCGAATACCCGAATATAATCCTTCATACGATATCCCCATCCATGTTTAGCTAAAGCGCGATCGTCAAATTCCATCTCCATGCTCATCCCGTACTTCATGGCATCTTTACAGGCCTTCTCAATCTGCGATATGGGCCTATCTTCACTAAAGAAGTAGTTGGGTTGATAAAAAGCCTGATCAAAACCGAGCGCTTTCCATTCGTTAAAACCGTCCGAATTAAAATAAGGGATCCAATAGAGCCTTCCGCCTTTCTCGTTGGTGTAGTCTGCTACATCTTTCACCAGATCCCTGCTGTTGGTCGCTTCCTCGGCAACCCAATAGAAACCGGCCAATTCCAGGTTGTCGGGATTTGCCTTTTTGAAGCTTTCAATAGCATAATCAATATACCATTTTACTGCTTCCAATCGATCTTCTTGTTTAGAGAAGTCCATCACTTTACCATCAATTTCACCCCAATCGGTCTGATTGGGTATTGGCTCGGGAACAGTAATAACTACTTTTCGTTTCGAGAATTTCTTCGTGGAACTTTTTCCCCGTATCTCTGAGATTTGACTGTTTAAGGCCATGATTGCGTTGTCATCACGGAAGTAGTTGTCAATCAGACTGGTCCATTCGGCTTTTCTTGCAGCCAAATCCTTGTAGTATGATGCAAAGCCTCTTGTTCCATCATGTATTTCCAGGAAAAGAAATCCATCGAACAACCAATCTTTTTTCCCCTCTTCATTTTCAAGGGATACATAGGGTGCAAAGTGTTCTTTGTCCCACTGAATGGTACGGTGTGCACCTCCATCATAGATTAGTACCATGTCACGAATGGACAGATCTTGTTTGGGCTTGCATGATTGAACCATGAATCCTGCCGATATGAATAGCAGTAGAAGTATCTTCTCGCGTGTAATCTTTGGTGTAAACATACTGTTTTCAAATGAAATGTTTCTGGTGTGTAAATTCTATCAGGGTCTCTCTGTCACGAACATACAGAACTTGTGATAAAGCATCTCGTCTTTTGTGTCTATAGATTTTGATAGCTTGTACAATGCTGTTCCTCCTTGGTAATATGCAATCCTCCTATTTTTCCATATACCATACTCCTTGAAGGCGTTCATATAGTTTTCAAGTCTGTATCCCCAGTTTCCGTCTGCAACCAAGGCTCTTTCATCGAACTCTATCTCCATGTCCATTCCGTATTTTACAGCATCTTCACATGCTTTGTTCAGGAATGAGATCGGTCGCGATTCATTGAAGAAATAGTTGGGTTGATAATAGGCATAATTGAACGCAAGCTGCTTCCAGTCGAATGCGCCGTCTGAACCATGGTAGGGAATCCAAACAAAACTATATTTGAAGCTGTAGAGATAGGAGGAGAGGTCTGACAAGATCTCTCTTGTATTGGTAGCTTCTTCTGCAATCCAATAAAATCCGGCAAGCTCCAGGTTGTTGTAATCCAACTCGCTGAATCTTTGTCTGGTATAATCAATGTACCATTTGCAGGCGGCAACCCGATCACTTGCTTTTGAGAAATCTAGCATGACCCCATTTCTCACGCTTCCCCAGTCCTTCTGGATCTTTATAGGTTCAGGGATTCCAATCACTACTTTTCTTTTTTCTGCAGGTTCACCCAGTCGCACCTTGGCTCTTTCAATCGATCTATTCAGTGCTCCAAGACAATAACGGGACTGGAAATAGTGATCAACCAGTTTTTTCCAATCTTGCTGGTTTGCCGGAACCGGTGTATATCCTGTCGCAAATGATTTACCATCACCGTTGTGAATCTCTAAAAACAGGAATGAATCGAACATCCATTTTTCTTCACCTGATTTATCCTTGTAGGTAACGTATGGCTCGATCAATTCTTCGTTCCAATGATAACTCCTATGAGATCCCCCTGAATAGAGCAGGACTATATCTTTATTTTCCAGCAAATTTGTCCTTTTCTTTTCTCTTTCGTAGAATGTATCTTTATCCTCTTCCTGAAGGGGAGGGGGGTCAATATTACCTGTTTCACCATTTCTACATGATGAGACAATAATCGCGACTAAAAGGAACCAGTAGATGTATATAGTTGTTTTATTCATATAGAATGAAAAAATCTTTTCCAGGTGAAATAGAAATATCTGTTTTTACATTACCTGGAAAAGATTAAGTTGTATGATTTATTTATTCCATGCCCAGAGGCTCAGTTCACAAATTGAAATATTGGTTAGCGGGGCAGTACTTCTCCAGTTCTTCCTGCAGATAATGCGCAGATACCTTACACTTGGACTCCCCTCTTTTTCAAAGTGGACATTGTCTCCTTCAGCAAAATCAGCCAGTGTGGAAGATGAATTGTCTATGTCGGCTAATTTTGTCCAATCGGCCCAATTACCACTTGCAGGAGGTTCACCAGGTGACATATAACCCCAAAGTTCGTATTTCTGCGGGCAGGTGTGGGTGTATGCCCAGTACAAATGTACTTTGAACTGCTTCAAGTCATAATAACTGCCATCGTAACGCGTGCCAATATCGAAGGTGAACGAACTTGTTGTCCAGTAATTTTCATAATTAATTGTTGCATAGGTCTCAGGAACCGTCATGAAGCGACCGTCCCAAAGGCAGGTCATGGGCGACCCACCAACAGGTGTGTCGTTGGCCAGGTTGTTGGCTTTGAACTTCGATTTGTCCACCACGATATATTCGGGGATGGAAGCTGAAACCGTATAGATGATATCGTCATAAAGATTGTTCACTGAGATTTCGAACGGCTCTGTTAAATCCAACGTCAAAACAGTATCGGTAGGGGCAAGTAGGGTGGCTCTTTTGGAGACACTCAAATTCACCTTTACCTCCTTCAGGTTTTTCAAGTTGAAGAACTCGAAAACAATGGTTCGGTCCTTGTCCGATATCTTGGCATTCACGATGTTGGGCCCATCCTTGGCTGTCACCGCCTTGAAAGGGGTCAGCACTGGATTTAAAGGAATTGATTCATCCAGTTTATCCTCACTGCAGGATAAAAGGACAATTCCTCCAAGGAATATTATGCTTACATAAATCAATAGATTTTTCATATGCTATTATATTTTAGATGGTTACCACCAAGGGTTTTGTACCAGGTTGTTACTCTTGTTAATTTCAGTCTCGGGGATTGGGAAGAGATAATATGCTTTCTCAAATACACGCGTTTCAAAAGGAACTCTTTTGTAGAAGTCGGTGAAGTTGAAATTGTTCGCGGCGGCATCACCGGCGTTGATGTTCATCCCCCACATGCGGCCTCCATCACCCCATTTGCGGTCATCAATAGCGCCTCCAGCATCCGGGGTATGTGCCAGCCATCGTCTGCGTGAGGTAAAATAGCGATCACCCTCGAAGGCCAGCTCAATCTGTCTTTCCCTTAAAATGAACTCACGTTGCAGCTCTTTGTTGCCCGTAATCTCGGGATTGGTGACAAAGGCACTGGGTACACCCGCTCTTTCCCTGATCAGATCCCAGTATTTGCGAATATTGCCGTTTGTTGGATCATACTCGTTCAAAGCTTCCACATAATCCAACAGTATCTGGGCATAGCGTATATAGACGTTCATGTATTGTTGTGGGAAGGTACGATCTCTCATATTCGCCATCGGATCATTGTTTTTTTGTGCCAGGTATCCGGTTCTTGGGTAGAAGGTGTAGGTGCCTGACCCGCGGGATACTCCTCCCAGGTAAAGTTCTACTCTCGCGTACCCATTTTTCTGTCCTGCAGAACTATAATAGTTCCGCTTGTCAATGTCGTCAGGAACTTGTGGTATCACGCGCTTGTTATACATGATTGAGGCATAGAAGCGAGGTTCACGGTTGGCATACATGTTCCAATCACCAGTCCAATGCCCCCAAGCTTTCGATTCCCGTATATCCTGGATCATCTGTTTGCGGCCTGCTTCTGTGTTGATCGCCCTGTTATTAGGATTCCAATGTGGATGAGGCTCGGTTGAGAAACCTTCTTCCACATACCCCGATGTGGGGTCGTCAATCGTTTTCCCGTTCGACATCAGGAAGGCGTCGACTACACGCTGGGTCGGACCAACGCCACCCAGGTTGTTTGGACCGGGAGAAGCATGTATCATCCAGGCTTCCGTGTTATAATCTCCATATTGGCCGAAGATGATTTCACTATTCCATTTTTTCAATTGAACATCCACCAATGACTTGTAGGGATTAAACTCCCCACCGCCATCTTCGTTGTTCTTATACAGCCGCAGTTTGGCATCCGGATTGTTTTCGGAAATCTTGATCACCTCAAGGCTAGCCTCTGCTGCCCTTCTCCATTTTGTCTCATCGTAGGTGGTGTTCACTAACGGCGTTCCATCAGGGTTCTTGAAGTCAAGATATTCCTTGTTGCCATTCCACTGGGGGCTGGCCGCAAAGGTTAGCACAATCGATTTCACCGATTTACAAACGATCTTATTGGGTCTTCCCAGCTGATTCTGGTCGTTCCACCAATGAAGTGGCAAGTCTTTTTCTGCAGAGTCCATCATCTCAACGATGTAATCCACACATTCGTCAAAAGATGCCCGAGCCATGTTCACGAAGTCTGCCTCGTTTCCTTGCTGCTCTTTCAGCAATACTACAGGTCCGTACTGACGCAGCAGCAACCAGTAATAATAGCCGCGTAAGAATCTGGCCTCAGCCTTGTATTGTGTTTTTAAATCAGCACTTAACTCCCCGTTCCTGTCCACATTGTTCTCAAAAACGAAAGAGGCCCTTATCGCCCTGTACCAGAGCGCGTACTTGTTGTAGAAGCCAGAGCTGGGTGTCCAGTTACCCAAATTGATGGGATAGGTGTTGTAAACTGTCCAGGTTAAATCAATCTCGTCAGAAAGTCCCAGCCAGGGATCATCCTGGTGTAGGTTATGCTTCGGTATCGCTGCATATATGTTGGCCAGGTATCCTTCTGTTTCCTTGCGTGAGTTCCAAACCATGTCATCTGTTTTCATGTCATCGGGTAGCTTATCCAGAAAGTCTGCACAACCCGCAAAGAAAAACAGCTGAATCAAAAATAAACCTAATATAATTTTTTTCATCTTCATTTTTTCTTAAAATGTTGTTCTAATACCGAAATTGAATTTTCTTGGGATAGGATACTTGTTCCCGTTCGGAGAACCTGTTTCGGGATCCCACATGTCCCATGGAGAAAATAGTGCAACGTTTGTGGCAAGAACATGTATCCTTAAGGATTGCAACCCCAAAACGGATATCAGTTTCTTGTTGAAGGTGTAGCCCAGTTCCATGTCAGCCAATCGAAGCAAGCTGCCATCATAGATGTTACGAGTAGAGGCTTGCCAGTTGTTTGTTGACCTGCCGTCGGAATGACGTGGATAAAACGCATTCGGGTCTGGATTTTCTACAGTCCATCTGTCCAGTGCTTTATCAAACACGTTCCCCTTGCCGACACCCTCGCTGAATGGTATGAAGGTTGATCCACCCAACTCGTAACTCACTCTGGCCTGTCCCCTGAAGAACATGCCAAAATCGATCCCTTTCCACATGAGCTGTGTGCCGAAACCATAAATGATTTCAGGAATGTTTGAATAACCGATTGCGGTTTCATCATCTGCATCAATCACCCCATCGTCGTTAATGTCCCGATATTTCACATCACCCGGGCGTACCGTACCAAACTTTTGCTCCGGGCTATTGTCAATCTCAGCTTGATCAGCAAACAATCCTTCCGCGATCAACCCAAATCTCTGGCCCAAGGGGTGTCCTGTCCGCATGCGGTAAGCATATTCCATCACAGGTTCATCCATTTCAATAATCTTGTTACGCGTGAAGGAGAAGTTGCCATAAAAACGATATTGTAATTTGTCAATATTGTTGTTCAGCTCAAGAGTGGTTTCAACCCCTTCGTTCTTCATGATACCCATGTTCGCGTAAGGTTGTTGATTGAGACCGGCAATTGCGGGTAACGATCCACGCTGGATCAAGATGTCACTTCTCTTCTCATGGAAATAATCCACATCCATTGTGAAAGCGTTGTCAAACAGTCCAATCTCGAAACCGATGTTCTTTTTCAAACCTTTTTCCCAGGTCAGGTTTGATACCCCGATCTGGCTTTCACCTACACCAATAACGGTAGTTGGATTAAATCCAAAGGCATAGTTTCCTAAGCCACCACCCCATGTTGATAGATAGCCATAACGTAAGTTGGAGGGCAACGCGTCTGATCCGACCAATCCAATCGAGGCCCTAAATTTTAAGAGATTAATTGATTGTACATTCCAAAAAGGCTCGTTTGATATCAAATAGCCAACGGCACCCGCAGGAAACACCCCGAAGCGTTTATCCTGTGGAAAGTTCTCTGATCCGTTGTAACCCACGTTGAACTCACCAAAATAGGTATCCCTGAATGCATAGGTTGCCCTGAAAGCAAGACCCTGTTTTCTATATGGTAATGCCATGATTGAACTGCCCGCGGATCCATTGATATAATCCCGTTGATAGTACATGCCCATACCGCTTACCCGGTGTTCCTTATTGAACAATTTTTCATAGTTCAATTGTGCTTTCGCTTCAATTGCTCTATTGGAACCTAGTGATGTTGCATAACCCAAAAACTCCTGTCCCGCATCTATCTCTTTGGTGATCAATTTGCCGGTTTCATCATCTACGCCATCGACTGCATAGGTGGATGAGTTCTTATTCCTGCGCTGAATGGTACTGTTAAACGCGTCGAAAGAGAAGAACCCCTTGAAATTCAATCCATCCAGAAGCATCGAGAGATCTTGGTTCAAGATGAACTGACTCATTATCTCGGTGTTGAAGCGGGTGTTATATCCGGAACCGTGCAATCGTTCTGCCGGGTTTTTTTCGCCAACCTGACTGGGTGCTCCCCAGCCCCATTCAATCGTTCCGTCAGGTTTTTCCCCTATAGGAAGACGTACCGGACTTGAGAGAGGTGTTGCTAGATAGGACCAATAGAACAATTCATCTGATGGACTGCCGAAGTAGGTGGAATATAGCGTCCTCGAACCTACTCCAGGTTCATGGATATCAGTAAGATTGGCTCCTAATTCCAGGTTGACTACCGTGGAATTCGTTACCGTAATGTCCACATTCGAGCGGAAATTGTACCGTTTCAGGTTGATGTTTGTACTATAGCCATTCAGTCCATAATCTTTTAAATTGCCATTGTCATGCAGTACCCCACCGCTAATGAAATAGCGGGCTCTCTCTCCACCACCCCTGATAGTGATGTTCGCATTGGTATTGTTAGACCAGTCTTTGAATATTTGATCAAACCAATCTACATTGGGGTATAAAAAACGGTTTACACCCCGTTCTAGATAATCAATATACTGTTCTGTATAGTTTTCTCTGCCTGCTGCCTCGTTATATAATCTGGCATAGTCTGCTCCATCTACAAATTTGGGCATATTGGGCAGATCAGATATGCCTGTCTCCATTTTGAACTCCACAACCGGTTTTTGGGCAATACCCCTGCGCGTGGTAACCAATACCACCCCATTCGCAGCCCTTACACCATACACCGCAGTGGCTGAAGCATCCTTCAATAGTGAGATCGACTCCACCTCCTCAATTGCAATATTTGACATGTCCCTCTCGACGCCGTCAACCAGTATAAGTGGACTTCTGTTGGCGCCTAAAGTGGCAATACCACGCACCCAGAAGGAGGCATTATCATATCCCGGTTCTCCCGATCTCTGGACGATTGTTGCTCCGGCAATCTTACCGGATAACGCTGAAACCAGTGAGCGCTGAGGAATATCGAGCGCTTCCGTCTTAATGGTTGAAATGGATCCGATCACGCTGGCTTTTCTTTGAGATCCCATCCCCACGACCACAGCTTCCTCAAGGAGCGTGGTTGCTTCTCTCAGGGTTACATCGATAGCCAGTCTCTCCTTCACTTGTATCGTTTGGTCTTCAAAGCCAATGTAGGAGAAAACAAGATTATTTCCTCTAGCGGCCTCAATCACATAGTAGCCATCAATATCTGTAACTACGCCGGTGGAGGTTCCCTCAATTATGACATTGGCTCCTGGGAGAGCTTGTCCATTAGCATCTGTTACTTTACCTCGAATCTGTAAGGTGCCGTCTTGGTAGTTTTTGTGAACATTTTCGTCAATTATAGTACTTGCTTGTGTTGTGTTACAAACAACCATGAATATTAACAAAAACGTTAGTTTGAATAAACTTTTTTTCATTTTTTCATTTTTTTGTTTATTTACTCTGTATTAGTGGTTTCACGTTTTTTAAAATTTATTGTTAGTGTTTATTTTTCATTATTGATTAAATATTCATGTTTCACTTTTGTCCCTATGTCGATAACAAATATTATTATTCAATTATTAGCCTGTACGCATGTTTTTAATGATATATTTATGAGAATGAGGCATTAAATCACTTTTAACCATTTCGTTAAACTAATTACCAGTTTTTTGAACGAGAAGCTACTTAGTACGGATTTTTTTAATTGATTGGTAATGTGTAGATTATTCGTCTTATTTAGATCTTTCATGCAAAATGGGCAGAAATGATCTGATTTTTATTCCAGTATCTCTTCGGCAATTTCATTGAAATAATCGATTGATTTTTTTATTTCGGGCAGGTTGTTTTCCCAGTTAGCCTCGTATTCTATAGTGAAATAACCCTTGAATTCCTGTTGTTTGAGCTCCTGCATCATCGCTTTCACATTGAGGATCCCTGTTCCCCAGATTACATCTTCTAGTGCGGCCGATTCTCCCTGTGGTGCGATATCCTTGAAGTGCAAGGCCACAAGTCTTCCCCGCAGCTCCTTTAATGCCGGTACCGGCTCAATCCCCATTCGCATGAAGTGTCCTACATCGGCGCATGATCCAAGTAATCCATCCCTTTGCCCGACATACCCGAGCAGGATTTCGGGTTTCCAGTACGAAGTTTCGTTTGGGTGGTTATGACAAGCCACCCTTATCCCCTGTTTTTTAGCCAGGCTCTCCACTACATCCCAGTCCTCACGCGCCGGTTCGGCACTGATAAATTCCATTTCCATGCTTTTCGCAAACGCGAACACCTTTTCCCATTCATCGCGGGCGGGTGTCCATACTCCCGAAGAAATGATTTTTATTCCTTTCTCTTTGGCTAGCCCTTTCAGCCGGTTCTGATCTCCAGTTGTCAGATTATATCCGAAAACAGCATCTCCGAAGCCTTCCCCCATTCTTTGTCCGGGGTAGATCTCTATATAATGTAACCCCAGTTCTCTGGATTTATCCAGTGACTCGGTCACTGAAAACAGATGAAAGGTGTAGGACTGCATGGAGAGCTTCCATCCCTGCTTTTCGGCTTTTGTCTCGGATTCCGTTTTTGTTTTTACGAAAGTGCTGCAGGCCAACAGGATGCAAGTGAAAAGAGTGAATAGTAATTTGTTTATTTTCATGTGATTATTTTATTTTTTCTTACCAGTGTATATAACCTTTGACATTCAAAATAATCATGACCTTCGGGTGTTTTATGTTTATTTTAATCATGTCGGTCTCATACGACAAAAACTATTATTTTCACTAAACGACAGCGTATCCAAATTTCCGGAGCACTGTCATCCTCTTTACTAATTCTCAAATATGTGGCATTTCAGGTAGGGTGAACCCGTTTCGGTATGTATGTCTTATCCATTCGTTGGCCATTTCGAGTGCGTTGAACTCTGCAAATCTGCGGTCAAACTTCGGATCGCCGTCTATCACTGCGTATTCATCCACCGTTACAATCTTAATCTTGTCGGTAGGGGAAATATTGGTAAACTTCATGTTTTCGCCGTCCCACCTTAATTCCCGGTGTAAACCCTGTAGCCCGGAGAGCCTGGTTGCCAGGACACCCATTACTACCATTTCATTGAAAGGACCCGAAAACTGGAAGTTGGAGGAGGACTCCTTCCTGTTTGTGGGGGATTCCTTGCATGCCCTGATCCAGTCCTGTTCGTGGGCATTGGTTGCCCATATGTCCCCATTTCCGCCCTTCACCCTGGGAAGAGTAGGCTCCGGCTGTTTAAAGTCTGCCATCAGAGATAGAGGCAGGAGCGTCGGGTTCATGCCGTAGCATCCTGTCATGATCTTTCCTTTGGTACCTACCAGTATGATGCCGCCGTTTGAATCGCCCATCATCTCTCCGTCCTTCAGTTCTTCGGGGCGGTCGGGCAGTAATCCTCCATCATACCAGTGAACGGTTACCTCCGGCATGTTTACTTTACCCTTGGGGAGCCTTGCCGGAAACTTGTACGTGACTTTTTGTGCCTGTGGGGGTGAATAAAGATTTGACAGGGTGGAACTGGCAGAAACAGCGTCCGGATATTTTAAATCCAAGGCCCAATACAGGGGATCCATGATGTGGCAGGCCATGTCTCCCAGGGCGCCGGTTCCGAAATCCCAGAAACCGCGCCAGTTCCATGGGGTGTATGCCGGATTGTAAGGCCGTTTCATGGCCGGCCCGATGAACAGGTCCCAGTCAAGGGCCGGTGGAACGGGAACACCTCCTTTGGGTTCGGCCAGTCCCTGTGGCCATATGGGACGGTCCGTCCAGCAGTGGGCCTCGTAAACGTCCCCGATGACACCCGACTCTACCCACTCTGCCAATTGCCGGCACCAGTCGAACGAGTTGCCCTGGTTGCCCATCTGGGTGGCAACCTTGTGTTTTTTTGCCAGCCTGGTTAGCAGTCTTGATTCATAAACGCTGTGTGTCAGCGGTTTCTGGACGTAGGTGTGTTTTCCCAGGGTGATGGCGTGAGCGGCCACCCCGGCGTGTGTATGATCGGGCGTGGCCACCATGATGGCGTCAATGGAGTTACCCATTTTGTCGAACATCTCCCGCCAGTCTTTAAATTGTCTGGCTTTGGGATAATCGCCGAATGTTTTTGCCGCATATTTCCAGTCCACGTCGCAGAGGGCCACGATGTTCTCCGTCTTCATGTTGGCCAGGTTTCGGCGTCCCATCCCACCAACGCCAATACCTGCGATGTTGAGTTTGTCGCTGGGGGCCGTATGACCAAAGGATTTACCCAATATGCTGTTTGGTACGATCGTCAATCCGGCAGCGCCTGCCGCAGCCGTTTTTAAAAATTTTCTTCGTGAATAGATGGTCATCTGTAGATCTCCTTCGCCTTTTATAATGTTAAAAAAAATCATTTGTTATAGCCTCTATAATAATTGGCCGCGTGAGAAAATTGAATAAATAATAATATATATTCGTATTAGTCTGCAAATAAAATAATAAAATTGCATTTATGCAAATGAAAAATAAAAAAATTAAAGATATGTCGACAAATTAACACTATCTGCTCATTATGTTTTACCAGATATTGTCACCTATGGTTAAAAAACGGAAAACAATTTTGTGACCTCATGCCGGGATCGCCCGTGATAGCGATCCATATTACATAAACAGGCAGGCTCTCATTTTAGTAAAAGAGCTTGCCTGTTTTCTATTTTTTTTCTTAAATACTGAATTCGTATTAAAGATGGTTCTTTTATTTTCAGTTTACGTGCATGGGGGTATCGAGCCTATTGTATTTGAATGAAATCGATAGAGAACAAGCCATTATCTTGCGCATCTTTCTGGATATTGATATAATTTATACCGCTTTTAATGGAAACATTTACAGTAAGATCTCCCCATTCATTTTTATTCTTTAGATCAGACATGCGTAGTTGTTGCGCGTGCTTTTGATCATTAATATAAAGACTACCTGTTGCTGTTGCTCCCGATGAGTTCCCGTACCTGATTTGTAATTGATACATCCCGTCCTCCGGAATTTCAACGGCAGTTAACAGGCTTCCTCCTTTATCAAATCCCGATACATACCCATTCCCGCTATACCTAAAGTTCAACGAACTTTTATGTGTATTAATCATCGATGCGAACTCAGTTTCATATTTGCGATGGGGTGTTTCAATTTTAATAATTTGACATTCGTGAGGTTCCAATTCAACGGAATACCCTCCTGTCATAGTACCTAAATCGGTATGCTGCCAAAGACACCTGACATTTTTTGTAATACCTCCTTCAATTCCTAACTCTTTTTCGAAATCAATACGTCTAATTTGGGTGGTTTCTTCCCTGTTAAATAGACCGACAACCCAATCGCCATTGGGTAATTGTCCTGCCCATATAGAACTCTTTTCAATATCTTTATGATCATAACTTAATGGTTTTGCAACAAATCCATTCTCATTAAGTTCCAGTAATTCGGCATTTTGGTATATCCAGGCGCTTTTTTCTATCGTGTCGAATTGGTCGGCAATAGCCAACGCTGATCCTGTAATGACCATCAGAGAAAATAAAAACTTTCGTTCTTTATCATTAGCCATTGTGTTCAGACGCATGAAATCTCCGTCCAATATCATCTGCCCCCTACCTCCTATATCGGCAAAACCAATAAAGCCATCAAAGGCGTTTGCGTACTGAGGCCAAAGTGGTTTTTGTTCTCCTCTTCTTCTATTGCTCACGAACTCCCATCCTCCATCAAAGCAATCGTCATCAATACGTATCATATCTCCATATTTCAACTCATTGCGTCCATGGTCAAAACAGTTAGGCATAACCAAGCTTAGAAATAAATCATTTCCCGCAGCTTCTTTTATCCATTGAAGAGCTTTTATATATTTTGCAGTACCATAATTTTTTTCATAATTTTCCAGAAAATCAACGCGTAAATATTTTGCTCCGGTTTCGATAAAATACGTAACATAACCCTGTATCCATTCTTTCGCACCCGGCTTGTCCACATCAATCCAGTATAATGGGGCATTAAAGGAGATATCGCCGACAATTTCCCGGGTATGAATTGTTGTACCTTTTACATTTCCATTCTGCTGAAAAGCTGCTTTTGTCATCCACAAGGGATTATAATATACACCAAGCTTCATTTCTTTTTGAGACAAATAATCAGCCCAATAGCTGAAACCGTGCTGCCATTCATCGTTATACTTCGTGATATAACCGTCTTTATTGATAGTTTGTGCCGCTTCTATCCACCCGTCGTTGCAAATCATATCGTACCCGTAACTTTTGAAGTTCATGGATACCCAATCAATATTTGCTTTCCATCGATCTTCCGGTATGGGTGTATTCGTAACCCAGCAGTATTCATATGCGATCCAATAACGAGGTCCTGTGCCTTTTCTCGTGAAAGGGCTGTCGCGAGCTTGCAGTGTACATACAGCTCCTCCTGCAAATATGGCCAAGACCAAAATAATTATTCTTCTATTCATATGATTAAAATTATTGATTTTCAATTTTATTAGTCTTTTTCTACGTTCAAAATAGTCAAAACAAGTTTTTCCTCTGTATCTACATGTTGAAAACATTCTTATGTGAGAACAATCATCATGCTCTCTTCACATGATTAATTTATTTTTAACACCAAGGTGCATGAAATATTTATGCAACCCTCAGAATCGAAGCTGAAACTGAGGGTGCAAATGTTCTTTTTTACTTACCAATTAATATCCGGTATTTTGTTTTAGATTTGGATTGGCATCCAGTTGATCTTTTGGAACGGGATATAAACGCCTGAAATCTTCACTTACATATGGCTTAAAGATCGTTGGATCGTTATATTTTCCAAATCTAATCATATCCGATCTGCGCCAACCTTCCAAAAATAATTCGCGCCCACGCTCATCGAGTAGGTTTTGTTCAGTGAGCACAGGAAATGGGTCTACCCCCGCTCTCTCTCGGATTTGATTTACTAATTCAAGCGCATCAGAACTTGTAGGATTCATGCGCCACAGGATCTCAGCTTTCATAAGTAGAATATCTGTATAACGGAAAACAGAGAAATCGCTATTTAAAAAACCATTCCCGCCCATCTCTATTTCCCATTTTTTTATTCTTACTCCCGATTGCCGGATGGTATTGTACAAGGAAACAAATTCCGGGGTAAAATGTATCTGCGGTCCGTCCGGATCTAACTCTTTCTCGTATCCGTTATCGATTAAAGGTTCGCCCGTAGAGCTATATTGCGCACCCCAAAGGAAATTGTTTTCTTTTCGTATATCCCCGTCTTCATACATGTAAAAGAATTCAGTTTGAACAGAAAGCCCATTCCATGGCCCATTAGTCAGATTGAATGTTTGCTGACTGGAATAGTGTAACGATACAAGAGGCAATATCCAACCCCATTCAGTATATATGTCATCAAAGGGAATGGCCAGTATTGCTTCCGTGGAATTTTCATTTTTTGATATGAAGTTCTCACGATAAGTAGTACTCATCGCGAATACATTGGAATTGATGATGTCGTTGCAAGCATCCAATGCCTTCTGATATTCAGCAACTCCCGTATATACTTTGGCATTAAGATATAATTTTGCCAGAATAGCTTTCGCTGTCCAATAATCTGCCCTTGCATACGTTATCGAACTCTTTTCTTTAGTAAGATTAGAGATGTTCGCGTTAACCTCTTTTTCTATAAAATCATACACCTCTTTTCTAGTATTGGTTGTAGGTAGATAACCATCAGGGACATCGAACCGATCAACAATGGGAACATTTCCCCACATGTCAATCAGCCATAAATACCATAATGCTCTTACTATCTTCACTTCGGATATATAGGTAGCGTATTTCTGAGAGTCAATTTGTTCCAGTTGATATATTAACCGGTTGCACGTATTTACTTGCGCGAAAAATGCTATCCATGTTCCTTTAAAAAAACGATTATTGGAGATCCACTTGTGGTCAGTCATCTGTTGGTCTTGGCCATCACCTGCCCAATCTCCTCCTGTTCTGCCAGGAATCGCAACTTCATCGGTTGTACAATATATTGTCCACAAGTGGTCGTTTCGTTGAAATGTTCTTAATCCACTGTAGATAGCACCCAATGCGGAGGAGATTTCTTCCTCCGTTTGCAAGAAATTGTCATTGTCTAACTGGCTATATAGTGTTTCATCCAAGTTCGTACAGGCGGAGCTGAACAGCAAGGAAAGTAATCCGGAAAAAAGAATTATCTTTTTAATAAATAGAGGAATTATATGTATACTATTGATTTTCATAAGGTAGTTTTTTAGAAAGTTAGATTTACACCCAGTGTAAATGTTCGTGTTGTTACCCAGCTATTAAGAGGCTCAATCCCAGGAGCAAGAACATTTCCTTCGTAAGAGTAACGAGGTTCCGGATCTACCCCGGAATAGTCCGTGATGTAAAACAGGTTTTGCCCCGTAATATATAATCTGGCCTGAGATATAATTGATTGAGACGACAATTTAAAATTGTATCCTAATGATAAATTATCCAGCTTGATAAAAGAAGCATTTTCTACATAATGACTATTATAAGCTACGGGACCTTTATATTCGGGTTGAAAATAATTTGTCTTGATCAAATTATAAGTACTTATACGTGATACTTGTTCAAACATTGTACGGTGGAGATTAACTAAATCATGCCCGTATACCCCCCTAAAGAAAAAGTTTAAATCGAAATTTCTATAAGTAAGGGTGTTCCCAAATCCAAATTCACCTTTGGGTAGTCCTCGTCCGATTACGTCTACGTCGCGTTCGTTAATTACTCCATTGTCATCTATATCCTTTAAATTATAAGAGCCGTCACTCTTAACGCCTTCGTATATCCAACCTATCATCTGTCCCAAAGGCTTTCCTTCCTGAACACGTACCACGTTCCCCGTGAGAGGTGCCGGTAATCCGCCAACTTCTCTGATGCCATATTGGATATCACCCATTGAAAGTGAAATAATCTTCGAAGAATTGGTTGAGTGGGTTAAAGAGGTACTCCACGAAAAGTTATTTGTTCTAACAACATCATAAGTCATTCCTATTTCAAATCCCCGATTTTGAAGTTCTCCGGCGTTTAAAACGGAAGTGGGGAATAAATTAGGAGGAACGGGAACATTTAATGTAATTAGCGCATCCGACGTTTTACGGTTATAATAATCAATACTACCTGTTAAACGTGAATTGAACATACTGAAGTCTACTCCAAAGTCAATCTCTGATTTTGTTTCCCACTTAAGATCGGGATTGGGATTACTCTGGGGTAAATACACAGGTGTAAATTGATCCTTGTAGAGATAGTATTCCAAATTATTACCGGGTCCATAAATTTGTTTTGATAAATAGCTTTGGGCCGGTAAAGCACCAGTCAACCCGTAGCTACCTCTCAATTTTAATTGATCAGTAAAAGGGATGTTTAAGATACGGTTAATATCTACGCCGGTACTCAATCCCACGAAGTTACCCCATTTGTTCCCCTCGCCAAAACGGGAAGAACCTTCCCGACGAAGCGAGGCCATCAAAAAATAGGTGTTGTCGGCACTTAAATTGATTCGCCCGAAAAAAGCAATTAATTTGTTGGATTCCTTATTACTTTCTGCTTTCGCTTTTCCATCAGCAAAATCCCGGGCTGCTGCTAAATTATTGAAAGAGAATTTATCGGTAAGAAAATTTCCGGCTTGCAAATAAAAATACTCTGAGGTGAAATCCTGATACGAATATCCAGCCAAAGCATTTATATTTATTAAGTCAATCGATTTCAGATAATTTCCTGTCAACTCAAACAAATCGTTTTTATTGCTATAATTGCTTTGGGATGCCAAGCCACCGCGATCTATTCCACTACCATAGAGGCTATATTTACTGATATATTGACTGTTTGTAATATTTTCATTATTATGCGCATACCGGATAGAGGTAGTGATGTCTCCAGTGACTTTTAGATCACCTTGGATATTATAAGTGGCTCTACTTGTCTTTCTTATATTTTGATTCTGATTGATGATGGCTACCGGATTGAAAAGCTCGTGGGCACGATTTTGAAAATAAGCGCCATACATGTCATAATCGTCTCCTTCCCCGTAAACTGGAGCCGTGGGGGGCATTACTATGGCCGACCTGAAAACATCATCAAAACCTACATTCGCGTCTTTATTTAATAATGCGAGGTTTAGACCTATAATGAGTCGATTGTCAAGTAGTCTTTGATTTAAATTGAGTCGTCCCCCTAGTTGATTATAGCCCGTTTTCGGGACAATACCTTCCATGTTTCGGTAATTTATGGAACCCATGTAGGATGTTTTTTGGGTTCCCCCCGAAAGAGACAGGCTGTGTACATGAGAAAATGCAGTTCTTGTAATCTCATTCATCCAATTTGTAGAACTTCCATAATCAGTCCCCCCATGTTCTAGATACTCACTACGGCTCATGACAGGGAGAGACCTATCCATATTTTCAGATGAAATATATCCGTTGTAACTTACAGAAGTGCGGTCTTTCACCCCTGTTTTTGTAGTAACAATGATTACTCCACTCGACCCCCTTGTTCCATATATAGCAGCGGCTCCCCCATCTTTCAAGACATCAATGCTCGCGATATCGACAGGATCTACACTGCTAATGTCTGCTCCTATAACGCCATCAATAATAATTAAAGGTTCGGTATTGGCACCAATCGTTGATAATCCGCGCATACGAATATGATATGTTCCGTTAGGATTTCCCTGCGGGGATACAATACTTAAACCGGAAACTTTCCCTTGTAATAATTGAGCAGGATTATTAATGTTACCTTTATTGAAATCTTTAGGCTTAATATTTGTTATGGCACTGGTGATTTTGTTTTTCTCTATACTGCCATAACCAACCACTATCACCTCTTCCAATCCTTTCAGATCCTCCAGTAATGTAACATCAATCTTGCTTCTTCTGGCAATCTGAATATTCTGAGATAAATAGCCAATATAGGATATTTGTAGAGATGAATTTTCATCAACTGCTAAACTGAAGTTACCGTTCATATCTGTGACAGTACCGTTCGTCGTTCCCTTCTCTATAACATTCGCACCTATCACCGGCGCACCGTCTTCATCCGTTACTTTTCCGGTAATCTGATTTCTAAGCTGTTGTGGCTCTCGTTTAAAAATATTCTGCTCTGGTTCCTTCGAGATATACACCTGTCTACCGGACACTTTATAAATATTGTTAGTTCCCTCAAAAAGTTTATCCAGGACTTCATTTATCGTTTCGTTCTCTGCATTTATAGAGACCACCCGTTCAGTATCCAGTGTATCTCTGTTATACAAGAATATATACTCACTGCTTTTCTCTATATCTGTGAAAACTTCCCTAATCGTCTTGTTCTTTAACTTCAGGCTAAGCGTCGTGACCTGTGAATAGCTATTATTGGCGTAGCTGATACTAATTCCTATGACAAGGAATATTACAATTAGCTTCATAATTCTAAGAGTTTTTCGAGTATTAGCATCTTTTATGGGAATACTTACATTTTTTGTCATATATTTGTCATGATTTTAAAGGGTTGAACTTTTATTGTTTTACTTTTGAAATCTCGGATCGGATGGTGTTTGGCGATGTCGTCCGATCTCTTTTTTGTTATCCGGTATCTTCCATTGTTGTTTTTTTTAGTGTTTTTGTAATTGGATTAATTCTCTCTCATTTTACCATTATCCGTTTTGGTAAATTTATTTGTACCACTACTTTAGTGGTGGTAACATGGAAAGGCGTATTATTTTCCTATTTTGTCCTCACCTTAAATATCCCGTTCTCGTATTCGGTCTCTATCGGGAAAGAGAAAGTAAGCCCATTAAGTACTTCTCTCAAGTCGTTCTTTAAGTCTATTTTTCCAGAGCATCGCTGGTTGACGACGTTTTCATCATACATGATTTCTTCACCATAATAACGTGATAGCTTGGTCATCAAAACATCAAGTCTCTCGTCTTCAGCGTAAAGAATCCCATGAATCCACGAGATATGTTTCTCGATATCCACTGTGGTTACCGATGCTTGTCCTTCTTTATAATGATACATCTGCGAAGGAATCAATTTTGTTTTGGGTGTATCTTTATCCGTTATTACTTGCACTGCTCCAGAAACGAGTACCACCTGTATATCATGATCCTCTTCATAGGCTTGCACATTGAATTTTGTACCCAGTACCCGAATCTCTATATCACGTGTCTTCACCATAAATGGTTGATCGGCATCAGGCGTTACCTCCAAAAATGCTTCCCCGTTCACATATATTTCACGTCTGTTTCCCGTGAACCGGTTTGGATAAATTACTTCTGTACCCGAATTTACGTGTAAAGTTGATCCATCAGACAACGTCAGCCGCGTTCGTTTTCCCTTGGGTATGATGAGTCGGCTATATCCTGACGCGTTTAAATCCGCCACTGATTTCCCAGTTACCCTGATACTGTCAGAATGATAAGAAATAGTGGGCTCTTTTTCTTCTATGCGAATGATCTCTTCGGAAGAAACCAATAGTTGAATGTCTTTTGAAATTGTGTCTTTTGAAAACGAGGTGGCCTTCACGAACTCTAGTAATTCAGAAGGCTGCTCTTTGGAATGTTGATAGATTAAAGTGATCGCAAACAATAGTAGTAGAGAGGCAATGGCTGAAAACCATATATACAGGCTCCGCCGTTTTCTATGTTGCTGTACATGCTGATAAAAAATGGTATAATGGGATTCTATCACTTCGGGTGCAAGGGAATAATCATTCAGACGGACTTGGGTGTTGTACAATAAAATGGCTTTCTCTATTGAAGGGGTTAGTTCAGGACTCATCTCCATCACATTTTTCCAATAGGTGTTATCATTCTCCTCTTTAAAAAAATTCCACCTAAGGAAATCTTCATCTTTGAGAAAGTCGATAGCCCTGTATCCCTGATATTTATTCTTTCGCATATATTATTCGCCCTATGGCCTGTTTCATAAGATACGAATATATATTTTTTTTGTGAGCATTTTTTATGAGGAAATTGACAATTTTTAAAGCATCATTTACAACTGGCTGAAGATGAGTGCTATAAATATAAGTGAGGGGGCAGTGGTATTCTCTTTTCTGATTTTGTTTATTGCCTGCGATACGAGTTTTCGAATCGAAGTCTCGTTTTTTTCCATTATCTCTGAAATTTGGGCGTATTCCAGTTCCTGAATGTATCGTAAGTATACAACTTCTTTTTGCAGAGGGGACAGACTGTTCAGTAATTTTTCTACTCTCCGTTGCACTATGGCTCTGTCTTCATCCTCGATAATCTCGTCTAGAATAGTGGTTTTAATAGAGAAATTATAAGCATTATCATGAATATTTATTGTATTAGAGTAAGGTTTATGCTTAAAAAAATCGTATAATTTATTTTTTAGGGATTTCAGGAGAAAAAACTTAAAATGTGCTACGGACTTAAATCGAGGTTTGTTAAAAAATATTTTCAGAAATACATCCTGTATGGCATCCATTACACAATCATCTTCTCCACCCAGACTTCTCCCATAAGCATACATGTCGTTAATGAAAAATCTGTAAAAAAAAGAGAAAGCTTCTTCATCTCCTTTTTGAAACTTTGCAAAAGTATTTGATAATTCTTCAGATGCCATGTTCATAAAAAATTGAAATTGGTAGAAATGGTGTAAGAATAGGATCATGCATAAACTGCATAAAACGTTGGGGAAATGTATTCCTCCCTATAAAACAGAGTGATTTATACGTGTCTGAAACTCTTTAGTTTGAATTGTGGGTACTCATTTAAATTCTAAATATAGATATTTTTTTATACAACTAAAAATACTTCTGCTATATCTGCCCTCGATATACTTACCCAAATATATTCCAGCCGACTAATTAATTTTTCTATCAGGCAATACGAAGAGAACGTTGATGGAGGATTTACCTAACATCCAAACTCATGCCTTGATATAAATATCGACAGTAAGTAAATGAATTAATAGAATTTATGTATTTTTTCAAAATAGAAAACGGGCTAATTGTTACAGCAAATTCAAAAGACATTATCCGCACCGATACGGGATTTATATCCGTTGTTCCCGCTTATGTATATTTAAGTTCCCGGGTAACCTGAGCGATACTATTTATAAAAACTTTTCCGCTTCTTTCAGGGTGTCTGTCTTGCCAGCGTCCATCATTCTCATCCCGGCAGGGGTATAACCTGTGATTGGATGAATTTTGCAGACAGACAGGTAAAAATCAATAATGGAGAACTTATCTGGAAAATCCTGCATATAACCCAGGATGGGGGGGTGTAGTATATGGATTCCCGAGAATGCAAGTTTTTTATAACGGTCACTGTTGAGATCAGAGAAAGGTGATTTTATTTCTCCGGTGCTTTCGTTGATCCATCCTCTCAAATGGTCAGATTCATCGAAGAGGAGATAACGTGATGTCTGACGCTTACTACATACCAGGGTGGCTTCTGATCCGGCTTCACGGTGATAGATCACGAGCCTGTGGAGATCAACATTGGACAAGATATCCACGTTGTGTACCAGGAACGGTTTATTGTCGTCGAAGAACCAGGATGCTTTTTTAATACCTCCGCCCGTATCGAGCAGCTTCTCCCGTTCGTCTGAAAATTCAATCCGGATATCAAAATGATTGTTTTCTTCCACAAAATCGATGATTTGCTGGCCAAAGTGATGGATGTTGATGATGATCTCATCGAAACCCGACTGTTTGAGCTTTTCTATAACGTGCTGCAGCAAGGGTTTTCCCCCCACCGATACCAGCGCTTTGGGGAGGGAATCGGTCAGAGGCTTTAGTCGTGTGCCGAGTCCCGCGGCGAAGATCATTGCTTTCATTGTTTTCTGAATTCCTGTTCCAGATTTTGTTCCCGGTGAATCAGCGATACTTTTATCCCGAATTTTTTTGAGATATGTTCCGCCACATGCTGGGCGGCATAAACCGACCTGTGCTGGCCGCCGGTGCATCCGAAAGAGATCATCAGGTTGGTGAAGTTGCGTTCCATGTAACGCTTCACATGCTGATCGACCAGAGGATAGATGGCATTCAGGAAGGTTACTATTTCCCCGTCGTC
>DGZP01000015.1 GCA_002398565.1 Proteiniphilum sp. UBA4977
GCTGTATAGCCGACCCTGTTTCGCATTTGATTCACGATGTCTAAAGCGTCGGTCGGTTTCCCAGTCTTATTCAACGCTTCTGCGCGTAACAATAAAACATCTGCCAGACGATAGATCGGGATTTGAAGTTCGGCATTCGAAGACGACAAAATAGCCCAATATGATTTGTATACACCATTTTTAGAATCAAATTCTCTCTCGGTGTCGATGATACTATACTTGGTACATTTTTCAATTCCCGACGTTGTCCAGTTTGCATAGGTTAGCGGTAAACGCTGATTGTTATAAAATAATTTCACTGTATCAACGTTGTTCCAGAATCGCGCATCAGTGCCATTCCCTGATCTTAGTCTGTCCACAAACTCCTCGTAGATTGATTGTGACATCTTGTAACCGTTGTTGGTGTTGTTTGCACCTACACGCTGTGCCCATCCATGTGCTCCGTCGGCTTCGTAACTCCATGCCAGGTTGAAGATTGACTCTTTCGACGAGGCAGGCTTTGTGAAGATCTCTTTCCATTCGGTTTCATTTTTGACCAATGCGAAACTGGAGTTTCCTATAAAGTAGGCGGAAGAAGCCAGTGCGGCTTCGTACTCCTTAAACCACATGTGCAGGTCTGTTTTCAGTGCATATGCAGCGGCCCTGTTGAAATAGAACTTGTCGGATACATCATTGCCAAGGGCAGCCAATGCTAGATTGATATCTTTCAGGATCTGCGCTTTCACTTCCTCGATAGAACTACGGGGTACTGCAATTTGGGTCAGGTCACCTTCCCAGGGTTCTGTAATCAAAGGAACTCTGCCCCATACACGGATACCGTAAAAATACATCAGTGCCCTGATACCATAGGCCTGTCCAATATAGGGATTGGTTTCCGACTCCAGAATCTGAGGAATTGTGGGATAGCGTTTTATAGCAATGTTACACAGATTGATTGTCGTATAAAGATCCTGCCAGCTTGTTTCTCCCATGGTCGATTCCATGGCATTCATATAGACTTTCGCACTTTCATATCCTGTTGTGTGATAATTATCTGAACGAAGATCTCCCCAATCGAGATGCTTTTGATGGAGGGTTAATTGAAGTGCATCGTAAATTCCTGCATTCCAGGTACGCATATCTCCCTTCGATTGAAAGAAGGTACCGGGTGACATGTCGGACAACGGTTGTCTATTCAGAAAATCGTCGCAGCCAGCCAGAATAAATATGCTGCAAATTATTGCGATTATATTTTTCTTCATTTTATTTCTTATTAATATTAAAAACCAACGTTTATTCCAAAACCAAATTCCCTTTTACGCGGATAGGCAGAGCTGTCTCGTCCGGGAGTCAATACGCTCCCGCCAATTTCCGGGTCAAATCCGGTATAATTTGTCCAGGTCAAGAGATCGTTACCGTAAATGTAGGCCTGTACCCTGTTGAAGGGGAGCTTCTCTAAAATCTCGTTATTGAGATTGTATGCCAAACGTACGTTCTTTAGACGTAGGAATGATCCATCTTCCAGGTACTGACTGTTCAGCTCTTGTCTGTTCATCGTTTTACGTCCTCTCGTATCCAGAGCATACCAGTTGGTTATCTGACCCTGATATTTCCATCCGGTCCGCACATATTCGGGATGTTGCTTGTGCGTATTTCCTCCCCAGGTAGTGACGTACTGTTTCAATTTGTTGTATATAAGACCTCCATGGCTGTAGTAAAAACTAAACGAGAGCGAAAAATCCTTGTATGTCAGAATGTTGTTCCAGGAAGCATACCAGTCGGGTGTGGCTTTTCCCAGTATCTGACGGTCGCTGTCGTCTATTTTATCGTCATATTCGCCGTTTGCATTGGGCAGATTCTGCCAGATAACGTCTCCCCCGGATGCCACTGCTCCGGCATGTTTGATTTGTTTCACTTCACCGGTGTAATCAGAGCCGTCAGGATTAAGATACTTTTCCAAAATGGGCTGTCCGTTCAGACCTATGATCACGTTACCTTCGGTGTCTCTACTTAACACGGGAGTTAAAAGTGTTTTATAGTCCTCCGAATAAGCATTGCTTACATCGTATTGGAATACTCCCAGATTTTTATATCCATACCATTGTCCTGCGGCCTTTCCTTTTGCAACCATCCAATAACCGCTCTGTATATAGTCATCTTTTGCCAGGTCGGTGATCTTGTTTTCGTTCTTCCACCAGTTGGCGATCGTGTTCCAGGAGAAGTCTCTTGTTCTTACGGGATACGCACTTACGGAGAATTCCCATCCTCTGTTTTCCAGGCTTGCCAGGTTGACACGCATTTTATTATATCCGGTTGTATACGGAAGGTTTAAGTCTGATAGCAGGTCTCTTGTGTTTTTTACATAATAATCCGCGACAATCGATATCTTGCCTCTGAACAAATTTAAATCTATTCCGATGTTTGATTGTCTTGTTTCCTCCCATCGAAGTTCCGGGTTGCCATAGGTAGATACGGGTACCACGCCTCCCACTCCATTGTAGGAGTAACTGCCGGATGTGTAGCGTGTGATGGACTCGTAATAACCTACTTTGTCGTTTCCTGTAATACCATAGCTTAATCTGAATTTTCCATCGGTTAGCACGTTGTTTGCCCAGCGCATGAAAGCTTCATCCGAAAAACGCCATCCTGCCGATGCCGATGGGAACCATCCCCAGCGACTTTGCGGACCAAAACGTGATGATCCATCCCGGCGCATGGTCCCTTGAAGGATATAGCGACCTCCGTAACTGTAATTCAACCGACCAAAGAATCCGATAAGTGCATATTCGTTTGCGGTAGTGTTTGTATTTCCCAGGTCATAGACTGTGGCCATATTCATGGTATGAATATTTTCCGTGACAAAGTAGCTGCCGTAAAAATCTGCATTTTCTCTTTTCTGCGTTTCCATGGAAGCCCCCAGCGTAGCTCCCACGGCATGCCTGTTTAAAAATGTTTTGTTAAAGTTCAGATAGGAATCTGCTGAATATTTCTGGCTCCATCCCGTACGATCTTCTCCGCTGTTCTTTCGGGTATTTTCATCCGCACTTCCATCCCGTTCTTTCGAATCAAAGCGGGTGTTACGGTCAACCCTGAAATCACCGGTAATGTTGGTGGTCATACTTAACCAATCAGTAAATTCCCACCTTAACCCTTGTGTGATAGCCATCTGGTATCTTTTATCCAGTCTTTCACGATCAACCAGTTCCTGAATTGGATTGCGCCGGCCGCCGGAAGAGTAGTAGGGGATCAGTGTCCCGTCGGGATACCAGACAATCATGTCCGGATCACGCCGGAGAGAACCTTGAATTACATCTCCCTCATTGATGCTGTTGGTTGCGTCGCTGCTCAAACGCACCTGAGTTGTAAAAGTAATTCCTTTCCATGGTTGATAATCCATATTGAACTGGCCGGTATACTTCTTTTGGTAGGAGGTCAGAATAACTCCTTCCACGCCGATATATCCCAATGAAGCTCTATATTTAGCCTTATCGGTACCCCCGCTGATATTCAGATTGGCATCATTTCGAACACCGGTCTGCAAAAGCAGATCCTGGTAATAGTAGTTCGTACTGTTTACCAAACCCACGGAGTCTGTTCTGTCTGTAAATTTTTCCAATGTTTTTGCCGGATTGGCCAGATCGGAAGCAGCCATGCTCAAGCGGCTTTCGAAAGCGTTCACTTGTGGCAGCTTGTTCGATATTTTGCTGTAACTCTGCACATAACGGAAGTCCACACGGGGTTTGCCCGCTTCTCCCGACTTAGTGGTGATAATGACTACACCATTTGCTGAACGCGCTCCATAAATGGATGCCGAAGCAGCATCTTTTAAGATTTCAACATTTTTTATGTCGGTCGGATTGATGTTGTCGATATCATCTACAATTGTGCCGTCCACCACGAAAAGCGGCGTGACGCCACCATCTTCAAAAGTGGAGGCACCGCGTACCTGTATGGAGGTAGATGCACCCGGTGCGCCGGAGCTGGACACGATGGATACGCCAGGTGCTGCGCCCTGGAGTGCGTCGTATACATTGACCGCGTTTCGTTCTTCAATGATTTTCGAATCCACGGAAGTGATGGCACCCGTGATATCACGTTTCTGCATTGTTCCGTATCCAATCACCACCACCTCCTCAAGTTGCTGAGAATCTTCCTTCATATTGATCGTCAGTTTATCGGAAGTAACCTTGACCTCCTGCTCAATATATCCCATGTAGGATATTACCAAATTGTCACCTCTGGATGCCGAAAT
>DGZP01000120.1 GCA_002398565.1 Proteiniphilum sp. UBA4977
CCTATTTGTCCAATCAGTTGTTCAATACCAGACTTCTTTCCACCAGCTTCATTTTCCAGATAATACATACCAGTGGCAAGATTCATTGTTCCCTTATTACCCAGTACCTGATCTTCCATCCCGTTAAATTTATTAGAGATAAGAGATTCGTAATTAATCTTTACACCATCAGCGTACCGATAAACCAGACTGACGTTATCATATACTTCTCTTCCGTCTTTCCAAAAAACAATATCTCCCATCCCCATAACGGATTCAGGGACCAACTGTTTTGCCCAGCAACATACTTCCAATTGATGTGAGGCCAACTCAGTCATTAAACCGGCAGAGTAGTCCCAATAGAGTCTCCAGTTGATCTGGCGCTCCAGTTCAGGCGATGGGATGGGCCTTCTCCAGTCGTGATTTCTAAACCAGTAACAACGTTCTCCCACGATCTCGCCAATTAAGCCTGAATGAATCATTTGCATCCCTTTGATGTATTTCTCATCGAACATCCGCTGCATACAGAAATATAATACACGGTCTGTTCTTTGATAGGCGTCATACACTGCTTTACATTCTTCCATGGTCAGTGCCATCGATTTCTCGCAATATACATGCTTACCTGCAGATAATGCATCCAATGTCATTGGGGCATGCAAGTAAAGCGGAGTAGAAATTATGACCCCGTCAATATCGGGTGATTCCAGTAGCTTTCTGTAATCGGTATAAGTTTTTGCATTCGGACACAGTTCGGAAGCAGCTTGAAGGTTAGGCGCAAAATTATCGCAAAGTGCTACGATTTCCGCATGCGGTATTGTTGATACAGCATGTATACTGTATTGCCCCCTTGAGCCGGTTCCTATAAATCCGATGCGGGCTTTTTCTTTTTTCATCTCTTTGACTTTATCCGGTGTAAAGGATTGCAGCCATGGGGTAGTTGCCAGTAATGCGGCTCCTCCCGAAATATAACCTAAGTCTTTGATAAATTGTCGCAGGCTCGTATCGATTTGTTTAGGTTTGCTTGACATTTTTTGTTTACCTTAAAAATTATATTCTTTTACATCAAAAATTTTAAAACTTTTTCTCAGTTGTTCTTTTTCGCTTTCAGCGGCAATCAAAAAAACGGTCGACAGAACTTCAGCGTCCAGAGGATCATCCATAAGGACCGACACTAATTTCCTTCGTGTCTCAGGACTTCCGGACTTTGGATGAACGATGTGCCCTGAATATGACGGGGTATTTCCGGAAACAGAAAGGGCCATATCCCTTAATGATATTTCATCAGCTGTTTGACCTGCATCGAATGGATTCTCAATACTGACTTTCCAGGCATCGCCAAAAGGATGATGCCCCACACCCAATATAGAACTATTTCCAAAATCCACAAAACATTGGTGAACAGCTGCATCCTCCACAATTCCCTTGATTCTTTTGAGGGCATACCCTTTACCGTACCCACCGAAATCAATGTGAATATCCGACCGTAAAAAGGAGACAGCTTTATTGTGTTCGTGAAACTGAATCGCGTAAAAATTTTTCAGTGTAATATCGAATAGTCCAAAAGTCTCTTGGTGGTAAAATTTACAGTTATTTAAAATCTGCCACATCTCATCACTGACACGAATCTGTTGATGATCAGCAATTTTATTTATTTTAGAGACCTCGCTTGCCGGATCAAACCGGTTCAGTAAGCGATTGAGCCGTTTCAACTCGGATTCGATGTTAAACCAAACAGTTTCTGATTCACTCTTGCTTTTTCCAATGATTACCATATCGAACCGTGTACCCATGATACCCATTAAGGATGCATGAGACATCATTGACGACTTGTAATAACAAAAGTTTCCAGCATCAAACTCACTCATTAGCAACCTCTACAGCTTTAGTGGTAATGTAATATTTTGAAAGGGTGTTAGGCACTTCCCATTCAGGCATATCACGGGTACCCAGATAATTAAAAAAGCTTTCAGCTACGTACTTGAAATGTGACTCATGCCCTTCTCTGCTTTCAATCGGAATATCAATAAGATACTCTCCTTTATGAGATGTGGGTAATGCGGAAACGAAGGGATAGGTTGTTTGTATTTTTTTGATTGTTTTTTGCAAGTTTTCTGAAAATTCACTCTCATCCAATCCATCAGATTGCTGGAGATACAGTTGTTTTACAAAACCTTGTTCTTTATCCTGTACTGTTTTGAGAATGGCTTTGGTTCCTTTCACCACCGACATAAAGGTATCACCGCTGCCTTCAGGAGCCTGATAATTCCAGATTACTTTAAGGCCTATATTCCGATTTTTGACATCGAATTGAAGTGTTCCATTGGCATATACTTTCAGTACGGCGTTATCGATATATTTTTGTAAATAATCGGGAAAAGCGGTTTCTCCGGTCGATTTTGTGAACTGGGGTAACGTAATCTCTGTCGCCCAGTGAGTGGATGAGATATTTCCGATATCACGGGTATAGTCAATAGACTGACCGGGAAAACATTTCCAGAAGAGCAAATCAATGAGGTGGGTGGTTACATCGGCGACACCTTCTCCCTGTTGTTCCACGTCGTAATACCACGCCGGACGGATCAACGGTGTTCCGGATACTTCTTTATAAAAATGATGTACACTCTCCATATATACTGCAGGATCTTCCGGCGTACCTTGTTGCAATTCACCGAAAAGATCAGGACTATTGATAAGTTCCTTCTCGATGATATTCAACATATCATAACGTTCCGTCATCATATCGTACAGTTTCACATCTTTTGACTCTGCTTCTTTATAGGCTGCTTCCAGCAAAAGGAAATCTTCCCGATTGATGGCCATCGGTTTGTCGGACAACACATTTAATCCGGCATCTACAGCTTTCAGAATATATTCAGTTTTCTCCTTGTTGTTGCCTGCAAGTACGAGTACGTTTCCTTTTTTTTCGGCAATCATGTTGTGAAGAAAATCGTCACCGGTATAGACAACAGTCTGCCAGGTCGTAGGATTATCTGCTCGGGTATTGAATGATTCAATAGCTGAAAGGTATTGTTTCAATCCGGCATCCTCGGGGGAAGCGGCGTACACGTAAACCGAATCACTCACTTGCGACATGGTACTTTTTTGAAGTAAGTTGGCATGAAAATGGCCGGGAGCAAGGACAATGAGTTTTACTCCACCCGTACTGGCGGTGAATGTCGAAGCGTTCCCGACTTTTTCTCTACTTTGCTGCATACAAGATAGAAACATCAGACCAATAATACCCGTCATAAAAAAACTTTTCATTTCACTTTCACTTTAATTCCGAAAGTAATTTCTTGGCTTCTGCCAAGCCTTTCCGGTAGGTGTCTTCCATCAAGATAATTCTTCCTTCGTTTCGTTTGCTCTCGTTGGAAGCCTCCATGAAAGTAAAAATTTCCAGTGTTTCTTCTTCCGGAACAGGCGCAATACGGGTTTTAAAGAAATTCAATATTTCTGTCAAGAGTACTTCGTATCCCTGGTAAGGGCCTACCGGTTCCGCACCTTTATCTGTGAA
>DGZP01000093.1 GCA_002398565.1 Proteiniphilum sp. UBA4977
ATCAAAATCAAAAACATATCCATCAAACTGCCGGGCCTTTTCTTTCCAACCCAGCAAGTCGTAAGGCTGCGGCACATTGGGCATAAGTTCTACCCTGTGAATGTCAACCTGAACAACAGGATCTCCATAATAAGGCTCCGCAGTATGGCATGACAAAAGGAAAGCAACATAACAGAACAAGAGAAAATTAAATATCGATTTCATACGATTAAAACTTTTATTTTCATTTTATTAGACTTTTTCTACGCTCAACATAGTCAAAACAAGTTTTGTCTTTGTATTCACTTATCAAAAAAGTTCAAACGTGTCATATGGAATATTCGCATTAAGCCAAATGAGCAGAGTCAAGCTTGCTTGAACTATGCCATAGCGGGTGAATATCTAACTTCAGTGAACTCGCTTTTAGTTATCGACATGGGTGTAATTGGTTTACATACTCGTTTCGCTGTACTTCGTATCGATATCGCTGATGATGTTTTTAGCCAGCGGCAACGATAATAATTGAACGGTTCCCACAATCACCAACGCGTACTTCAAGGCGAAATCTTCCGACACCCAATAAGCCAGAGATATAAACAACCCCATTCCGAAAGCGCGGCCAATAAATAATCCTATCTCGTGACTGAGGATATAGGCATATTCATTTCTGTTTTCAATCGCTTTTACGGCATCGATTGTTTTCATCATGGTTGGGAAATAGGCCAAGTCGTGCAAGGGTTGAAACAACACTTTGCACAGCACGAACACAATGACCCCAATGGCAGAAAAAAGGACGGCGTTAAACAACGTCCCCAGGAAAAAGACAAACAATCCAAGTCCGAAAATTGCCATCCGGTGCCTGGGCGCGGCAATCCGCCCCAATGTATAAACCAGGATTGCCGTAAGCAATCCGCCCACGCCTTGTATCAATCCCAAGGATCCTTCGTTGCCCACCAGACGCATCACCAATATGGCCGGCGCTGTTACCAAAAATCCCTGTACCATTCCTTTGAGCCCCGCGAGAGTCAATAGTTTCTGCCAAAGCAGGTGAAAACGGGTATAAAAAAACTTTTTCTGTACCGGGTTGTCGAAACGGCCTCTCGACAAAACCAATACGGCAGCTAATGCGACAAGTAAGCTGAACGCGGTAATAAACTGATAGCCGTTATTTACATCCAATATTTTTCCAAGAAAGACAAACCCGTCTACCGAAACCAGAAAAGCCCCTACAATCAACGGGACGGTAATGCTCCACAATGAGAAAAAGAAAGATTCCAGCCCGAAAAAGTAATTCCGGTTTTCATCGTTAGTTGAGTTTAACGTGAGCAGGTAACGGTTGGTCCAGAAGAAGCCGGTAGATGCACCCAGGATGAATCCGGACAACCCCAGCGCGATGATCCCTATGGAATTCACAAACATCATTGCCATTAATACAGCTGCCGACAACAAAATACCGAAAGCGTAAAGCGACGAGGAATTGAACCTCCTTAGCATTAACCCGTTAAGCACCGATGTAACCAACACCCCGAAGTACATACAAAGCTGGTAAATTGCCACATAAGCCGGACTACCCGTGTTACGCATGATATAAGCCCCCACGAAGATCTCGATAATGGGTAATATAAATGCATACAGCATATTTGTAACCAGGAGTGTTCTTATGTTCAGTGGTTGAGAACGAAAAAACAAGTATTCTCCCAATATGTTTTTTGACATATCGCTATTTTAATGAGTTTAGTACTTCCTGAATCGAAAACTCGGCTCCACAAATCACCTCGTCACTCGCCCCGTAGAATACTCTAATGGTATCGTCCTCTACATAATGGCCGTTTGTAAAGACGACGTTTCCGAAAAAACCGGTTTTCTCATAAGGTGCCATAGGTTCCATAATCGGCTCCATGCTCCTTGCCAGCACTTTCGACGGGTCATTCAAATCCAGCAGCAACGCCCCCAGACAATAACGGTGATCGGCATTTGCACCGTGATAAATCTCGAGCCATCCTTCCGGTGTTTTAATGGGTGCCCCTCCGGCTCCCACCCGTACCGAATCCCAGCTGTTCTCACGTGTAACGGCAATACACCTGTGGTTTCCCCAATGGAGCCTGTCGGGAGACTCGGCCAACCAGATGTAGTTCCCACCCAGCTCGGGACTGCTCGGACGATGCAGGGCATAATACTTTCCGTTTATCTTTTCTTCAAAAAAGGCACAGTCTTTGTTGTGCGGAGGAAAGATCATCCCTTTCCGGTCGTACGTCTTAAAATCGTTCGTGACAATCAGTCCAACGCCTACAGCCACCGGAGATACCATTGTATAGGTAAGAAAAAAACCATCTTCCATTGTAGCTACGCGGCAATCCTCAATGCCAAATGACTCCAGTGCACCCTCTCCGAATATGGGCGGATAAGCGGGGTCTTCACGGAAATGTATGCCGTCGTCACTCACAACCAGGCGCAAATAAGACAATGTGGTAAGATAATTTTGTCCCTTGTACTGTATCACCCGCGGATCTGAAGCATCCAACCGAGGGTCTTCCTTGTCAAAAACAAATATTTCTATTTTTCCATTTTCATTATATACGGGAAAACTTATTTTTCCTTCCGCCTGTTTTGGCCGCTCCGCCACACGCAACAAAAGCCAGGTTTTGCCGTTCATCCTGAATACCCCGGGATTGAGTAAACAGGTTATTTCCATTCCTTCTATTCCCGGTACCAGATCTGAAGGGCGTAATAAAGGGTTTTTGTTTAAACGTTTCGCAATGTCCATGATATATACATTTTTTTTAATTTTCAATCAAAATTAATTGTTACAATATAAAACGAAGTATCCTAAGCGTTCAAAATAGTACACTTTTCTTTCAAAATGAAAAAACATACTTTTTAATAAGAGAAAGTATACCCTTAGAGCCAAGAACAGACTAAATTAAATAATAGTGTAAATTGTAAAGAGAAATCATGTAAATTTGCGTTTGGGCTCTCGCTAAATTCATATAAATTTTTACCATAATGAATCTCATTATTTGCATACTCTTTCTCTTTTTACCGATAATGGGGTATGCAATTGATTTTGACATAGAGACTCTGACAAATAAAGATGGCTTGTCCAACAGTTCCATCAATGTAATTTTTCAGGATTCCAATCAATTAATGTGGTTTGGCACCTGGGATGGCCTTAATTTATATAATGGGAAAGAATTTCAGGTATATAAGCCTTCTTCGGGAAACAGACAGAGTATAAGTAATAACATCATAAGAGATATTATTGAGGAAAAAAGAGATTATTTGTGGATTGCTACCGACATTGGCATAAATAGATTCAATCCCAGAGAAAAGAGTTTTGAGCGTTTTTTTGTTGATTCTCTAAGTCGTGAAATAACAAATGAACATTCTTATTTAATCGCTAAAAATTCTGAAGGTAAAATTATCGCGTCCGTCTATCAACAAGGTTTATACTATTTCGACTACAAAAAAAACCACTTTGAGCCGTTGAACATCAATAAAAAACTGAATATTAAACAAATTATTTTTGATGCCTATGACAATTTGTGGATATTAACAAAAGAGAAATCACTATTTAGTGCTACATTGCAAAAACGAGAAAACTATCTTACCATAGACAAGATAAGTCAATTCCCATTGAAAGAAGTTGAGAATCTGTTTAATCTCAAATCAGGCAGTATACTTTTTCAATTATCCGATTTCAGGACTTACAGTTACGACAAATCTCGGGATAAACTTATTTTGCTTTCTATCGATAGAGAGATAGGAATTATAAACGATATCGGATACAATAAGGAATCAATTTTTATAGGAACAAATAAGGGATTGTATATGTATAATTCCAAGTCCGGGATCATTCCGGTATTAGAAAATACTCCTGTGTTAAATGTTTATAATGGCACTCAAAATATTGTATGGATAGGCACCGATATGAAAGGAGTATATAAAATTGTCCCTTCCTCCGAAAAATTCAAAGCATATTCATCAGAAAATATTCCCGGATTTGGCAATTCCGCTGTGAGAACATTTTTTGAAGATGAAGACAGGACTCTTTGGGTAGGCACCAAAGGATCAGGAATATATCACTTTTACAGAGACAATAAAACCGGCAAGTTAGCACTTAGAAACAGATTTAGTACAGAGAATGGACTATCAAGCAACTCTGTTTTTAAAATAACAAAAGGTTTTAAAAATGAATACTGGATTGGTACAGATGGAAATGGAATTAACTATTATGATAAAAGAACGGAAAGTATTCAAAATTTGATTTTTCCTGATAATTTAGTTCTTTCATCAATTTATGCCATTTTACCTGACAATGATAATATTTTATGGGTAGGGACAAGTGGAAATGGAATGTTTAAATTAAAAATAGATCTTTCAACAACTCCCTACCGGGTTACCGATTACAAACAATTTATTTCCAACGAAGAAAAAAACTCGTTGAGCAATAATATTGTATATTCAATAATCAAAGCCGACGACGAACATTTGTGGGTCGGTACACGTGGAGGAGGAATAAACAGATTCAATATTTTCAATGAAACGTTTCAAATTTTTAAATTTTCCGAAAATAACGATGGTAGTGACGATGTATTGTGCATGCACAAAGACAAAAAAGGGGATCTGTGGATCGGGACGAGTATGGGATTAAATAAAATGACCTGGAATAATAATGAAAAACCGGTAGTTTTTACTTTTAATGAGAAGAACGGAATGCCTAACAATACCATTCACGGCATTTTAGAGGATAAAAATAACAATTTGTGGGCAAGTACCAATTTCGGATTAGCAAAACTTATACCGAACGGAATTGATGAAGATTCATATCATATTATTTCCTATTTTATAAATGATGGACTACAGGATTATGAATTTTCAGACGGTTCGTACTATGCAAGTCCATATTCCTCTTTCTTTTATTTTGGAGGTATTAGCGGATTCAATGAATTTAATCCGCTTGAAATCATTCAAAACGAGTATATGCCCGGCCTTTGGCTGAATGCATTTCACGTGGACAATACGGAGACTGATTTATCCGATTTCCTTAAGCGAGCCAACGGCTCCAATGTACTTACCCTTTCGCACAAACACAAATCTTTCAGCTTCCATTTCATCCCGATAGACTATATAGCTCCGTCCAAATGTGAAATTGCGTATATGCTCGAAGGATTTCACAACGCCTGGGTTAATCTGGGTAACTCAAATGTAATAGTATTTACCAACTTACCGAAAGGAGAGTATGTACTTAAAGTCAAGACAAGCAATGCAAACAAAATATGGGGTGAAACGCTCTATAGCTTGCCCATTGAAATGGTTCCTCCATGGTGGAGAAGTAATATTGCATATCTCTCTTATATTGTTTTATTATTAGCTTTAACGGCAATTACAAGAAAAATGATCTTGTATCGTCTAAAACTTAAAAACGATATAAGAATAAAGGATTTGGAATCTCAGAAAGCAGAAGAAATCCATCAGGGGAAACTCCGTTTTTTTACTAACATAGCACATGAATTCTCCAACTCCCTGACACTCATCTATGGTCCCTGCGATAAGCTATTGAAAGAAAAAGAGACCAGCAATTCCACCAAGAAATATCTGCAGGTAATAAAATCTAATTCCGAAAGAATGCAGAATTTAATTGAACAACTTGTTGAATTTAGAAAGGCGGAAACAGGACATCTAAAGTTGAAAATTGAACTGGTAGATATTCCTGAGTTGGTGAAATATGTTATTGACCACTTTATGGAGTTCTTGGAACAAAAAAAGATTAATTATTCAATCACATCCATCCCTGATGAAAATATAATCTGGAGAACTGACAGGGACAGTTTAGAGAAAATAATTTTCAACTTGTTATCAAATGCTGTAAAATATACGCCCGAAAAAGAACATATTGAAATAAACGTTTGTGTCAGGAATGAAGTTTTGTCAATTTCAATTAAAAACACCGGGATTGGAATAAAATCAGGGTACTATGATATATTATTCGACAGATTTGAGGTTCTTAACCGTCTGGAAAGACAAGCTTCCATTGGTGACTATCCTCGCCATGGCATTGGATTGGCATTGTGTAAAAGTATCGTAAATAACCTGAAAGGAGACATCAGGGTTGAAAGTGACGGAGAAACATATACTTTGTTTGAGGTATCTGTTCCCAACCTGGAACTAACCTCTGTAGAATCTGAGGAAATACGCCAGAAATCTGCTTTTTCACAGTTAAAGCCAGATATACCATTTGAAATTAATTCGCTCAGTGAAAAAGACAATCCGAGAGAAAATATAAATATTCCAGACGACGCATTTATTCTGATTGTGGAGGATGATCAGGAAATCCGCTCGATGATAAGAGACCTTTTAAGCTCTGATTACAATATTGTAGAGGCTTCAAACGGAAAAGAAGCATTGTGGATTGTAAACAGGCAACGTCCTATATTGGTTGTCAGCGACATTATTATGCCGGAAATGAATGGCGTTGATTTTGTAAAATCAATGAAAGCAACGGAATCGACCAAACATATCCCAATCATTCTTTTGTCTTCAAAAAACTCAGTTGAAAGCCAGATTGAAGGGTTTGAATCGGGTGCAGATGCTTATATAAATAAACCTTTCAATTTTCGTCATTTAGAAGTGATTGTAAAAAGCTTGCTCCATAAAAAAACCGTATTGGAAGAGTATAGTAATTCACCCTACTCGGCCCTTGAACAATATGAAGGCTCTCTTATCCACAGGGAAGATAAAGATATAATCATAAATATTACCAAAGTCATCTACGATAACATTGATAACGAAGAACTCACGATCGATTTTATTGCAAATGAAACAGCTATCAGCAAAATGCAACTTTATCGCAAGATAAAGGAGATAACAAAGAAGACACCCACTGAATTTATTCGTTCAATAAGACTTAAGCATGCGGAAAAACTTCTTAAAACCACCAATAAGACTGTTCAGGAAATCATGTACGAATCCGGATTCAATAACAAGGCCTATTTTTATAGGGAGTTTCTAAAAAAACAGAATAAAACTCCGAAAGAATTCAGAGAGTCGGCAAATTAAATTCCAATTGATTGTTAAAATATAAAAACTCATATAAATCACCGGCTATTATTTCTGCTGTACATGTTTGTATTTAAAAAAAATTGTGAAAAGGATGGCGACCACGAGAGCATATCCGGCAAAAATAAACCATACACTCTGCCATTCTCCCACCATCAGTGATTTTGTTTGCCCGTTGACCAACACATCTTTCCACTGCGTAAACTGATTCACGACCCATTGTGCCCCAAGAGTCCCCACGGTAGCTCCTATTCCGTTGGTCATCAGCATAAACATTCCTTGTGCACTGGCGCGAATATGATGGGGTGTTTCTTTGTCGACAAATAGCGATCCGGAAACATTGAAAAAATCGAACGCCACGCCATACACCAACATGGAAAGGATTAGCAACCAGACTCCATTTCCGGGATTTCCAATACCGAAAAAACCAAAACGAAGCACCCATGCAAGCATGGCAATGAGCATTACTTTCTTGATTCCATAACGTTTTAAAAAAAAGGGAATCAGCAGGATACAAAGGGCTTCTGATATCTGCGACAGTGAAATCAATATGTTGGCATGCTGTACTCCAAAGGTATTTGCATATTGGTGTATCGCCTCAAAGCTGGCAATAAATGGATTGGCAAATCCGTTCGTAATCTGCAAGGAAATTCCTAAAAACATGGAAAAGATAAAAAATAAAGCCATCTTCCTTTGTCTGAACAACTTAAATGCATCCAGGCCCAATGCCTGGAACAGTGTTTTATCTTTTGTGTCGGTGCTTACGGGGCAGTTGGGAAGTGTAAAGGCATAGGCCGCCAAAATAATACCGATCGCAGCACTCACTACAAACTGCATTGCCGAGGTTTGGTAACCAATTACATCGACCAACCACATGGTGCAGATAAAACCAACGGTACCGAAAACACGGATGGGGGGAAAAGCCCTGACGGTATCCATTCCTCCTCTCTCCAGAATAGTATAGGCAACAGAATTGGATAGTGCGAGCGTGGGCATATAAAATGCCACACTCAGCGTGTAAAGCGTGAAGAATACTGAAAAGGAGATGCCATTATCCGTATTGAGGCCGTACAACCCAGCTGCAAGCATAAATGCGGCGGCCAGCAGATGGCTTGCTCCCAACAGCTTTTGTGCCGGCACCCACCGGTCGGCAATGATGCCCATAATGGCGGGCATAAAGATGGAAACGATTCCCTGTACGGAATAGAATATACCAATGTGGGACCCCAGTCCGGCTGGACCAAGATAACGGGACATGGATGTAAGGTAAGCCCCCCAAACAGCAAATTGGAGGAAATTCATGATAATCAGCCGAATTTTTAACGACATATATGTATTATTTATTGAGCGAATAACTATCGAATAACCACCTATCTACTCTCTATTGAGCCATGGCGCCGGATTTAGTTTGGTTGTCTTCTGCCACAACTGGAAATGCATGGCGGAGACATTGGTATCGGGATCGGTGAAAATGCGTCCCAATGATTGTCCTGTTTTCACTTTATCGCCCTGCTTTACAAACAAATCGTAGATATTGGCATAAAAGGTGTAATATTCACCATGCCGTACAATGACACATGTATTTGAGCCAGGAAAAGAGAATACCTTTGACACCTCTCCATCAAAAACGGTCCGGATGCTGGCTCCTTTCTGCGCTTGAATGTCTATCCCGTTGCTGTTAGTCGTCACGTTCCACTCGTTGTGTTTTTTGGCACCGAAGTTACCCACAATCGAAGCTGTACCGGTGACCGGTAATGGTAGTTTACCTTTGTTGGCAGCAAAATTCTTCGACAAATTAAATGTTTCATCGGTGCTCTTGCTCCTGTCTGCTTCTATGCGGGGCGCAGGGGTAGTGGTACGGGAAGCCTCCTTCTCTCCGGAAGATGAAATTGTTTCTTCTGTTTTCCTGCTACTTTCAGTTTCACGTGGCGTCCTGGCATCCTGTTCGGCAGCTTTCCTGCGACGTTCCATCTCCTCGGCCCGTCTTTTGACCTCTGCCTCCCTCTCCTGCCGTGCCACCTCTTCTGCAATCAGCTTTTCAATCTGGTTATACAGCTGGTTCGCCTGGTTTTGCTTTTCCTGTAACGTTTTTTGAAGTTGCCTTTGTTGTCCTCTGGCAGCAGTCATCTCAGACTGCTTTGTTTTTTCTTCGCTCTGTAACCGTTGCTGTTCAGCCTGCAGTGCAGATAAGGCTTTCTCTTTATCGGACTTTGCTTTCACCAACGCTTCTTTTCTGACGGCAATTTCTGCATTTTGCTTCCTTATTTCTTCAGCCTGCGACTTTTGCCACTTCGAATATTCGCGCAGGTATTGCATTCTACGCAACGACTCACCCAAAGATTTTCCTGAGAAGATGAAGAATAATTTGTTCCGGCTCACATTGTGTTTCAGCATCCCCTGTATGGCATTGGCATAATTCTCCTGTTTTTGTTTCAACTCTTTGTTGAGCCGTTCAATTTCAGCTTCCAGCCGCAACTCTTCCTGTTGCAGCGCCGTTATCTCCTTCCTCTGGGCATTAATAAGTTCTTTGCGGGAAGATATCTGTTTATTAATAAGATTAATACGATCAAGAATGGAAGTCGTCTGATTTCTGACGTCGAGATACAGTCTGTTCGTGTTCTTTATCTCTTCCTGCAACGCCTGTTGTTGTTTTTGCAAACGCTCAATCTGCGGAGTTTGAGAATTTGAAAGAAAAACCGTTGCAATACAAAGAAAAATGATAAAAAGCCGTTTCATACGATTGTTTTATTCTGAAAACGATGGGCAACTGAGGGAAACAACTTCCTCTGTGACAGGGGTCGTCATATTCATTCTATTTGTTTCCGGAAAAAATTTTAACTATTTCGTCGACAGTAGTTTTCGTATATCCCGCTGGTACGCTCATAGTCAGCTGAAGTGGCTCATTGGTGACAATATCTGAGAAAAGCAGCTCTGCATTCACTTTGCGCGATGATGAAGAGAGAGTTATATTCATTTTACTGGGAAAAACAAGATCATTTTTTGCAGTGAAATTATGATAACCCCACTGTAATGATTGTTTTTTCTGTGACTGCATCAGATGAGTAAAGGTAATGCGGTCGTCCCCGTTTACCGTAAAGGAATAATCGATTCCCGATTCAGCATCCTTGGAGGTCATGTAATAGCATAGATCGGAAGTCCTGGTGTAGTTGAATTTCCTGTAATCGGGCAATTCGGGCTGATTCTTTCCCGACACAAAAAGTGCATTTGTGAACACCGACTGCATGGTGTAAAAATCGAAACCCACGGGATATGTCTCTTTCAAGGATACAATAGACTCCATTACATAGCGTTTGTTCATCCTGTCTACCACCATCATCGTATCGGGATTGATATAAAAACGAAACATCTCCACCCCGAAAAGTGGTTGTACGGAAATCTGTAATGCCCTGTCTTTTACAATGCGGATATTCGCCCTTGAATTGAGTGATTTTGTACCGTTGGTGAGATTCACATTCAGCTTCGCACTAAATGTATTATACTTAAATTCGCTGGTAATAATATCATTAAAAAGCTGGTTATGTGCCTTTTCCTCCACGGGAGATGTAGAATAAACCATCTGCTGCCGGGATTTACAAGCAGTGAAAAAAAGGCCTGATAAAAGGCAGATGAATAAAATCTGTTTGTAACGCATGACGCTAATTGTGAATTAGTTATTTATTATGGGAATACCTACAGTGTACCCGTTTCAATTTTTCTATCCAAGGTGTCGGAATCGCTCTCCAGCTCCCTTGCTTTTTTCCATTGCTCCAGTGCTTTCTCCTTATCTCCTGTCCGGTAAAGGATATCACCATAATGCTCAAGCACATCGGCCGAAGGATTTTCCTTACTGTACTCAATGGCTTTCTCAATATAAATTTTAGCCATGAAGTATGAACCCTGCTCATACAATACCCAACCATAGGTATCGAGAAAAGTGGGATTCATTGGTTCAGCCTTAATAGTGATACCACTCATTTGTTCGGCTTTATCGAGATCCTTCTTTTCCAATGACAGATAATAACTGTAATTGTTTAAAACGGACAGATTCTGAGGGTTCAATTTTAACGCTTTTTCGTAACTTTGAAATGCGGTCTCTTTATTTCCCAGAAAGTAGTTCAGATCTCCTATCTGCCCATGAAAGTCCGACTCCAGCAAAGGATTGCTGATGACTGCCTGCTTCAGTCCCTCTTCAAACACGCGCAGTGCCTCCTTGTAATTTTTTTGCTGATAATATGAGGCTCCCAGATAAAAATAAAACTGAGGTTCCTGAGGAAGATGTTTCAGGGCCTCGGTCGTTATTTCCCTGACCCTATCCATATTTTCCTTCTGCAGAATAATCCGGAGCATCTGGTCATAGCCGGCGGGATCGTCAGGATTATCTTTTGTATAAATCTCGAACTGTTTCATTGCACCGGTCGTATCATTCTGCAACATCAGTACATTCCCGTATATCATGTTCAGCTGCGTATTGTTGGGATATTGTTCGAAAAGTTTATGAAATAAGGAATTGGCTTGTTTGAGATCTTCCTTTCGCTGTTGCAAAACTCCCAGGTACCGTGTGAGGAGTTGCAACTTGGTCTCTACATCGAGTGAAGTACCGGTGATGGCTTGCTGCAATTCGCTTTGTGCCGCCGTTTTATTGTCTGTTTTTTCGTAATAGTTGACCATGGAAAGGATAAGTGCCGGATAATTCCGGTCGATCCGACCTGCCTGCTCGTAATACTGAAGTGCCTTATCAGACTGATTATCCTCAAGATAAAGGTCACCCATGAGAATAAGATATCTAGGATCTGCAGGATTCTTATTTATTATCTGCTGAATTTCCCCGAAAGCCTGTTCCTTGTTGTTCATCAGTGAATAAAGGCGGTATTTATTCAACGTGATTCCTTCTGATATCCCTATGCTCCTTTCCAGTGTATCAAGTATATCTATGGCCTTCTGAAGCTCGCCGTTATCGGCGTAGGCATTCGCCAGCTCAAACTGAAGTTCGGGTTTATCGGTATGTCGCTCGGCCAGCGCAGAATAAATGTCTACTACCTCCTGCTTTAAGCCGAGTTCCTTGCTCAGACCAGCTAACATCATGTTATAGTAATAGTTGGAAGCATCGTAATGTACCGCTTTCCGGAGAAACGCCAGAGCTTTATTTTTCTCCTGCAGGAGATTGTAGAAGGTACCTAGTTCCACCAGCACATTGGCATTGGTAGAATCCAGCGCATAACAATGCTGAAAGAGATCCATTGCCTCATCGTAACGTCCCTGTGCCTTGGCATTCAAAGCATCATAGAAAAAAAAATCGAATTTGCGCCTCTCTTCCTCGCTGAGGGATAACGCTGCCGTATCCTGCTGTGCCGACACTTTCAGAGGTATGAGTGCTGCAGCCGCGAGAAGACAAAACGACAATAAAGAGAATAGTTGTCTGTGAAATACGTTAGTATAGATCATTTTTGTTGATTCGGTTATTATTTTTTGCCGGTATGTCCAAACCCGCCGGCGCCCCTTTCCGTTTGTTCCAACGAGTCGGCCTGCTCCCATTCCACAGTTATATGCTGTGCGATAACCATCTGACAGATACGTTCCCCATCGTTGACTACGAAGTCTTCATTCGAGAGGTTGACCAGGATGACCCTGATCTCACCCCGGTAGTCCGCATCAATGGTTCCCGGTGCATTCACGATACCAATTCCGTGCTTTATTGCCAGGCCGCTGCGCGGGCGGATTTGCGCCTCATATCCGACAGGCAGTTCGATATAAATACCGGTGGGAATCAATGCCCGTTCGAGTGGCTTCAGCACCACCGGTTCTGCAAGGTTTGCACGTAAATCCATACCTGCAGAATGAACGGTTGCATATTGCGGCAGGGGATGTTCTGACAAATTGACTATTCTGATCTTCATTGGAGGAGTCTCTTCAGTTTGATGATGCGAATTTATACAATTCCGAGGAATAAAGGGTCAAATTGATGAAATTTAAGCAAATCAGGAACGACAGCAAAGAATATTTTGACAGATCCCCTTTCGTGAACTGCAAAAAATATCATATCTTTGCATATATGAGCGAACAGGACGATCTACTGGCCAAATTACGACAAACGCTGAACGAACAGGGAATAGACACGTTTCACATCCTCGAGGATCTGGTACCTATTGAGGAACAGATGGACTATTTCCGGTATTTCGACCGGTTACGAAGGGAGAATAACCCCTTTGTACGTGATGAGGAAGTAGCAGTATTGTTTTCACCCAATGAATCGATTGAACGTAAGAAGCGAAGTCTGACACTACTGGCTTCAATTCCCGACGTGGGCGCATACCGCTCCATAGAGACTTATCACAGTAGTCCGCTGGAACCCGAATTGTCCCACTGGTCCTCCATGGCGCTGGTCAGCAGCCGGATTGTGCTGAGCTCAGACTTGTCGGGACATCAGCAGGTTTATATTTCCTCCGGATTGGGAGGTCATGACAAGAAACTTCGTTTTTTTTCCCTCTTCACAACCCAGGACAGACAGTTTTTTTCGGATCTGCAGAAAGAAATTGTGGAACGCGAATTCTCATTTCAACTGCAACAGGCCGAAATCGTAATTGAGAAGTTTGAAATAAAAGATAATTATTTCACCATACTGATGCTTTTCTCTTTCGAGAAAGATGCAAAATCGAGTCTGAACGCCGCTGTCACAGAATGTAACCAATATGGTAATTTTCTGGATTCCCGGTTTCTCTTCACGAATGTAAAGGTATTAACTGAAAAAGAAATAGCCCATTTACTGGAGAAAAAGTAAACCATCTGTTCCACCGTATTTCCGGCATCATGAGGCAATCAGCCAGTAAAAAATATTTTTGCACGGCACTCATCACCGTTATGCTCACCGCGCTCAGCCTCACGGGCCGTGCACAGGAGATCCCCTTCATACCTCCCGTTTATAACTATACGACTGGCAATTACAAGGCAGGGAACCAGAACTGGGCTGTTGCACAGGGGAGCAACGGCGTAATCTATGTAGGGAATAACAACGGACTGCTAAGTTTTGAGGGGATAAACTGGAAACTGCACAAGCTACCAAACAATCTTTCCGTAAAATCAATTTATATCGATTCGGACGCTTCACCTGAACGCATTTACGTGGGTTCATTCGAAGAGTTCGGGTATTTTGAGTACGACGAAAAAAATCAACTTATTTACCACTCTGTCAAAAGTCTGGTAAAAGATTACACGTTTCACAACGATGAAATATGGACAATTCATCCCTTCAAGGGCAATATCTACTTCCAGTCGTTTTCAGCTGTTTTCGCCTATGACGGGAAGAAGGTAACCACACTGAGCCCTCATCCGGCAGTGTTGTATTTCTTCCCCGTAGGCGATGACATGTTTGCACAGTTAATCAACAACGATTTCTATCGTTTCGACGGAGACAAGTTTCACCACATTCTGACACGTGATCAGCTTAAAGATGACAATGTGGTGGCGGTCTTACCTTTCGATGATGAATACCTACTGATAACATCTAAAAGCGGCCTCTACCGGTTTTCAGAGGATACACAGACACTTACCCCCTGGAAAACATCCATAGAGCCGGACTTAACGGGAGCCATCATCAACCGGGCCATTTTTTCGGCCAATGAACAATATATATTCGGAACACTCAACAGCGGGCTCTACGCCGTTGACAGGAAAGGGAACAAACTGTGGCATGTCAGCCGGAGCAGCGGACTGAACAATAATACCATATTGGCTTTATACAGCGACAGAGAACACAACATCTGGGTAGCCCTCGACAACGGCATCTCATACATTCGAACCCAATCGCCTTTTACTATTTTTGAACCTAACGATGTACAGATAGGTTTGGTAGAGGATATCCTTTTCCATCGGAACAACCTCTATGTGGCCACAAACCAGGGAATTTATCATTATTCAGAAGCTGAGAAAAACTTCTTTCGCCTGCCAGAGTTCGATACTCAGGCATGGTTCATCAGAACTTTCGGGAATCAGATCTTCGTCGGTCACAATTTGGGTACTTCACTTCTTGAGAACGGCAAGGAAAAAGTGATTCCGGAAGCCCAGACCGGCGGGATGGATATAAAACAGGCAGTCATCAACGGGAAAAATGTTCTTCTTGAATCAACATATACCTCATTGTACATATATACCCAGACTTTGGCCGGCAAGTGGATTTTCAGCCACCGGGCAGAAGGATTCCTGGACCTTATCAAAAACCTTGAGCCAGACCACACCGGAAACATCTGGGCCGGACACATGTACAAGGGAGTCTATCGTTTACGGCTCGACAATGCACTTCGAAAAGTCGTGGAGATTGAAAATTACCAGTCGCTCGATAGTGCGAAAACAGCACTACCCGATCCTGTAAAGGTAATGAAACTGAAAGGACGTATCGTGTTTACCGACGGGAACCGTTTTTACACTTATGACGACATACACGGAAAAATTATTCCGTATGACTTGTTAAACAGGTATCTGCCCGATTTTGCCGATACCTACCGGATTGTCTCCATAAACGATACGCTACACTGGTTCATCCGCAACACAGAGTATGCCCTGGTATCTTCCTCCGGAGACACATACAGGCTGGTCGATCGCATACCTTACAGCATTCTTAACAATCCTCCCAACATGGGACGAGCCAATGTGTATGTGGCCGATGAACAGACTACCTATTTCTGTCTGAATGGGGGTATAGGAAGATATATTTTTACTGAAGGGCCAAAACAAAAAAGAAGCACCTTATACCTCTCGTCAGCAGAGTATTATGACAGAAAAAATGACCAAACCTCCTATCTTGATCCACGAAAAAAAGCAATTATTGCTTATCAGCATAACGACGTTGGTTTTCAGTTTATGTATCCCGAATATTCTAAAAATGTATTCAGGGTAGAATGTTTTTTAGACGGCTACGATAGCAGATGGGTAAATACAGCCGAGGATCTTTCCATATCCTACAATAACCTGCCGGCCGGTGAGTATATCATGAAGGCACGTGTACGGGATAATTCAGGAGCGGTACTATCCACGGTCGGTTTTACCTTCCGGATTAAAAATCCATGGTATAAAACCTGGTGGGCATATCTCTCCTATGTCTTGTTCATCTTATTTATCACCGTTCTTCTCATTGAAAATCATGTACAAAAAGTAGTCGAAAGAAAAAACAAACTTTTTTCTGAACAGGAAAACCGGCGGCTCGCACAACTTGACAAACAGGAAAAAGAAATTACTGCACTGCGTAATGAGAAGCTGGAGTCGGATCTCACCTATAAAGGCAAGGAGCTGGCCAGCGCCACCATGATGATTATCAATCATACCGAATTTCTGAAAAATCTGCGTGCACGGATTCAATCCTGTATGCTGACAGGCAAAATCAACCGCAGCGAAGGAAATGAGTTGGTGACAATGATTGGAGAAAACTTATCGGAAGAGGATGCATGGATCGTCTTCCAGGAAAACTTCGACCTCATCCACAAAAATTTCTTCCGAAAGCTCAAGGAGAGATACCCCGCACTCACCCCATCAGATCTAAAACTTTGCACGCTACTCCGTTTGAACTACTCTTCCAAGGAGATTGCGGGGATGATGAACATCTCCATCCGGGGAGTAGAGGCTGCACGATACAGGCTACGAAAAAAGCTGGATCTCAACGAAGCCGAAAATCTGGTCGATTTTATGATAAAATTCGAATAAATGGCTACTGTACACTTATCGACATGTTAATTCATAATAAATTAATAATCTGAAACTTTAACCTTATCGACGTAGTAAAAAAGTATCCTTTAAAAACATGCTTTACAACATAAAGTATTTTTGAAGAGGCAATATATTTTACAAGACGGAAAGCAATTTATTATTTTGTGTCGAAGATTTTTTCAACAAAAATTATGAATCCATGAAATTGAAAATTGCAACAGTTTTAAATCTCCTGCTGTTCACCATGATGTTATTTGCACAGCAGCAAATAAACGTCTCCGGAACGGTGACGGAAGGAGCCACGGGAGACCCGGCTATAGGGGTTACCGTATTGGTGAAAGGAACGACCCTCGGCACCGTGACCGGGGTCGATGGAACTTACACACTCTCCAATGTACCGGCGGATGCGACCCTTGTCTTCAGCTACATCGGGATGACAACGATTGAAGAATCCCTCAACGGACGGACCTTGGTGAATGTGGTCATGGCGGAAGATGTACAGGCGCTGGAGGAAGTGGTCGTGATCGGCTACGGCACCGCCCGGAAAAGAGACTTGACCGGCTCCATTGTCAGTGTGAATGCCGAAGAGATTGCCAACCGTCCTACAACAAACCTATTGTCATCCGTACAGGGCAAAGTTGCCGGTGTACAGATTGTAAACTCCGGTCGCGCGGGACAGGATCCGGAGGTGCGGATCCGGGGCACAAACTCTATTAACGGTTATTCCCCTTTGTATGTGGTCGACGGCCTGTTTTCCGATAACATAAACTATCTGAATCCCGCAGACATTGAATCGATGGAAATATTGAAAGACCCCTCTTCGTTGGCAATTTTTGGGGTACGCGGTGCCAATGGCGTCATCATTGTAAACACGAAACGGGCAAAAAGAGGACAGACCGTGGTAAACTTCAACAGCTCACTCGGCTTTAAAGAGGTTACACACAAGATGCCGATGACCAACGCGGCACAGTTCCGCGAATTGTACGACGAACAGCGGATCAACCAGGGGCTGGGCAGCTTTGATTACACTGACTGGCAGGCCAATACCGACTGGCAGGATGTGATTTTCCAGCAAGGTTTCCTGACCAATAACAACGTAAGCATCACCGGCTCGGGTGAGAGGAGTCGCTTTTACCTCGGCATCGGCTATACCGCTGAAGAAGGTAACATCAAGCATGAAGAGTACTCACGTCTGACACTCAACCTGAGCAGTGAATACAGTGTAAGCAGTGCACTTCGTTTTGGCTACCAGGTGAATGCCTCGCGGACAAAACCCACCGACGCCAAGGGAGTAAGCGGAGCCATCAAGGCAGCACCGATCGCTCCCATCTATAACGAAACAGGTGAATTGTTACACACATTGCCCGATTTTCAGCGGGCACAGGTATGGAATCCCCTGATCGATGTAGAGACAAGGGCCAACCATTCCATCGCTCTGAACCATCGCGCGGCGGGTAACATCTACGGTGAGGTGGACTTTCTGAACCATTTCAGCTTCAAGAGCACCTTTTCACTCGACTATGCGGTGAATGAGAATCGTGGTCTCAGTCCCATCATCACCGTCTACAACCCGGACATCGGGGGTGCGGAGAACCTCACCACCAGTGAATCGGTCTCCCAGTCCAAATCGACCCGAGCTGTGGCTCAAAGTGACTATATCCTCACCTACGACAACTCCTTTGGCAGCCACAACCTGACCGCCACCGCGGGTGTCACCACCAACTTCACCGAGTATTCCTTGTTGGGCGCATCCCGTAGCCAGAACATCGAAGACATCATCTTCTCCGTGCCAGACAACGACATCAACAAATGGTGGATATCCTCGCTCTCCAACAAGTCGATGTCCAACAATGGCAGCCAGTACAAACGATTCACCATGTCCTACCTGCTGCGGGCACTCTATAACTACCAGAATCGCTACCTCTTTAACGCCTCCTACCGGCGCGATGGAGCCTCGGTCTTCCGCTCGGTAGGCAATACCTGGGACAACTTTTATTCCTTTGGCGCCGGATGGGTCGCCTCGGAAGAGAATTTCATGACGGATCAGTCTTTGATTGACTACCTGAAGTTCAAAGGGTCATGGGGTGTACTGGGTAGTCAGAACACCGGTGGCTACAACTACCCCACCTACCCGCGACTTGAAAGTACCGGCAGTGCCGTCTTCGGTGACAATATCATCACCGGCTACTCGATACAATATCTACCCCAGAACCTGAACTGGGAGAAGACCTACGCCTGGGAGGCCGGCTTCGAGATTACCCTGCTCGACAACCGCCTGCGCCTGGAACCGGTATTTTATGATAAAACCACAAAAGATATCATTGTGATGCTGTCTGGCTTCTCCGGAGCCAAGAACTCATTGGAGAACCTTGGCGAGATACGTAACCGTGGTCTGGAGATTTCAGCCTCATGGAGCGATAAGCTTGGTAGCAATGGACTCAACTACGCCATCTCGGGGAACCTGACCACCATTGACAACAAAGTACTCTCGCTGGGTCGCGGACCGGATGATGCCATCTTTGCCGCCAACGGGATTGCCCGATCTCTGGAAGGCTATCCCGTGGGACACTTCTTCGGATATAAGGTGGCCGGCGTCTACCAGAACAGGGAAGATGTGAAAACCTATTATCCCAACAGCGTGGGGAGCGTGGCACCGGGTGATCTGAAGTTTGTGGATGTAAATGGCGATGGAGCCATCACACAGGATGACCGTACCATGATCGGTAACCCGACACCCGATTTTACCTATGGGCTCAGTCTCAACCTGGACTACCGCAACTTCGACTTCGGCGTGGAAATGATGGGAGTATATGGCAACGAGATCTACCGCACATGGGACGATCCCACCTATGCACAACTCAACTACCTGACCAACCGCATGGGCCGTTGGCACGGCGAAGGCACCTCCAACTGGGAGCCGATCCTCAACCCTTCACGATCCATCAACCTGATTAACTCCAATTACTTCATCGAGGATGGTAGCTTCTTCCGCATCCGCAACGTGCAGCTGGGATATACCTTTGAGGCCGACTTCCTGCAGAAAGTATATCTCAAGTCGCTTCGGCTCTTCGCCAATGTGCAGAACCTGAAGACCTGGACACGGAATACCGGATATACCCCTGAAATCGGCGGCTCTGCCCTGGCATTCGGTATCGATGGCGGTACCTATCCCATGCCGATGATTTACACCTTTGGACTAAACTTAACTTTTTAATCGCAGATAAGTATGAAACATAATAGAATATATCTCTGGATACTAATCGCAGTGTTGGCCACAGTGACACAGTCCGGCTGCTCTGACCTGCTGGACCAGAAGCCGCAGGGAGAATGGGTCGAGGGCGACGAAGGTAGCGGCGGCTCCTTTCAGTCCGATGTGTTCACCCTTTATGCCAAAATTCGCGGCTTTCATGTCACCTCCGGCACCACGGCCCTGGCAATACACGCCTTCCGTTCAGAAGATGCCGAAAAAGGGAGTACCGCTGCCGACGGGGCTGCCCACGGCAGGATGTTCGACGATTTTGAATATATTGCCACCAACGGCCTGATCAGCTCTTACTGGACCGCCAACTATGAGATCATTATCCTGGCCAACAAGATCCTCGATGATATTACGCAGGCAGAGACGAAAAACGGAACCCTCTCGGAGGGAGATCTGATCAATCGTTCCGAGGCCCACTTCTTCCGTGCATACGCCTTCTTCAACCTCGTACGCGCCTTCGGTGATGTACCCAAGATCGATTTCCGGATCGTGAATGCCGAGGAGGCCAATATCCCCAAATCACCGGCAACAGAGATCTATGCACTTATTGATGCGGATCTTACAGAAGCTGAAGCGCATCTGCCGAAGGAATGGGCTCCGGTCTACACCGGCAGGCTTACCTGGGGTGCTGCCAGAGCTTTGCATGCCAAAACCTATATGATGAGAAACGATTGGAATAATATGAATGTTGCATCCGTAGACGTAATACAGTCTGGTCTGTATAATCTCAATACCCCCTACAATCAGATCTTTCGCGAAACCGGAGAGAACAGCAGCGAATCTGTATTTGAGCTGCAATGTACCGCCACCCCCTCACAACCTGGCTCTAATGATATCGGCAGCCAGTTTGCACAGGTGCAGGGTGTCAGAGGTGCCGGCGAATGGAACCTGGGATGGGGCTGGCATACACCCACCCAACTGATGGCTGATGCTTTTGAGGCAGGAGATCCCCGAAAGGATGAAACACTGCTCTACTTCATCAAGACCGGGGGCGATCCTTCCTCCATCCCTGCCAATCAGCCCTATGGGGAGAAACCAATCGCCAACGCCGATGTGACCAACAAGTACTATAACAAGAAGGCTTACACCAACCCCAGCCTGCGGGCCACCTATACCAAGGGAGGCCACTGGTACAACATCCGCATCATTCGTTATGCCGACGTGATACTGATGGCAGCCGAATCTGCCAATGAACTGGGAAGAACGGGGGAAGCCGGGAATTATCTGGAGATGGTGAGAGCCCGTGCACGCGGAACAAATGCTTCCCTCCTGCCCAAGGTAACCACTGCCGATCAGGCGGTGATGCGCGAAGCCATCCGGCACGAGCGCAGGGTAGAATTAGGGATGGAATTTGACCGCTTCTATGATCTGGTACGCTGGGGCGTTGCACGTGAAGTATTGCATGCAGCAGGAAAAACCGGTTATCAGGACAAACATGCATTACTGCCGTTACCACAGACCGAAGTAGACAAATCGAACGGGGTACTGATACAAAATCCCAACTATTAAAAAGACAGACCTATGAAGAAAATAATATATCTTATCCTGATGATGAGCGGGATTATCCTTACTTCCTGCTTCCAGGATCTTGGACAAAACCCTCCCTTCAACTTTCCCGAGCAGCCCACGCCACCGCCCATCGGTGCCGATGGACAGATGTTCTACCTCTCATTCGACGAAGATCTGGAGGATTACCAGAGCCTGATGGAGGCAGCCGTGGTGGGCAGCCCCTCCTTTGCCGGCGGCAAGAGCGGCAAAGCCTATGCCGGTGCCGTCAACAGCTACCTGACCTTCGATGTGGCCAACATGGCTGCACCCCTCGGCAGCTCCATGACCTTCACCTTCTGGTACAAGGTGAACGCCACCCCCGACCGGGCGGGCATCCTGACGATCGCCCCCCCGCATGAGGGCAAGCCGGCCAACGCACAGAACAACCGCACCGCCGGCATCCGCATCTTCCGCGAAAATGCAAATGGCAAGCAGCGCGTCAAAGCCAATATCGGCAACGGCACGGCCGACAGCTGGCTCGACGGAGCCCAACTGGCTGACATCGACCCGACTGCAGCAAAGTGGGTTCATATCGCACTGGTCCTCACCCCGGACAAGGCCGCTTTCTACATGGACGGCACCGAGGTGAAGTCGATCTCCTTCACCGGCATCAGCTGGAATGGTTGTGACATCATGTCGATCGGCTCGGGAGCACCCCGCTTCACAGAATGGGGCCACCTCTCCGACCAGAGTCAGATCGATGAGCTGCGCATCTACAACAAGGCGTTGCCTGCTTCAGAGATTGCACAATTGGCTGCTAAGTAAAACCAAGGACTGCTCTTTCAATCACGCCGTCGGCTTATTTCCTTGAATGAGCCGACGGTGTATGGGTGTTTTTATTTTTTGTGGTGATAAAAAAAGTAAAATCCCAATCGGATGACACGTTACAAAATTGAATAAGACGGAATATGATGGAAATAAGGACAGCAGTATACGCTTTTATTGGGATAATCTGTACAGGTATATTTTCGGGCTGTGGCAAGAGCGATGAGGAAATACCGTCTGAACCTTTTCAATTAGAAAGTATCGAGATTAATGGAGAGGTAAACGCATCATCCTACAGGGACGTGAATCCTGAACTGGTGATAAAGCTGGTATTTTCAGAATCTGTGAAGCCCGACATGTTGGAGGAAAATATTACGCTGCGAAAGTCCACAGGAGAACCGGTACAGTTGAACTTCATACTGCATGGTCAATCCGTGCAGATTGAAACAGCAGACAAACTGGAATCATTCTCTTCCTATCGGCTGGAAATCAGCAGAGGATTATATGCAATCTCCGGTAATCGCATTCTTACCGGCAAAGTATATTCTATCTCTACCGGAATGGATGGCTCGGATAAATTTCCACGTATCTCCGACGAAGAACTGCTGACCCTGGTACAAAGACAGACATTCCGCTACTTCTGGGACTTCGGACACCCCGTGAGCGGAATGGCTCGCGAACGAAGCTCATCGGGCAATACCGTAACTACCGGCGGTACAGGATTTGGAGTAATGGCGATGATTGTAGCAGTAGAAAGAGACTTTATCACAAGAGACGAAGCGCTGTTTCGTATTGAGAAAATTGTGGCGTTCCTGAAAAGTAAAGCAACCCGCTATCACGGGGCTTTTGCTCATTGGATTCAAGGTGAGACGGGCGCTACATTACCCTTTAGCACATATGACAATGGAGCCGACCTGGTAGAAACCTCGTTGCTGTTCCAGGGCTTGCTGACCGCAAGGGGATATTTCAGTCGATCCACACCTGCGGAGATAAAGCTAAGGAATGAGATTACTCTTTTATGGGAAGAAATTGACTGGAAGTGGTTCCAAAAAAAGAGCGAGAATGTGCTTTATTGGCATTGGAGCCCACAGTACGGATGGCAGATGAATATGAAAGTTTCAGGATGGAACGAATCCCTTATCACCTATATTCTCGCAGCGGCATCACCCACGCATCCGATTACGAAAGAGGTATATGATCAGGGGTGGGCCCGCAACGGCAATATGATTAACAATGCCACATACTATGGTCACCGGTTGCCTCTGGGTCCCGAGACAGGAGGCCCTCTCTTTTTCGCCCATTATTCATTTCTGGGAATAAATCCAAAAGGATTGAAGGATCGCTATGCCGACTATTGGGAACAGAACAGGAATCATTCGTTAATCAATCATCTCTATTGTGCAGACAATCCGAAGAAGTATACCGGATACAGTGAATATTGCTGGGGATTGACAGCCAGTGACGGAAACCAGGGATACAGTGCCCACTCTCCAACCAACGACAGAGGCGTGATTGCTCCCACAGCCGCATTGGCATCTATGCCCTACACGCCTGAAGAATCAATGAAGGCTCTCCGTTTTTTTTACTACAAACTGGGAGACAAGATCTGGTCAGACTACGGATTTACAGACGCATTTAATCTTTCCGTGGGCTGGTTCGATAACCAACATATTGCCATCGACCAGGGGCCAATAGTTATTATGATCGAAAATTACCGGAGTTCTCTGCTTTGGAACATACTGATGAACGATATTGAAATTCAAAGAGGCCTGACTAATTTGGGATTTCAATTTTCCTTTAATCCTCTGTCCTGAATGATCTGTGGGTGAAAAAATAATGATCTTATGATGAAACGGGCATAAGAATCATTCATACCCAAGAACATGATTAAGTGCGAGTTCCATACACCATATTACAAAAAAATGTTTTAATCGTATGAAATATAAAAATTTTAAAATCTCGTTTTTAATACTCTTTGCTGTAGTAATGACTGCTACAGCTCAGTATAAGGAGTACGACTCTCTGGCTTATGTATCCCGAAGAGGAGATACGTTACTCTATCGCCAGTTGAATCCCCTGCAGGTGGAGGATGGTAAAAAATATCCTTTGGTGCTTTTCCTCCACGGGGCAGGCGAGAGGGGGGCTGACAACAGGACGCAGCTGACCCACGGGGGAATGATGTTTACCAACCCGGTCAACAGGGAAAAGTACCCCGCTTTTGTCCTCTTTCCTCAATGTCCGTCAGATTCATACTGGCCTGCCCACAAAAGGCCGGATGGCTTTCAGCAGGAAAACCCTTTTCCGGCAAATGATGAAATATCAAGACCGCTGGCATTGACTAAGGAGCTGCTGGACAGAATTATTGACACATATCCGGTGGATAAAAATCGAATTTATATCACCGGGCTATCTATGGGAGGAATGGGCACCTTCGACATGGTTTGTCGTTTCCCGGAACTTTTTGCCGCGGCAATTCCCATCTGTGGCGGGATCCATACGGACAGGCTCAATGACTTCAGTTCAAAAACAGCTATTCGTATATTTCATGGCGATGCCGATTCGGTGGTACCCGTCAGGTTTTCGCGTGAAGCATTTATGAAACTGAAAGCCGAAGGAGCCAATGTTGAATATATCGAGTTTCCGGGGGTGAATCATGGCAGCTGGGACCCGGCTTTTAACAAGCCGGATTTCATGTCATGGATGTTCCAACAAATAAAAAAATAATAGGAAAATGAACAATCACAAATATTTATTAAACATTGTTCTGGTAGTCGGCACTTTTTTTCTGATAGCTTGTAACAACAATAAAAAAGAACAAGCGCAGAGGGCCGGGAATGGGCGCCCTGCCTCCTTTGTATCTGACGATGAATTTCTGAACTTCATCCAGAAAACACATTTCAACTATATGTGGGAAGGTGCGGAAATCACATCAGGCCTCGCGCCGGAACGCATACATATGGATGGGGAATATCCGCAGAACGATAAGGATGTAATTACTACAGGGGGAAGCGGTTTCGGTCTTGCCGGACTTGTCGTAGCCATGGAACGGGGCTTTATCCCCCGCGAAGAGGGCGTGGCCCGATTACACCGGATAGCAGACTACCTGGCTTCCGCCGACCGTTACCATGGTGTCTGGTCACACTGGATTCACGGACCCACAGGAAAGACCAAACCATTTGGCAAAAAAGACAACGGAGGTGACCTGGTTGAGAGCGCCTTCCTCATGCAGGGACTGCTTATCGTGCGGGAGTATTTCAAAAATGGCAACAACAGGGAGAAAGAGCTGTCACAAAAGATTGATACACTCTGGAGAGAAATGGAATGGGACTGGTACCTGAACGGACAGGATGTGCTCTATTGGCACTGGAGCCCGGAATACAACTGGGAAATGAATTTCCCGCTGGAAGGTTACAATGAATGTCTGATCACCTATATCCTGGCAGCCTCCTCCCCCACCCATCCTATTCCGGCATCGGCCTACCATAACGGATGGGCTCGCGGGGGAGCAATCACCAGCAAGAATGAGGCATATGGTTATCCGCTCATTTTGAAACACAATGGTGCTGAAGAATATGGAGGTCCACTCTTTTGGGCACACTACTCTTATATCGGACTGAGTCCGAAAGGGTTAAAAGATCAATATGCCGATTACTGGCAACTGAACAGGAATCAGGCTCTTATCAATTACGAATATTGTGTGGAGAACCCCGGGGGATATGAGGGGTATGGCGATAACTGCTGGGGGCTGACCGCAAGTTATACCGTAGATGGATATACGGCACATATGCCGGTGAAGAACGACCGCGGGGTAATCACTCCTACAGCCGCCTTGTCCAGCTTCCCTTATACACCGGACCAGTCTATGAGGGCCCTGAAGCATTTTTATAATGATCTGGGCAACCGGATATGGGGTCAATATGGTTTCTATGATGCTTTCAGCATACAGGACAACTGGTATCCGCAGCGTTATCTGGCCATCGACCAGCTGACCATCGCGCCGATGATCGAAAACTACCGGACCGGATTGCTGTGGAAACTATTTATGGGGGCCCCGGAGATTCAGGAGGGATTGAAAAAACTGGGATTCACGGTTGAAGAGAGATAAAAGATGCAAGACAAAAGACAAAAGACAAAAGATATGAAGAAAATTTTAATTTCCACTGCATGTTTGCTGGCAGTATTTGCGCTTGTATCCTGCGGATCACCCTCAGGCAACATTCAGAAGTCAGGCAAGTGGCAGAGTTATAGCCGAAACAAGCAGATAGAAAGGCGGGTGGATTCCGTACTGAAACTGATGACGCTCGAAGAGAAAATCGGCCAGATGACCCAGTTCTCCGCCAACTGGTCGATCACCGGCCCGGTAATGTCCGATGATTTTCAACCCTATCTGAAAAAAGGATTGATTGGTAGCATTTTCAATGCCACCTCCGTGGAGGGAATCCGGCGTTTTCAACAATTTGCCGTAGATTCCACCCGCTTGGGTATTCCCATTCTGTTCGGTCAGGACGTGATCCATGGTTACAAGACCATATTTCCCATTCCGCTGGCGGAAGCCTGCTCGTGGGATCTGGAGATGATGCGACGAACCGCTGAGATCGCAGCCATTGAGGCGGCATCTGACGGAATCAACTGGACTTTCGCCCCCATGGTGGATATTGGTAGAGATGCCCGCTGGGGTCGCGTAATGGAGGGTGCGGGAGAGGATCCCTATCTGGGTAGCAAAGTGGCCGAGGCCAGGGTCATCGGCTTTCAAGGCAGTGGAGATGGAAGCAGGCTTGATGAACCGACCACACTGCTTGCCACAGGAAAACACCTCGCAGCATACGGAGCAGCGGAAGCAGGGAGGGATTATAACCCCGCAGAATTGTCGGAACACACGCTTAGAAATATATATTTACCTCCCTATAAAGCAGCGATAGATGCGGGAGTGGGTACCATGATGGCCTCCTTTAACGAGATCAACGGGATTCCTGCTACGGCAGACAAGTGGCTGATGACAGAGGTATTACGAAAAGAATGGGGCTTTACCGGCTTTGTGGTGACCGACTATACCGGAACGAACGAGCTGGTACCCCATGGCGTGGCCGAAGATGAGAAACATGCAGCTGAGCTGGCTGTCAATGCCGGTATTGACATGGACATGACCGGTGCTTCATTTATTAAATACCTCACCCAATCGGTTAAAGAAGGGAAAGTATCGGAAGAAGCCATAAACACGGCCACCCGCCGTATCCTGGAGATGAAGTTTCTGCTGGGCCTTTTTGATGACCCCTACCGCTACCTCAATGAAGAACGGGCAAGACAGAATACCATGACGCCGCAATTCATGGAGACGGCACGCAAGGCTGTCGCCTCTTCGGTGGTGCTACTGAAGAACGACAATCAAATTCTCCCCATCACAAAAGAGAGCGGAAAAACCATCGCGCTGATCGGCCCGCTGATGAACGATTCCATCAACCTGAACGGCGAATGGGCCGGTCTGGGCGACCGGAACAAAAGTGTACCCCTGCTGAAGGGACTCACAGAAAAATATGAAGGGAGCACCGTAAAGATTCTGTATGCAGCGGGATCCACGATTACGGAAACCACACCGGGCAAGATTGCCGAAGCTGTATCCGCCGCACGCAGGGCCGACCTGGTCATTGCCGCAATGGGAGAAGATTTCAACTGGTCGGGCGAAGCAGCGGTGCGAACCGATATCCGTCTTCCGGAACCGCAGCGCGAACTACTCAGAGCACTGAAAGAAACCGGCAAGCCTATTGTTTTAATCACGCTGAGCGGACGTCCGCTTGACCTTTCATGGGAAGATGAAAACCTGGATGCAATCCTCCAGGCATGGTTTCCCGGGACGCAAGGCGGGCACGGCATTGCCGATGTGATCGCCGGAGACTACAACCCTTCGGCAAGGCTGGTGATGTCGTTCCCAAGAAATGTGGGACAGATTCCCATCTACTACAACCAAAAGAATACCGGCAGGCCCGTGGATCTTTCGAACGAAAAAATCGACTATAAATCGAGCTATCTCGATACGTCCATCACACCGCTCTATCCGTTTGGATACGGCTTGAGTTACACGACATACGGTATCAGTGATGTAAAACTCGACAAATCATCCATGAAGGCGGCCAATGACAGGATTACCGTCACGGCCAAGCTGCAGAATAGCGGAACCAGGGATGGGGATATGGTTGTACAGCTATATGTCCGCGATCTGGTGGGCAGCGTCACACGTCCGGTAAAAGAGCTGAAAGGTTTTCAAAAGACAAACCTGAAAGCAGGCGAAAGCAAGCAGGTTTCATTTGAACTCCTGTCTGAAGATCTGGCATTCTACGGCATCGACATGAAGAAAAAAACAGAGCCCGGGGACTTCAAGCTGTGGGTTGCGCAAAACTCCGCGGACAATTCCAATGAAGCAAGTTTTACCGTGACACAATGAAATCGTCCACGGTAGCAAGGAGGTATCTGCATCTCCAAAAACCATCCGGGTGAAATAGAAACGGCTTCCGGAATTATTTTTAATGAATCTTAATAGCAGCATGCTAAAGTTATCATTATTTTTGCAGTGAATAAGATAACAGAGCATGAATGAAAATAATGACGGAATCAATATCGGCAGTCCTTCAACGCTGATGGAAACCCTGGGAATCGAGTTTACGCTTCTCTCTCCGGAACGTACGGAAGCGGTAATGCCGGTCGACAGACACGTGTGCCAGCCATTTGGCATCCTTCACGGAGGAGCCACGCTGGCCCTCGCCGAGTCGGTAGCCGGACAGGGATCGCTTCTCCTGTGTGAAGCGGATGAGATGCCCGCAGGCATACAGGTAAGCTGCAATCATGTCTCTTCCGTGAGGGAGGGTGACAAGGTGCGGGCCGTGGGCACGATCATACACAGAGGTCGCTCCATCCATGTATGGAATATTGATATTTTTACCTCAACCGACAAGTTGGTTTCTTCCGTACGGGTGGTAAACAGCATTCTGAAAAAGCGATGAGAGATCTGCACGCGCATCAGATACTTGATGCACTGATTGACCAGGATGCATGCTTCGCTATTTTCAGGCTGCCCGGTGAAACGTTGCCACGTTTTGTGATGCAAACATCGGGAACACCCGCCCTCACCAGCGACATGGATAAATTAAACGGCCAGACCGGTTTCGTGATTGCCCCATTCCGGATATCAGACGAAACACCGGTGATCATAATTCGTCCCGATTGCCGTGATCTCGCCGAGGTGGAAACCTCCCTTGTAAAAAAACAACCGGGGAAGCGGAAGAATGTGAAACACAAGAATATAGATAAAGGTGAATATTTGCAACTGTTTCAGCGGTTTCACCAGCCTCTGACCAATGGAACGATAACAAAACTGGTACTCTCCAGGAGTAAGGACATCGTCAGGAAAAAGGGTTTTTCGCCGGGCCATGCTTTTTTTCTGGCGGCGGAGAAATACGACCATGCTTGTGTTTTTCTGTTTCACACACCCCAAAGTGGCACCTGGTTGGGCAGCACACCCGAAATACTGCTGTCGGGAGGAAACACCAGCTGGCAGACAATGGCACTCGCGGGCACACGTTATCCTCACTCCGGAGCTGTTTCGTGGGACGACAAGAACCTGCGCGAACAACATCTGGTTACCTCCTACCTGCTACACCAGCTCTCCTCCTTTCAAATCACACCGGAAATAAATGGTCCCTACACCTCCAAAGCGGGTAACCTGGCACATTTGCGAACCGATCTCAACTTTTCCCTTCCCGATGAATCGAAAATCGGAACCCTGTTAAAGGCGCTCCATCCCACCCCGGCTGTCTCCGGTCTGCCCAAAGAGGAGGCTTTCCAGTTTATCCTGGATCACGAAGGATATGACCGTCGTTATTATACCGGATTTCTCGGTATGCTGGAACCAATGGCCGAAACAAATATCTATGTAAACCTCCGGTGTATGGAAATCGGAAAAAGTTCGCTTACTTTGTTTGCCGGTAGCGGCTTAATCTCCTCTTCCAACTGCAGGGATGAATGGAAGGAAACGGAAAAGAAGCTGGAGACCATGGCAAGTATTGTCAATTAAGATTTGAGAATGTATTCAGACAAGAAAAACGTTTTACAACTGGTGTCGTTGCTTAAGGCACATGGCATCACACACATTGTACTCTCTCCCGGATCACGCAATGCTCCGCTGATCCATTCTTTTGCCGGCGACAGCGACTTCACCTGCTACAGCGTGGTCGACGAGCGGAGTGCCGGCTTCTTCGCCCTGGGGGTCATTCAGGCCCTCGACCGCCCCGTCGCGGTATGCTGCACTTCCGGTACGGCCGCACTCAACCTGGGTCCCGCAGTAGCCGAGGCCTTTTATCAGCAACTGCCGTTGCTGGCAATTACCGCCGATCGGCCCCTCGCCTGGACGGGACAGCGAGACGGGCAGACCATCCCGCAAACCGGTCTCTTCGGAAAGCTGGTTCGCCATGCGGTACAGCTGCCGGAGATTAGCAATCCCGAGGAGGAGTGGCATTGTAACCGACTAATCAATGAAGCCATTCTCGCCCTCGACAACCAGGAAAAAGGTCCCACGCACATCAACATCCCGCTATCTGAGCCGTTATTTGGATTTGACACTGCCTCGCTCCCTGCCGTACGGGTAATTCGCCGTGCCAAACCACTCACCATGCTGCCGGATGAGGCCGGATACCGCAAACGTTTCCACTCATTTTCCCGACGAATGATCGTCGTGGGACAGCTACCACCGGAAAACGGACTGGCTGATTTGTTAAAGAGACTTGCAGCCGACCCCAAGACGGTGGTGCTGGCCGACCACCTTGCCAACATCCCGACGGGAGATTATTCCCGTTTCGATGTGGTACTCCGTACAGCTTCTGAAAAAGAACTGCAGAAGCTGACCCCCGATCTGGTGATCACCCTGGGCGGACACGTCGTTTCAAAGCGATTGAAACAATTTATCCGCAGCACTCCTACCTGTGAGCAGTGGCAGGTCTCTCCCTCGGGAGAGGTTGTCGACACATTTCAGCAGGTGACCGAAATTGTAAAATGTGATCCGGCAACATTCCTGCGATCCCTGGCGAAGCTCCCTTCCGATGATCTGTCGTCCTTGCTCCCCAACGACTCAGTCAAAACAGATCGCCAAACTGCGCCATTTGCGGAACATTGGAAAAACGCCTGCAAGGGGGCCACCATTCCTCACCCGGATTATTCCGACCTGTATGCCGTGGGTGCACTGCTGGAGAAGCTGCCCGAAAAAAGTTCGCTCCAACTGGCCAACAGCCAGAGTGTCTACCTGTCGCAGTTGTTCAGCATTTCCGATTCGGTCTATCGCTTTTGCAACAGGGGCACCAACGGCATTGAAGGGTCAATCTCCACAGCGGTGGGCTATGCCGCTGCAGCACAACGGCTCACTCTCCTGCTCACCGGCGACCTGAGCTTCTTCTACGACATGAATGGCCTCTGGAACAGGCATCTATCGCCAAACCTGCGCATCCTGCTCAACAACAATGGAGGGGGAGGCATCTTTGATACACTGCCGGGACTCAATCAATCGGAAGCGCTTACCGGCTACATTACGGTGACCCGCACCACCTCCGCAAAAGGATGGGCAGAACAGCAGGGAGTAACCTATCTCTCTGCGCACAACGAGGAGGAGCTGCAGAAGCAGCTACCCTTTTTGCTGAACCCTGAAAGTAACAACGCTGTTATGCTGGAGGTCTTCACGACCATGGAGAGGAACAGCCTGGAAATAAAATCCTATTATCGTCAACAAGAAACAAAAAGATTATGAGTAAAAGAAAATGGACCACCATAAAGGAATATGAAGATATTCTCTTCGACTACCACAACGGCATCGCCCGCATCACCATCAACCGTCCCCGTTACCGCAATGCCTTCACGCCCACCACAACCACGGAGATGAGCGATGCACTGCGCATTTGTCGCGAGATGGAGGAAGTAAGCGTGGTGGTGCTCACCGGTGCCGGAGACAAGGCCTTCTGCTCGGGGGGCGACCAGAATGTGAAGGGAAAGGGTGGGTATATCGGCAAGGATGGCGTGCCACGTCTCAACGTGCTGGATGTGCAGAAGCAGATCCGGTCCATCCCCAAGCCGGTGATTGCCATGGTGAACGGCTATGCCATTGGCGGTGGACATGTGCTGCACGTAGTGTGCGACCTGACCATTGCCTCCGACAATGCCATCTTTGGACAGACCGGCCCCCGCGTGGGCAGCTTCGATGCCGGCTTCGGCTCCTCCTACCTGGCACGCATCGTGGGACAAAAGAAGGCACGGGAGATATGGTTCCTCTGCCGCCAGTACAACGCACAGGAGGCACTGGAGATGGGGTTGGTGAACAAGGTGGTACCCTTTGACCGCCTCGAGGATGAGGTGGTGGAGTGGGCTGAGACGATGATGCAGCACAGTCCCCTTGCCCTGCGCATGATCAAGGCGGGGCTCAATGCCGAGCTCGACGGGCAGGCCGGCATTCAGGAGCTGGCAGGTGATGCCACCATGCTCTACTACCTGACCGAGGAGGCACAGGAAGGAAAGCAGGCCTTCCTGGAAAAACGAAAACCGGATTTCAAGAAGTTTCCCAAACTGCCCTAAGTCTATAAGTTGATTTTCTGTAATACCGGGCGTTCAACTCCAGGTTTATGCGAACGATCACGAATTGGGAAACATAAACAGCTGATGATCTGGCTGCACAATGGCAATTCAAAAAAAACCTGAATAAGAATTCATGTTTAAAATAGAGATCATACCCTACAAGCTCCGGTTCAAAAAGCCGGCAGGCACCTCCCGGGGTATCTACACAGACCACCAGATATGGTACGTAGTATTCCGCGACGATGAGTATCCTACCCATTTCGGCATTGGGGAGTGTGCGCCGCTGCATGACCTCAGCTGCGACTTTGATGCGGGGTATGCCGATAGACTGGCGGGCTTCTGCCGGATCACGGAGCAGGAACAGCAGATCAACACTGAATTGCTCCGTGAGCATTCCTCCATCCTTTTCGGGTTGGAGACGGCCATGCGTCATTACAGGCAGCGTTTATGGCAACTTTGGGATACCCCTTTCAGTAGGGGTGAAACAGGGATCACCATCAATGGTTTGATCTGGATGGGTGAGTTCCGGGAGATGATGCAACAGAT
>DGZP01000083.1 GCA_002398565.1 Proteiniphilum sp. UBA4977
TCCTGGTATCTCATGCTGAAGGAGCGCTACGGGAAGAATTATCCCCGAAAGACCGAGATACGTAGCTTTGAGAACATTGAAGCGGTGAAAGTTGCCGAAGCCAATGAAAAACTGTATGTGAACCGGGAAGAAGGCTTTATCGGTACCGGCATGAAGAAAGATGAATTTGTATGCAACTGTTCCGACATTGACGATATCATTGTCTTCTTTAAAGACGGAAAGTACAAAGTGGTGAAAGTCAGCGAGAAGATGTTCGTGGGAAAAGGGATACTTTATGCCAGTATTTTTAAGAAAAACGACAAGAGAACCATTTATAATGTAGTTTATCGCGATGGCAAGACTGGCTCGTTTTACATCAAGCGTTTTCCGGTTACCGGGGTTACACGCGACAAAGAATACGATCTGACCAAAGGAAAACCGGGTTCACGCATTGCATATTTCAGTGCCAACCCAAATGGAGAAGCTGAAACCATTAAAGTGATCCTGAAGCCCAAGCCGCGCTTACGCATTCTGCAGTTTGAAAAAGATTTCAGCGATATAGACATCAAGGGCCGTAGCGCCATGGGTAACATTCTCACCAAAGCAGACGTACACCGCATTCAGTTAAAACACAAGGGACTATCCACGTTGGGTGGTCGCAAGGTGTGGTTCGATCCTGACGTGTTCCGACTCAACTACGAGGGGGGAGGAAAATACCTGGGTGAGTTTCAGGGTGATGACATGATCCTGGTCACCACCCGTGGAGGTGACTATCGCATATGCAATTTCGATCTGACCAACCATTTCCCTGCTGATATTCTTCACATTGAAAAGTTCGATGAAGGCAAGGTGTGGTCAGCCGCATTATTCGATGCCGATCAGGGATACGCTTACCTGAAACGGTTCACCCTGGAAGCATCGGAAAAACCGTTGAATTTTCTGGGTGACAATCCTGATTCCCGTTTGTTTTTACTTACTGATGTGGTTTATCCGCGGGTAAAGGTTATCTTTGGCGGAAATGATGATTTCCGTGAATCACTGGAGATTGATGTGGAGGAATTTATTGGTGTAAAAAGTTACAAAGCAAAAGGAAAACGGATATCGAACTTCGAAGTGAAAACAGTGGAGGAGCTTGAGCCTGTCAGATTCCCTGAACCTGAAGCGGAACCACAGGAGACAATGAAAGTGGAAATAGACGAGGAAAATGGAGAGAATACGATCTCCGATGCTGATTTGAGAGACGAGATAACGGGGCAGATGAAATTATTCAATTAACAGAAAAAAACAATCGCATGAAACGAACAACAACATTGATAATTCTATGGGTAGGTTTTTTCTGCGGTTTGTTTGCACAGAGTCATTTACTGGTGGAAGAAATACACACGGTGAATCATTCTACCATGTTTGGCATTGGTAAGGTTTATTTGTCAGATAGTTACCTTTCTCCACTTACTTACAGCGGCATCAGCATGACCCTGCTGCATGACCGTTTGAGGCGAACCCCTCATTTATCGGGCAGGATGTTGTTGCAACAGCAATTTCAGATACAGGTGGGAATCACTGAAAATCCTACTGCCTCGGCATCGGAGTATTATGGAGACATCAGCTACTACCTGACCGGTTTTTATCCATTACTGCAGACATCCCGTTTTAAACTGTTAGGTGGCGGCGGATGGGATGCATCCCTGGGAGGTATCTACAATGTGCGGAATTCCAATAATCCGGGATCGTTGAAAGTATCTACAAACCTCAACGCTTCGGTAATGGCGCTCTATAATTTTCGATGGGCCACCTTGCGCTGGCAACTTTCAACACCTTTTGTCGGCATGTTTTTCTCGCCAGAGTATGGACATTCCTATTACGAGATATTTACACTGGGTAATAACAAAGGTACGGTACATCCGGGCTCATTTCATAACCAGCTATCCCTGAGGAACTTTTTTACGGTAGATGTACCCCTGAGAAAGGTTACTTTGCGGGCTGGCTATCTTGGAGATTATTACCAGTCCCATGTAAATGAACTTACCACAAAGATAGTCATCCATCAGTTTATGTTGGGGCTGGCATTTGAATCTCTGAATTTTGGAGGCAGAAGCGCAGGTAACAGGGAGTGGCTGCGTAGCAGCTATTATTGAATTGAATATTTATAAATTATTCAAAGTTTTTTCTGATCATATGAAGTTTAATTTCGACGAGATAATTGATCGATCCCATACCGGCAGTGTAAAGCAGGATAAACTGATAACACTATATGGCGATGCGGACCTGATACCCCTCTGGGTGGCCGACACTGATTTCAAGTCGCCCCCCGCCATTATTGAAGCATTACAAAAAAGAGTGGAGCATGGTATATTCGGATATACAGTTCCTCCCGAAGACTATCTTCATTCCATTGTCAGATGGCTTAACAAACGTCACGGCTGGGAGGTGTTGAAGGAACATATCAGTTTTGTGCCGGGCGTGGTAAAGGGAATTGCCTTTGCCGTGGATGTTTTTACTGAAACCGGGGACAATATTATCATCCAGCCGCCTGTATATCACCCGTTTCGATTGGTACCCACAGCTTTGGAGCGGAATGTGGTCAATAACCCCCTGATCCTGGATAACGGACAGTACAGGATGGATTTTGACGGACTCCGTGACATCCTTTCACGCCAGACATGCAGGATGCTCATTTTATGTAATCCCCATAATCCGGGAGGAAGAGTGTGGAGTGATGCGGAGCTGCGTGAGCTGGCCGAGATCTGTTACGACCACGGAGTGATGGTAATCTCGGATGAGATTCACGCAGATATGGCATTGTCGGGTTTCAGTCATATTCCCTTTGCCTCGGTATCGGCAAAGGCCGAAGAAATAAGTCTTACACTGATGGCACCTAGCAAGTCGTTTAACATAGCCGGCATAGTCAGTTCATTTTCCGTGATACCCAATAAAAAGATCAGGGAACAGTATTTGAATTATCTTATACCACGGGAATTGTCACAGGGAACCATCTTTGCCTATACCGCCACAACTGCCGCCTACGAAGAGGGAGAAGAGTGGTTGAACCAGATGAATGATTATGTGCAGGGTAATGTGGATTTTGTGGATAATTACCTGAAGGAGCATATCCCACAGATAAAAGCCATCTTGCCGGAAGCTTCCTTTCTGGTGTGGCTCGATTGCCGTCAATTGGACCTTACCCAGCCCGAACTGGTGAACCTGTTTGTGAAGAAGGCTCACCTGGCGCTGAACGATGGGACGATATTCGGACAAGGTGGCGAAGGCTTTATGCGGCTCAACGTGGGTACAGCGCGATCGGTACTGGAGAAAGCTCTTAAAAATCTGAAAATAGCAGTCAATGGGTAAACATCGCTCCGTAAATATTGTTTCAAAAAAATAAATCAATCATAGATATAAAATAGAATAAACAAAATGAAGATATCAGACAATAAATATGTCACACTGACGTATGATTTAAATGTGGGTGAAGGCGAAGAGCGTGAATTGATGGAGCAGGCCACCGTCGAAAAGCCGCTGGCGTTTATCTTTGGTACCAACTCCATGCTGGAAGCGTTTGAAAAACAGATCGACGGCCTTTCAAAAGGTGATTCATTCTCTTTTCGCCTGACGCCGGAAGAGGCTTATGGAGATTATGACGAAAACAAGATCATCGACCTGCCGAAAAATATTTTTGAAATCGATGGCAAGATCGACGAGGAGATGCTTTTCGAGGGAAACACGTTGCCGATGATGGACTCGTCGGGAAACCGCTTGATGGGTTCTGTGGTCTCAATCGGTGAAGAGCAGGTAACCATGGATTTCAACCACCCGCTGGCGGGTGAGGTTATGCATTTTGAGGGTAAGGTGATGGAGGTACGTGAGCCTACAGCAGAAGAGATTGCCGCACTTTTTAGCGGTGGGGGCTGTGGTTGCGGTTCCGGCGGTTGCGGTTCCTGTGGTGAAGGCAACGAAGGTGATGATGCCTGTGGTTGTGGTTCTGCCGGTGGGGGGTGCGGATCGGGTTGTAATTGTTAATTGAGAAAATGAACACATTTGGTACGATATACAGGCTCACCTCTTTCGGTGAATCGCACGGTGCTGCGGTAGGAGGCGTGATCGACGGCTGCCCGCCGGGTCTGGAGATCGACATTGATTTTATTCAGGCCGAACTCGACAGGCGGCGACCGGGACAATCACGCATAACCACGCCCAGAAAAGAATCGGACAAGGTGGAACTGCTCTCCGGTATATTCGAGGGCAAAACAACCGGAGCTCCCATAGGATTTATCGTGCGAAATGAAAATCAGCAATCGTCCGACTACGACAACCTCAGAGAGGTATTTCGTCCCTCGCACGCCGACTTTACCTATCAGCAGAAATATGGCATACGCGACCACCGCGGTGGCGGCCGCTCCTCTGCCCGGGAGACCATTGCCCGCATAGTGGGCGGTGCGGTGGCCCGGCTTTGGCTCCGTCAGTATCGGATCGATATTACCGCCTATACCTCTCAGGTGGGAGGGATTGCACTGGAGAACGATTACAGGAAATATGACCTTTCACGTACCGAAGAAAATATGGTACGCTGTCCCGATCCCGATGTGGCTGATAAGATGATCGGGCTCATCAATGAGGTGCGATACCAGGGTGATACTATTGGCGGTATCATCACATGTGTCATTAAAGGAACACCCGTGGGCCTCGGAGAGCCTGTCTTTGGAAAGTTACATGCCGCTCTCGGTGCGGCCATGCTAGGCATCAATGCGGTCAAGGGCTTCGAGTACGGTATGGGATTCGATGTCACCGGGCGTGGCTCAGAGGTGAACGACTCGTTCTACGATGACCAGGGAAGAATAAGTACCCGTACAAACAATTCCGGTGGTATTCAGGCAGGTATCTCGAACGGTCAGGATATCTATTTCAGGGTGGCTTTTAAACCGGTGTCCACCATCCTCACCGAACAGCAATCTGTGGATATTCACGGCAAGGATACAACTCTTAAGGCTCGCGGCAGACATGATCCCTGTGTTTTGCCAAGGGCCGTGCCCATTGTGGAAGCAATGGCTGCAATGACCATCATGGATTACTTTTTGCTGGCCAGAACGAAACAGGCATAGTGGCGATAAATAAACCTTTTGCCTTTTACAGCATCAAAAGATAAAAGCAAAAGAATAATTTAACTAAAAGGAAGAATTATGAAAAAGGTAATCGCTATTATTTCACTGATACTATTTCCCGTTTTGATGTTTGCACAAATGGGTTACGTACAGTTTTCCAGGGACATTGGAAGTTACTCGGACCGTTATGCCGACGATGAGGTGATTGTTTTGTATGAAAATCATTATGATGTGCCGCGCAATACGCTGCTTCAGTTATTTGGGGGTTTTGGCTATAACTGGGGAAATGTAGTCCTGGGTTTGGAAATAAGTAATTTGCTTGGTGTACCGGTGAGCGACCTGCTTGGTATCTATCGCGATTATCCGCAGGATAATGGATGGGGGGTTATAGCCAAACGGTATGGTATCAAACCCGGATCGGATGAATTTCATCGGATGAAGGCGATGATGAGCAACAAAAGTCGCTACTGGAAAAATATTTATGATGACTACGGCCGTAGCCGTAATCCGGTTATTGCACGACGTAACCGCGTTCACATGAATGATCGGTTGATATATATCGGTCCTTATTCTGCCAAAGAGATGAAAGAAATCAATAGACATATTGAAAAAAGGAATAAGGAAATAGCCAAGAGAGAGCAGAAGATGATGAAAGAATGGGAGAAGGGTAATAAAAAAATTTTCAAGCAGAACGAGAAGATACGCAAAGAGCATGAGAAAAGAGCAAAAAAATGAGTAAGCAGCCACTACTTCTATTTGAACAATGAAATTGATTTCCGTTATAGTATGTGTGCTTTTGGCTGCCGGAATGATATCCGCGCAGCCAAAAGCGTATTTTACGCCCGAAGACCTGCAGATTTTTAACCAATATCTCTCCTATATAAAACCTTTTAAAAACCTCACCAAGACTGAAGTGCTGGAGAAAACGGCTATATTCTTCCTTGGAAAACCCTATGAGTCCCATACACTTGAAACAACTGCCGGAGAGACTCTCGTGGTAAACCTGCGTGCGTTTGATTGTACTACATTCGTGGAAACGGTGATTGCTCTTTCCCGTACAGCATCGTCGGTGGTTCCTTCATTTAATACTTATCTGACAGAATTGCAAAATATACGGTACCGAAACGGTGCGATAGACGGGTATGCTTCACGGCTTCACTATACCACCGACTGGGTATATGAAAACGAAAGAAACGGAAAAGTGAAAAATATTTCGGCAGCGCTGGGTGGAATAGTGGAAATGAAAACCATCGGTTTCATGTCCGCGCACCGGGAATCATACAGGCAGTTGAAGGGTGAGGATGCCACGCTGCAGGAGATTGTCGACAGGGAAAAGGTAATCAACGGAAGGGGTGGTTTTGCCTTTCTCCCGAAAACGACTATTGCCATAGCCGCACCACTGATTCCGCACATGGCAATGATTGGCTTTACAACAGATATCCGTGGATTGGATGTTTCACATACAGGTTTCACTTTCCATGATGGTGAAAAGCTTACTTTTATTCATGCTTCGAGTGCCCGACAGAGGGTGGTGATCGACCAGAAAACGCTCAGTGACTATTGTCTGGGACAGAAATCCTGCACCGGCATTTTAGTGTCGCAGATTATGTAAGCATTCCCTGGATCTATTTTATTCGAACAAATCTTTGTCCTCACCGGCTTTTTTCTCTTTTTTTGGATTTTTTCGAAACCAGATATCTGCTTTCTTAAAAACAGTGTTGACAAAAATGATCAGCACCGTGGCTGCAGCCAATTCCCAATAATAACCGAAAGCGGCCAGACAGCCCAGTGCCGCGCTGCTCCAGATTGTAGCAGCAGTGGTCAGCCCCTGTACATTGGCTCCCCTGTGCAGGATCACGCCAGCACCCAGAAAACCGATACCTGTCACAATCTGTCCCACCACGCGTGTGGGATCGCCCGGTCCGCCATCATTAACCAGTCTGAGTGAGATAAGTGCAAATATGCAGGCACCGACAGCAACCAGGGTATGTGTACGCAGGCCGGCACTCTTGTTGTTCGATTCCCGCTCCATGCCCAGTGCTCCGCCCGCAGCGGTTGCAGCCAGTAAACGTATGATAAATTCTGTCAGTTCCATGAATTTTGATTTATAAATCGTGGCCGATCACCCTCTCCACTCTCTGAACAAACGTATCCATTTTTTGTTTATCTTCTTCTTCCATGGGCGGTTTATGACCTTTCCACGACGGGATAAGCGTGAAGCGAACCTTTCCGTTGTCCATCCGTCTTTGTACCCAGACTAATGAGTAATTGCACTTTTCAATGACAACCGGCGAGGCGGCATCTTTTCTGCCAATCACAATCTCCGCCAGCATGCCTCCGTCTGTATCCAAACGCTGCTGATTTGAGATAAAGTTCCCCAGGGAATAATAAACAACATTGCGAATTTCCTCCCCCTCCCTTTCCATCACAATGGGCTGTACCACGTGCGGGTGATGTCCGATGACAATGCGAACACCCTGGCGAAGCAGAAAGTCGGCCAGTCTCCGCTGATCCGCGGATGGTGTGGTCCGATATTCCTCTCCCCAATGCATCTGGGCAATAATGATGTCGGGCTTGTATAGTTGAGTGCGACCTATATCCTGTTTGATGAGATTTGTGTCGGTCACATTTATCTGGTTGGGTTCCTGTACAATCAACCCGTTGGTATCATAAGTATAATTCAAAAAAGCAATGCGAATTCCATTTTTAATAACCATAAGCGGGTAGTGTAACGAGCGCGCACCTTCAGAACCGAAGGTGCCGGTGTGTTTGATACCAACGGAGTCCAGCAGGTCGATGGTGCGCTCCAGCCCTTTCCTGCCACGGTCGAGTGCGTGGTTGTTGGCCTGAAAAAAAATATCAAACCCCGTATCTTTGAGGCTGAAAGCAAATGCATCGGGTGAACTGAAAAGCGGATAACCGGCATAAGGAACTTCACCGAGTGTGGTTTCAAAGTTTATCCCTGCCAGATCGGCCGCGGAGATACGCTCTTTCACCCAGTGAAAGCATGAGTCATAGGAAAAGCTGCCATCCTCATTTCGAGCCCCCTGTACCTGTGGCAAATGCTGCATCGCATCGCCCGCAAAAAGTAGGGTGACTCGACTCTCCTGTGATGTTGTACGCAGAAACAGCCAAAAGAGAAAAAATATGGTTGTCGCTGGTCTCAAGTAGCATTCGTTTTATGAGTACTGATCCTTCAACTTTTCCTTTATCTCTTTTGCCGGAGGCATGTTTGCCGGTTCAGGCCGTAAAAGGGAGCGATATAAACCGGGGTTTCTAAGTAACTCCAGTGCCTTATCGAACACTGGGTCACCGGAAAGCTGGTGAATGAGCACTCCTTTTTTGTAATACCGCCGTTGTATAATTTCAGATTCAATCATTTTTCTAATCTCCTCCTTAAAGAGTTCCAGGTCACGATCCAGGTCAGGCTGAAGTTTAGACTCCAGCGCCTTGTATTCTGCCGATGCCACATCCATGTAGCCTTCAAACTCCATTATGCTCCTCAGCTGCTCCAGTGAACGCTCACTCAGCTGATCATATTTGAAATCCCTCTTCTTTACGAATTCACGGAATTTGTCGTAATCGGCATCCGGCAAACGAAATTTCTCAGGGGATGTAATTTCCCGGTTTTCCAGCATCCAGCCGGTGACAAAATCGAAGATAATATTGTCTGTCATCAGGTAAAAAGCAATGGTACCTCCGGTTTCCTGCGCTATGGTGATGTCGGGTGTGATGCCGCCGCCGTCACGTACTTCCCTTCCGTTTCTGGTTTTGAATACGCTGGTAAGAGAATCAGGCACGCGTGCCACGCTGCCGTCGGGATTGCGGTGTGAATAATCGAGCGCCTGTATGCACCTCCCGCTTGGGATGTAATACTTGGATGTAGTGATTTTTATGTTCCCGCCATAGGGAAGATCGCGGGGCGTCTGTACCAGACCCTTACCGAAGGAACGATTGCCTACGATCACCGCACGGTCCAGATCCTGGAGGCTGCCTGCCACGATCTCCGACGCGGAAGCTGAGCCGGTGTCAATCAGCACCACAATAGGGATTATTTCATCGAGGGGTTGATTTTGTGTATGGTAGGAACGATCCCATTGTTTTACTTTTCCCCTTGTGAAGACAATCTCCTCACCTTTGGGTACAAACAGGTTTACCACCTCTACAGCTTCATCGAGAATGCCGCCGCCGTTGCCCCGCAGGTCCATGATCAGTGAGGTAGCTCCCTGCTGTTTGAGTTCGGTGACAGTTTCTTTCACCCGTGCGGCGCTGTTTGCCGTGAAGCTCCCATAGTGTAAGTATCCGGTTCCCTTGTCCACCATCCCGGCATACGTGATAGGATCCATCTCGATCTTTTCACGCTCTATGGAGAGTGTCCGTTGTTTTTTTTCGCCGGGCCGTTGTATGGTCAGCTTGAGTAAGGTTCCCGGCGTGCCTTTCAACTTGTCGCTTACTTGCTTCACAGTGGCTTTTCGCATATCTTCCCCGTCTATCGACAGTATCGAATCACCCGCTTTTAATCCCGCTTTGTCGGCCGGCAACCCTTCATAGGGTTCGTTAATCACCACCCGCCCGTTATTGTAGGAAATGATGGCACCGATGCCGGCATACTCACCAGTGGTAAGAAATTGCAGATCACCCATGTTCTCCTCTGCATAATACTCCGTATAAGGATCGAGCCGGGTAAGCATGTTACCGATGGTACCCTGTACCAGATTGTTTACCTCTATACTGTCCACATAAAAGAGATCCAGTTCCCTCAGGACGGAATTGAATATGTCGATGTTCTTGTTGATGTCGTAATAGCGCTGATTCTTGTCTACGGCAGGTGTCTGAGCTACCGCTTGCATCATAGCAAACGCCAAAAATATAAAAAGGATACCTTTTCTCATAATTTGTTCCCGAATTCCTCTATGTTTCATTATAAGCAGCTGACGCAGCCTATATATCATTTTCAGGCAAAGGAACAAATTTTTTACGATATTGGATCGATCTTTTAGTTATATGTTTATAAATCCCTGTTATCTTTGTAATCGTTACAGCTTAATTGTCCGCGAATGAAATTACTGCTTCGATATACGTTCCTGCCGCTGATCACTGGATTAATTATTTTTATTGCCACATGTCTTGTCTCACCTTCGCAGGTGCCCGATATGCCCGGAGATGTTCCATGGGATAAGCTGGTTCACTTTGGTATGTTCTTCTTTCTTTCCGCTGTTTCATTGATCGACTATTACCGGATGCACCAGGGTAATCCTCCTGCCTTCCGGTGGATATTGTGGGGCTTTCTGGTACCCGTGTTCTATGGTGGAGTCATTGAGTTGTTACAAAAATACTTCTTTGCATCCCGCAGCGCGGAGTGGAGCGACTGGATCGCAGACATTCTTGGATCCCTGACAGCTGTAATCGTCATAATTATTTTCATCAGGAAACGGAGGTATGACAGAAAAAATATATCTTTGTGAAGAGCTTACCTTTAGAATAACTTAAAATCCTGAAGTGATGAAGTATGAAGATTTAAAAATTCTCGATGAATTAAGGGAAAAAGGGAGTATTTCCGAAGAGGAATATCAACGTGAAAAAGCGAAGATCCTGAATGACGAAGGGACTCAGCGGGACAGCTTTAACGGGAGACCTTTGTTTGGAATGACTGAAAACAGCTATCTGATGCTGATGCATCTCAGCCAGCTTGCCGGCATTATCATCCCTCTTGCCGGTTTTGTTGTGCCCGTGTTGATGTGGATTACCAACAAGGAGGCCAATGCGAAGGTAGATATGCATGGGAAAAATATCCTTAATTTTATGATAAAACTGATCATAAAATTAAGGATATTTTTCCCATGCATATCT
>DGZP01000055.1 GCA_002398565.1 Proteiniphilum sp. UBA4977
CTGATGACCATGAATAAATATGGAGTGGTATCGCCTGCCGGAACAAACGACAAGGAAGAGTATTATTATTACAAAATAAAATAATATGACAAAAGTAAATCCTGAATTTGCAACAGAATTAACAAAATACGGCATAGGCGACTTCAACGCCTGTTTCAACTGCGGAAACTGTACGGCAACCTGCTCATTATCTACCAGCGACAGTTCATTTCCCCGTGAGATGATACGCTACACCACGCTGGGCCTGGAAGATGAGATCAGGTCATCGCTGAAACCGTGGGAGTGTTACTATTGCGGCGAATGTTCCAAAGAGTGCCCGCGCCAAGCCAATCCCGGTGAGTTGATGATGTCGCTGCGGCGATGGCTCACGGCGCAATATGACTGGACCGGTCTCTCGGGACTGCTCTACCGCTCACTGACCCTCACCGTCACGGCGCTACTACTGGTGGCTGCCGGTGTATTCCTCTTTGCCCGCACCGTCCACTTCGATGCAGAGGCATTACTCCATACGGGACACCGCTTCGAGATGCTGGCAATCGCCACCGTCTTTCTGGTGATCTTTATCCCCAACCTGTTTCGGATGTGGTATTACACCATTGTGAAGAACGAAGTGAAAGCACCCGTAAAGAGATATCTCACAACCCTGTCCGAGTTGTTTGTGCAGATGTTCACCCAGAAAAGGGCCAGAGATTGCGACGGGAAGGACAACTTCCGCTGGCTGGAACACCTGGTGCTGGTGTTCGCCTACCTGTCGCTTCTCTTCACCACTGTCTTCCTCAACTGGTTCGGTACCGGGAGCCTTTTTATCATCGTGCTCGGTTATGTGGAGAGCTTCCTCATCTTCGTCATCACCATCCATTTCGTCTCGGGCAGGATAAAGCGGAACAAGGCACTGAACACGTTTTCACAGCCCTCCGACTGGCTGTTTGTGATCTGGCTGCTGCTGATGGGACTGACCGCCTTTCTGGTGAGGCTCTTTATAGACCTGCAGATCCTCGAAGCCAACATCTGGATTCATCTGATCCATCTGACCCTGTTGGCACAGTGGGCGCTGATCATCGTCCCCTTCGGCAAATGGACCCATTTCCTCTACCGCTCGTTTGGTCTCTATTTCGTCAAAATAAAAACGATGCAGAAACCGGCGTAAACGACAAATTCCCTGTTACCCGGATATAAAATAATCGAAAAGGGGCTTTCATAACAGAGAGTCTCTTTTTTGACGTTTATTTGCACGGAAAGAAAAATCTGTCGATATCCCACTCTCCCCGCCACCCAATCTTTTAAATTTACAAGGCTTTTTGGGTTCTTAAAAAGAAAACATCTATATTTGAGGACTAATAACAATGTTTTTCGTTAAATGAAAACAGATACCGATGAAGAAAATACTGATACTGATTGATTATTCCAGCGAATTCAGCCGACGACTATTGCGGGGCCTGATCCAATATTCCAAAGAACATGGCCCCTGGATCTTTTACCGGCTACCTGCTTACTATAAAACGCTATATGGTAAAGAAGGTATTGTGGAATGGGCAAGAGAATGGAAAGCAGATGCCATTATTGCACGTTGGGACCATGAAGGGACAAACATATTGGCCACGTTAAACATACCGATCGTGCTTCAAAATTACAGGGAGCGGAGCCCCTATTTCTCCAACCTGACCGGCGATTATTTTGGTACAGGACAAATGGCTGCGAATTTTTTCATCAAACGACGCTATCGTAATTTTGCCTTTTATGGCAATAAGAATGTTGTCTGGTCACGTGAAAGGGCGGAAGGGTTCAGGACCCAGATAGAAAAAACGGGTGGAAATTACCATTATTTTGAAAGTGATAATCTTGATGGAGAAGAATGGGGAACCAGCCATATACAGCTCGATGAGTGGCTCTTGTCGTTACCCAAGCCGGTGGGCCTGTTCGCCTGCGACGATGATTTTGCTTTAAGGATATCACAGATATGCAAAATCAACAACATCAAAATACCTGAAGAGATCTCATTGTTGGGGGTTGACAACGACGAGCTGATCTGTAACCTGTCAGATCCACCCATCTCCTCCATCGTCACGGATGTGGACAGAGGCGGCTATGAAGCCGGGAGGCTGATAGACAGGCTAATGAAGGGAGAGAGGAAAGAGCCCTTTAACATCGTCATTGAGCCTACAAGATTCGAACTGAGAAAATCGACCGAAAAATTTGATATCGCCAATGAGCACATCTCAAAAGTCGTGAACTACATCGAGGACAACTTCACCTCGGATATCAATATTGAAGCATTCTCGGAAATGGTTCCGTTATCACGACGCAATCTGGAAGTGAAGTTCAAGGAAGAAATGGGGACATCCATCTATCAGTTTATATTAAGCTGCCGAATCGACTATTTCGCTCATCTGTTGTTAACTACCGACAGAACGCTCTTTGATTTGGCTTTGGAGTCAGGATTTAATGATTGCAAAAACATTTCCCGTATTTTTAAAAAAATAAAGGGCTATACACCGGTTGAATATCGCAAAAAACACGATGGCCAGTGTCAATAAAAACGTTTTTTGAAATTAGAATTACGTTTTTAAAGCATATTTCCATTCCTTAAGCTATAATTTTGTATAAACAAATGAATGGAGCAACAACTTCATGTATGTTTAATAATTCTAAAAAAGATGAACAATACATCCCCGGTCAATCACATCCAGGATAAACGTACCACGATCCAATCCATGATCATCCTGGCCTGTTTATTTTTTATTTTCGGCCTGGTATCCTGGGTGAACACTATTTTGATACCCTATTTCCAGTTAACACTACAACTTTCCAATTTTCAGTCCTACCTGGTCACCTTCGCCTTTTATATCGCCTATCTGATCATGGCCATTCCATCCTCCTTTCTGCTCAATAAGACAGGCTACAAAAAAGGAATGATGTTCGGATTATGGTGTATGGCCCTGGGGGCATTGCTTTTCGTACCGGCAGCCTACTGGCGTATCTATCAGATATTTCTCCTGGGTCTGTTTTTGTTGGGTGTTGGATTGGCCATTTTGCAATCTGCCGCAAACCCTTACGTAACCATTGTGGGACCCATTGAGAGTGCAGCAAAAAGAATGAGTATGGTGGGTACCGGCAACAAGCTGGCTGGCGTGATTGCCAACCTGATCTTTGCTGCGGTGGTTATCAGGGAATCCGACAGGGTACTCATGAAGGAAATAGAGGCTGGAGTTTATACCGGTGAGTCACTTGAAGTTGTTTTGGATACGCTGATAAAGGGTGTGATGACCCCTTACCTCATATTGGCAGTCGCGCTGTTTATTTTTGGCATAATCGTCCGCTACTCACCTCTTCCGGAACTGGATCCTTCTGTGGTAAACAAGCGCCCCGTGGAGGACGAGAGTTCTCAGAAGCACATCCTGCAGTATCCTGCGCTTCTGTTGGGGGTATTGGCGATGTTCTTTCACATTGGTACGCAGATGATCGCACTGGGGACCAGCATTCAGTACGCCGGAACGATGGGAGAGAGTCTTGCAGGCCCGGCGCAGAACATTCCCTCCTATACGATGTTGCTGACCTTCTTCGGCTATTTTCTGGGTATTGCATTGATCCCAAAATATATCAAACAGAGAAATGCCCTGCTAGTCTGCTCTTCAATAAACCTGATCCTTTCTATTTTGATTATCACTACTTCCGGCACCGTTCAGATCTTTGGTATGACAACTGATATCTCGCTTTGGTATCTCGTCATGATGGGACTTCCCAATGCCCTGCTCTATGCCGGGATCTGGCCATTGGCAATCAACGGCCTGGGAAAATACACCAATCTGGGATCTGCTTTTCTTGTGATGGCCCTCTGCGGGAGTGCCATCATGCCAATCGTCTACAACTCATTTGTCGAGATGAATGGATCACTCTCCTCATTTGAGGCGATGAAATTTGCATATGCTGTGCTTATCCCCTGCTTTGCATACATTGTATGGTATGCCGCCTGGGGTTATAGGATTAAATCCTGGAGGAGAGCAGTCCCTTGATAATATTTACAACAATCGTATTTGCAACAGGTTGCATATGTGATCTGTTCTTGATACGGATAATATTTAAGAACGCATGAAGAATCGATTAATCATTCAAAACGGAAAAGTGATTTTTCCGGACAAAATAATGGAGCACTTGACAGTAGTGGTGGAAAATGGCAAAATTGCCGGTATTGTCAACAAGAATGAGTTCATACTTGCCGGTAATGATGTGGTGATTGATGCAGACAACAGGTATGTGGCACCCGGGTTCATCGATATCCACACCCATGGTGGTGGCGGACACGACTTTATGGACGGCACGGTAGAGGCTTACCTGGGTGCTGCGGAAACACACGCCAGGTTCGGTACCACGGCATTGCTTCCCACTACCCTCACCAGTACTACCGGGGAGCTTTTCCAGACCTTTGCCATCTATAAGGAAGCCGTAAAGAGAAATACAAAAGGAGCAAAATTCCTGGGGTTACATCTTGAAGGGCCCTACTTCGCCTATAATCAGCGGGGAGCCCAGGATCCCAAATATCTGAGAAATCCGGAACCGGAAGAGTACAACGCTATTTTGGAAGCTTCCGACGATATCGTGCGCTGGAGCCTGGCGCCCGAGTTGCCGGGAGCACTTGAGTTCGCGAAAGTGCTCAGGGAACGTAACATTCTTACCGCCGTGGCACATTCCGATGCCATTTATGAAGAGGTGCTGGATGCTTACGATGCCGGCTTCACACTTGCCACCCATCTCTACTCCGGCATGTCCACCATCACACGAAGAAACGCCTTCCGCTATGCGGGTGTAGTGGAGGCAGCCTATCTGATTGACGGGATGAATGTGGAGATCATTGCCGATGGAGTACATCTGCCCAAATCGCTGCTGCAGTTTGTCTACAAGTTCAAGGGTCCCGACAGGACGGCACTTTGTACCGATTCCATGCGGGGAGCCGGCATGCCCGACGGTGAATCTATTCTGGGCAGTCTCGATAAAGGTCAAAAGGTCATCATTGAAGATGGTGTTGCCAAGCTGCCGGATCGTACTGCCTTTGCTGGCAGTGTCGCCACCACGGACCGACTGGTACGTACCATGGTTGGTATAGCAGAAGTGCCCCTGGTGGAAGCTGTCAGAATGATGACCCTTACTCCGGCCCGTATCATGCAGATAGATCAGCAGAAAGGATCTATCCGGGAAGGAAAAGATGCAGATTTGGTACTATTTGATGAGAATATTAATGTTTCACATACAATCTTAGAAGGAAATGTCATATACGAAGACTAACGATCAGGTAATCACATTCACAAAAGGAATGCTGGAAGTGAGGATCTTCTCCGGAAGAGAAGAGATGGGTAGGGAAGCGGCTGCAAATGTGTCGGCCACCATTCAAAAGCTACTTGAGAACAAAAAAGAAATCAACATGATTTTCGCAGCGGCACCATCGCAGAGTGATTTCATGCAAGAACTGATTGCAGATGAACGGATTCAATGGGACAGGATCAACGCATTTCACATGGATGAATACATCGGCCTGGAGAAGGAAGCTCCACAGGGATTCGGTAATTTCCTGAGAGATCGGATTTTTGGCAAAGTACCTTTCAAAAGTGTGCATTATATCAACGGGAGAGCGGAAGACCCGTTGGCAGAAAGCAAGAGATATTCGGAACTCCTAACGCAATACCGGGTCGATATTGTCTGCCTGGGAATCGGAGAAAACGGTCATATTGCCTTCAACGACCCACCTGTGGCCGACTTTAATGATCCCAAGTTGGTAAAAGTGGTCGAGCTGGAAACAGCCTGTCGCCAGCAGCAAGTAAATGAAAAACTGTTCGACACACTGAGTCTGGTGCCGACACATGCACTCACCGTGACAATACCGGCACTTCTGAAAGCCAATTACATGTTCTGCATGGTACCGGCCAAAAATAAGGCAGAAGCGGTTTATCGCACATTAAACGAAGAAATCAGCGAGAAATGCCCGGCCACTATCCTGAGAACAAAAGAAGGTGCTATTCTCTATTTGGATAATGACAGCGCATCATTGCTGAATTAATAAACTACATATGCAACCTCAACAATTCATTCAAAAAAATCTGTTATGAAACTCAAAATTTTATGTTCCGCCATTTTGTCGGGTATCCTGTTTACGGTCCAGGCACAGATAAAAATTGGCATCATAGGTCTGGATACCTCTCACGCAATAGCTTTCACCAAGTTCCTGAATGGAGAGGATAAGAAAGAAGAATTTAAGGATTTTAAAATTGTTGCAGCCTATCCCTACGGATCGAAAACCATTAAGTCAAGTTTTGACCGTATTCCCGGTTACATTGAACAGGTGAAGGGATTGGGAGTGGAAATTGTTCCCTCCATAGCTGATCTTCTGAAAAAGGTGGATTATGTGATGCTGGAAACAAACGACGGGAACCTTCATCTGGAACAGGCGTATGAGGTTTTTAAAGCTGGAAAGCCCATGTTTATTGACAAGCCGCTTGGCGCTACATTGGCACAATCGATAGCAATCTATCAACTGGCGAGAGACTATAACGTACCCATTTTTTCTTCTTCCGCGTTGCGATTTGTTCCTCAGAACCAGAAACTGCGCAAAGGAGAATACGGAAAAATTTTGGGAGCTGATTGTTATTCCCCGGCAACACGGGAAAAGACCCATCCCGATTTTGGCTGGTATGGCATTCATGGGGTGGAGACTCTTTT
>DGZP01000036.1:0-43858 GCA_002398565.1 Proteiniphilum sp. UBA4977
GTTCCGTTACTTACGACATCTTTTTCAATAATGTTGGCACCAATAACCGGATCACCGGCTTCATCGGTGATTTTTCCCGTAACTACTTTCTCCTGTTGACTCTGATTGCCTGTAATTGCCTTTTGTATTACCGGTGGGGTTCTGCTTATGGATATTGTATTATCTGTCCGGTAAAAGTAGAGTTTTGTTTGTTCGGTAATAACATCCAGCAACTCCTGTATACCGGCATCCTTTACATCAATAGTCACAGGCGGAACTTTGCGTAAGGTGCTCTGGTCATAGAAAAATTTAAAACTTGTTTGCCGGCTGATTTTGTTGAGGACATCAACCAACTGCCCGTTTTTAACATAAAATGTGATGTTTTTTTCCTTAACGTTCTGACCGTAGGAAGGAGTTACCAACAAAAGGTTCAGACAGAGAAAAGAAAAAAACAGAATAATGTTTTTAATATTTTTGTTCACAGCTGTCAGATTATTCATAACTTTGTAAAGTTTAATGATTTTAGTGAGATTGTTAAACTGATTTACCACAAACAACCGTAAGATGCAAACAGTAGGGTTGTTTTGTAGTATCATCCCGAGCAGCCCTGAACAGGGTTGCTCTTTTTTAATAAAATAAGAAATAATTAAGCAGTTGAGGTTTTATTCATAGGCATCTGTTTTTTGGTAAGTTATTTATATAAAAGTATATGACGGTTGTTTTTCTTGTATTTTATTCCTGAAATATACTCAAGTGACTGCAAAACGGACTCAAGACTCTGATTGTCGTGCTCTCCTGAAATAAGGTTGTCAAACTCCTGCCCCTCCTGGAAGACAATAGAGCAGTTGTACTCTCTCTCCAGCTCTCTGGCTACGTCCTGAATAGGAGTAGCGTCAAAATAGAGGCACCCTTTTCTCCAGCCTGCGGTCTCGTATAGATCCTGATGTTTTTTTATCGTACCCCTAAGGGAATTCACCTCAACCCGTTCCTGTGCAGAGAGTCTCATGGTTGCCTCCGGCATTTCAATCTGAACCTTACCTCTATCAACCTTAACGGACGTAATTTCATCCATATCGTATGACTTGATATTGAATGCCGTACCCAAGACTTTCACACAAAACTGCCCGGCACTTACCACAAACTGCCGGTCGGGATCCTTGGCAACATCGAAAAAAGCCTCTCCCTGAAGCCTCACTTCACGAGTCTGCTGTGTGAATTTTGTAGGATAACGCAACCGGGAACAAGAATTGAGGATAACCATTGACCCATCCGGTAAAGTAATATCTTTCCTTTCCCCATAAGTAGTTTCAATGCATTCATAATAAATATCCTGGCGGGAAACATCCTCATATAAGCGAAACAGGGAAAAGATGACTGCTATTGCGGCTGCAATGCTTCCTGCAGCTGCAAGCAAAGGCTTTAGGGACTTTCTTTTCTTTTTTCCAATTTTTTTTAAAAGCGCGTATGCTTCTTCTCTGTATTCCTTTTTCAGCGATTCTTCGGTTTTTTCGAGGAACTGCGATTCCCTCCAGACGCTAAATGCAGCCTCTTCAATAATATCTTTATTGACGGGATCATTACTCTCCTCCAAAAAGACGTAAGCCTCGTTTACGGTATAAGTTCCATTCAAAAAACGAGGGATCGCCCCGGTTTTATCTTTTTTTTCTTTCATGAACCAAAAGAATGCTTAAAATGTATTCTCGTATATGATATTACACTTGAGGCGAGTGAGACAGGGGTGGAGTTAACTTAATTTTAGATTTTTAAACAAATCAGGATCAATAACAGATCGGCCATGCTTCCGGGATATTTCGCCAAAAAGCTTCTTATTGATTTTAGAGCCTGCGTAATATGTTCCTGCACGGTATAGTTGGAAAGGTTCAATTTCTGGGCTATCTCACGGTGCGACATATGCTCTTCTCTACTCATCCGGAATATCTCTTTTTGTCGTGGCGTAAGACGGTTTATGGCTTTTTCAATAATTTCATTTAATTCATTATACAGAACGTTCCGGCTTGTGTCGTCATTGTAGTCGATAGCTTGCGAAAGAATTGCCTGCATTACTCTCTTCTCGCTTTCTATTCCTCTCAACATGTTCAATACCCTGTTTTTTACCATGGTATAAACATAAGATGAAAAAGAATACTCCGGATTAATAAAGTGACGGGATTGCCAAATAACCGAAAACACATCCTGGAAAATATCTTCAGCAAATTCCCTTGATTTAACAAATCTCATCGCAAAATAGATCAACCGGTCCTTGTAGCTGGCATATAATTCACTGAAAGCCTCTTCATCGTTATTAACAAGGCGAAATACAAGAGCTTTCTCATGAATATCTTGTGTGTCAGACGGATGATTATTCATAAAATTTTCATTGACCCGCAAAGATACAACTATAATTTCACCTTTTTGAAAAATAAATAAAAATCACTCCAGCATAAACCCCATAGAAGGGCCTTTTTCAGGGAAAACAGTGCGAAGCGGTTCTTCACTTCCGGAAGTGTAGTATCCGAAAAGCAATTGCGTCAATTTTCGGATATTGAAATGAAAGAGAGTTTCAGCGGGTGGGCCGTTTCTCTCTACCTTTCCTCTGTTTATAGTAAAAGAAGAGCTATTGATCTTAAGCAGTTCATCTTGAACGGATACTGAAAATGATGTTTGCGGGTACTGATCGGCGAATAGCGAGAGCAGCCTCTGTAAATCTATCACGCGTGCCATACCCATCAGGTTTTTTTTGGGCGGAAATCCGAAAAGTGCTGCCTCTTCAACCATGGCACGAAAGTCATCAAACGACTTTTGCACAGTCATGTCTTTATACCGGAATAAAGAGTCAAACTCCCTGTATGCAGTATACAGATTTTCCGAATGCCTTTGCAGCAAATCATTCAGGGAAGGCAACGCCTCTGTCCCTGGATCAAATGTCTGTATAAAACCTTGTTTATCGTAGAATTTCAACAACCATTCTTCTTGTGGTACAAGCAGAATAAGCGGTATGTCCCTACTGGCAGCGATGTCAAAACTTTTCATCAGCAATTGCCTGCTATACCCTTTTCCTCTGTATTCGGGCAGGGTACACACCCCCGAAAGGTAGATCACGGGGATCTCCGTGCCGCAGAAAGTGAACTGATAGGGCAGCATCTGCAGGGAAGCGACTGCTTTATTTCCTTCCATATACAGGAGAGTCTGATCGTTCCGGTATTTATGACGAAAGTAAATTTCCATATAGTCATCCGGATCGCCGAAAACAGTCTTCCACATGTCCCATACCAGCTGTCTAGTTGTATCGTCGGCAAATTGAATCATGTGCAATCAAATTTACGTTGTAAAAACTCAGTCGTCAAAGCAAGCTCAGCTTTTAACTCTCGCGTTATATTTCTCCAAGATAATATCTGGCTGATAAGAGAGCTTGGCCTGACGCAAATTGTCTATTCCCATATCTTCTTCCCGATTCACATAAACAAATCCGGATGCTTCATTTTCAACAAATTGCTGATTGATCATATTGTATGCCCCATGAATGGTTGTAAATGCTTTCTCCACATGAACCACTACCGTATCCCGCGTAAGAGGCTCGCCAATGGTAAAAGCGGCTATTTCGTTGTTCACACAGATAAGTCCTCCTCGTAAATTCAGGTATTCAAAATTTTCGAGCATCTGCGTAGTCGCGTAATCATCAAAGACAAGAGAAGGGTCTTTCTCTTCGCTATTTAACTGCATCCACTTGTCGAGCATGCTTTTGCATTCACTTACCAATTGGGGATTGCCGGTCAACGATTTATATTTCCACTCGTTCTCTCTTTTAAAACGATTGATGTGATTCCTTTTGCTCTGCAGCTTCTTCCCTTTGAGATGGATCAGCTTTTCTGTTGTGTAGATATAATCCGACACACTCCTGTTAAGCTTATATTCGAACACACCGGGCATTGACTCCTCAATCTCCTCAATCATCTCCTGTGTGAGCCCTCTGATCTGAAAAAGGGTGTCAAACTGGCTATGATCGTCCATGATGCTCGCGATACTTTCTTTCACATCGCCGGCACCGATAGGCTTCAGGTAAGAATTACGGCCGTTATTGTCTTTAAAGCGAATAAACAGCCAGCCATCTTTCACAGCAAACTGCGTATCAAACTTTTTCCCCCAGGCAAATAAGTTGGTGAAACAGAGGTCCGAGGCCCTGTAATTTTGTTTTTCGAGATACGAATTAATTGTTTCTCTGTCTTTTAATTCAATAGTTTTAAATGTAAGCATAAGATAACGGCTTTCTTTATCTTGTTTTGTGTGAATTATTGTTGTAAAATCGAAATATCAAATTGAAGTAAATCTTGCTTAAAGATAAAATAATGATTGAACAACCATATTTTCAAGCTAGCTTGAAAAAACATTGCCGGCCATTGGTTATTTATCAAAACAGACAAAAAACTAAACTTGTCCGGATAATGCCATAGCAAGTAAATATCCAGCTAAGGTAAACAAACACTACCAATAAAAGTTTACCATTGATGATCGATAAAAATGATTCAACCGGTCACCTTACTTCAATAACGCAGTATTTTCTCTAAAAATTGCAGTAAACATCTTAGTAGCAACGAAAAAATGCTTCCTCCGGCGGCTTTACATATACGAATAAAATGACGAATACGCAAAACAGACGTATTTATTGCCTGACCATACGGGTGTTAATAGATTTTCCTGAACAATTGCGGGATAAAAACAACAATTCAGAGACCCAAATACCATTTAGCTATAGAAAAATAGATAAGCACGCCTGATATATCGGCAATCGATGTAATCAAGGGAGCACTCGCTGTAGCAGGATCCAGCTTAAAGCGAGTAAACACAAAAGGAAGAAGCATTCCGACCATACTTCCCACAACTACAGCCAAGACCATGGTAAGGGCAACAACCGGAACGATATCAGGAGAGCGCCAGCTTGCCACCAGCGATACACCGGCCGCCATACTTACCCCGAGAACCAAGGCAACGACAAATTCCTTACCCAATAACCTCACCCAATCTCTTCGCTGCACGTCACCTACGGCAAGAGCCCTGATTATGAGTGTAGCTGATTGGGATCCGGCATTTCCCGCACTGTCAATTAACAACGGCAGAAAGAAAACCAGCGCCACAACAGACTCAATAAGATGTTCAAAGCGTGAAATAGCTGCTCCCGAAAAAATATTTACGAAAACAAGGGCCATAAGCCATACAATGCGCTTCTTGTACAGGAAAGACACCGAAGCATGAAGTGGGTTGATTTTCGCGTCTTCAACGGCACCAAACTTATGAAAATCTTCTGTTTCTTCCTCTTCGGCAACATCAAAGATATCGTCAATAGTTACAATACCCAACAGGGTTCCGCCCGTATCGATCACGGGAAGAGCGGTTCTGTTATAATCTTTAAAAATCCTGATCGCCTTTTCCTGATCATCATAGGCACTTAATGATAAACATTTCTCACCGATCAGATTTTCAATCCGCACATCAGAGCCGGAGATCAATACATCACGGATAAGAATATCATCAATAAGCTTCCATTCATAATCCACCACGTATATTACATCTAACGTCTCCGCATCTCTTCCAAACTTGCGGACATGCTGCAAAGTCTCTTCAACTGTGAAGAAGGATTTGACTGCCACGTACTTTGGAGTCATGAGGCGACCAATACTATCCTCCGGGTAGCCAAGAAGTTGTATAGCAATACTCCTATTCTCAGGACTCAGCATCTGCATGAAGCGCTGAGCTACCTGACCGGGAAGTTCCTCAAAAAAAGCAGTCCGGTCATCAGGATCCATATCATTCATCAGATCTGCCACTTTTTTCGCATTATTGGCTAAATCAGAAATAATCTCTCCCTGCTTTATGGACGAGAGCTCCTGAAACACGTCTTTAGCCTTTTCACGCGGTAAAAACCTGAAAAGGACGGCAGAGTCGAACTCTCTGCTATGTTCAATGAGGAAAGCAATCGAAGGATTGTCCAGTGACAGCAGTTTCTCCTGGAGAATATTCCAGGACTGCTCTTTAATTAGTTTGCGGAATTGTGTTAATTTTTCATCCATTTCTACCTCCTAACCTAAGAGAATAAATACGACATAATACGACTGCGCTTAGACCACAGTGTATAATAACACCGAAATTTGTCTGCCCGACAAATTACTTTTTCTTAGCGTGGAGTGATTTGCTAAGGTACAGGGTGCATCACATGATTAAAACTTCCTGAAACCTACTATTTCCCTTACGTCAGTAATTGTTTTCCGAGCATTTTCGCGGGCTCTTTCAACTCCGTCGGACGTCACCTTCCGCAAATAAGCATCGTCTTTTTCAATTTCGAGCACCCGTTCACGGATAGGCAATGTAACTTTTATGATATCCTCGGCCAATTGCTTCTTGAGATCGCCATAACGTATTTCGCAGCTGTTCCACTGATCATTGAAATGCTGCACTACATCAGGAGCTGAAACAGTACGAAGAAGGGTGAAGAGATTCTCAATATAATCGGGCTTGGGAGAATTAGGAGCGGTAGGTCCGGCGTCGGTAAGCGCCTTTTTTACTTTTTTCTCTATATCTTTCGGACTGTCACTCAGATAAATAGCATTTCCTTCCGATTTACCCATTTTTCCACTGCCATCCAGACCTGGAATTTTAACCAGTTCCTCACCAAAATTGTAAGCCACAGGTTCTTTAAAGTACTCCACCCCATAGAAGTTATTAAAGCGGCGTGCAAACTTGCGCGTCATTTCCAGATGCTGTTCCTGGTCCTTTCCTACGGGTACCTTATCAGCATTGTGAATGAGTATATCTGCCGCCATTAGTGTAGGGTATGTCAGCAGGCCGGCATTGACATTTTCAGGCTGCTTGCGGGCTTTTTCCTTGAAGGAGGTTGTCTTGGCAAGTTCGCCCATATAGGCATGCATATTCAAATAAAGATAGAGCTCTGCGGTCTCATGCAGGTCGCTTTGGACATAAATCACCGATTTCTCCGGGTCGATACCTGCAGCCAGATAATCAACCAGTACATTTTTTACATTCTCGTGTAAATGTTTCGGGTCGGGATGCGTTGTGAGTGAATGAATATCGGCAATAAAAAAGAAACACCTGTTTTCTTCCTGCATCCGTATAAAGTTACGCAATGCACCATAATAGTTCCCTAAATGTAGCTTACCGGTTGAACGAATACCACTTAAAACAATGTCCATAATCTCTGTTGAAATGTATTGAGCTTCCTGAAAAAGGATTCGCAAAGATAATAAATTATCAGCAAAATGAGAATCCTTTTTGGTGGCGAAGCTGCCAGAAATCAATACTGATTCTAAAAAAGCCAATTAAAGAAATTTTTCCGTAAATAGTTCTTTTATATGATGCTGAAAAATACTATTTTTGTTGTCTGAAAGCAAAAATCCGAATACGCTCAGGCAGGCTTTCTAAAAATAGAATCATCAAAATAAAATCTTCAAAATAATTTAAAAAAGAACTTTATGAGTTGGTTAATCAAATCATCTATCGGACGGAAGTTCGTACAAAGTATTTCCGGTCTCTTCCTGATCCTGTTCCTGTTGTTTCATGTATCCATGAATCTGGTACTTGTATTCAGTTTCGAAACCTACGATTTCCTTGCCAATGAGGTACTGGGAGCCAACTGGTGGGCTATCGCGGGAACGGGCGTAATCGCATTGGGCTTTGTAGCTCATATCCTGTATGCCATTGTGCTCACGCTGCAAAACAGAAAAGCACGCGGCAAGGACAGGTATGCCTCATCCAGCAAAACCCCAACAACCTGGTCTTCACAGAATATGTTTGTATTGGGACTTTTCATTTTTATCTTCCTTATCTTGCACCTCTACCAGTTTTGGTACCAGATGCAGTTCAAGGAACTCTTCATGATCGATGGTGCCCGCCATGACAGTGCAATACTGGTTGAGGAGATATTTTCACAAGTCTGGGTTGTGATTGTTTACATTGCCTCTTTCGTAGCCCTGTGGTTTCATCTGACACACGGATTCTGGAGTGCACTCCACACAGTGGGATGGAATAATACGATCTGGATGAAACGTCTGAAAATACTGGGAAATGTTATTTCCACGGCCATCTGTCTGGGATTCATCATTGTGGCGTTGGCCATGCACTTCGGATTTTCCAATTTATTAGGATAACGCAAGAATTATAATATTATGAACAAGATTAATTCAAAAATACCACAGGGCCCTTTGGCTGAAAAATGGGCGAATTATAAGAATCACCAGAAACTGGTCAACCCCGCAAATAAGCGCCGCCTCGACATCATCGTAGTCGGTACGGGACTGGCCGGCGCATCCGCAGCCGCATCGCTGGGAGAAATGGGATTTAATGTGCTGAACTTTTGTATCCAGGACTCACCGCGTCGTGCACACTCCATCGCCGCACAGGGGGGTATCAATGCGGCCAAAAACTATCCAAACGACGGCGACTCGGTCTATCGTCTTTTCTATGATACCATCAAGGGAGGTGATTATCGCGCCCGCGAAGCCAACGTGTACCGCCTGGCAGAGGTTTCGAACAGCATCATCGACCAGTGTGTGGCACAGGGAGTTCCCTTTGCCCGTGAGTACGGCGGCCTGCTTGACAACCGCTCCTTTGGCGGTGCCCAGGTATCACGCACCTTCTATGCCCGCGGACAGACGGGACAGCAGTTGCTGCTTGGTGCTTACTCCGCGTTGAGCCGTGCCATTCATAAGAAACAGGTAAAGCTCTACACCCGATACGAAATGGTAGATCTGGTCATCATCGAAGGTCGTGCCAGAGGTATCATTGCGCGAAACCTGGTTACAGGCAAACTGGAGCGTTTTAGCGCACATGCCGTGGTGATAGGTACGGGAGGATACGGAAATACCTTTTTCCTGTCGACCAACGCCATGACCTCCAACGGTTCTGCAGCATGGCAGTGCTACAAGAAGGGTGCCTATTTTGCCAATCCCTGCATGGCACAGATTCACCCCACCTGCATTCCGGTACACGGTGAGTTTCAGTCGAAGCTCACCCTTATGTCTGAGTCGTTGCGTAACGACGGTCGTATCTGGGTTCCCAAAAAGCTTGAAGATGCACAGGCCATTCGGGAAGGGAAGCTGAAGCCCACCGACTTGAAAGAGGAAGATCGCGATTACTATCTGGAGCGCCGCTACCCGGCCTTCGGGAACCTCGTTCCTCGTGATGTGGCTTCACGTGCAGCTAAAGAGCGCTGCGACTCCGGTTATGGCGTGGGTACAACCGGTCTTGCAGTATATCTCGACTTTGCCGAGGCCATTCAGCGTCTGGGCAGGAGTGTGGTGGAAGCTCGATACGGAAACCTTTTCCAGATGTATGAAAAGATCGTGGACGACAATCCTTACGAAACACCCATGATGATTTATCCCGCCATTCACTACACCATGGGCGGTATCTGGGTCGACTATGAGTTGATGACCACCATCCCCGGCCTGTTTGCCATTGGCGAAGCCAATTTCTCCGATCACGGAGCAAACCGCCTGGGCGCATCGGCACTCATGCAGGGACTGGCAGACGGATACTTCGTATTGCCATACACCATACAAAATTACCTGGCCGACCAGATTAATGTACCTCGCTTTAAAACCGACAGGCCCGAATTTGATCAGGCTGAGAAAGAGATTAACGACCGTCTCGACCGACTGATGGGCATCAACGGAAAACACTCCGTAGATCATATTCACAAGGAACTGGGTCATGTAATGTGGGATTTTGTTGGTATGGGACGTGATGCAGAAGGATTGAAAAAGGCGATTGAAAAGCTGAAACAGGTCAAAGAGGATTTCTGGACCAACCTCCGCATTCCTGGAAATAAAGAAACGCTCAATGTGGAACTCGAGAAAGCTCTGCGGCTTGCCGACTTCATTGAAATAGGGGAACTGATGGCCCACGATGCACTCGACCGCGAGGAATCCTGCGGTGGCCATTTCCGCCTCGAACACCAGACACCCGAAGGGGAAGCCTTACGCCACGACGACCAGTTTTCATACGTCTCCTGCTGGGAATATCAGGGTGAGCAGAATCCTCCTGTAATGTACAAAGAACCACTTGATTACGAATTTATTGTACGTCAGCAGAGAAATTACAAATCGTAAGGTTTTTTAAACGACTCAAAAAACAACCAATCATGGATAAAGATATCAATATAAAAGTAAAAGTCTGGCGTCAGAACGGACCCAAAGATAAGGGATATTTTGAGACTTACCCTTTGGAAAACATCTCTCAAGGAAGTTCTTTTCTGGAAATGCTCGATATCCTCAATGAAAAACTTATCAACGAAGGAAAAGAGCCTGTGGTGTTCGATCACGACTGTCGTGAAGGCATCTGCGGCATGTGCAGCCTCTACATCAACGGACACCCCCATGGTCCCGATACCGGCATCACCACCTGTCAGCTGCATATGCGCCGCTTCAACGAGGGTGATACCATTACCGTGGAGCCGTGGCGTTCTGCCGGATTTCCGATCATCAAGGATCTGATGGTCGACAGGTCGGCTTTCGACAAGATAATACAGGCGGGCGGATATATCTCGGTCAATACCGGCGGCGTACCCGACGCAAATGCCATACCCATTCCGCGCGATGACGCCGAGATGGCGATGGACGCAGCAGCGTGTATCGGTTGCGGTGCCTGTGTGGCAGCCTGCAAGAACGGGTCGGCTATGCTTTTCGTGTCGGCCAAGGTGAGCCAGTTCGCCTTATTGCCACAGGGACGTGTGGAAGCTGCCCGACGTGCCAAATCGATGGTCGCCAAGATGGATGAACTAGGCTTTGGAAACTGTACAAATACCGGTGCCTGCGAGGTAGAATGTCCAAAAAACATTTCCATCAGCAATATCGCACGCCTGAACCGGGAATTTTTGAAAGCAAAGTTCAAGGACTGAGATATCACAAATATGTACTGAGAAAGCGTTACCTCTCTTTGCAAAGAGCAGGGACGCTTTTCTTATATGGATTTTAATATTCATTTGACAACTTATTTCTGCTCTGTTTTGTTTATCTTGTATCGCAAAGAGAGATTTGCGATACAAAAAAAGCAATCGTATGAAAACTAAGACAATTATCAGAAATGGCGTGGTCCTGTTATTGCTGACCATGTTCAGTGTACCGGCCTTTTCCCAGATCAGGTTCGGTATAAAGGCAGATGTGGGTTTGAACAATCCAAGTTTTAGCAGCGATGCACTCAAGGTGGAGAATATGACTTCATACAGCATTGGACCATCCATTGAAGCCATGTTATTACCTCTTGGCGTGGCCGACTTAGGCATCGAAGCCTCACTATTGTATAACGACAACCGCATGACGGTTTCCCGACTTACCGGAGGCGAAGGAGAGAAAGATGTATCTAACCGCTATCTGACCCTCCCGGTAAATGCCAAATTAAAATTCGGGGTAGGCGCGCTCCCCCTCAGGCTATATGCTGCCGCTGGTCCTTATGCCGGATATCTGATTTCCGGAGATGAGATTAGTATTCCGGACATAAGTGCCGATGTCAAAGCCAGGGATTTTCAGGCGGGTGTCAACGTGGGCGTAGGCTTTGAAGTACTCCGGTTTATTCAGGTGGGTGTCAACTACAGGGTACAGCTTACGGATAATTATTCGGTTGACCAACCAGACTGGAGAGACCCGCTTAATGGAAAGTCGGAAACCTGGAATCTCACCGGAACAATCTATTTTTAATGCATGTATGCCGATGTAATTCTTCCGCTTCCTTTTTCCGATTTGTATACTTACGCCATACCGGCAGCATTGCAGCCGGAGATCGGTATCGGATATAGGGTAATTGTCCCTTTCGGAAGCCGGAAACATTACACTGCCATTGTCCTGAAAATACACCGGGAACCACCCGATAATCTGGATATAAAGGAGATCCATTCTCTTATCGATTCCCATCCTGTGGTGAACGAACAACAATTGAGGTTGTGGGAGTGGATCTCTTTTTATTACTTATCCCCCCTTGGGGACGTATATAAGGCGGCTTTGCCCTCCTCAATGAAACCACGTGACCTGTTGCAAACATATACTCCAAGAACAGAGACTTTTATACAGATAAATCCGGAGAAAGAGAAGGAATATTCTGATAATCTGTTGAGGAGAGCAAAAAAGCAGCAGGCTCTTTTGGAGGAGATAAAACATTTTCTTACTGCAAACAAAACGGAACGTATCAGTAAAAAAGAACTTTGCGGTTTCAGCAATTTTTCAGCGTCAACGCTGAGCGGGTTGCTGAAAAAAAAGATTCTTACCGACATATGTATAGAAACAAGTCGCCTCGATAGTGATAAAATGCCTGTCCGTGAACCGTACCCGTTGAGCGGACATCAACAAGATGCATATATTGGTATAAATAATTGCTTCTTGCAAAAATCGACCTGTCTGCTGCATGGTGTTACTTCGGGGGGAAAAACGGAGATTTACGTACATCTCATTGCCCAATTGCTGGCGGAGGGAAAACAAGTACTCTTTTTGTTGCCGGAAATAGCTCTCACCACACAACTTACAAAACGGCTTCAGGCTGTCTTCGGCAACCGGTTAGGTATTTACCACTCCCGTATCAATCACAACGAGCGTGCAGAAATATGGCAAAAGATGTTGTCGGCCCAACCTTATGAGGTTATTGTTGGTGTACGTTCATCACTCTTTCTTCCTTTTCAGCGACTCGGACTTGTGATCGTGGATGAGGAACATGAAAGTAGCTATAAACAACAAGATCCCTCACCCCGTTATCATGCGCGCGACACAGCAGTGATGCTTGCTCATTTCTTTGGAGCCAAAACTGTGCTCGGCTCAGCTACACCCTCGATAGAATCCTATTATAATGCACTGACAGGTAAATATGGGCTGGTTACGCTGACAGAACGATTTAACGGTGTAACAATGCCGGATATACAAATTGAAAATACACGGGAGTTACGTCGCAGAAAAAAGATGAAATCACTGCTTTCCCCCGTGCTTATAGAATTGATTGAGCAGTCCTTGAAGGAAAACAAGCAGGTTATACTCTTCCGGAACCGGCGTGGATATGCACCCATAATTGCCTGCAGCCAGTGCGAATGGACACCCAAATGCAAACGCTGTGATGTATCGCTTACCTATCATAAAAAGGTAAACAGACTGGTATGCCATTATTGCAACAGCACATATCGTGTGCCGGAAAAATGTCCATCATGCCAGCAGATGAGCCTGGAGCCGATAGGACAGGGTACAGAACAACTGGAGGAGGAAGTTTTACGGCTATTCCCGGATAGCAAGGTGGCCAGGATGGATCAGGATTCCACCCGTGGAAAAGATCGTTTCGGACAGATCATTCATGATTTTCAACAGCGAAAGATTCAAATATTGGTGGGAACGCAGATGCTTTCGAAAGGGCTCGACTTTGAACATGTGAAGGTGGTGGGCATTATCTCGGCAGACTCATTGTTAAACCATCCCGATTTTCGTGCCCACGAACATGGTTTTCAACTAATGACGCAGGCCGCGGGGAGGGCAGGAAGAAAACAGACAGCAGGAACAGTGGTCATTCAGAGTGCTGATCCTGGGAACCCGATTTACTCCTTCGTAACCGGAAACAACTATGCGGGCTTTTTTCATGCCCAGCTTACTGAACGAAAGTTATTTCACTATCCACCGTTCTACAGACTAATCCGTGTTGTTTGCAAACACAAGGATCCAGGCAAAGCAGACAAAGCCGCTTCGCATCTTGCAGAGCTGTTAAGAAAATCGCTCCACGAACGTGTGCTGGGTCCCAACAAACCCGTTGTGGGACGTATCCAGCTCTTTTATATCCGGGAAATTCTGCTGAAGTTGGAAAACGGACTTTCCACACAGCAGATACGGGATACGTTGAAAAAAGCAGAAATGAATCTTCGCCTTGATCCCGATTTTAAACATGCAATGCTCTATTATGATGTGGATCCGCTTTAAATAAAAAAACCGGCACTCCTTCGGAACACCGGTTCTTTACTTTCATTCTTCCACGCCAGGTGGAATTTATTTCATTTCAATTTCTTCTTTCAGGTCTATTTCGTTTCCCTCATGATCATAAAAAATGTACTGCAGGAACCCGAGTTTCTGATCCGGTATAATTTGCATTCCCACGTTGTACTTCTTCTTCCATTTATACTTCAACGAAAACCAACCTTTCTGAACGTACGCCGCAACATAAGGATGTATGTGCAGACGGAATTTCTTCACTTTAAGTCTGTTTGCTAAATAATCGATCTTTCCTTCGAGTGTGTCTGTAAAAAGTATCGACGATTTAATTTTTCCTTTACCAAAGCAGGTGGGGCAAACCTCGCTTGTGGTAACTTCCATTTCGGGGCGGACACGCTGACGCGTAATCTGCATGATTCCAAACTTACTCAATGGCAAAATGTTATGCTTGGCTCTGTCGTGTGCCATCAACTCCTGCATTCTGGAGAGGAGCTTGTTCCGATGCTCCGCCTTGCCCATATCTATGAAGTCAATGACAATGATACCACCCATATCGCGCAAACGAAGCTGACGTGCAATTTCCTCGGCAGCAGCCACATTCACCTCATAGGCACTCTCTTCCTGACCCAGTTTCGATTTGTTGCGGTTCCCGCTGTTCACATCAATTACATGCAACGCCTCGGTATGTTCAATGATGAGATAAGCACCATTCTTGAATGTAACAGTTTTTCCAAAGAGCGATTTTACCTGTTTTGTAATGCCGAAATTATCTAAGATAGGCAATGTACCGGTATAATCCCTTACAATATTTTTCCTATCCGGCGCAATAATGCTCACATATTCGGCAATTTGCTTCGACACGTCTTTGTCATTGACGTGTATCTGTTCGAAAGAAGGATTAAAGATATCGCGTAAGAGAGCTACCGTACGTCCCGTCTCCTCGAAAATGAGTGAGGGAGCTTTGGTTTTCTGTATCTTTCCGATATTATCTTCCCATCTTCTGACCAGTACTTTTAATTCTGCATCGAGGTCAGCCACCCTTTTACCTTCAGCATTGGTGCGTATAATGACACCAAAATTCTTTGGTTTAATACTTTGGATGAGCTGCCTGAGCCGGGCGCGCTCTTCGCGCGATTTGATTTTTTGCGATACCGACACCCGATCAATGAATGGAATCAACACCATAAACCGTCCGGCAAATGAAATTTCGGCTGTCAGTCTCGGACCTTTAGTCGATATAGGCTCTTTGGCTATTTGCACCAAAATCTCCTGACCAACTTTTAAGATATCCGAAATAGAACCCTCCTTGTCGATATCGGGTTGCAGCTTCATCTTCTGAAGCTGCGGAATCTTTTTCTTGTCTTCAACAAGTTTCTGAAAATGCAGAATCGAGTTAAATTCAACCCCTAAATCCAAATAGTGAAGAAAAGCGTCCTTTTTGTGTCCCACGTTCACAAATGCAGCGTTGAGGGCGGGCATCAGTTTTTTAACTTTGCCCATGTAGATGTTACCAACCGCAAATGAGCCATCTTGGCTCTCCTGCTGCAGTTCTACCAGTTTTTTGTCTTCGAGGACTGCTATGGTTATTTCTTTGGATTGAACATCTACCACAAGTTCGCTTGTCACAATTGTTCTTTTTTTAATGTTTAAATAATAAATCCGGGCTTCTGTCTCACAACAGAAAGGAGGTTCACGCCAGAACCATTCCCTGTTTTATACACAAAGAACAAACTTAACTCCCGAAAGGTTTTTTTTAAGTTTGTTCCTGTATATGGTTTGTAAAAAAAGTGCTACGGGCTTACTTCTTCTTTTTGTGCCTGTTTTTTCTCAGTCTTTTTTTACGTTTGTGAACAGACATTTTATGCCTTTTTCTTTTTTTTCCGCTTGGCATTTTAGTATCTCCTTATCAATTAAATTATTTCGTTTCTTTTACCTGAGCAACAAAGGTCTTGGCCGGCTTAAAAGCAGGTATATTATGTTCGGGAATGATGATAGTGGTGTTTTTGGAGATGTTGCGGGCAGTTTTCTGTGCTCTTTTTTTCACGATGAAGCTACCGAAACCTCTTAAATATACGTTTTCGTTATTTGCCAATGAATCTTTCACAACGTCCATAAAAGATTCTACTGTTGCCAATACTGACGCTTTATCCACACCAGTGTTCTTTGCAATCTCATTTACAATGTCTGCCTTAGTCATTTTATTTATATTTTAAATATTAATAATAATCGCGTGTGTTAATTAGTAAAATTTTGGATTGCAAATATATAGCTTTTTTTTTACCCCAAAAAATAATTACGGGTAAATTTTCTGTTTTTCCATTATTTTCTTCAAAAATACTTTTTTTGATTAGTTTTGCAAGTCAAATAAAGGAATGGAACAAACAAGGAATCAATCGGACATCACTACGCGGTTACTGAATTGGTATAATGTAAACAAACGCGATTTACCCTGGCGGAGGACCACCAATCCTTATCATATCTGGTTGTCTGAAGTAATTCTGCAGCAGACGCGAATCGTACAGGGATGGGATTATTATCTGCGCTTCATTGATCGTTTCCCCGATGTACAGTCATTGGCCAGTGCCGAAGAGGAGGAGGTTCTCAAGCTTTGGCAGGGTCTTGGCTACTACACGCGTGCCAGGAATCTGCACGCGGCAGCGCGACAGATTATGAGTCGATATAACGGCATATTCCCTTCTGATTATTCCAATATCCTTTCGCTGAAAGGAGTAGGTAAATACACGGCTGCAGCCATTTCATCCATAGCCTTTCAGGCTCCTTACGCGGTGGTCGACGGCAATGTGAACAGAGTAATTGCCCGTTTATTTACAGTGGAAACGCCTATTGACACTGCCGAAGGAAAAAGAATTATTTCTGAAATTGCCCATCACCTCTTACCTCCCCGACATTCGGGGAATTATAATCAGGCAATTATGGATTTTGGTTCTCTGGTCTGCACACCGGTACAGCCAAAATGCGCCGATTGTCCCCTACAGGAAAATTGCCGAGCCTATGAAGAAAAAAGAGTGTCCGAATATCCGGTTATCCGTCGTAAGCCGACCGTAAGAAAGCGTTACTTTTATTATTTCCACATCCTTCAGGGGAACAAAACCTTTATTCAGAAAAGAAATGGTGACGATATCTGGAAAAGCCTGTATGAGTTCCCGTTGATAGAGACACCGGAAGCGGTAGATTTTTTTCAGCTTTCCCAAAAGGATGATTTCCTACGGCTCTTTCCGGAAAATATGAAACTATATGCCGAACATCGCCTCACAATTAAACATCAACTTACCCATCAGAGTATTCACTCCACATTTTACAGGATAGAGATTGCAGAAGGATCCGCTTTTAATCCGCCACAGGAGCTCATCCGCATCAACAAAGATGATCTGGCCGACTATCCGGTATCCAGGCTCACAGATAAGTATTTGGAAATAATTTGATGATTTTAGTTTGTCAATATCAAAATAATACTTAATTTTGTTTTCATGGCGTAAAACTATTCTTAACCCAAAAAATTCTTAAGTTATGTCAGTGAACAAAGTTATTCTGATCGGGAATGTAGGAAAAGACCCGGAAATGAAGTATTTCGACAATGATGTTGCGAAAGCGAATTTCTCGCTTGCAACCAGTGAAAGAGGTTACACCACCTCGGGCGGCACACAGGTACCTGAGAGAACGGAGTGGCACAACATTGTTTGTTGGAGGGGACTGGCACAAATTGCTGAGAAATTTGTGAAAAAGGGAACATTGCTCTATGTGGAAGGTAAAATTCGTTCGCGTTCATACGATGATCAGAACGGCGTAAAGAGGTACGTCACGGAAGTAGTTGCGGACAATATTGAGTTATTGAGTCGTAAACAGGGTGGCCTGGAAGGCGAAAATGGCGGAAACAGACATGATTTTTCAAGCACTGCGGAAATACCGGGTGAACCGAATGAGATTTCGGAAGTAGATGATTTGCCATTTTAAATAAAAGATTGTATTTTTGTGAGGGAATGTTTTACCATTTCATTGTGAGTGAAGCGTTAAAACATTCTCTCTCTTTGTTTCACTAATAAGCTGACACTTGGATCCTGACCCTTTACCGCTACTGGCTTTTTTGATTCCCGGTTTTTCACCGGTGGCTTCCGATTATCTTTTAACCGCACTAACCCTACTGCTTGTAATTATCAACGCTATTATCTCAGGATCTGAAATCGCTTTCTTTTCAGTTGATAAAAATTTCACTGAGCAGATGCACTCTTCGGAGAAACCTGCCAGAGTTTATATTTCCCGCTTGCTTAATAAACCTGAAAAACTTTCGGCATCGTTGATCATAGCCTACAATTTCCTGAATGTAACCATTGCTGTTCTTATCCTTTACCTGCTGAACAGGCTCCCATGGTTTTCCGGAAATCCGGCAGACTCGTTATTGCTGGAAATTATTATCCCCGTAAGCATCATTTTATTGTTTGTAGACATACTTCCAAAACTTGCTGCCTCCTATAATCCTTTAAGGTTTGCCATGTGCAATGCACCGCTGATTACGATTATTCATGGAATTACAAGCCCTTTCTCATCTTTGCTCGTTCATAGTATGACCAGCTTTAACCGTTCCATATCACAACGCAAGCACGAAATTTCGGTAGACGATCTTTCCAAGGCACTCGAAATCACCTCAAATGAGATTGCACACGGACAGGAGAAGGAGATGCTGGAAGGAATTATTCGTTTTAAAGACAAGATTGTAGATGACATATTTATATCGAGGAGCGACATGGTGGCCGTTGATTCACATACATCGTTTACCGAGGTAATTAAGTTCATCGTCGAAGCCGGCTTTTCAAGGATTCCTGTCTATGAGGAGAATCCCGACAACATCAAGGGAATTTTATATGTGAAAGACTTACTTCCTCATCTGGGTAAAACAGAGAGTTTTAAATGGCAGACGCTGATACGTCCAGCCTATTTTGTCCCCGGCACAAAACGAATAGATGATCTGCTGGAAGAGTTCCGTGCCGATAAGAACCATATGGCCATCGTTGTGGATGAATACGGAGGAACATCGGGCCTGGTAACAATGGAAGATATTCTTGAAGAAATTGTAGGCGACATAAGCGACGAGTATGACGAAGAACTCCCTTTTTATACAATGGCTGCAGATGGCTCCTACATCTTCGAGGGAAAAACCCCGCTGGACGAATTTATCAAAATCACCGGCCTGCCCGAAAAGGATTTCGAACCGATGCAGGATGAGATTGACACTCTCGCCGGCCTGCTTCTGGAGTTAAAAGGTGACTTTCCGAAACGAAAGGAGAGTTTCACTTACAAAAGGCACGTTTTTCAGGCGGAGGAGATGAGCAAAAAAAGGATTACTAAAGTGCGATACATCCCTCCAAAAGATTAATCTCTCTCATGCTGATCAGAAAAGAACATACCGGAGATGGAGGACTTCTGGGTATCTGGAAGATGGTGGAAACACGGGAAGAGTTGCTGCAGCTCTTTCCGAAGCATTTGCGCTCCGAGGCCGACACATACCTGAAGGATGTTCGTTCAGAAAGGCGCTCCGTGGAATGGCTTTCTACCCGTGTGATGTTGCTGGATCTTTTGGGAAGCGAGCAGATCATTCTGAACCGGAAAGATGGAAGCCCTTATCTGTCCGAGGGAAAGATCAAAATAAGCATTTCTCATACAAAAGAGTATGCAGCCATTCTTCTGCATGAGACCTCCGCTGTGGGTATAGATGTAGAGACACGTTCCGAGCGGGTTGTCAAGATTGCCGGAAAATTTATCTCAGAGGATGAATATATCGATCCGGCACAAAAAATTGTGCACCAGCTACTTCACTGGTCAGCCAAGGAAACACTGTTCAAACTAATCAATGAGCAGGGAATCGATTTTAAACAACACCTTCATATATATCCGTTTACTCCCTGTAAAGAGGGGCTGATCAGGGCCAGGGAAACCAAAACCAATAAGAGACGGTCATTCAGACTGCATTACGAGGTCCATCCCGATTATGTACTCACATGGGCAATAGAAGAAGGAGGGGCCTCGAAATAAAAACGCCCCACAGGCTTACCCGGGAGCGTTCCTAAGTCATAAACGGATCAATTACACATTCAACGATACCCTCTTAAAGGAGGTTACCGTAAGTTCCTTATCGTTTTCTTTCAAAAACTGTTCAATCGTTTTTTTCGGATCCTTCACGTACTCTTGTTGAAGCAGCGTAGATTCCTTATAGAACTTCTGCAAGGCACCTTCGGCAATTCTGTCGAGCAGGTTTTCAGGTTTACCGGCCTCACGGGCTTTTTCGCGTGCTATTTCCAGCTCTTTCTCTTTCACATCGGCGGGAATACTTTCAGGTGTCACGGCAATAGGATTCATTGCTGCCACCTGCATGGCTACGTCCTTTGCCACATGCTCATCCACGTTTGCCTTATTGAAACCGGCAATGGTAGCCAGTTTGTTTCCCATATGAATGTACGATGTAACGTAAGGTGCCGTGAGATGTTCGTAAAAGCCCAACTGCATTTTTTCTCCCGTAGCACCAATCTTGTCTGTGATCAACTGCGAAACAGTGCCGTTGGGTAACTCCAAAGCGAGTAATTGTTCAAGTGTTCCGGGTTTGTGCGAGATGGCGGCATCGAGAATCTGCTGGGTGAGTGCGATAAATTCTTCATTCTTTGCCACGAAGTCTGTTTCGCACTGCAATGCAACCACCGCTGCGAAATCTCCCGCTGTTGCAGCCAACACACATCCCTCCGACGCTTCACGGTCCTCCCGTTTAGCTGCTACTGCCTGTCCCTTTTTACGGATAATCTCCATAGCCTTGTCGAAATCACCGTTCGCTTCGTTAAGTGCATTCTTGCAATCCATCATTCCCGCACCGGTCATTTTGCGCAAATGCTGGATTTCTGCCATTGTAACTGCCATATTATCTTTTTCTCTGTTAATGTTTTTACTTATTCGTCAACCTCTTCATCCTTCGTGTATTTGCTCACAACAGCAGCTTTCATAGCTTCCGTGTCTTCTTTCTTTACACGCTCTTTTCTTGCCGATTTCGACTTGCGTTCCCTGCGCTGTGGTGCATCTTCATCCTGCTCTTCCGCAGCAGCTGCATCGGCCTTTTCTACTTTCCGTTCATCAAGGCCCTCTTTGATCGCTTCGCAGATGTATCCGAGGATCATGTCCACGGCCTTTGCTGCATCGTCATTGGCAGGAATCACGAAATCAATATTAGAAGGATCTGAGTTGGTGTCAACTATACCAAAAACAGGGATACCCAGTTTTTCGGCTTCTTTCACGGCAATCTGTTCCTTCATCACGTCCACAACAAAGATCGCCGATGGAAGGCGGGTAAGATCCTGTATGGAGCCCAATGTTTTTTCCAGCTTTGCGCGCTGACGGGTAATCTGCAGTTTTTCGCGTTTCGACAAGGTATCAAAGGTACCGTCCTTGATCATCTTATCAATGTTACCCATCTTTTTCACCGCCTTGCGGATTGTGGGGAAGTTGGTGAGCATACCGCCCGGCCAGCGTTCAATCACGTAGGGCATATTGATACTCTGTGATTTTTCTTCGATTACAGGCTTCGCCTGTTTCTTGGTAGCCACGAAAAGGATCTTTTTCCCTGCTTTGGCTATTTGCTTGAGTGCTGCCGCAGCCTCTTCCGTCTTGGCGATGGTTTTATACAAATCAATAATGTGAATACCGTTGCGCTCCATGAAAATATAGGGAGCCATCGCAGGATTCCATTTTCTCTTTAAGTGCCCGAAGTGAGCTCCGGTTTCAAGAAGTTGGTCAAATTCTAATTTTGCCATGTTTTGTTTGTTGATTAATTCGTTTACTTTCTTTTTCTGAACCGAACCGTAAGGTAAATTATGTGATTATACGTCAACCGGTTTTCCGATAATGTCCTTACGATTTAGATACTAAACGGAGCGGCCGGCAAGCCGCTTTATCTGTTTATCCGGCAACCTTTGCGTCAATAAATACACCGCTTGTGCCGGATGATCGATCCAATAAATTAACGTTTAGAGAATTGGAATCTCTTTCTTGCTTTGGGTTGTCCCGGTTTCTTACGTTCCACCACACGTGGGTCACGGGTCATGAAACCTTCGGCTCTCAGCGCCGCCTTGTCTTCGGGATTAATCTTCACCAAAGCACGTGCTATGCCCAGTCTGGCTGCCTCCGATTGTCCCTTGTAACCGCCACCGTCGAGGTTGATACGGATATCATACTTATCCGATACATTGAGCTTGTTCAACGGCTGTTTTACAATGAACTGAAGAATAGAAGAAGGGAAATAGTTTTCCAGTTCGCGTTTGTTGATGACGATCCTGCCTGTTCCTTCGGTAACAAATACACGGGCTACAGCTGCTTTGCGTCTTCCTATTGCATTTACTGCTTCCATCTTTATTATTTTAGCGTATTAATATCAAGTTTTTTGGGTTTCTGTGCCTGGTGCGGATGTTCTGTTCCGGCATAGACAAACATGTTGGTCAGGATGGCATCTCCCAGTTTGTTCTTGGGCAACATACCCTTCACAACTTTTCTGAAAAGCCTGTCCGGTCCCTTGCGCATCAGTTCGGCAGGTGTGAACTCACGCTGACCTCCGGGATAACCCGAATAACGATAATAAATACGATCGGTCCACTTGTTGCCCGAGAGTTTCACCTTATCGGCATTCAGGATGATCACATTATCGCCACAGTCCACATGCGGGGTAAAGCTCGCCTTATACTTCCCTCTCAGCAGTTTGGCTACTTTTGAACAGAGGCGTCCCAGGGGCTGACCCGTGGCATCAATCTCAACCCACTCTTTTTTAGCCGTTTCTTTATTTACAGAAATGGTTTTATAACTTAGTGTATCCACTTTTGTTGTTGTTTAATTAGTAAATAATTGCAAAGAAGATTTACTGGCTTCCTCTTTTTTGTCTTGCTAAGGGACATAAAGGCAAATAAAAAGCTATAAATCAAACTTTTAATTGATAAAAACTAATAATCGGACTGCAAAGTTACAATAATTCAGTTTATTAACAAAGAATTTGAAGTGATTTTCTTTTGGGGAAAATGAAAATTTACACGCCTTATTCGAAAGAAAATCTTGGGCTAGTTATTGTGAATTTACAAAAATATCGTATCTTTGCACCCGTAAAAAGAGGCCCCGTAGCTTAACTGAATAGAGCATCTGACTACGGATCAGAAGGTTACAGGTTTGAATCCTGTCGGGGTCACCAAATAAAGTATTTTCACTCCGCTATTAGGCATACTTCAGCTTAATAGCTTTTTTTTGCCGACACCCGATCATCTTCCAGAATCAACTCTTCCGTATCAATCAGGAAACGAATAACACGGATCACTTTTTCGGCATTTTCATTTTTGATCGAATCTACAAGGTCGTTTATTCTGCGTACCTGTCCATCGGATAATAACGCTTCGGCCTGCTCCCTGATCCGCTTAAATTCATAATTCGACAAGCCTGTCTCATTCTTCTTCAGACAGACATCACATATGCCACAGTCTTCCGGGTTCTTCTCACCAAAATAAATCAGCAACATCCTGCTGCGGCACACCGCTTCCTCCTCCACGTAACCGATCATGGAATAAATCCGTTTTTCAAAGCGTTTTTTTCGTTCCTCATATACTGCACGGGAGATGGAGACAAATTGTGTTTCCTCGCGTGAAGTGGTAAACACGATAAAAGGTGTTTTCTTTTGCGGGATATAACGAATATAATGCATGCGGGACAGTGCAACAAGCGTCTCCGTGACCTCTTTCCTACTCCTTCCCGTCCTCGTGGCGAGCATTGACTCGTCAATGTAAACATCATCGGAGAAAACACCGGTATAATTTCTTAAAATAGTATGTAGCAGCTCATCTGCATCCTTATCGAGACGGAGGGAATACATTTCATCGCGGTAAATCAGGAACCTTATTCTGGACCGCAGGTCAATCTCCTCTGTATATTCAATGTACCCTGCCAGCTCCAGTATCTTCAATGCATGGTGTGTTTGAAGGAAAGGAAGCTTGAAAGGAACACAAAACTCGTGGAGACTGAAATCGTAGACATCATTATATCCCGATCCTACAGCCACCTGGTAGTAATTCCCCAGTGCCTCATATACACGCAGGATAAAGTCCCGATCCGGGAAGGAATCAGTGATCCTTTTCTTCAGTTTTCCACTGTCGGAAGCAGTATAGAGAATGATCGTGTAGGAACGTTCACCGTCACGTCCGGCACGTCCGGCTTCCTGGAAATACTCTTCAGGCGAATTGGGCAGATCCATATGAATGACTGTCCGTACATCGGGCTTATCGATACCCATCCCAAAGGCATTGGTCGCCACAATCACACGACAATCGTTGAGCTTCCAGGCATTCTGCTTATAAATCTTCTCCTCGTGAGACAGGCCTGCGTGAAAAAAGTCGGCTGTAATCCCTGCCTTTTTGAGTGAGATGGCAATCTCCCTGGTTTGTTTTCTGTTACGTACATAAACAATGGAGGTACCCGGCACGGTTTGAAGGATATGAATAAGCTCACCCAGCTTGTTGTCGGCTTTTCGAACCACATAAGAAAGATTATGTCTTGCAAAGCTTTTACGGAAAACATTTTTCTCTTTGAAGAGCAGCTTTTCCTGGATATCATCCACAACCTCCCGTGTGGCTGTGGCGGTAAGTGCAAGCAGGGGAACACCTTCCAGAAGGCGACGTATTCCGGAAATCTTCAGATAGGAGGGACGAAAATCATAACCCCATTGAGAAATGCAGTGGGATTCGTCTACCACAAGCAGACACACCTCCATGGCCTGCAACTTGCTGATAAATATATCGGAGGAGAGGCGCTCAGGAGAGACGTACAAAAACTTATAGTCACCGAAGATACAATTCTCAAGTGTGGTGATGATCTCTTCGCGCGACATGCCGGAGTAGACTGCTGCTGCTTTTATTCCCTTCTCCCGAAGATTGTCCACCTGATCTTTCATCAGCGAAATAAGCGGTGTCACCACCAGGCAAATCCCCTTCATACCCATAACCGGAACCTGGAAAGTGAGCGACTTGCCCCCACCCGTTGGCATCAGGCCCAAGGTGTCCCTTCCTTCCCAGACCGATTGGATGATTTGTTCCTGCAACGGCCGGAAAGAGGAATAACCCCAATAGTCGTGCAGTATCTGGTGAAACAACTCCGTTTGCATAGGCAAGTGTTTTGGCTACCCCCTTATATCCTTGACCATCAACTGGGTAAACGATTTGCTACCGTGAGTATTCTCCTCAATGGTATAACAGATGTCTACCGGCAGACCCGACTTGATCCGCTGATAGAAATCGTGCTGACTAAAGGCTATGCCGGGCATAGGTTCATCCGTGGTCCGGTCTGTCATCTCAAGCTTGATATGCCGGAATCCCTTGCCCACAAGCTTGCTGCCACCAGTATCATAGACATCTTTGGTCAGAAAAACAGGATTCTCATTTTCGGGGCCAAAGGGATTAAACAATGCAAGCCCTTCGATGAAAGAAGGCGTGATTTGCGAAAGTGTAATCTCTGCATCGACAGTAATCTGAGGGAGCATCATTCCCGGCTCTATACCGTCGAAAGAGATCGTATTAAAACGGTCGACAAACTCATTGAGGTGCTCCTCGCGCAATGTCAATCCCGCGGCATAAGTATGGCCACCAAAATTCTCCAGAATGTCGCGGCACGACTCAATGGCCTTATACACATCAAAACCGGGCACCGACCTCGCCGAACCCGAGATCATACTATTTGATTTGGTGAGTACTACTGCCGGACGGTAATACTTTTCCGTAAGACGCGAGGCCACAATACCCACAATACCTTTATGCCATGTTTTATCATAGAGAACTATACTCTTCTGATGTTTTATGTCTACATGGTTATCGATATATTCAACCGCTTCCTCGGTGATTTTTTTATCCAGCTCGCGGCGATCTTCGTTGTACTTGTCTATATTCTTGCTTTTCTCCCGTGCTGTTGTCATGTCATTTGCCAACATAAGGTCTACAGCCTCTTTTCCATTCATCATCCTGCCCGAGGCATTGATGCGGGGTCCAATCTTAAAGACAATGTCGTTGACTGTAATCTGCTTTCTGTGTAGTCCGCAAATCTCAATAATACCCCGTAAGCCGAAGCTGGGATTTGAATTAAGCTGCTTCAAGCCGTAATAGGTCATGATACGGTTTTCCCCAGTGAGGGGAACGATATCGGAAGCAATACTTACCGCCACCAGATCGAGAAGCGGCTCAATGTCAGAAAAGGGATAATCATTACGCAGGGAGAAAGCCTGCACCAGCTTGAAGCCAACACCGCAACCGGAAAGTTCCTCGTAAGGGTATACCGAATCGGTTCTTTTTGCATCTACAACTGCCACAGCATCGGGCAGCCTGTCATCTGGCATATGATGGTCACAAATGATGAAATCAATGCCTTTATCTTTGGCATAAGCGACCTTACTTACCGCTTTGATGCCACAATCGAGAGAGACTATGAGCTTCACGCCCGTATTCACAGCATAATCGATTCCCTGAAACGAAATGCCATACCCTTCATCATACCGGTCAGGAATATAATAATCAATATTATTGGTAATCCCCCGAAAGAATTTATACACCAACGCTACCGCTGTAGTACCATCCACATCGTAATCCCCGTAAACAAGGATTCGTTCTTTATTGCCCAGCGCCTTCTCAATCCGTCGAATGGCCTTATCCATGTCGGGTAAGAGAAAAGGATCATGCAAATCTTCAAGTCTGGGATAGAGAAACCGTGTCGCTTCCTCGGCTGTCTCCATACCTTTGTTCACGAGCAGCTCAACAAGGACGGGATGTAAGTTTAATTCTTTCGCTAATTCATCTTTGATAATTTTTTGGTCGGTTGATAGGGTTGAATAATTCCATCTGTAAGTCATTTATATCGTTTTTTTCTTTTCTCTCTAAGATCCCGAATCAGCTTCGGGATAGGCAACAACTCTCCGGGATACGGGAAGAGCGTGCGGAATCCCGGTAGTGGCTTATCCATACACCACTCCGAAGTTGTAAAGGTAACATTATTTTTTCTGATTTCCGGAATTTAATTCATAAATAATCAATTTTAGCCATTGCAGTTCAGGCACGGACATTTTCAAATCTTATTTGTAACTTTGCGTCTTAAAATCAACGGAAAAATGGAGATCGCAGCATTGGTTTCCGGGGGAGTGGACAGCTCGGTAGTGGTACACCAGCTAAAAGAGATGGGTCATGATCCGGTAATTTACTATATCAAGATAGGTATGGAGGACAAGGATGGCTACATCGACTGTCCTTCGGAGGAAGATATCGAGATCGTGACTTATATTGCCAAAAAATATGGCTGTCGCTTCGAGGTTGTCTCCCTACATGAAGAGTATTGGAACAGCGTGGTAAAATATACCATTGAGTCGGTGAAACGTGGATTGACTCCCAATCCCGATATGATGTGCAACAAACTGATTAAATTTGGCGTCTTTGAACAGAAGTGGGGTCACGAGTTCGATAAAATTGCCACGGGGCATTATGCCACCACCACCGCCCTGGACGGTCTTACCTGGCTTTCCACTGCAAAAGACAAGGTGAAGGATCAGACCTACTTTCTGGGACAGATCAGTTATTTGCAGGCCTCAAAGTTGATGTTCCCCATTGGGAACCTGCTAAAATCGGAAGTACGCTCCATCGCATCCCGGGAGAAACTGCCGTCAGCACAGCGCAAAGACAGCCAGGGAATATGCTTCCTGGGCAAGGTAAATTACAACGATTTTATTGAACGCTATCTTGGAAAGAAGGAAGGATTGATCGTTGAACTGGAGACAGGAAATATACTGGGGAAACATCAGGGATTCTGGTTTCATACCATTGGCCAGCGCAAGGGACTGGGTCTGAGCGGTGGTCCCTGGTTTGTGATCAAAAAGGATGTGAACCGTAACATTGTTTACGTTTCCAGGGGATACGATACAAAACATCAATATGGCGAAGTCATCGACCTGCAGGGATTCGATTTCATAACAAAGGACCTCTGGGGTGAATTTGACGATGAAAAGGAGATCACTTTCAAGATCCGTCATACGCCCGAATTCACCAAAGGTAAAATATCCAGAATCGGGGACATGTATCGCATTCGCTCTTATGAACCCATACAGGGTATTGCTGCCGGTCAGTTCGGTGTCGTATACGACAAGGAGAGCCATCTCTGCCTGGGTAGCGGAATGATAATCTGAATTTGTTTAAAATGCGATCACTTATGAAAAAAATGTTTCTTGTGTGTGTAGTCTTCGGAATGTTATCACTTTCAAAAGTGTCCGCACAGTTTGAAGGAACCTTCGGCATGGGCATTCATGCCGGATATGGGGCTGAAATCAACCGTCCGGGGGTGGGAATGCATCTGCATTATTACCATACGAACAATGTGCGGTTTGTACCCTCTTTCACTTACTTCCCCAAATTCAGGGACACAGGTATGTGGATGGCTGAAGCAGATGCTCACTATGTGATCCCGGTATCAGTGACTGCCTCGCTTTATCCGTTAGCAGGGATTCATTATTCCAACTGGAAGTATAGCGTAGGGGAAACAGGTGAACCGGCCGGGGAGGAGTGGGTAAAACATCGTCCGGGTATCAACCTTGGCCTCGGTTATCAACACGACATAAGCTACCGGATACGGGCAAATTTCGAGTTGAAATACCAGTTCATCAAAGATTATTCCCAGATTGTTTTTATGGCCGGATTCGGTTTCTGGCTCTAAGACCTCTGAATCCTATCCATTGCATGTTGTATCTTGTCTCTAAATTTCAGAAAAATGAAAGATTTTATTACCAACGAAATAAAAAATGAAACCGCCGTTCTGGTCGGTTTAATAACCCCTGACCAGAACGAGGAAAAGGTAAACGAGTACCTCGACGAACTGGCATTTCTGGCCGAGACTGCGGGTCTTGTACCCGGAAAACGTTTTATACAGCGCCTCGACATACCCAACCCGGTCACCTTTGTGGGTAAGGGAAAGCTGGAAGAGATTGAGGCTTATGTAAAGGAGGAGGAAAACGAAGCCGGTGTGGTTATTTTCGATGATGAGCTGTCGGCAAAACAACTGCGCAACATTGAAAAGGAACTCAATATAAGAATCATGGACCGCACCAGCCTGATTCTCGATATTTTCGCCATGCGTGCACAAACAGCCCATGCCAAGGCACAGGTGGAGCTGGCGCAATACCAGTACCTGCTTCCCAGGCTCACTCGGATGTGGACACACCTTGAGCGGCAACGCGGTGGCGGTGGAACCATCATGCGAGGGCCGGGCGAAACGCAGCTGGAGACAGACCGCAGAATCATACTCGATAAGATTTCCCGCCTGAAGCAGGAGTTAAAAGATATCGACAAACAGAAAACCGTACAACGCAAGAACCGCGGAAAGCTGGTGCGTGTGGCCTTGGTGGGATACACCAACGTAGGTAAATCTACCCTGATGACCCTCCTCAGCAAAAGCGACGTATTTGCGGAAAACAAACTGTTCGCGACCCTCGACACCACGGTACGCAAAATGACCATTCAAAACCTCCCGTTCCTGCTGACCGATACAGTGGGTTTCATCAGAAAGCTGCCCACGCACCTTATTGAATCCTTCAAATCGACCCTCGACGAGGTACGCGAAGCGGACATCCTCCTGCATGTGGTGGATATCTCCCATCCTGCATTCAGGGAACAGATAGAGGTGGTGGAAAAAACCCTTTATGAAATCGACAACACAGAGAAGCCGGTTATCATTGTTTTTAATAAAATTGATGCCTTTACACATGTAGTAAAAGATACGGATGACCTCACCCCCAGAAGGCGGGAAAATTACACGCTGGAGGAGCTCAGGCAGACCTGGCTGAACAATTTGAACAACAAAGAGACCATTTTCATTTCTGCCAGAGAGAAAGAAAATATAGATACCCTGAAACAACTTCTTTACGACAGGGTAAAAGAGATTCACATCACCCGTTTTCCCTATAATGATTTCCTTTATCAGGAATATGAGGAAGAGGAGGATTGAGACTCAAACATCAAGCAGCCGATAAGGCATCAGCTTATCCGGCAAAGCTTCTCATTCAGCGCGATGACCGCATCTTCATAGTTCTCACGCTTAATTACAAACTGCATGTTTACCTGCATCAGCGATTGGGCAAAGCTTGCAATGTTGATGTTTTTCTCAAAAAGCGCCTGTGCCGCCTTATAGAGAAACCCGGGGAGCGCAATGTTCGTACCCATGACACAGACAATGGCCATTGGCTCGGCGGTCACCTGATAAAACACTTCGTTCAGCACCTTGATCAACTCGTTACTTTTCTCGTTATCCCAGACCACCATGGTGATGGAGTTAGCGTTGGTGGATTTAAGAATATAGCTCACACCATACTTCACGAAATACTGCATAATGCGCCCGTCGAAGCCCACTTCACCCACCATCATGGGGTCATGCACCTCAATGGCAATCACCTTCCGTGATCCGGAGACAATCTCCACACGCGCTTCCGGTGAGATATAATCACGTGATATCAGGGTTCCGGGATGTGCAGGTTCGAACGTATTTTTGATACGAATATCGATACCGGCAAGCTCCAAGGGTTTGGCAGCCTTGGGGTGTATCGCCTCCATGCCGATATCGGCCAACTGATCGGCAATGATATAATTGGTATGTCCCACGGGAACACTGTTCTCCACTCCCACGATTTTCGGGTCGGCACTCGACAGGTGATATTCCTTGTGAATGACTGCCTCCGCGGCTTTCACTTCCACCGCAATCTTGCTGAAGGTAACCTCGCTATATCCCCGGTCAAAGGCCCGCATAATTCCTTCCGTACCCTTGGTATAACCGGTGGCAATACAGAGCACCTTACTGTAATCGATTCCTTCAAATTCCTTGTGGATCCGTTCATCAATGGTAAGCGGCTCGTTGTCATTAAATCCGCACAGATCTACAAAACGGGCATTCACTCCATTGTTATTCAATATATTGGTTGAATTCCAGCCCGAGTGCGCCTCGCCGATGGAAGCCAGTATCTCACGTGCAGCGAGATGGATGTCGGTGCGGTTCACGTAACCCGAAGCCAGGACTTTGCCGAGACTATAAAGTACCGTCTTGGCCTGATCTACCCGGAACCGGATAAAGTCTCGTGCCTCTTTCAGATCCAGGCCGTAATCAGCAAAGCCGTCATTGATCAGTAGCAGCCGTTGACAGAAGGAATCCAGCGCACTGCTGTAATCCTCTCCATTAAGAAACTTATTGTATATCCCCGGCTCACCCGTTTTCTTATGCTCCAGTAGCCAGTTGGTCACATTGTTATAGGCCGAAACCACAAAGATGCGGTTATACAACTCGTCGCCTTTTCGATCTCCGATGATGATATTATTTAAGACTTCCTGAAACTGGGACATTGAGGTGCCACCTATTTTCTCTACTGTAAGCATATGATAAACGGGATTTTAATTGTTCAAATTTTAAACATGAGTAGCGAAGACGCAAAGATAAATGATTTATTCTGATCTCAAAACTGTTTCAACGCTTGATAAACCTTTTGAATAGGCAGTCCCATCACGTTAAAGTAAGAACCCTCTATCTTCTCCACCGCCACGTAGCCTATCCATTCCTGCACGCCATAGGCACCAGCCTTATCCATGGGATCGTAGCGGGATACGTAATAGCTGATCTCTTCATTGCTCAACGTGCTGAAGGTGACGTAAGCGACGTCAGAAAACCGCTGTTGCCTGTGCGATGTGGTCAGACAAACACCGGTAATTACCCGATGCCGCTTTCCGGCAAGGTTACGCAACATATCTATAGCTTCAGGCTTATTATGTGGCTTACCTAGAATCATCCCATCCAATACAACAATAGTGTCTGCCGTAATCAGCAGTTCATCCTCTTTGAGTGCAGGCAGATAGGCCTCCGCTTTTTTACAAGCAAGAAACTCGGCTACCTCCTCATGAGGCAGTGATGCGGGAAAGGATTCATCTATATCGGGCAACGTGCGCACCTCATATTTCACATCGATACCCGAAAGCAATTCTCTGCGTCGTGGTGAGTTTGAGGCAAGGATAATCCGGAAATCTGTCATTTTCATAGTACGCAAAGATAAATATTTTGTGTAATCTTTTTATTTTTTTATTCGCTTTTAGTCAATGAAATAGGATATCGAAATGCAAGAATAGTACAAATCGGAAAAATGTTAATGCAATATTTGAACAAATAGATGCAAGAATAATCCTAACACTTTTTACATGCAATTTTTATCTTCGTCCATAAAAATGCGCCTATGCTGTACGAATCAATGCACATAATAAAAGAACAGCTCGACAGCTATTTCAAGGATATTGGCCTGAGCAGGACAACAGAACTTCAAAATATCTCGCTTTGGGAAAGCGGGAAGGTTGACGAGTCCAGCCTGACCGAGAAACTGATTATTACACTGCTGAGGTTGGAGGAGGAGTCAACATTAAAGAACAGTCCACATGTAAAAGTCAACGAGAATAAGACAGAATACCGAAATCCACCTGTTCATCTCAATTTGTATTTATTGATTGCCGCAAACTTCAAAAACTATGATACTTCACTCATCAGCATTTCAAAAGTAATTGAGTTCTTTCAGGGGAAAAAAGTATTTACCTCTTCAAATACAGTATATAACAGAGATAATGTGGCATTTGAAATTCTGGACGACTTTCGGTTTATTCTTGAAATCTATTCACCTTCTTTTGAAGAACTAAACAATATATGGGGCACTTTGGGAGGACGCCAGATGCCTTCTGTAATTTATAAAGTACAGCTTATTCAGATCGAGCGTGACAAGAAACTCTCAGAATCGGAATTCATTACACATATCGGAGGTACTCTGAACAATTATTATTGAGCATTATGACCTTTTCAATACAATATAAGGAGCTGTTCGGGATAAATATCCTCCATCACTTCTTTCTTGACAAAGGGGTGGTAAAATATGACTCCATGAACGAAGCGGAACAGTCACGCCAGCTGAAGGCATATGATTTCAGGTCGATATTTGATATTATTCCCTCTGACAATACCATAACCAAGTTAAATGGTCACGGCCTGCTCATGAAGATGAGCCACAAGGGATTTGCAGTATGGTCGAAAATCAAGCCCGAAGGAAACAACAGTCCTTTTATTTCGCTGGACGATAACTTATTTCTCACCTTTCTTATTCTGATAAAAGACCCTTTCTTTTATAACTATACCGAGCTTGCTCTTGAAGAGGCGGGGAAATTGTTTTATTTATCGAACCGAAAGCCTGCTACGGAACCGGATAGCTTCCCCATGCTGGATAAATCAGACATGAATCATCCTGTAGATGAAAAATTTATTCTTTCGGAGGAGGGAATAAAGAATGAAATAAAAAATACGGGATCCAGGGGTAAGAGCAACTGTTTTGGTATCATCCGCATCTTCATGAAAGGCGATAAAATAAACCTTCATATTACCGACGCACAGGGGAAAATTACCGTTTCCTCAAAAACATTTGAACTTACATTCAGGAACCGCAGTACTTTCTGGCGATACATTTTCAATACAGCCCAATCCGTAAAACCGGTAGATGATGTAATCAGGGAGAACGGAAATGCTAAAATCCTGATAACAAAAAAAGTACATCCGCTTACCAGGTACGGTTTCATTTCATTGAAATTAAATAAAGCTGAATTACCCAATCCGAACGCTTCGTTAATTAAACCGGAACCGTCAACCACAAAAATATTTTCAGAAATCTATATGTAACATTAAAATTCAATAAATTATGGCAACAGCTTACAAAACACCCGGTGTCTACATTGAGGAAATATCCAAGTTTCCACCTTCTGTAGCGCAAGTAGAGACAGCCATCCCCGCCTTTGTCGGTTACACTGATAAGGCAGTAGTGGAAGGCGTGGATTATCATACGGAGGGAATCATCAAACCAATCAGAATTGGTTCGCTGCCCGAGTACGAGTTTTTCTTCGGTGGCGCCCCACAACCAACAACGGTCGAAATTGAACTTAATTCCGACGACACGGTAAAAAAAGCCAGGGTGAACGGCGTGAACCTGCTTTATGATTCGGTGAGGATGTTTTATGCCAATGGCGGAGGCGACTGTTTTATTGTTTCTGTAGGGAATCACAATACCGTGGCCTCTGACATAGACAAACAGGAACTGCTCAATGGCCTGACCTCGCTCGAGAAGGAAGATCTGCCTACCCTCCTCGTGATCCCCGAGGTAGTGCATTTATCGGCAGCCGAAGCCGGAGAAGTACATGCGGCCATGCTGGCCCAATGTAACAAACTGCAGGATCGTTTTGCCGTGCTCGACATAGTGGCAGGCGACACGGAGATCACGCCCACGAACGATCCCGTGACTGATTTCCGGAACAATACAGGAATGAACTTCCTGAAATACGGTGCCGCCTACTATCCATGGATCCGGACCACATTGCCCTTCATTGTTGATTATGGGACTGTCACCGGGGGCACCTATACAAAAGAGGGTACTGCCGTTGCAGATATCAAAGCGTTCTTTAACAGCAGCCTGATAGGAAGTATTGAAAAGATCAGTAACGATATTGCTGCACGATCGGCTCTGACAGCTCCTATACCGGGAACAATAAATAACCGGGCTGCATTGGCTACTTTTGCCAACGGCATGTATGCCTTCTTCAAAACTTTCTTTCATCTCACATTGACGGACAGCGACGTCAGCGATAAGAATTCGGCTGCCGGCATCCATGCAAAATTTGTGGCTGAAAATACCAATCTCCACGGTCTTCTGACCATGTTGTATGATTACAACCATTTCAGTCAGGCGGCAAACAGTGATGCACCCTCGCCAGGATGGGATAGTCCACTGATCTCTGATGATTTTAACGTCGATTTCAGCCCGCTGACATTCATGACACCCACAACCGGCCGGAACAATATATTCACGGCAACTGCCACAGCAGTCAATGCTGCTCCTTATTTTACTGCATTAAACAATAAGCTGAAAAAACTGATTGCCGATTTTTACAACGAGCTGGCTGCTTCGAGGGTAAATCGCACGGAGACGTTGCGCGAAGTGGATGGTGTTTACAGGGGTATTGTCGATGCCATCAGGGCCCACGGTGTCGTGTTGCCGCCAAGCGGAGCTGTCGTGGGTATTTATGCCATGACGGATGAAAACCGCGGGGTATGGAAAGCTCCCGCCAATGTGAGTATTACCGCCGTAAAAGGTCCGGCAGTACACGTAACACATGAAGATCAGGAAAGCATGAATATAGATACGGAGGCCGGAAAATCGGTGAATGCCATTCGCTCCTTTACCGGAAAAGGGACACTGGTCTGGGGTGCCCGCACCCTTGCAGGTAACGACAATGAATGGAGATATATCCCGGTCCGTCGTTTCTTCAATATGGTGGAAGAGTCAGTAAAAAAAGCAACGGCGCAGTTTGTTTTTGAACCCAATGATGCCAATACCTGGGTCAAGGTGCGTGCAATGATCGAAAATTTCCTGGTCCTGCAGTGGAGAGCCGGCGCGTTAGCCGGCGCCAAACAGGAACATGCATTTTATGTGCGGGTTGGGCTGGGACAGACAATGACCGCCCAGGATATCCTGAACGGCTACATGCATGTGGAAATAGGAATGGCCGTTGTCCGGCCGGCTGAATTTATCATCCTTAAATTCTCCCACAAAATGCAGGAATCATAAACAATCAGATGATTAAAAAAATAAAACAAATACATTATGGCAACAACGTATCCTTTGGTTAAGTTCCATTTCCAGGTAGAATGGGGCGGTACAAAAATAGGTTTTACCGAAGTTTCAGGACTGGATGTAGAATCTGAAGTGGTGGAATACCGCGACGGTGCAAGCCGTGAATATTCAAAACTGAAAATGCCCGGTATGCAAAAATATAGCAACATCACCCTCAAACGTGGAACATTTAAAAGTGACAATGAGTATTTCAACTGGTGGAACACCGTACAGCTGAATACGATAGAGCGAAGAGACATCACTATCAGCCTGCTCAATGAAGAGCATGAACCGGTGGTCACCTGGAAAGTGAAAAATGCCTGGCCTACCAAAGTTCAATCTACTGATTTGAAGGCTGACGGAAACGAAGTGGCCATCGAATCAATGGAGTTGGTACATGAAGGGCTCAGCATTCAAAATGAGTAAACATGGCCAACTATTATCCTCCCCTGGGATTTCATTTTAAGGTTGAAATTGCACATATCAAGGGTGAATTTCAATTCCAGTCCGTTTCAGGCCTGACAGTCGACATGGACACGGAAGAGATTGCCGAAGGGGGTGAAAACAGGTTTAAGCACAAACTCCCGGTGCGGACGAAATACCCGAACCTGGTGCTAAAACGGGGATTACTCGTAGATTCGGAGTTGATAAAATGGTGCAGGGACGCGGTGGAAAATTTCGATATCCGTCCTGCCGACCTGACCATCAGTCTGCTCAACGAAGAGCACCAGCCCCTGGCAACCTGGAATGTGGTACATGCCTGGCCTGTGAAATGGAACATGACCGATTTCAACGCAGAAGAGAGTAAGATAGCCATAGAAACCATAGAACTGACATATCACTATTTCAATGTGAAATAACATGCCGATAGAGATAAAGGAACTGCACATTCGTATCAATGTGGATGAAAGTACTCCTGCCGCAGGTGTCGCAGGGGAGACAACACAAAATGAGAAGGATCAGATCATTGCAGCCTGTGTAGAACAGGTGATGGAGATCCTTGCAAAAAAAGAGGAAAGATGACATGACCGGAGAACTTATAAAACTACGTATCAAAGCATATAAAGACGAAAAGTTCACGGAGAAAGTGGCCGATGGAGAATTTAAAACGTTACTGAATCCTGAACAATACAAGTTCAACTACAAAATTGAACAAAACGAGGATCAGGCACCGGGGACGAGTGCAGCAGCACCACGCTTCAACAAGGCACCACCCGCAAACCTGGAACTGGAATTTGTTTTTGACCGTACCGGTGTTATCGTCGACTATGGCAAACCCGGAACGGCCGATGACAATGTGTTCCGCGATGAAGGCAACGGGATTATTGACGATATTGAACAGTTTAAAAGGGTGATTTTCGAGTACAACGGTGAGAAACACAAACCAAATTACCTGATTATTTCATGGGGTACACTGCTTTTCAAAGGAACACTGTCGGAAATGGAGATTACCTTCAAGCTGTTCAAGCCCAACGGAACACCACTCCGTGCCACGGCGCGCACCAAATTTAAAGGTTTTGTGGAAGACAATCTCCGCGTGGCAAAGGAAAATAACAGTTCTCCAGATCTCACCCACATCAGGGAGGTGAAAGAAGGTGACACACTGCCACTTATGACCTTCCGCATCTATGGCGACTCGAAATATTACCTTGAGGTAGCCAGAGTGAACCGCATTACAAACTTTCGAAAATTAAGCGTGGGCCAGGTAATCTATTTTCCACCCATCGAAAAAACATCCTGATTATGCCCGAACGAGTCATCCATACATCGCAATCGGCCGACCTGATCACTTTCGAGGTTCTGGTTTCAGGTGAAACGTTGCCGCGATCATTTCATGTACTCAGTGTGGATGTGGAAAAGGAAATCAATCGGATCTCCTGCGCCAGCATCCTCTTACGCGACGGAGACCCGGCGTCACGGGACTTTGTCATAAGTAACCAGGATCTGTTTGTGCCGGGTAAAGAGATCGAAATCAAGGCAGGTTACCATTCCGATGAAGAGACCATCTTTAAAGGAATCGTGATGGGCCACAAACTGAAGATCCGGTCAGACAGGTCTTTTTTGATCGTAACATGTAAAGACAAGGCTGTAAAACTCACTGCAGGCAGAAAAAGCAGATACTTTTATGAAAGTTCCGACAGTGAAATGATGGAGGAAATTATCAGTAATTACGGACTGGAGAAGGATATTGAGCCAATAAATGTGACACACAAAGAACTGGTACAGTACAATGTGTCCGACTGGGATTTCTGTATAACACGGGCACAGGCAAACGGTATGATCTGCGTGGTAGACGACGGAAAGATTCTAGTGAAAAAACCGGATACAGGACAGCAGCCCGTGGAAACGGTGACTTACGGTGCCACCATGCTCGACTTCGACGCCGAAATAGATGCACGGCATCAGTATTCAAAGGTGACTACCTACGCATGGAATGCTTCCGGACAGGAATTGCTGGAAGCCGAAGCCAACGATCCGGGTGTTTCACTGAACGGAAATATTACGCCCGGCGACTTGGCGCAGGTAATTGGTTTAGAAAACCTGGCATTGAAAAACGGGAGCTCCAACAACGCCTCGTTGCAACTATGGGCAGACTCCAAAGCTCTGTTTAACCAGATGGCAAAAACAAGGGGAAGACTAAAATTCCAGGGCCTTCCGGCTGTGAAACCGGGTACCATGATAAAGCTGGAAGGGGTAGGCAACCGGTTCAACGGCAATGTTTTTATCTCCGCAGTCCGCCATCAGATCGCAGAGGGGAACTGGACGACAGATGCCCAGTTTGGAATCAGTCCAAAATGGTTTATCGAAACAGCCGACATCAATGATCTTCCGGCAGCCGGACTTACAGCCGCTGTACATGGACTGCAAGTAGGTATCGTCACACAACTGGAATCGGATCCGGAGGGCGAAGACCGTATACTGGTGCGATTTCCCGTTGTGGATAACCAGGGACAGGGGATATGGGCCAGGGTAGCCACGCTGGATGCCGGCGAAAACCGGGGCTCCTTTTTCAGGCCCGAGATCGGCGACGAAGTGATTGTGGGGTTTATCAACGATAACCCGAATGACGCCGTGGTACTGGGCATGATGAACAGCAGCGCCAAACCGGCACCACTGACGGCATCGGACGAGAACCACGAAAAAGGCTTTATCACCCGCAGCAATATAAGATTTATTTTCAATGACGGGAAGAAGTCAGTTTCGCTGGAAACACCCGGCGGGAAGAAGATGACACTCGATGACGATGCGGGAGTCATTCATTTCGAAGACGAGAAGGGCAACAAGGTGGTGATCGATTCGGACGGAATAACCCTCGACAGTTCCAAAGACATCATTCTAAAAGCCACCGGAGACATTCGTATCGAAGGAATGAACATATCGGCAAAAGCCAATACACAGTTTAAGGCCGAAGGCTCAGCCGGCGCGGAAATTTCCACAAGCGCAGTAGCAGTATTGAAAGGTTCACTGGTTCAAATAAATTAAAAAATGGGAAAACCTGCAGCACGAATAACCGATATGCACACCTGCCCTATGGTAACGGGTACTGTACCCCATGTGGGCGGGCCTGTCTTGCCACCCGGTGACCCCTCGGTACTGATCGGTGGAATGCCGGCTGCACGGGTGGGCGACATGGCTCTCTGCAGTGGGCCACCCGATTCCATCGCCGTAGGATCGGCCACCGTATTGATTGGCGGAATGCCTGCAGCACGCATGGGCGATACGATGGCGCACGGAGGTACCGTAGTAGCCGGTGACCCAACAGTATTAATAGGAGACTAAAAATATGGAAAATCAATCGTTTCTCGGCAGGGGCTGGAGTTTCCCCCCAGAATTCAACAGGGAGTCAAAGGCGGTGAAAATGCTCGAAGACGAAGAGGACATACGAAGCAGCCTGCATATATTGTTATCTACAAGACCGGGTGAACGGGTGATGGTTCCGGGATATGGCTGTAACCTCGATGAGTTACTGTTTAGCCCTCTCAATCTGACCATAGAAACGTATGTGGTCGATTTGATCCGAACGGCCATTCTTTATTATGAGCCACGTATCGACGTAAATAAAATAGAAATTGACCAAACCGACGAGTTTTATGGAGTTTTACTCATCCGTATTGATTATACCATACGTGTAACCAACTCAAGAATGAATATGGTGTATCCTTTTTACAAAGAAGAGGGTAACGAATTATAACCTGAATAAATATGACTAACTGCGGCAAGGAAATAATACTGACGCGTGAAGGGACCGACCAACAGGAGAGGTTTATTGAGGCTCTGAATCCCGATTCGGTAGAGTTGAACGAATTCAGCCTGAAAGAATGGATGCAGTTTGCATACCGTTTTGCAGCACATTTGAATTATTTTGGCACCCATGACGATACCGAACCCGCGGGGGACTGGCAGGAATTCTTTCAAAAAGACGAAGATATCGAAACATTCCTTCAAAGTGTGGGAGAAGGAGGTGGCATCAAGCCACACCTGGCGCTTTACATTGCCTTCATCAGGTTGCTCGAATTCAGTAAAAGCCGGTTCAATAGACTTACCAGCAGGCATCTGGATTTTTATTATCAACATATCCTCCAAATTGAAAAGCTGCCCCCCACCCCCGATAAGGTACATGTACTATTCGAACTGGCCAAAAACTGTGTGGCTACACAGATAGGTAATGATACACAGCTTGACGGAGGCAAGGATGACAAAGGACAAAAACGTATCTATAAGACGGACGGCGAATTGATCGCCAACCAGATCAGAGTTGCCCAGCTGAAAAATGTATATAACGACCATATCAACAGTAAAATAAAGGCATCCGAGAAAGCAGCTTCATTCGATGGCGTCGGCGGAGATTTTCCAGATGACAATATAAAATGGTGGCCTTTTGGTCATTATAACGCGTCCGGTTATCCTGAACTACCCGACGCAAAAGTTGGCTTTGCCCTGGCATCCGATGTTTTAGCGATGAAAGAGGGGGAGCGTAATGTCAGGATGACCATTGAGTTTATCAGTTCACCCGTTTCTTTCCCTGTAACCATGCTGACAGAAAATGTGGAGATATGGTGCAGTGGTGAGAAAGGATGGCTTGGTCCGTTTACCGTTCTACCGCAGCTCAGCGAAGAGGGAGGAAGCATTATTTATACATCGGGACTTGATGTGACAACAAAAAAAATGACACTCGCCTTTCAGATTCCGAAGGAGGAAAAACCGGTGGCAGGTTATCAAAAGGCAATACATGGCGAAAATTTTACTGTCGGCCTGCCAGTGTGCAGGGTGTTGTTTCGGACAGAGAATGAAGATGGTCACACCCTTTACCGCCGGCTGGCCGAGAAAGAGGTGAAAGCAATCACCATCGATGTGGATGTACGAAAAGTAGAAGGTCTTGAACTGGAAAATGATATCGGTATACTGAATGCTTCCAAACCATTTTTCCCGTTCGGAACCAAACCGGTGAAGGGATCTAATTTTTATATCGGCTGCTCCGAACTCTTCAGGAAGGAGTGGGAAACCTTTGACGTGGAAATAGACTGGAAAAATACGCCCGGGAAGCTTGGAAGTTACGATGCCTTTGTCGATTTGTATTTTGCTTACCGTACCGATTACCTGTATCAGGCCAGTTCATCAGTTTATCTCGACGGAATTTTCCTTTCTGACAGGGTCGCAGCCGAAATTCAGCTGGAAAAACAGGAGATCAACCCGTCGCTGGAAAAAACTTTCAAAGTTGTCAATAAAAATCCCAATAATTTAATTGTCACTGACGACAGTTATTTCAAGGCATTGATTGAGATCAGACACAAAGAGGAATGGATGACCTTACCCGGCAGGTTAACGCTTTTTACGCCCGACGGAGATGGTTTTGCCACCCGTTTTACCGTGACAAATGCAGGTTATGAAACCGGGAAGAACGGTCCTGCCCGCCTGTCGCTCGAACAGTCGTTCTATCATGAACTTTTTCCGCGAATTTACGCGCTTGCCCTGGCCAGTGAGGAGAAAACAGCATTGATTCCCAACGAACCCTACACTCCCCTGGTGGAAACCATCCGGCTGAATTATACTGCTACAGCGACTTTCAACCTGACAGCAAATGAGCAGGAGTATAGGAATAACACCGTTCAGTTGTTTCATGAACATCCCTTTGGGCAGTCGGAAGAACATCCGTTTCTGAAAAATCAACTCTCCTTTCTGAGCGGAGCCGATAAAAAAATCTATTCCGTGCCTACCTATTGCAAGGGCGGGGAACTTTATATCGGTTTGGAAAATGTACTGCCTCAGCAGCAGGTTTCCTTATTGGTACAGGTGCTGGAAGGAAGTGAGAACCCGGAGGCCGATGCATTCACTGGAAAACAGAAAATAGAGTGGTCGGTATTATTTAACAATGAATGGAAATCATTGGATTCAGCGTATATGATCATCAACCAGACCGATAATTTCCTGAAATCGGGTATTGTCCGGTTTTCCATTCCCAAAGGAACAAACAGCAATGGTATGCGGCTTCCCGGGGGACTAGTATGGGTAAAAGCCAGAATCCATAAGAATTACGACGCGGTTTGTAAAGCCATTGCCATTTATGCCCAGGCTATTCAGGCACACTTTACAGACAACGGAAATGAATTGTCACATCTCGAAAAGGGACTGGAAGCGGGGAACATTTCAAAACTCGTGCAACGGATCTCCACGGTGAAGGGAGTTTCTCAGCCTTTCAGCTCTTTCGGCGGCACCTCCCGGGAGACAGATGCCCACTATTACCGGCGGGTAAGTGAACGTCTAAGACATAAAAACCGGGCCATCACTCTCTGGGATTACGAACATATCGTGTTACAGCAATTTCCCGAAATACACAAAGTGAAATGCCTGAACCATACCTCCGAAAACTCTTTTTTGTCACCGGGCGATCTGTTGCTGATCGTAATCCCGGACATTGTAAACAAAAATGTATTTGACATTTACCAGCCACGGGTAAGCAGGGCTTTACTGAATAAGGTGCAGCAGACCATCAATCAGTTCAATTCTTTTCATGTAAATGCCATAGTGCGGAATCCTGACTATGAAGAAGTAACGGTATCGCTGAAAGTGAAGTTTCACGATGGATATGACGAAAGTTTCTACAAGAAGCAACTGAATGAAGATATTACACGTCTGTTGTCGCCCTGGGCCTTTGAGCGAACCGCCGAAATAAGGTTTGGTGCTACCCTGCACCGGAGCACGGTAATCAATTGGATTGAAAAGCTGGGATATGTGGATTATGTAGCAGAGGTAAAACTGCAAAAGGATGGGAAAACAAATATCAAAAGTGTGTCACCCGAAAGTCCGAGGGCCATCCTTGTATCGGCCAGACAGCACAAAATTGATACCGACATCAAAAGTTGCACAGTACAAACAGAAACCAAAGAAACATGTCAGAGCTGAAAAAATATCACCCGATAAGGAAAGAGGTCACCACCGGAGACGATCTCGATTATGATTTCCTGCGTAAAAAAGGGATAGAGTATGTTGAGCAACTGGCCCGCAATGTCTGGAACGACTACAATGTGCACGACCCGGGTATCACCCTGCTCGAAATGCTGAGTTATGCGCTGACCGATCTCGCAGCGCGCATCGAAATGCCCATCGAGAATCTGCTGACCCCGAAAGATAACACCACTCCGAAAATCAATGAGCAGTTTTTCACAGCATCACATATTTTAACCACCAAACCCGTAAGTGAGGCTGATTACCGAAAATTGTTCATCGATATTGAGGGTGTTAAAAACTGCTGGTTGAAAACATACCCTAAAACCATCTGGGTAGACTGTAAAAACAGTAAACTGTCGTACAATGTGAGGGATTTCGAAGCCGTTCATCCAGACGATAAAAAGCAGTTCGATCTGAAGGGGTTGTATACCATAATTGTTGATTTCGATGATCTGGACACAGATGAATTTCCAACAGAAATGCTGCAGGAAGTTGAGAAAGAGCGTATAAAAAAAGAGATCAGACTCCGGTTCCACTCCAATCGCAACTTGTGCGAAGACCTGATTAATATTCAGGAAGTGGGAATTCACCCCGTAGCCGTTTGCACAAGCATTGAACTGGAGGCAGAAGCCAACGAGGAACTGGTGCATGCCAAGGTAATCCACGCCATTGATCACTATTTTTCCCCTTCGCTCAGGTTTTACTCTTTGAAGCAGATGATGGA
>DGZP01000036.1:44125-50985 GCA_002398565.1 Proteiniphilum sp. UBA4977
TTCATCGACTCAGGGGAACTGGAGTCAGCTGTCCTTCGTACCGAAGTACGACTGTCCGATCTGATACAGTTAATCATGGCGGTGGATGGTGTAAAAATCATAAAGGATATTTCGATCAAAGACTGTAATAACCCGGATGACGATGCGGGTGAATGGATAATTTGCGTGGAGCCGGGCAAGAAGCCGGTACGTTGTTCAGATAGTGCTTACAGCTACTTTAAGAACGTTTTACCGGTGAACGTAAACAAAAAGAAAGTGGAGCATTACCTCGATACAATAAAAAAAGAGGAAAGAGAAGCACAGAAAAGTGCCAAGGTGGGAATGGAGATTGAGGTGCCGCAGGGAGTTTATGCCAACACAAATGAGACGACGACCATCCAGAACGACTTCCCGGACACTTATGGTATCGGGCGCAACGGGTTACCGCCACAGGTACCCACCGCCAGGAAATCACAGGCAAAACAGCTGAAAGCCTATCTGCTTTTTTTCGATCAGGTGCTGGCCACTTATTTTGCACACCTCGGAAAGGTGAAAGATCTTCTCTCTGTCGATCAACGATTGAAGAAGACATACTTCACTCAGGCGGTACAGGATATCAAGGATTTTGAGGAACTGGTGGCAGATTATCCCGCAGGCGATCCGGAACAACTGACCCATAAGCTGCTTGGTGATCTGGACAACGATGTGCAGCGTAAAAATAAGATCCTCGATCATCTTGTGGCCCGTTTTGCCGAGAAGTTCACCGACTATGCCTTCCTGATGAAACAACTGTATGCCGATTATGCCGACATGGCAATCCTTCAGTCGAAACAAGGCTTTTTGAAAGACTACGATGTAACCAGCCGGGGGCGGGGTAGTGCATTCAATTATTATCGGCAACCTGCAGAGGATCTATGGGACACAGAAAATGTGGCGGGTGTGCAAAAACGAATTGCCCGTCTTGCCGGTATCAGAGATTATTCACGGAGAGATCTGTCGGGATCATTGATTGAGATTTATGATCTTGTCGATGCTGACGGTATCACCGTGTACCGCTGGCGAATTTTTGACACGGGAGGTAACATTATTCTGTCGGCTACCGAAAATTATCACACACCACAGGAAGCCCGGGACGAAGTTTATCATGCCATGGTGAAAATAGTGACGACTTCTTCCGGGTCAATCGATACAGCATTTGAAAGTGAAATCGCCGACGAAACGGTAGTGGGAAATTTTGAAATACAGATTTCAGCTACCGGTAAATATTCCTTCAATGTGCTTGACAGGGAAGCCGATCCTGATGGACCCGACAGGGTGATTGCCCGACAGTATACTTACCACGAAACAGAAGAGGAAATCAAGGAAGCCATTCTTGCACTTATCGCATTCATGACGGACATGTTCAGTGAAGAAGGTATGTTCTTGATCGAACATATCCTGTTACGCCCCGACGTAACAACCGAAACAGTATCACAGGATCAGTTTATGACGATCTGCGACGACGACTGTAGGGGGTGTCACCCCATTGATCCTTATTCTTTCAGGGTTACCGTGGTCTTGCCCGGGTGGACATACCGCTTTGCCAACATCGATTTTCGAAATTTCCTTGCAGAACTTATCCGCAAAGAGCTACCTGCTCACGTGCTGGCCCGTATTTGCTGGGTAGGTTACCGTGAGGGGCAGGTTCCCGATGAAGACAATGATATGCTCCGGCTGGAAAAGGCGTACAAAGCATTCCTTCTGGCAAAAACTAATCTGGGACAGAAACAGGATAAAGAGAAATTAAAAGAACTAAATAAAGTATTGAATGAATTAAGTTCTGTTTATCCCACAGGTAGACTGATCGATTGCAATGAGGAAAATGAAATACTGGAAGGCAAGATTATCCTTGGCCGTACCAACATAGGAAATATTTAATACATAAGCTATGGCAGAGAAATTAAGTGGCATTACCACACAGTACCATATGTTCGTCGATAACCAGGTATTGACAAAAGATCAACTGAATGGGTTCATCGATTATTTTGAAGATCAGCACCGGCTGTCACGTGTTTTCCTGCACGGGGTAGGTACTGTTTGCGGCTTTAAGCTGCATCATAACAGTCCGGAAGGAACAGTGACCCTATCCCGTGGTGTGGGCGTTACTACTGACGGAGACCTGATCCTGCTCCGTAAGGATATCGCGGGATCGTCCGAAAAATCCATCGACCTGAAGGAGATTCAATTTACCCATTTCCGGAAGTTCGGGGATAATTTTGCGAATTACCCCTTTTTCAGGAAAAAAGAGGATGGTGGCGAAACAGAAACCATCATGGATTTATGGGAGATACTGCCTGAGCAAACCGAAGGGGAGAAACCGCTGGGGGAAATGCCCGACGTGGGAAACAAGGTAGTAGTGTTGTACCTTGAATCCTATGCCAGAGAGGGTGATTTGTGTACCAGTATCGACTGTGACAACCAGGGTATCGAACAGGTTGCCCGGCTCAGAGTATTGCTGATTTCAAAGGAAGATGCAACGTACATGGTCAAGAGGGACACTCTCTTTTCCAAATATGAACGAATCGATGAATATTTCGATCTCCCCGAAGTGGCTGTTCCCCGCGTGATCTTGAATCCGAACAATACTTCCAGTTATGAAAACCTCAAACTGGCTTTTCACAAGGCAATCAACAACAAAGTATTCTTCAGTAACCTCTCTGTGGGGATTACAAAAATCCTGAAAGATTTTGACACCATCCTGCAAATGAAATTGCCTAAAAACAGTTTGGCGTCCCTTTTGGCTAAACTGAATGAAATTGCGGGAACCGGCAGTTTCAACATTCCGTTTAATGTACAGTACCGATACGACTTCTTTAAAGATGTGACGGATATATACCTGGAAATCAAGGCGCATATTCTCTCATTAAGAGAAGAGTGCTGCCCCGATACACATGCTTTTCCCAAACATCTGCTCCTCGGTAGCCTCGATGAAACAGAGAGCTCCGTAAAACATTTCCGGCATGGGTTTTACAAATCTCCATCACTCTCGTGTGGCTCCGGAAAACTCGAAGAATGCAGGAGCCTGGTGCTGCGACTGATCGAGATCATCAGCAGATTCGGCGAAAAAACGGGAGAGATAAAAATCACTCCTTCAAAAAAAATGGGGACGCCGGGCGAGCGCGCCATTCCGTTTTATTACACTGTAGATCACTCATTACTGGAATACTGGAATTATGACAAGACCAAAAAAAATTCCCCGGATACCAACCTGGGCTATCATCGTGAAAGGCTGGCCAAACTGCCGCATATCCAGGATCCGCTGAGCTACAACATCGACGGCTTCGATTTTTACCGGATCGAAGGGCATCAGGGAAAAGATTACAAAACAGCGCTTGATGAGATTAACGATCAAAAAGAACGGTACGGATTGGCATTCGACGTAAAAGCATTGTCAATAAGCCTGAACACCGAAAGTCTGAATATCAATCAGTATGAATGCGAATTTGAAGATCTGAAGGTACTATTAAATGCCTGGACGGCCGAACAGGAATGTATCCTCGCCCAGGTTTCCTCATTTTTCTCCGGTTTCAGTCTTGTAAAACCGGGCGCAAATGTAAAGGATCCCGTTTTGACACACCGTACCAAAAAAAATGCTTTTGCGGTAAATAAAGCCGCCTTCCCCCGTATGACAACCATTGCCGACAGCTTTACCACTGAAAAAGATGCACTTGGAAGCATACTGGTAAAAGCTTATGAAGAGACAAGAGGCGGGTCGGTCAACGACGTGATTGCAAAATCCAGAACCATGGTGGAATCGCAGCTTTCCGATGAGACATGGAGAGAGCAACCCGAGATGAAAACATTTGTCATAGATCAATCCATTGAACTGCTGGCATGGTCCAACGAACTCGTAACGAAAATGCCGGTGAGCATTCGGGATTTCACAATAAGTCAGGTCGATACGTACAAGCTTACCCTGGAGGAACTATGTAAACGGGTCAAGCTGATGAAGAACCGCTATCAGCAGATCGAACTGAGCCAAAGCATGAAACTATTCATGGACCTGTTGATTAACCAGCTTTCCCATGTCTGCTGCTCGGGTAAAAAGATTGAAATTTTGTTCGAAGAGATCGACAACCGAAAGGAAAGGATTCTGCTCCGGCTGCAGCTGACCCGGTTTATCGAAAAACATCCGGGCCTTGAGCACAAGGCAGGTGTACAACCCGGCGGTACCTTTGTACTGGTTTACCTCAACAAAATTCAGACCAAACCGATACGTACAATAAATCCAGAGAGACATGACATAGCTGATAACCTTGCAGTTGCAGGGATTAAGTCATCTTCATTCGAAGAGACAGAAAAACGATTATCCCTGTTCGGGAGATACACAGAATATCTGAAAAAGGAGAATCCGGACGACGAAGAGATATTGAGAATTGAAACGCTGATGAAAGAAGAACGGTCCCGGCTTTCGGGAAGAGTCCCGGCATATGCCAATATCCCGGACAATACGGTGGTAGCCGACTTTTCCCTGCCGTATCTCTGCTGTTCCGACTGTTCCCCGGTAAATTTTATAATACAGAAGGAGCCACCGATAGACAACTGTGTTGAGAAAGCCAAAGAGGGTATGTGGGCGGACCTCAAGATTCTACAGACACTTCATCTTTCCGGTTCCAATTTTGTGGTGCCGGTCTGGATGTCGACAAGCGAATTGTACGGAGGCACAGCCGACTTTGGAAAAGGAGTGCTCGACGAGGTGAATAATTTCCTGGCAGGAAATTACAATGAAAGACTGGAGGAGATGTTTTCCAATTTATGGACGGAAACCTTTAGGCTGATCATGGAACTTTCCGGCAATCCCGACAGCGAGGAGTTTCAGCATCTGGTGCAAATATTTAGTTTACAAATACGCCTGTTTTATAATCTAACCGGATGTCAGCGCAACGATGTACTCGACGTATCCGGTGAAATGCTGAAGCGCTTGCTGGAACAGATTATTGCCATGCTCAAAAATTTGAGGGAACGTGACATTAAACTGCCGGAATCGTTCCGTCCATTTTTGGAAGAATGGGCGAAAAGAGTAGCCGGCAAGGAACTTTTGGAAGAACATGTCAAATTTATATTAAACGATAATCTGGTATAATTTGAATGTTTACTCACATATAATTGAAAAGGTGTTTGTCGAGGTGAACACGGCAAACATGACGACTGCCACAGCGATCAGGGACAACATTGCCGGCCTGCTGGAGCAACGGTTCTTTCCGGAACTCTCGAAAATACTGGATGAATGGAGCCCGACGGATAAGATAATCCGTTTTCAAACATTCGATCTGAATGTACGGATTCCGGCCGACAACTGGGCTGACAGGCTGGAGAAAGTGATGACCGACCTGTTTTTGCAACGGATGAAGGCTGTAGTCGGCTCTCCTGATGACGGGAAGAGCGGCGTTACGTTGCAAAATGGCATGGAGATCATTCCTGTTGAAGGAAACAGGGAGGAACTGTTTTTCTTTTTTCTTGAAAAGGGCCGTCTCCCCTGGTTTGGGACAAAAGTCGATCTTCTTGAGTTTTTGCAACTCAAAAATTGGAAAGAAAGTCTCGAAAAACCGGAATTTTTAAACCGGTTGATCAATCTGTTGAAAAAGGGATCGGGGATGAACGACCGGTTTATCTTTCAACTCGAAGAGAAACAGAAAATGCTTTTCTTAAAAAAGATCAACCCGGCTGTCGAAAAAGCGACAGATGTAGTACATCTGATGCATATCGTGCCCGCTGATGCAAAGGCCTCTTTCTTCAGTTTTTTACTGGAAATTTCCCTCGGTAGTGAAACTGCAAGGCTACAGCATTCTTCCAGACAGCTGGCCAGCGCGCTTGGAAAGATATCCGGACTGAAAACAAAAAAGCCGGTCAGTACACTGCTTCCCGTATTAATCGGAATCATGCAAAAAAGTAACCTGTTATCCAATAGGGAGAAAGAAAAAATTGCTGAAATTATTTCAGCTTCGTCAGGAACAGACAGAACTGTCTTTCCTTATGTAAAGGGAATTGAGAACCGTACTGAATTCCCGATGATCGAAGAGGTTGGACAGGAATCATTTTTCACACCCGATAAAGGAGGTATCGCCGTACAAAATGCGGGGCTTATTTTACTTCATCCCTTTTTGAAAACATTTTTTCAGGCTATTGAAGTACTGGATGAAAGGGATCAGATCAAAGAATCAGCACGCTCTCTGGCCATTCAGACACTTCATTTCGTGGCTACGGGCGAAAGCGATTTTTTTGAGTGTGACCTGGTTTTTGAAAAAATTCTGTGCGGTGTATCGCTTACAATACCAGTGAAGAGAGAAAGTCTTTTATCTAAAAGAATAAAGGATGAAAGCAGGCAGCTTCTATGTGAAGTAATCAGACAGTGGCCTGCATTAAAAAACAGTTCACCCGATGGATTACGCCAACTGTTTATCCAACGAGACGGAAAACTGGTACAGGAAGAACACCATTATAAACTGCTGATGGAACGGAAAGCCCAGGACATCCTGCTCGACAAATTGAACTGGAATAGCTCGTTGGCAAAAATTCCATGGAGAACAGAGCTATTATTTGTGGAGTGGTAAGTAAATAAGCATGTACAGGACAATACGTAATTTCATACTGATAAATTGAAAACAAACAGATCATATGACAAAGACGATACAAAAATCTCAGAAGACGCCGAATACCGGTGTCACAAATAATGTGACGAGTAAGCCGTTTTTCACTAAGAAGGCGAGTAGCTCATTCTTTCCACAAGAAAATTCATTCAAGAACGAGTCTATTTTTCGAGCCCGAGAGAAGAGTGACATGATTCAAAACAACACGGGAATACCCGATCAGTTAAAGAACGGCATTGAAAATCTATCAGGAAT
>DGZP01000084.1 GCA_002398565.1 Proteiniphilum sp. UBA4977
TTATTCATTTATTGTGTAGTAACAATTCATTCCTTATTTGGTTGAAAGAGAAGGAAAGAAAACCGCACATAAAGCTCTCTTTGCCACAAAGAAGATGATGAAAGTATTATAAAAGAAAATAATAATATAGGTAAAGGCAGCCCGGAGAAACCGTCGGGACTGCCTTTTCATTAATAAATTCCCCAAGAAGCGGGGAATCGTGCAATACGCTGTTATTTTATGGTTACGGAAATGGTACCGCTGTTTTTCTTGTCTTTATCATATACCACAATATCGGTTTTACCCACTTTTACTCCGGTAATGGTAATTTTGTCCTGGGCAACCACTGCCGTAGCAATTGTAGCATCTTTTGTCTCCACAGTATAAGGCGCTACACCTCCACTGACTTTCACATCTACCGTTGCCCCTACTGTCGCTTCCGGAGCAGGCTTATCGAATGTCAATGAGACAGCTTTCTTTACCGTGACGGAAATCTTGCCACTGGTTTTTTCTTTATCGGTCACCGTAATGGTAGTAGTACCTTCCTTCACTCCGGTAATAGTAACAGTGCTTTTGTCCACAGTGGCGGTAGCGATGGTTTTGTCGGCCGGATTCGCTGTATAAGGGACTATTCCCTTCCCTACATTGACGGTAGCCGTTTTTCCTACTTCCACTTCCACTTTGCTCGGAGTAAAAGTCAATACTTTCTTATCGTCGTCTTCACAAGCCACAAACAATATACAAGCAAGCACTATACTCACTGCATAACTTAACTTCTTTACATTCATAATCGTAAAAGTTTAAAAATTAATAATTAGGTTCATCAGAAAATTTTATACGCATCATTTTTGAGATCTCGAGTAAAAACAGTGCATTTATATTCTCTATGATGAAAAAAGAGGTGAAAACGCTGCCCTCTCTCCCTGCATTTTGATTTAATTAACTAATAAATTATTCTCTTTTTAATCGAAATAAAGACGATAAGGAATAGTATACGAATATGAAACAAAGAGTTACCCGGGTCATTTTTCTATAAGGAAGGGAAATTCTATTTACATTTATTATAATTATAAAATTCTGATTGAATTCCGTTTCCGGCGGTAAATTACGCCCAAACCGTGGAGAGGGAAAACAGGATCTCCATTTATCACTATTCCGGGGACAGGCATCTTTCTTCCTAAGGTTTCAGCACAACGCCCATTCTTTTCTTACCGTTTATTTTGACACACATGGGCCGGTTAAAATGTACTTGGCGTATATATTCCGTCTCATAGACAGCCGGTTGTTGATTGAGAAATGGTTCATCGAAAAAACCATCGTTTTCCAGAAAAGGATTGACAGTAAAATAACCCACTCCAAAAGAAGTGAGATTTTGAAAGAAATGGGTACCCTGACTGGGCTCAATCCGGTAGTTTTCCATGCCCGACTCTACAATTACCCGTGCCTGAGAGATATGTGTCCATTTTACCGGGATACCCAGCCAGGGATCGGAAGATCCCCAGCGGCCGGGCCCCACCAGTACATAATTGGTGCCGGCAGCCGCAAATGTTTTGTTCAGGTCTTCAATCTCTCGTGCTATTACCGGATTCATGGCTGCATTGAATGCAGATGATTTCACGTAAACCACATCATATACATCGTTCGATATTCCATTTCCTAGTGCATTTCGTGAAAACAATACCGTCTTGTTTATCGCTATTTTTTCCAGATCTTCATGAACCACCTCCTTACTGTCGACAATCGGTCTGATCTGCAGAACGTAGAATGAACCGAACTGTGGATTACTGATATCGACGGCAAACTCAATCTCTACCGGTCTTCCCATCTCCTTTTGACCCGCTTTCAGCAGTTTGTCGAGCACTTCCGAGAGCGGAAACATGTCGTTTTGCAGGATACTGGCAAAAGAAATTATTTTTCGTCCTCCCTCATAAAACCCATCCCTTATTATTTGATCCTGAGGATCATATGTAGAAGCTACATATCGGAGAGGGCCATCCTTCTCGGCTTCACGCAGCCGCAACTTTAACAGGTTAAAACCGTCGTCAATGGTAAAGTCCTTGGAGACAGAATCCAGGTCGAGGGCAAAGAACTGTGTTTGTGTATCGCGCAATGCCAGTTCGAGTGAACTTAACTGAAGTATACGCGAAGCATGAAGCGGTGAAAACCGCAGTCCGTTATTGCCGTCCATAATATATTTCCCCAGCCCGAATGCCATGTTTACAATACCGTCTTCGGTTTTCTCATCACCAATGGGATAATAATTGATAGAGCGTGCCACCCCCGATATGGCAGGGTAATATAACTTCCCGTATTGGGAACCCACGACCTCCTGCAACACGATCGCCATCTTTTCCTGATCTATCAGGTTCTGTGTGGCTACCATGTAGGCTTTACTGTCCTTATAAAAAGCCGAGGCATAGACCGCCTTAATGGCATTGCTTAGCAAGCGTACCATCTCATACTTATCATTCACATAGGGAATCATGTATGTGGCATATATCCCTGCAAAAGGCTGATACTGGGAATCCTCAAGCAGACTCGAAGAACGTATGGCCACCGGCCCCTCCACGGCTTCGAAAAACACAAGGAAGTCGCTCACCATCCTTTTGGGTAACTTGGCTGCCAGAAAGTGCTTTAGGATATCTTCATCGCTACGGTCAGACAAGGCTACGGCGTAAAGGTCGTTGGCTTCCATGAATTCGTCGAAGATATCGGTACACAGCACGACTGTTTTGGGAGTTGTCACCGGAAAGTTGGCGTTGTTGTTCAGTTCCAGATGGGTTTTCACCATATAGCCAATGAAAGCCAGGCCCCTGCCTTTTCCCCCAAGCGATCCTTCTCCGATACGGGCAAAGTTGGAGTACTGGTCAAACCGGTCCTTCTCGAAAACTGCCACCACACCCGTATTCTTCATTTTCCTGTATTGCACAATGGTTGCATAGATCAACTCGCGTGCATCGTTCATGCTGGCGTATTCAGTCACGTCGATCTTTTTGAGCATTTCTGCTACGGGGAACATGGCACGGGAGTAGAAAAAACGGGAGAAGTGGTTACGGGAGAGATGTTCATAGAGTGCATCATCCGGAATATTACGGATGTTCATTTGCAGCTCTTTCAGATTTTTGATGCGGAATATCTCCTCTCTTGTTTTCGGATCGGTAATGATAAAATCGCCGAAGCCGAGGTTATCCTTGATTGCTTTGCGAAGATCCTGAGGAAATGTTTTCGAGTTTTTGTCGATAAAAACAGCGTTCTCCTGATGGATATATTTTCTGTTCTCAGACTCGGATGAGGTATAAATAATGGGTATATAGGTATCTTTCTCTCTTATCCACTCACCCAACCGCTTCCCGGCCTGTTTGTCTTTCTCACCCTTCACATTGAAGCTCATGTCACTGATCACACCCAACATGTTATCACCATATTTCCTGTAATAGGATACCGCCTCCTCATAATTGCGGGCAAGGAGGATCTTGGGTCGTCCCCGCATCCGCAACATTCGCAGGTGGTCGTTTAAAGCCTCTTTCGAAAACTCTCTTGATTCTGAGAGTACAAATTTATAGAGCAAGGGCAGTGCGGATGAGTAAAAACGGACAGAGTCTTCCACCAGCATGATGGTCTGCACTCCCACCGTCTTCACGTCATGTTCCACATTCATCCTGTCTTCCACAACTTTGATGATGGCCAGCAGAAGATCGGTGTCGCCCAGCCAGCTGAACACATAGTCGATACCGCTCAGGTCCTCCCTGCTTAACGACTGTGTCACAGCCTTCGAAAAAGGAGTCAGCAACACCACGGGAATATCTGAATAATGCACTTTTATCTGTTTTGCCAGGTCGAAAGTGTCACTGCTGTCCATATTGGGCATACAAATGATCAGTTCATAGTGATTTTGCTTCAGTTCGGCCAGTGCATCCCTATTGTTACCAACCTGTGTAAAACGTGGGGGATAGCGGAGATTAAGCGATGTATATTCATTGAATATCTGCTCATCCACACGACCGTCATCTTCCAGGATAAACATGTCGTAGCGGGAAGCCACCATCAGTACGTTGTATATGCGCTTGTTCATCAGCTTCACAAAGGGAGTGTCGCGAAAACGAAGCTGGCTGATGTCGTGGGCCTTAATGACCGCCCTGGGAGTTTTCAGTTTCATTTTAATAATCCTTACCTGTTCACTGTTTATACGAACACAAATTTACGAAAAAATGTACAGACGAAATGTGTCACCAACAATTTTAAGCAGGTTTGGGTTTTGAAATTATTTTTGTAAATTTGTTCCCCCTCCGGTATGACAGGTTCTCCTGTCTACGTCCGGGAGGTACACATCACTTTTTTACGAAAAATGAAAAAATCACTGCTTATCCCCATATCCCTGTTACTGTCCATTCTGGCGGTTATCTTTCTGCTTCTGACATCGGGAAACGATCTGGACAAAACCGACTCTGAAAAACCTTTGGTACTTTCCATGACGGCCTCCGTAGAAATTCCCGAGAGCATGCACTTTGCCGGGGAAAAGATTACTTTTGACCGGTACGACAAGCACGAACGTATGGACAGGGAACTGAACAGCTTCACATATTTCCATTCCACCACTCTGCTTCTCTTTAAAAGAGCCAACCGTATTTTCCCGCTCATTGAACCCATCCTGAAACAACAGGGGGTGCCTGACGACCTGAAGTACCTGGCCGTGATTGAGAGCAGTCTCGACTACCGGGCCGTATCTCCGGCGCAGGCGGCAGGATTGTGGCAGTTTTTACAAAGTACGGGCAGACAGTATGGACTGGAAGTGGGTTCCGAAGTGGATGAACGTTACCACGTTGAAAAATCGACTGTGGCAGCCTGCAGGTATCTCAAAGATGCTTACCGGAAATATGGTTCATGGAGTGCTGCCGCCCTGTCGTACAACGGGGGACAGGCACGTATTACCAGTGAACTTAATAACCAGCGTGCCGATGAAGCTCTCGATCTCTGGCTTGTGGAGGAAACCACACGTTACTATTACCGCATGCTGGCCATCAAACAGATATTTGAACATCCGCAGCAATATGGATTTATTCTCAAGCCTACCGATCTGTATAAGCCCATGGAGTTCAGGGAGGTGAATATGACCGGTTCCATACCCGACCTTGTTGCTTACGCCCAACAGAATCAAATCACCTATGCCCAGCTAAAGGATTTCAACTCCTGGCTCCGTAGCAACAAGCTGAGTAACACTTCCGGCAAGAGTTATACCATTCTCATCCCGACAAAGGAAAGCCTGTTTTACAGAAAGGGAAAACAGCCTGAAGTACATAACCGGGCATGGGTGGTTCAATAAACTTTTTCAGGTTATCTATCGTTTATACGAACTATGGCTTCAGATACAGAACTAATTCAGGTCTACGGCGCACGCGTACATAACCTGAAAAATATTGATGTGACTATTCCGCGTGACTCACTAACTGTGGTGACGGGACTGAGCGGCAGTGGTAAATCATCACTTGCTTTCGACACCATCTTTGCCGAAGGGCAGCGGCGGTATATTGAAACCTTCTCGGCTTATGCCCGTGGTTTCCTGGGAAAGATGGAACGTCCCGATGTGGACAAGATCAGCGGCCTAAGCCCCGTAATCTCTATTGAGCAGAAGACTACCAACAAGAATCCCCGGTCTACCGTGGGGACCACTACTGAGGTGTATGATTTCTTGCGCCTTCTTTATGCCCGTGCAGGTGAGGCCTATTCCTGGATCACCGGCGAAAAGATGGTGAAATATACCCATGAACAGATTCTGGAACTGATCCTGGAGAAGTATATAGGCAAAAAAATCTATATTCTCTCTCCCGTGGTGAGAAACAGGAAAGGGCACTACAAGGAGCTTTTTGAACAGATACGCAAGAAAGGATATCTCCATGTGCGGGTTGATGGCGAGATCAGGGAAATTGTTCCCGGCATGCGGGTGGACCGGTATAAAAACCACAGCATAGAGATACTGATAGACAAGCTGGTTGTCTCCAACAAGTTTGCCGACAAGCTGAAGGCGAGCGTACGTACCGCCATGAAGCAGGGTTCGGGATTAATACTAATACAAGATGTGGATGCCAATGAAGTGAGACACTACAGCAGCAGCCTGATGTGCCCCACTACCGGGTTGTCGTATAATGAGCCGGCGCCGCACAATTTCTCGTTCAACTCACCACAGGGGGCGTGTCCCCGATGCAAGGGCATCGGTTCGGTAGATCAGATCGACATTGAAAAAATTATTCCCAATCCCGACCTGAGTATTGCCGCAGGGGGTATTGTCCCTTTGGGGAAGGAACGGAGCAATCTGCTCTTCTGGCAGATTACCGCCATCTGCGAAAAGTATGATGTTACGCTGAAGACTCCCATCAAAGATATTCCGCGGGAGGCAATAGAAGAGATCATGTATGGAACCAATGAACGGCTGAAGATCAAGAATGAATCGTTGGGTAACTCCAATTATATGGTTTCATACGAAGGGGTGGCAAAATATATTGAGATGCAGCAGGAGGAGGAAGCATCTGCCACGGCCCAGAAGTGGGCCGGACAGTTTATCACCACCTCGGTGTGTCCCGAATGCCATGGACAGCGGCTCAACAAGGAAGCCCTCCATTTCAGGATAAATGGAAAAAATATTGCCGAGCTTGCAGAGATGGACATTGAGGCACTATATCATTGGTTCGCCCAGTCGGAGTCTGCCATCACCGAGAAACAGCGACTCATTGCCGGAGAAATAAAGAAAGAGATACTTTCACGTTTGCAGTTTCTTCTCGATGTGGGACTGGGATACCTGTCGCTCTCCCGTTCTTCGGCCTCACTTTCGGGAGGTGAAAGTCAACGTATTAGACTGGCTACGCAAATAGGTTCTCAGCTGGTAAATGTGCTCTACATTCTGGATGAACCAAGTATCGGCCTGCATCAGCGAGACAATCACCGGCTGATTGATTCATTGAAGAAACTGCGCGACTCGGGTAATTCCGTGGTGGTGGTGGAGCACGACAAGGATATGATGCTGGCCTCCGATTATATTGTGGATATGGGTCCCTTTGCGGGCAGGAAAGGGGGAGAGGTGGTCTTTGAGGGACTGCCCTCGGAGATGCTTAAAAGAAACACCCTCACTTCCAACTACCTCAACGGCAAGTTGGAGATAGCCATTCCGGAAAAAAGGAGAAAAGGAAATGGTAAAAAATTCATCGTTACAGGCGCTACGGGCAACAATCTGAAAAATGTGACAGCCCAGTTTCCGCTTGGTACCCTTATTTGTGTGACCGGTGTGTCGGGCAGCGGTAAATCGACACTGATCAACGAAACAATACAACCGATACTAAGTCAGAAATTTTATCGTTCCCTGAAAGATCCGCTGCCTTATGTATCTGTAAAGGGGATGGAGCATCTCGACAAGGTGGTGAGTGTAGACCAGTCTCCCATTGGTCGCACACCTCGTTCCAATCCGGCTACATATACCGGTGTTTTTTCAGACATACGCACTCTGTTCGCCAGCATGCCGGAAGCAAAGATAAGAGCCTATAAGCCGGGACGTTTCTCCTTCAATGTGAAGGGGGGAAGATGCGAGAAGTGCAGTGGCAATGGTTACAAAACCATTGAGATGAACTTCCTCCCCGATGTAATGGTACCCTGCGAGGTATGTCATGGCAAGAGATACAACCGTGAGACGCTCGAGGTACGCTTTAAAGGGAAGTCTATTGCCGATGTACTGGACATGACCATCAATATGGCCGTGGAATTTTTCGAGAATGTTCCGGGCATCCTGCACAAGATAAAGGTTTTGCAGGAGGTGGGACTTGGCTACATCAGGCTTGGACAATCGTCCACCACCCTCTCCGGCGGGGAGAGCCAGCGCGTGAAGCTGGCCACTGAACTGGCCCGCACAGATACCGGCAACACATTGTATGTTTTGGACGAACCCACCACAGGACTTCATTTCGAAGATATCCGGGTGCTGCTTGGAGTCCTGAACAAACTGATAGAGAAGGGTAATACAGTGATCGTAATTGAACACAATCTCGACATCATCAAATGTGCCGACTGGATCATCGACCTGGGTCCGGAGGGTGGAGAAAGAGGAGGAAACATTCTTGTTACCGGTACACCCGAAGAGATCATCCGTAATGAAAAAAGCTATACTGCACAATACCTGCGTGAGGAGTTACACAAAAAGAATCTCCCCTTCCACTAAACGTTAAAAATGAAAATGTTCTGAACATTTACAATGACTCTTTGTTTAGAACTTGTGACAAGAACATTGTCTGGATTAGTTTTAAATTTAAAAAAATATATGGCAAATATAACATTCAAGGGTAACCTTGTACAAACTTCCGGAGAACTACCTGCAAAAGGTGTATTGGCTCCCGATTTCACTCTGGTGAAGAGCGATCTTTCAGAGGCAAGATTGTCTGATTTTAAAGGCAAGAATGTAGTACTCAACATTTTTCCAAGTCTTGACACAGGCACCTGCGCGGCATCGGTACGTCGCTTCAACAAGGAAGCTTCCGCATTGGACAACACGGTCGTTTTGGGTATTTCCGCCGACCTGCCCTTTGCAGCCGGTCGATTTTGTTCGGCAGAAGGCATTGAAAATGTGATTACGCTTTCCACTTTTCGAAGTGATGCCTTCGCAAAGGATTACGGGCTGCTAATGACCAGTGGACCGCTCAAGGGCCTTCTGGCCCGCGCCGTGGTCGTGGTTGATCCCTCAGGAAAAGTTATTTATACGGAACTGGTTTCTGAGATTGCACAGGAGCCGGATTATCATTCTGCAATCAACTCGATAGTGTAGTTTGTTTCATGAAGATTGTGTTAACAGGAGAGGTCTGCGAAGTGATTCGCGGACCTTTCATATTTTAAACTGTAATGAAAGCCTTTCGCAACACAATATACTGTCAGTCTCCCGCATTTCCGGCTGAGAAAAGAACAATCCCTGCATAACGGATGTTTTAACAAAACACTTTAATTGGAATGATGATGAAAAAGATAATCGGTATTTTGCTTATTCTTGTGGCATTGTTTCTGGGGTATCTGGGCATCAGGGGATTCAATGAGAGTTCCTCATCGGTGAAATTACTGGGAATAGAGATTACTGCGCAGGACAGTGAGGGCAAGGAAAGGGCATATATCAAGCTCGGACTGGGTGTCGTGTTATTCATAGGTGGTATTTACCTGACAGGCCAAAAGAAAGGATAAAATACCTCCTCGGCTTTTAATCTAAGTTTCTTTTTCCTAAATTTGTACATTCTTTCCTGCTATTCCTTTTTCCACGCAATAAAGGTTTTATCGCAGAAAGAATAGAAAAGCATCTATGGCAAAACGAAAAAAGAAGAGACCTTCCATAACCAGGAAAAAAGAAACCTCGTGGTTCAGCTTTCTCAAAAGCGAGCGATTGCATTTTATTACGGGGGTAATCACGGCTTTCGTCGGCATATTCATGTTGATGGCTATTGTTTCTTTCTTTTTCACAGGGGCTGCCGACCAAAGCAAAGTGCTGAACAAGAGCCTCATAGAGCTTATCCGTCCCCTCACCCCCCAGGTAGACAACTGGACTGGCGCCGGAGGTGCCTACATCGCAGAAGTCCTTGTGAACGGGGGGTTTGGTATCTTTTCTGTGTTAATACCCATTTTTATTATTTATATTGGGCTCCGCATGATGAAAGTGTCGGATTTCCCTTTAATGAAGGCACTCTTCCTCACTGCTTTCGGTCTTGTAGGCGGCTCTGTGAGCAGTGCTTTTATTTTGGACAGGCTTTTTCCCACCTCTCATGTAAAATGGGGCGGAGCGCATGGCATACAGATTGAACGTATTCTGGAGAGCAGCGTGGGATGGCCGGGAGTGATAATGACTATCCTGCTGTTCATTGTTATCACCATCGTAATCTTCCGGAAAAGTTCCATATACAAGATCCAGCAGACACTGATGAATAACAGGCCTCCGTTTCCTAAACATGATGATGACACATATGGTCCGGCAATAGAAGAAGCCACAGAGCCGGATGAACCGGAAGAATTCGAGGAAAAAAAAACAGGCTTGCTTAAGCGGTTCATTGCAGGTATCAAGGAATTAAAGGAGGCATCCCGTGCGCAGGAAAAGGCATCAGAGCAGGAAGAAGTGTATGGGGAGCAGGATGTCCGCATGAACGCTGACACAGTACCTGTTACTCCCTCCACACATGCAACGCAGTCCTCCCCGGAACAAAGAAATCCGGAACATGACGACCGTTTCGAAGTAGTCGTCCCCGAGGACGATGAAACAGTGCTGCCATTGGCAGCTGAGGCGATAAGGAAAAGTACCGAAATGAATCTGGCAGATGAGACCGACCTGCTGGAAGATTATGACCCAAGGAAAGATCTCTCCAACTTCAAATTTCCATCCATGAACCTGCTAAAGATCTATAACACGGGTGACAGGGGAGTGGACATGAATGAGCAAAACGAAAATAAGGAGAAAATAATTCATACACTGCGCAACTATGGCATTGAAATCGTCTCCATCAAAGCCACCGTGGGGCCAACCATCACCCTTTACGAGATTGTACCCCAGGCAGGAGTCCGCATCTCAAAAATCAGGAATCTGGAAGATGACATTGCACTGAGCCTGTCGGCACTGGGCATTCGCATTATTGCGCCAATGCCCGGCAAAGGGACAATAGGCATTGAGGTACCTAACAAAGATCCGCAAATCGTATCCATGCAGTCGGTCATCTCCTCGAAGAAGTTTCAGGAGTGTACCTACGATCTGCCTGTAGCCCTGGGGAAGACCATCACCAACGAAGTATTCATCTTCGATCTCACAAAGATGCCACACCTTTTGGTCGCCGGTGCCACAGGACAGGGTAAATCGGTAGGTCTTAACGCGATAATCACCTCATTGCTCTACAAGAAACATCCGTCGGAGATGAAGATGGTACTGATTGACCCTAAAATGGTGGAGTTCAATATCTATTCCACCATCGAAAAACATTATCTGGCAAAGCTGCCCGACGAGGAGAAGGCCATCATCACCGATGTGACCAAAGTAACGCAAACACTCAATTCACTTACCCGTGAGATGGACGATCGCTATGAGCTTCTCATGCGGGCCCACGTACGTGCTATCAGGGAATACAACGAGAAGTTTGTGAAGAGGCGGCTGAACCCTGAAAAGGGACACCGGTATATGCCTTATATCGTGGTGGTGATTGATGAGTTTGGCGACCTGATCATGACGGCGGGAAAGGAAATAGAGATGCCCATTGCCCGCATTGCACAGAAGGCACGTGCAGTGGGTATCCACATGGTGATTGCCACTCAGCGTCCCACTACCAACATTATCACCGGTACCATCAAAGCCAATTTTCCTGCACGTATGGCATTTCGTGTAACATCGCAGATCGACTCGCGCACCATCCTCGACATGAGTGGCGCCAACCAGCTCATAGGTCGTGGCGACATGCTCTTCTCGCAAGGGAGCAATCTGATTCGTATCCAGTGCGCCTTTGTGGATACTCCCGAGGTGGAAGAGATTGCCCAGTACATCGGCAAACAACATGGCTACGACAATGCATTTGCCCTTCCGGAAGTGGCATCCGAAGGAGATGCTACCCCGGGAGCGGTTGATCTGAACGACAGGGATGCACTGTTTGAGGAGGCTGCACGGCTTATCGTGGTTCACCAGCAGGGATCCACATCGCTCATCCAGCGTAAATTCTCCATCGGGTACAACCGTGCGGGCAGGCTGATGGATCAGCTGGAGGCCGCCGGGATTGTAGGTGCAGCTCAAGGCAGCAAACCGCGTGATGTGTTTATAGCCGATGAATACTCACTGGAGAAACTGTTCGACTCCATGCGATAATTGGCTCTTTAAACCCCAACCTTCTTTTTCTGTCAATTGATATGACAGTACTTACCTGTCATCTGTTTGAAAAAATTAAAAACCCAAGAAAATGAAACCTTTCATAATTCTCTTCACAGCCCTTCTTTTATATCTGCCACTTTTCAGTCAGAACAATGCAGAGTCGAAAGCCATCATGGATAGAGCATTTGCCGGCTTCGAAACATCGCAGGGTATTCAGCTGCTTTTCAAAACTACCTCTACCGATGCCGTCGGCAATGCTTACGAACCACAATCGGGCACTGCATTTATCAAAGGGAATCGTTTCAAACTGGAGATGGAGACGATGGATATATGGTTCGACGGAGAAACACAATGGGTATTTATGAAGGAGACAAACGAGGTAAATATCAGCAAACCAGACGGGCAGGAAGTTGCAGCAGTAAGTCCGCTGGCCTTGCTTGGAATATATAAAAACGGATATGTCCTGAAAGCACCCGTCTCAAAAATTGTAAACGGTACCCCTGTCTGGCAGATTGAGATGACACCGGTTACAGGGAACAGGGATTTCAAGGTGGTGACCGCAGCTATCAGTAAAAAAAACAACACCGTGGTACAGGTAACGCTCACCGCAGCAAACGGCATGAAAACACAGATCGACATCGCCCGATACAACGCCAATCATCAGTTTGACAATGCGATGTTCCGTTTCGACAAAACAGCACATCCGGGCGCTGAGATCATCGACCTCAGGTAACAAGACATCAAGTCCGGGAACACCATATTTTCCATTTACGACGAATAGATAAAGCTGATAACGGTTTCATATTTCGGAGAATAGTCGTATCTTTGATATAATAATTCACGAATATACCTTCTCTCAGTGTCCTACACTGAGAGAAGGTTTTTAAACATACAAATTACATTATGGACAATAAATTGCGATGCCTGATTATCGGATCAGGGCCGGCAGGATATACTGCTGCCATCTATGCCTCGCGTGCAAATCTCAATCCCGTGCTGTATGAGGGGATGGAACCGGGAGGACAATTGACGACGACAACAGAAGTGGAAAACTTTCCCGGTTACCCCAATGGAATCACAGGGCCTGAGTTGATGGAGGACTTGAAGAAACAGGCAATGCGGTTTGGCACGGATGTGCGCTCGGGTCGGGCTACCGCCGTGGATTTCTCTGTTCGCCCGTTTAAAGTGACCATTGACAACGAAAAGGTGATCGAAGCCGATACGGTGATCATCTCTACCGGTGCCACTGCCAAATACCTGGGACTGGAAGATGAAACAAAATATGCCGGACAGGGTGTTTCGGCCTGTGCCACATGCGATGGCTTCTTCTACCGCAAGAAAAAAGTAGCAGTGGTGGGCGGTGGCGATACCGCCTGCGAAGAAGCTACCTATCTGTCGGGGCTGGCCGACAAGGTATATTTGATTGTACGTAAGCCCTATCTGCGCGCATCGCAGATCATGCAGGACAGGGTGATGAATAATCCTAAAATTGAGATTCTGTTTGAACATAATGCCGTAGGTCTCTTTGGAGAAAAGGGGGTAGAAGGAGTGCACCTTATAAAACGAATGGGGGAATCAGACGAAGAGAAGTTGGATATTGCCGTAGACGGATTTTTTCTGGCCATTGGCCACAAACCCAATACGGAGATATTCAAGGATTACATCGAACTGGATGATGTAGGTTATATCAGAACCAGCAGTCCATACACCAAAACCAATGTGGACGGGGTTTTCGCATGTGGTGATGTGGCAGACCCCATATACCGGCAGGCAGTGACGGCAGCTGGCACAGGTTGCCGTGCAGCGATGGATGCCGAACGCTATCTTACTGAAAAAGGATTATAAACAAACTTTTACAATATTTCTGCTCCTTTCGAAGGATTAATCATTGGCTTCAACTTTTCACAATTCAGGGCTGTTTTTTCAGCTCTGATTTTTTTTGTTCTTAATAAAATAACCTGAGAGACAGAAAATGTTGCTATATTTGCTTATTAAAAGGATTACACATCAACCAATGAAAAAATATCAGCTCCTCATATGCAATCTTATACTGGCCATCGGTCTCTCCGCTCAGCATAAGAGCGCAACGTACAAGAACGGAAACGACTCGCTTGTCCTTGCCGGAGACAGAGCTCTCTTCTGCGTTACCGGCTTTGCGGGGTTATCCACAGCACATGTGGGAGAAGGGAGTTACGAGGAGCTGGATCAATTTATGCTGGTAAAGACTTCTGACTATTCTGGTCCCAAATCCACTTGGGACGCTACGGAAAACTACCGGAAAGACAGTTGTTTCGTTAAAGTTGTCGATTCTCACAATTACCCCATTCGTAATATTCTGGTAGAGGCTTGTACCAATACCGACAAGGTGCTTGAAGCAAAGGTTACCGGTGAAGATGGTGAGGTCTGGTTAAGGGATAACAATAAGCTGGAAAAAATCAAAGCCTCAGCCTTGGGTTACGACGCCGTCTCGCTGGATTATACTACTGGAAAACAATATCTGATCACGCTAACCGAGCACAACATCATTGAAAACAGTACCGTCGTATTCACCGTTCGCACAATAGATGATGAAACGATTTCACTGTTGCTGCTCACAGACAATTTCGAAGAAGGTAAAAATCGGCTGTCCGACTTGCAAAAGCTGGAAAAGAAGGTTCGCAAGCGAAATCCGCTCGAAAAAAGAATGAAAAAAGTATATGTCCCTTACGCAGGAAAGAAATAACTGTACCTGCCCCTGTTGAGAAGACGCCAACCGGCAAGCGACAGAACAGGATAAAAAAGCCCCCCTCTGTTGTTATCTTATAATTACACCAGCAACTTCTTCACCATTTCCGAGATGGCCCGTCCTTCTGCCTTGCCAGCAAGTTGTTTAGTGGCCAGCCCCATTACCTTGCCCATCTCTTTCATGGAGGAGGCACCTGTTTCAGCAATGATCAGCTTAATCTCATTCTCCAGCTCGGCGGGAGTCAGTTGTGACGGAAGATACTCCTGGATTACTTTCATTTGTTCAATCTCTGCCTCGGCAAGGTCAGGCCGGTTTTGTTCCGTATAGATCGCGGCACTGTCTTTGCGCTGTTTCACCATTTTCTGAAGGATAGCTGTGGCTGCCTCATCGGAGAGATCACCGGCAGCACCCTTCGCCGTTTTTGCTTCCAGCAATTCTTTCTTGATACCTCTCAATGCTTCAAGACGTACTTTGTCTTTGGAAAGCATGGCTTTTTTTATCTCTTCGGTAATTGTATCCAATAATGTCATATGTTTTCTTTATTAAATTTCAGTCGAACAATGAGGAGGATTGATGTGACTCCGACTGGAAAGCGCGGGGATTGAAATCAGACTCCCTTTTAAAAACGGGGATCTTTTCCAGTGCCTCAAGTATCTTGTCGTCATCCAGTTCATCTATGGTAAGCACAAATGGTTCCTGCCGATAATTGACAGTAGTAAGCGTTTTTAATCCGGTTTTTCCGTAATATTTCTCTATCAGCTCTTTATCACGTCTTTCCTGCGCCAGCTTCTCGTCCCGTTCAATCTGCTCCTGTATCTCTTCAGCTCTTGTTTTCTCTTCCCTGTGTTCCTTGATACCTGGAACACTGGTAATGGAAAAGCCGGTAGCGAGCAGCGTCACCTTTACTTTTTCGGCAAGAGACTCTTCCACGGCAGCTCCCCAGATCACTTCGATCTCCCTGCTGAACTTCGACATAAAATCGTGCAAAGCGTTCATCTCTTCCATCATCAGCGGATTCTCCTCACCAAAAGACAGGTTGATGAGTATTTTCTTGGCACTGAACACATCGTTGTTATTAAGCAGGGGTGAATGCAACGCATTCCTTATTGCGTCGTTGATACGATCCTCACCTTTGCCCAGGCCGCTGCTCATGATGGCCACGCCACCATCTTTCAGCGTTGTGTTTACATCGGCAAAGTCGAGGTTCACATGGCCGTGTACGGTAATGATCTCAGCAATGCTTCTTGCCGCGGTTGCAAGCGTATCATCCGCTCTGGCAAAAGCATTCAGCATAGTAAGATCACTGTATATATCACGCAAGCGTTCGTTGTTGATGACAAGGAGTGCGTCTACATTTTTGGCAATCTCCTCCACGCCCTTGACCGCCTGTACAATCTTGCGGGGTCCTTCGAACATGAAGGGGATGGTGACAATACCCACCGTGAGGATGCCCATCTCTTTTGCCACACGGGCCACTACGGGTGCAGCCCCTGTTCCTGTTCCGCCGCCCATTCCTGCGGTGATGAATGCCATGCGTGTACCATCACTCAACAGTTCTTCTATCATCTCCACACTTTCCTCGGCCGCCTGCTGAGCTACCTGGGGCTTATTCCCCGCCCCAAGGCCTCCGGTTGTGTTTCCACCCAGTTGTATTTTCATTGGCACGGGTGATTCCATCAGCGCCTGATGGTCAGTATTACACAGTGCAAAAGAGACATCGTGTATTCCTTCCTGGAACATGTGGTTCACAGCATTTCCTCCGCCACCGCCCACGCCTATCACCTTGATTATGGCGTTGGTATGGCTTTCAATCTGAAACTCCAATATATCGTCTTCCATTGTTTCTTAACTTTTCTCTGTTACTCATCCTCCTCTTCCGAGAAAATACCCCCTAAAACGTCTTCTATCTTTGTGAAAAATCCTCCCTCCTGTTTTTCAACCTTCGGTTTCCTCTCCTTTCTGTCGCTTTTATTTTTTTTACTTTTTCCGGAAAACCAGCCTGAGGAGGTAGATCTGCGTTCTTCTACATTTTCCTCAGCACTCCCCAGGTCAGGCTGCTCACAATCTTCCTCTGCAAAGAGCAGCATGCCCAAGGCCTGCGTGAATGCAGGATCATTAATCAGTTCGGGAGCATTATTGATAAATGTTTTCTTTGCCAATGCCTTTCTTACCGGCATCTTCAGCTTTTGACCTAGGTAAAGGTCGAGATTCTTCAGCTGCGAGGCCCCCCCTGTGATGATCAGCCCCGCTCCCAGCTGTCCATCGTAACCCGACAACACAATCTGCTCTCCGATATTGGCAATGATCTCATCGAGACGCAGGCCGATTACCTTATTTAATTCTGTCAGGTCTACATCCGGCTTTACGGCGAAAGGAGAAGTGAAAAGGGGAGCATCTTTGTTTTCCATGGCCCGGCCGAATTTTATTTTCAGCTGTTCGGCATCGTTCTCAGTAAAGTTGAGCGCGCTGATGTCTCTGGTCAGGTTCTTACCACCAAAAGGGATGACAACCATCCGACGCAATATACCACCTTTGTAGACAGAGAGAGAAGAAGTACCGGCACCAAAATCAATGAAAGCACAACCCAGTTCCTTTTCTTCCTCATTGAGGGATATTTCGGCAGTAGCAATCGGTCCTACGATAAAATCCACTATTTCCAGTTCCGTTTTGGCTGCGATACTTTTTTCGATGTTCGACAACAGGTTGGGACGTCCCACAATCAGTTCATAACCCGCTTCAATCTGCGAGCCGGTCACTCCAGCCGGATTGCGTTCCGGCTTGTCGTCTATATAATACTCCACGTCGGCCACCCTGTAATTGCGCACCATTTCCGGCTGAAACTTTTCAGCAGCCTTGCGTAACTGGCTCACTACCTCCTGGGTAACCATTCCGGCATTCAGCTGCCTCATCTCGTTGAATTCCAGGGTATGCAGCGATTGTCCGGACAGGGAGACATATACTTTTGAGATCTTGCGTCCCATGCTATTTTCGAGCATCATCACCAGCTTGTACACATTGGCTCCTGCCTGCTCGATGTTATACACCACCCCTCTGCGAATTGAATTTCCGGCATCGATGGAACCGCTGGCAAGAATAGATATCACGTTGTGCTCATTTTTTCGCCCCACAACCCCTTTGATCCGGGAAGTGCCCAGATCAATTACTGCTATAAATCCTGAATGCATCATATATTTTTTGGTCGATGAACTTTTGGTTACGTTGTTGTTCTACAAACATTCCGGCAACATTTTTGTTTGCTCATTAACTTCCTTTTCAAAACGGGAGACCTCTTATTCCCTTCTCGTGGCCACTACCTGATTCTCATATTTCAGGCTGATCTCACGATACCGGTTCCATCCCACCACGTTCAGTCCCTCCTCCACAAAAAGAACAAATTTAGCAAGCTTGGCCGGATAGTCATCCAGACTTCCCAGAATGATACGGAAATCACCCACCCTCGGTATCAGTGCCACATCCTTATTCTCTTGTACCACTATCTGTTCTGTCCAGGCATCCCAGTCGGGATGATCATGAAGAAACATCGCAAAATCATACAGTTCGTTCTGTGCGAACTCCTCATCGATGACACCTGTGGCAATGGGCACGTAAACTGCAAAATTTGATGAGAGAGGCATGATCTGGCGATCCTTATCGACATAAAAGCTGCCTTTCGTATCCGAGATAATTCTTAATACCGGTTCCCGCTGGCGAATAGATGCCACAATAGAACCGCCTGCGGTAGTGAAAACCTCTGCCGATTCCACAAGACGGTTCGTGAGGATGGTATCACGTATCGCCAGCGTATTGATATCGCCGAATTTCCTGCCTACGGGATAGAGATCGTATCGTTTCACCAGATTCACAACATCCTCTGCTTCTACAAAACGTGTATGTGTGCTATCCCTGATAATCACTTCGAAACGTTCGCATATATTGTCGCGTGATGATTTCCTGAAATAGGATGCCGAAAAGATCAGATATCCCGTTACAGCAGCGGCTACCAATATGAGAAGTATTTTTTTCAAGCGCTTATCTGTTTGTTTGAACTACACAAAGATACATCAAGATGTACAATAGCCGGTCGATTTAAAAAACATTAATCAAATATCCCCATACTTCTCCCTCAACAGTTTTTCAATGTCGGGAAGCAACCGGTCAATATCTCCTGCACCAAAAGTCACAAGCACCTCCAGTGGCTTGTACCGGAGCAGCTCCAACAGTTCTTCTTTACTACAGAGCAGTTTCTCCGCCGAGGTGATCCTGTCGAATATAATCTGCGACGAAACGCCGGCGATAGGTTCTTCCCTTGCGGGATAAATATCCAGAAGAATCACATCATCGAGCAGCGAAAGGCTTCGCCCGAAATCAGCGGCAAAATCACGGGTGCGCGAATAGAGATGCGGTTGAAATATACCGGTTACCTTCCTGTCCGGATAAAGTGCCTGAACAGAATGGATGGCTGCAGACAGTTCCTGCGGATGATGTGCATAATCATCGATAAATACAATGTTTCTGGCTTTGATATGAAAATCGAACCGTCTCCTTGCTCCGCCAAAGGTATGCATGGCATGACGCACTTCCTCGTCCGTGACGCCGCATTTCGTTGCAGCAGCAATGGCTGCCACGGCGTTTTCAATATTTATTCTCACTGGCACTCCCAGGGAGATACCGGTAATTTTCCTATCGTGTGATACAAAATCAAACAGGATCGTTCCGTCACCGACCCGTATGTTTTCCGCATGATAGTCACCCTCTTCCACTCCATAAGTCATGACAGTGACCGTATCATCGGCCTGGGGTGTGACCGGCGCATCCTTTTTCACGATCAGAAGGCCGTGCGGACGAATGAGGGATGTAAACTTCTCAAAACTTTCCCGGTAGGCCTCCTCGGTACCGTAAATATCCAGGTGATCGGGATCGGCAGAGGTAATTATGGCAATCCAGGGACGTAGCCAATGAAAGGAACGGTCATATTCGTCGGCTTCGGCCACCGTGATGTTACTTTTATCGGAGAGCAACAGGTTACTGTCATAATTCTTCAGTATTCCTCCCAGGAAGGCATTGCAATCTACATGCGACTGCCGCAACAGATGTGCAGTCATGCTTGATACGGTGGTTTTTCCGTGTGTACCGGCCACACAGATGGCATCACTCGTTTTGGTGATCTCTCCCAGTACCTGAGCCCGTTTCATGATGGTGAATCTTTGTTCGCTGAAAAAAACAAGCTCTCCATGTGAAGCAGGCACGGCGGGAGTATAAACCACAAGCGTTTTTTCCTTGTCGATAAAAGAGGAAGGAATTTTCTGCAAATTGTCTTCATAATGCACGAAGGCACCCTCCTCTGCGAGTTTTCGGGTAAGCGGAGTCTCCGTGCGATCATAGCCTCCCACTCTTTTCCCTTTTGAGAGGAAATAACGGGCGAGATTACTCATGCCGATACCACCGATACCGATAAAATAGATGTTCTCGTAATTCATACAATTACAATTTTTTCGATCTCATCTACGATCCGGTTTGCCGAATCGTGTTGTGCCAGCTGTGCGATGTTCCGGCTCAGGATCATCCGCTGCGCGTCGTTTTTCACGAGTGAAAGTGCCACATCGAACAGTAATACATGTGCAAGCACATCGGAAACCATGACGGCCGCCTCCTTATCGACAAGAGCCTGCGCGTTCCTTGTCTGGTGATCTTCCGCCACATTGGGCGAAGGGACCAGCACAACAGGCTTTCCAAGAAGACTAAACTCAGAGATGGAGCCGGCGCCCGCACGGGAGATGATAAGGTCAGCTACAGAATAGGCATAATCCATCCGATGCAGGAAATCGAAAAGGTGTACATTGGATGGAATCTTTCCTGTCTCCTGTAGTTGTTTCATCTCCTTGTAATAGTATTTGCCGCTTTGCCAGATCACCTGCACGTCATTCAATGCAGCCAGTTTCGGGAACGCATCTACAATGCTCTTGTTGAGGGTACGAGCCCCCAGGCTTCCTCCCAACATCAGGATCGTACGCTTGTTGGGATCCAGTTGAAAGTGTGCGTATCCACTTTCTCTGTTCTCTTCCGAGACTGACAGGTCCTGTCTGCAGGGATTGCCGGTAAGCACAATCTTGTCTCTTGGAAAAAACTTTTCCATTCCCTCATAAGCCACACAAATCACCGCTGCTTTCTGCGCCAGCAGCCTGTTGGTCACTCCCGCATAGGAGTTCTGTTCCTGAAGTAACGTGGGCACTCCTTTTGCCGAGGCCGCCTTCAATATGGGTCCGCTGGCATAACCACCTACGCCCACGGCAATGTCGGGTTTGAAGTCGGCAATGATCTTTCGTGCTTTTTGCATACTTCTGAGCAGCTTGAACGTCACCGAGATATTTTTCAACAGATTCTTCCGGTCGAAACCCGCCACCGGCAATCCAATTATCTTATATCCCGCTGCCGGCACACGCTCCATCTCCATACGGTCTTCGGCACCTACAAACAATATCTCCGCATCGTTCCAACGGTGTCTGATTGCGTTGGCGATGGATATAGCCGGAAATATATGGCCTCCGGTGCCTCCTCCACTGACAATGACCTTCATACCTGATAGATTTCAAATTCTACTTTATCTTCCAGTTTGCTGATTGGCTCCGTCAATCCGGAACCCTCCCTTGTCTCCTTATCGGGGATATTGTCTTCTTCATTATGGTCTGAATCATTCTGATTCTGATCCACATCTCCTTCCCTTTTCTTTTTGGCTATACCAAAGCGATCGGCGCTCAGGATCAGTCCGAAGTAGGCACAGGTAATCAGCGTGGATGTACCGCCGCGGCTGACCAACGGCAGGGGCTGACCGGTGACGGGAATCAGGTTCACCGCCACCGCCATGTTAATAAAAGCCTGTATGGAAAGCATCAGCGCCGACCCCAGCACAAGATACCTTGGAAACATTTTATCGGTTTTCCGGGCAATTATACCGGAACGGATCAACAGGATCACATAGAGTAGCAGAACAAAGATTCCACCAAGCATACCCATTTCCTCAATGATGATGGCATAGATAAAGTCTGAGTAGGCTTGCGGAAGGAAATCCCGTTCGGTACTGTTTCCGGGGAAGACTCCCACCAGACCGCCGTTGGCAATGGCAATCTTGGCATGTGCCACCTGGTAATTTTCATCGGTGATACTATAATATTCCTCTTCCGACAATTCCTTGTGTGCACCGAAGGAGGAAATACGGTTTTGCCATGTGCCCAGACGATTTAGAGGGCCGGCGTCGGTCCATTTTTCGGGAATGACATTCAGCAGCAACACGAACAAAAGGACCAAAGCAATACCTGCGCCTGCCACTTTCAGCAGTCTGGCAAGTTTTACATTTCCTATAAACATCAGAAGATAACAGACCCCGAATAACAATACTGCGGTAGAGAGATTGTCCATGGCGATGATGCTGCACACGATCACCATGAGTCCAATCATCCACTTGAAAAGCAGTCCGTCATTTGCTCCATTCTGCTTGCTTAGGAGAAATGCGATGGTGCCCATCAGCGAAATTTTGGCTATTTCGGAAGGTTGAATGGTGAATCCCATGAAGGAAATCCATCGGTCGGCCCCATTGACACTCGTACCGATAAAAGGGGTCAGTACGAGCAGCACAATGGCGCCCAGCAGGACGAATATCAGCAGTGAAAAAAAGCGATAAGGAATATTGTGAATAAGAAGGATCACCCCCACTCCGCCAATCAAGAACATGGCATGCCGAAGAATAGGTCCCCACATATTTTGCTGCCTGTAAACAATGGTGCTTGTAGCACTGAATATTTCCACCAGGGAGATCACACAGAGAATGATAAACACCGACCATATTACCTTGTCCCCCTGAAATATTTTCTGCCCGAAGTCCCTTATTGTGATTCCCGGTTCCTCCGCCATCTCCCCGGAAAACGCCGGATCTCCTGCATGATTGACATTTTTTTCCATATTTCAAATTTTGCACATTGGCACTGTCACAACCTTCTCACATATTCCCGGAACTGGTCGCCCCGGTCCTCGTAATTTTTAAACAAGTCGAAGCTGGCACAACAGGGTGAAAGCAATACTATATCGCCTTTTTCTGCCAGTTTATAAGCAATATCCACTGCTTCCTTCATGGAGCCTGCTTCACGAATAAGGGGTATTTTTCCGTCGAAGAAAGCATGCAGTTTACTGTTGTCTTTTCCGAGAAATATCAGCGCTCTGGCCTTTGACCTTACCAGGTCTTCAATCTCGCTATAATCATTTCCCTTGTCGGTACCACCCAGTATGAGTACCGTTTTGGCACGCATGCTCTGCAGGGCATACCAGCAGGAATTCACGTTGGTGGCCTTTGAATCATTGATATACTGCACACCGCGTACGGTGGCCACTTTTTCGAGCCGGTGCGGTACTCCTTTAAAATCGGACAGTGAAGTGCGTAACTGCTCGTCACTGATATCCATCAGCTTAGCCACTATGCCCGATGCCAATGAGTTATATACATTGTGCAACCCTTCCAGTGCCAGCAATTCCAGTTCCATAGTGAATTCCCTTTCCTTTGCCTGAATAATTAACTTTCCGTTTTCGGTGTAGGCTATACTGTTTTCCTTTTTCTGTTCTCCGAAAGGATACATGGTCGCCCCCGGCTGCAGTTTTTCAATTTCCCTGGTGACAATGGGGTCGTCGATCCAGTAAATAAATGCGTCCTGCATTCTCTGGTTGCGGATTATACGCATCTTGGCGTCCACATAGTGCTGAAGATCGTGATCGTAACGATCGAGATGATCAGGAGTGATGTTCAGCAAGACTGAAATATCGGCCCTGAAATCATATACGCCCTCCAGTTGAAAACTGCTCAATTCCAGCACGTAATAATCATAATGTGCTTCGGCTACCTGTCTGGCGAAGCTCTTCCCGATGTTACCCGCAAGCCCCACATTCAGTCCCGCCGACTTCAGGATATGATAGATGAGACTGGTCGTTGTTGTCTTCCCGTTGCTTCCTGTGATGCAGATCATCTTTGCACTGGTGTAACGACCTGCAAATTCAATCTCCGAGATCATATGAATCCCGGCATTACGTATTTTTTGTATCAGGGGGGTAGTATCAGGTATTCCCGGACTCTTTATAATCTCACTGGCCCTGAGTATACGTTCTTCGGTATGGCCGTTTTCTTCAAATTCAATTCCATAGGCCTGCAATGTCTCACGATGTTTGTCCTGAAGCGGGCCACTATCGGAAAGAAACACATCAAACCCCTGTTTTGCAGCAAGTATGGCAGATCCAATGCCGCTTTCACCGCCTCCAAGTACAACTATTAATTTACCGATCATCATTGTCTCACTTAAAAGTTCATCGTCATCTCATTTTGAGCGTAGCCAGTGTCAGCACAGCCAGGATCATTCCCACCAGCCAGAAGCGATTCACAATTTTGGGTTCTGCGAGCGGTGCAAAAGGTTTCTGTATCAGTGCATCGATACTTCCATTGCCTGGTTTCTGATAATGGTGGTGCAGCGGAGTCATCTTGAAAATACGCTTTCCGGCACCATATTTTTTCTTCGTATATTTGAAGTAGGTTACTTGCAGAATCACCGACAATGCCTCTACGAAGAAGACGCCACAGAGGATGGGCAACAACAACTCCTTATGGATGAGCACGGCAAACACGCCAATGATTCCTCCGAGCGTGAGGCTACCCGTATCACCCATAAACACCTGTGCCGGATAGGAATTGTACCAGAGGAATCCCACGCAGGCACCCACAAACGCCGAGGCAAATACCATCAGTTCATCTCCCCCGGGAATATACATGATATTCAGGTATGAGGCAAAATCGACACGTCCCGACACGTAGGCCAGGATACCCAGTGCCACTCCTATGATGGCAGATGACCCCGACGTGAGTCCGTCAAGCCCATCTGTCAGGTTGGCACTGTTCGAGACAGCCGTTACGATGAGAATCACCACCAGGATAAAGACGATCCATACAGCCTCGTCGGCATAGTCTCCCATCCAGGTTACGAGCCATTTATAGTCGAAGTTATTATTTTTCATAAAAGGGATGGTGGTACTTGTTGTCTTCACATCTTCGGTTTGGTAGGTTACTTCTTCGATTACGTTGTTCACCCGTATCTCCATATTTTTCCGCACTACGATGTCGGGACTGAAATAGATAGTAAGCCCCACAATGAGTCCCAGTCCAACCTGGGCCACAATTTTGAATTTTCCTTTCAGACCTTCTTTATCCTTTTTGAACACTTTGATATAATCGTCTGCGAAGCCAAGCATTCCCAGCCATACGGTACTGACAAGCATCAGAATAATATAAATATTTTCCAGCTTCCCGAAGAGGAGGGTAGCACTAAGAATGGAGAGAATAATGATGACCCCTCCCATTGTAGGTGTTCCACGTTTGCTGTACTGCCCTTCCAGGTCGAGGTTGCGAATAGTCTCTCCAATCTGCTTTTGTTGCAGTTTTCCAATAATCTTCTTCCCTGCCACCATGCCTATCAGCAGGGAGAAAACCACTGCCATGGCAGAGCGGAACATCACATATTGAAACATGCCTGCTCCCGGGAAATCAAGTTTGTCTAAATATTCAAAAAGATAATACAACATAGATGTAAAATTTTCAGTTTCAGTCAGGCGCCTTGTGCAGTGAATATCCTTTCCACCTCTTCTTTGTCATCGAAGTGATATTTGACCCCTTTTACTTCCTGATAGTCTTCATGTCCTTTTCCGGCAATGAGTACCACATCACCCTGCTGTGCCAGGGCACAGGCTGTTTTGATGGCTTCGCGCCTATCCACAATAGTGAGTGCACTATTTCTCTGCTCCTGCGTAAGGCCGTCGGTCATATCCTTCAGAATATCGGCGGGTTCTTCAAACCGGGGGTTGTCTGAAGTAAATATTACCTTATTACTGAGTTCCACGGCCTCGCGCGCCATCAGAGGACGCTTTGTCCTGTCACGATTACCTCCGCAGCCCACCACTGTGATGATCTCTCCTTTGTTGTTAAGCACTTCGTGAATTGCGTTCAATACATTGTTCAGGGCGTCGGGTGTATGGGCGTAGTCCACAATGGCAGTATATTCCCGGGGTGAACGAATGGTCTGGAAACGGCCGGCTACCGGTGTTAACAGGGAGAGAACACGAAGCAGCTCTTCCTTATCCAGTCCGAGCAGAACGCCTGTGCCATATACGGCAAGCAGGTTATACACATTAAATACGCCCACAAATTGCACGGAGAGTTCTCTGCCGTTAATTTCGATATCGGTTCCATCAAAATGTTTCTCGAAGATGCGGGCCTTAAAATCGGCCAGTCCTTTCACAGAATAGGAAAATTTTCCGGCTTTGCTATTTTGCAGCATCACTCCGCCGTTTTTATCATCTGTATTTATGAGGGCAAAGGCATCCGGGGGAAGATTATCGAAAAAAGACTTCTTCACGTTCCGGTATTCCAGCATATTTTTGTGATAATCGAGATGATCCTGGGTGAGATTGGTAAAGATTCCTCCAACAAAACGAAGTCCATAGACCCTCTTCTGATGAATAGCATGAGAACTTACTTCCATGAAGGCATGACCGCATCCGGCATCCACCATCTTTCGGAGGTAGCCATTCAGTGTGATGGGGTCGACTGTGGTATGGGTGGTTTCATAACGATCATCATTCACATAATTGGCCACAGTGGAAAGCAGTCCCGCCGGATATCCCAGGTATCTGAACATTTTGTAGAGCAGAGTGGCAACGGTTGTTTTGCCGTTGGTACCGGTCACCCCTACAAGCTGTAACTGTTCCGAAGGATTTCCAAACCACTCGGACGCTATGAGTGCAAGAGCCACGGTGCTGTCTTCTACCTGTACATAGGTGACTCTGGAGAAATATTCTTCAATCATCGGCTTATCGTACACCACCACCGCCACATCCTGTTCAATTGCCTTGCCGATGTATGCATGTCCATCGGTAAAGATTCCTTCCACCGCGATAAACAGGGAACCCTGTGTCACGGTACGTGAGTCGGAAGTAATAGCGGTCACCGTGACCTCTTCATTGCCCCGAATGGCAATGACATTACATTTTTCTATTATTTTTTTTAGTTTCATACGCTATTGCAATGTGATGGTGATAGTGGTTCCTTTTACCAGTTTCTGTCCAGGTGCGAATGATTGCGATACTACCTTTCCGGCGCCGGTCAGGTTTGTCCTGAGTCCCATCTTCTCCAGCAGGAATACTGCGTCACGCGCACCCATTCCGCGGACGTCGGGAATCAGTGATTTGTTTAGTGCCAGCGCTTCGGGAAGATACACCAGGCTATCCTGCGAAATTTTCACCCAATCGGTCTCTTTATCCGGTTTGCCGGCAGGATAATTTAACGAGGCCAGCAAAGTCTGGCTCTGCTTCCAGTTACCGTGTTTAATAACTGGATTTTTCCGAAGTGTGGAATCTGTCTTGCAATCCTCCACGGAGAGCTGTACTTTTCGTACGTAGGTCTGTTCAGCAATATTTTTAAATACCATGCCGGCCATACCACCCCCGGAGGGCACTCCTTTTGGCTTTCTCAGGCCCACAAAGATAGTATACATCGGTTTGTCGGCCGGAAAATAACCGCAAAAAGAAACATAATATCCGCCGTACCCCCCTCCCGCGGCTATCTGGGCGGTGCCCGTCTTTCCGGCAACAGAAAAGTAATCAGAGCCTACCACCTTTGCTGTTCCTTCCTCAACGACCCCCACAAGCATCTCTTGTATCTGCTGCAATGTGATTTCCTTACACATTCTCGGGTTGACCACTTCCGCCTCCATCTCCCTGAGGACTTTTCCATCTTTCACGAACTGTTTGGCAATAAATGGCTTGATCATGTTTCCGCCATTGGCAATACCATTATAAAACATCAGCATATAGATGGGAGGTATCTTTGTCTCATAGCCGAAGGACATCCAGGGGAGCGTGGTTTTGGACCAATAGTTTGTTTTATCGTTTGGGAAGCGGATGGAGGAAGTTCCTTCAATACCATTCAGCGGCACATCCCACTTCAACTGTTTTCTCAGGCCAATCCTATCAATACCTTCCACGTATCTGGCCGGGTTATTTTCGTAACCTTTCAGTACAATTTTGCTCATTACCACGTTAGAGGAGATGGCTATACCCTCTGCAACCGTGAGATAGCCTCTATTCTGGCCTCTTCGCCAATAATGATCGCGCACCCATCTTTTGTTGTATTGAAAAAGACCATTTCCCACATAGAAGGAGTCGGTGGGAGTCACCACGCCATCGTCGAGGGCCACCATCGCCGTCACCGTTTTAAAGGTCGATCCCGGTTCATTCATATATGAAAATGCATTGGGATTTCCTTCGGCATAATCGCCATTGTTCAGGCGGTCGAGGTTTACAATTCCCTTGATCTCTCCGCTTTGCACCTCCATAATGATGGCTGTGCCCGACTCAGCTTCCGTCTCCACAAGCTTATCCCGCAGGGAGCGTTCTGCAATATCCTGAATATCCGCATCGATGGTGGTGACAATATCCCATCCCTCTTCTGCAGGTTTTTCCACGACATCCATCCACTTTCCCTGTATCTTTTGCCTGAATTTTACACCCGGCACCCCGCTTAAAAGAGAATCATATTTCAGTTCCAGACCGCTTGCTCCTCCCTTCTCCAGATCCTTGTAGACATTTCCGACAGTGCGTGTAGCAAGATTTCCGAAAGGTTTTTTACGTGCGTTCCGTTCTTCGGCAATCAATCCGCTCTTGTTTGAACGCTGGTTCCAGAATGGATAGGTACGTATTTCCTTCAGATCAACGTAGGAGATATCACGTCGCAGGATCTTCACATAACGGGAACGAACTGATACTTTTTTGTCGGATCCCCTGGCCTTATATTCACGTATTTGCTGCTCCTCCTTTTCCCGCATTTTCCATCCGCCCATGATCACATTCCTATATTGCGCAGCCGAACGGTCGGGAAACTTTTTAGAAAGTGCCATAGAAAGGTCACCCACATATTTTTCCAGGGTGTCTTTTTCCATGCCATCTGCCCAAAAGTCCATGTAAATACTATAGAGCGGTTCGGTGGTTGCCAGCAGTCTCCCGTCGTATGTGTAAATATTCCCCCGCTTGGGCAGAATCACACGATCCCTGATGACCGTTTCCTTCTCACCCACCTCCCGCCATTTCTTCCCTTCCGAAGTAAAGACGATCCTGGCAGCCGAGAAAATGATCATCACGGCAAACAGCATCAGCAGTGTGACTATCAGGCCATAACGTCCCAAAGCACCATTTTTGTCTTTTCTTTTTTGTTTCTGCATTTCTTACCCGGACTAAGCTAAAATACCCTGCAGGGTACTTAAATGCTAATCTTTTCCTTTTTTATTGAGATAATATACCGGCTCACCGGTCACCTTCAATTCCAGCCCAGCCTCCGCCACCCGTCGTTCTATCTCTCCCTGTCTGCCTGCTTCGGTCAGACTGGATGAGATAGTAAGCGACTCATATTTTGCATCTTTCAGCACCTGTTCAAGGCGTTCGATCTCCGACATTCTTTGCAGTACTTTATAGCGATGTCCGATAAACAAAAGCATGATCACCACAATCGCGACAATAAACCACATGTTTCTGAGGAAGTAGTTCTCAGTGAGAACACTTCCTCCAAAAACATGGACAAACGATTTGCGTATGTTATCGAACTTTGGTTTCATATCCAAACTGTCAACGTTCAGCGTTCAGCCATTAACTTCTTTTGGAAGCGGGCTGTGGGCTTTCAGCGGTATGGCTTTGAGCTTTCAACTCTTCTTTTTCTCTGCGATGCGTAGTTTGGCACTTCGCGACCGCGGGTTTTGCTGCTGTTCCTCTTCAGCAGGCACAATCACTTTGCGGCTGATTTGTTCGAAAGGAGTTTCCACATTCCCGTAAAAATCCTTGATCAAAGTTCCCTCAAAGTTGCCCGTCCTGAAAAAATTCTTTACCAACCGGTCCTCCAGTGAATGATAGGATATAACACTCAACCGTCCACCGGGTTTCAATACCTGCAGAGCCTGGGTAAGCATCTCGGTAAGCGCCTCCATTTCACCGTTCACTTCAATACGGAGAGCCTGAAAAGCCTGTGCCAGTATTTTCTTCTCCCGGTCTTTAAAAGTGAAAGGTTCCAGAATAGCAAGCAGGTCGTTTGTCACTGCAATTTTCCTCGCCTGCCGGTATGCTATCACCGAGGAAGCTATTTTATGGGCATATTTTAGTTCTCCGTACTTTAGAAAGACCTCACGCAATTTCTCTTCGGGATATTCATTGAGAATGTCGGCAGCACTTTTTGAGGCACTGCGGTTCATTCGCATATCCAAACCTCCTTCAAAGCGGAATGAAAATCCCCGGCCGGCATCATCAAAATGGTGTGACGAAACGCCCAAATCAGCCATTACCCCGTCCACTTCATCAACACCGAGATAGCGAAGGAAATTTTTCAGAAACCTGAAATTACTTCTTATGAATGTAAAACGCGGGTCGTCGATGGCATTCAATACCGCATCCTCATCCTGATCAAAGGCAATAAGGCGCCCGTCTCCATTCAGCCGGCGCAGGATCTCACTTGAATGCCCCCCCCCTCCAAAAGTGACATCCACATACACGCCGGAGGGACGGATATCCAGTCCTTCAATGCTTTCATTGAGCAAAGCAGGAATATGATATGCCATCTGACTGCCGTTATTTGCCATAACCTGAAAAATTAAGGGAAGTGCGACATCAACTGTTGCAAGGCGGAAGAAAATTCTTCGGGATCAACCAGTGGCTGTTCCAGTTTCTCTTTTGCCCAAATCTCAATTGTTTCATCCACGCCGAGAAAGCGGACATCTGAATCGATGGAAACCATCTGCAGATAACGTTTTGGTATAAGTATGCGCCCGCTAGAATCCATCTCAAGCCTCTCCGCATCCAGAACAAACTGACGAAAGACTTGCTGCTGCTCCCGGTTCCATTTATTCAACCGGCCCCTGAGTGTTTCGATCTCTTTCTCCCAAACACTTCCCGGATATAATACAAGACAATCCTGAAAAATATCTTTCCGAAGTACCAAAAACTCTTCGCCTTCGCATTGCAAGCGCTTACGAAAAATTGCCGGCACAAAAATCCTTCCTTTTGTATCGGCTCTGGCTTCCATATTTCCCAGAAACTGTAACATTCCTCCATCAATTTCAAACGGATAGAACCATCCACGGTGTAAAAGTACAAAATAAACCACTTTTCCCCACAATTCCACACAATATTTTACAAAAAAGTTATCAACAGGCAATAATAAATATATATATTATTGATATAATGAATATTACAAATAAAAGAAATAGTTTGCATGCTGCATTTCTAACGGAAAATGAAGAAATCTGGCCGATTCTAACCTTTACATACATGAATTTTTGTACATTTGTGTCGTATTTGATTAGAAGTAGAGAAGATGCAATGAACCAAGAAAATGGATTCAGGATTGACGTGGATAATATTTTAAAAGACAAGGCATCAAAATATTACCACAGGATACCCCGGTTTCTGATAAATTACCTCAAGCGAACGCTACACCAGGATGATATCAACGGAATTCTTTCCCGCAACAGTGATGTGGAAGGTGTTGAGTTCATGCGTGCGCTGGTTGACAGAGAGTTCAATATACATCTTCACATCCGTGGTGAAGAGAATATTCCCGAAAGGGGGAAATTTATCTTCGCTTCCAATCATCCGCTTGGCGGGCTTGACGGGATTTGTCTCTCCGCCTTTCTGGGCAAAAAATACAGCGGACAGATCAAATACCTGGTAAACGATGTTCTCTATTTTATTGATCCACTGAAACCAATTTTTGTGCCGATCAACAAGTACGGAAGCCAGGCCAAAGAGTCGGCAAGGACCATCAATGAAGCATATGCTTCGGGGAATCAGATCATCACTTTTCCGGCAGGATTATGTTCCCGCAAAATCAAAGGGAAGATCATCGATCTGGAATGGATGAAGAATTTCATCATCAAGTCGGTAGAGTACCAGAGAGACATTATTCCCGTCCATTTCGAGGGCAGGAACTCCAATTTCTTTTACAACTTCGCAAATCTTCGTAAAGCATCCGGAATAAAATTCAATATCGAATTAATCTGGTTGCCCGACGAGATGTTCAAAAACAGCCATCGTGAATTCACCATCACATTTGGCAAACCCATACCCTGGCAGACATTCGACAAATCGAAGACACCGCAGGAATGGGCACAATATGTAAAAGATGTGGTTTACACGCTGAAATGATGTTTATTTTCAAACGATTAAAGAATGGAAAAGATCATAGAACCGGTATCCAAGGAACTGATAAAAAGCGAACTAACCGTACAGAAAAGGGTAAGGAGCACCAATAAGGCCAACAACGAAATATATGTTTTCACCGCGCACAATTCTCCCAATCTGATGCGGGAGGTGGGTCGCCTGCGCGAAATTGCATTTCGCCACTACGGTGGTGGCACGGGGCTCGAGGCCGATATCGATAAATATGACACCATGGAGATCCCCTACAGGCAGCTGATTGTCTGGGATCCTGAAAACGAGGAAATACTGGGCGGATACCGCTTTATTTATGGCTCTGACGTGGAATTCGACGAACAGGGTAAACCGATGCTGGCAACAGCCCATCTGTTAAATTTCTCACAGGAATTTATCAATGAATATCTGCCCTACACGGTGGAACTGGGACGTTCTTTTGTTTCCCTCGAGTATCAGTCGACCTTGTTGGGTAGAAAGGGAATCTTCGCACTCGACAATCTGTGGGACGGACTGGGGGCACTTACCGTCATCGACCCCGATATCAGGTATTTCTTTGGCAAGGTAACCATGTATGGCACCTACAACAAGGATGCCCGCAATATGATTCTCTATTTCCTCAACAAACATTTCCCTGACGCAAAAAAGATGGTCACACCCATCGAGCCGCTTGAAACAGGAACCAATGTAGAAAAAATGAGACATCTTTTCCACGGCCGCAGCTTTAAGGAAGACTATAAAATTCTCAACCGTGAAGTACGTGCACTGGGGTACAACATTCCACCGCTTATCAATGCCTACATGAGCCTTTCACCCACCATGCGATTCTTTGGTACTGCCATCAACGATGAATTCGGACAGGTTGAAGAGTCTGGCATCCTCATCGAAATAGACCAGATACTCGAAGAAAAACGTGCCCGCCATATCGAAACCTATTTGAAAAGCAAACCCAGCAAGCGTTTTCTCATAAAACTCAGAAGACTGATCTCCACGAAAGGAAAAACAAGAAAGACAGTTATTCCGCCAGTCAAAACAGAAAGTAAGAAATAAAAGTCCCTGTCTGTCGAACTTCAACTTTTCGCTTCTTATGAAACGCTTTTTCAACCAGATAGAAATATTCGGCAATTAATTGACACTGTTTTTTTCTAATTCCGTAAAGTGCAACCGTTTGTACACTTCATATAAAACTTGAAAATATCCGACCGGATACTTCCACGTTTTTCAGGGAAAAAGCCTACAACCTAAACATATTGCATCATTTCGGTGTTAAGAGATAAAATTAGAGTTAAAATATGAAATCAATAGCAATCATTTACGGGTCGAGCACCGAACACACCAAAAATGCAGCTGAAAAAATTGCTGCCCAACTTGTAGATTACACCCCTTCATTATCTGACATTTACGATGGCGATGAAGCGCCGTTTCTATCCAACGAGGTACTGATTCTGGGAGTTTCCACCTGGGGTGTACAGGATTTGCAGGACGACTGGAATGATTTCTATCCCAAGCTGGAAAAAATGGATCTCTCCGGCAAGACAATCGCCCTGTTCGGTATGGGTGATGCTTCCATTTATCCCAGTTCATTTGTGGATGCCATGGGCATCCTTTATGAGATTGTTGTGGCGAAAGGAGCCACCGTCATTGGACAGGTTTCTCCCGAAGGATATGATTTTGAATACTCCAGGGCCCTTGTCGACGGCCAGTTTGTCGGCCTTCCACTCGACGATGACACCGAGCCGGAGCTCACTGACGAGCGTATCGCCGCCTGGGTAGAGATTCTGAAACCCTATCTGAAATAGATTTTATATTTCCACGGACTCAGTTCCGTCACTTTGGTACCGGCAATGGGAACTGTTATCCAGAGTACGGGGATGTCTTCCGCACGTGCGCCAGGTATCTCAAGTATGCGTCACATTTGCGTTCCGCAAGGCAAGGCCAAACTGAATGCGTATCTTTTTAAATTATCAACTTTTGTCTCAGTATCAACTGATTTTGGCAGGTATCCCCAATGGATGCAATGAAGCAGGAACCTCAAATGAAAAATAATGAAACGGGCATCGAAACCATAACACTCAAAGACAATGATTACACGCAAGTTTCATGCACCATAACATAAAAAAAATAATCGTATGAAATGATACCGGATCAAAAATGTACCTTGAATATTCAATCTGAAACGGGAAAACTGGAAGCGGTACTTCTTCATTATCCCGGGGCTGAAGTGGAAAACATGACTCCCCGTCACGCCCAGAGAGCGCTCTACAGTGACATTCTCAACTTATCCATTGCCCGTAAAGAGTATGACCAGTTGCTTGGCGTGCTGCAAAAAACATGCCGGGTATATGAAATATCCGATCTGCTCACCGGCGTACTGGAAAAGGAAGATTTAAAGGAAAAACTCCTCAGGAAAATATGTGAAGCTGAATATGTTCCCGGTTATCTCGATTTTCTGATAGAGCAACCTCCGTCCTTACTTTCAAGAATTTTGATTGAAGGGCTACCACTCCGGGTCAATACGTTGACCGATTTTCTACGTGATGAGTATTATGCGCTCAGACCGCTTTACAATTTTTATTTTACCCGTGACTCCGCTGCAGTCATCGGGAATCATGCGCTTATTTGCAAAATGGCCAACAACGTACGTCTGCGTGAATCGCTGATCATGGAGGCCATTTTCGGAAGCGGGCTTTATTTCAATACAGGCATAACAAATGCGTACGACTTATCGGAAAATAATCCTCAGGTAAAAATTGAAGGAGGGGATATCCTCGTCATCAGGGAGGACATTCTGCTCATTGGGAACGGAATGAGAACCAGTACGCAAGGTATCGACCTGCTGGTACAGGAGTTTTGCAAGACCGGTACAGGAAAAAAGCACGTCATCGTACAGCAGCTGCCGGAATCTCCGGAATCGTTTATCCATCTGGATATGGTCTTCACGATGCTCGATACCGACAAGGCGATGGTATACAAACCACTCATAATGAGCAACTCGCCCTATCGGACAGTACATATGCAGATAGAAAACGGAAAGGTAACCCGGATCTCTTCTGTAAGCGGCATCCTTAATCTGCTGCGTAAATTGGGCATTGATCCGGAGCCGGTCATCTGCGGAGGAAAGGCTGACGATTGGGATCAGGAGCGGGAGCAGTGGCACAGCGGCGCTAATTTTTTGGCTATTGCGCCGGGAAAGGTGCTCTCCTATGCCCGCAATATACATACACTGGAAGAACTCAGTAAAAACGGTTTTGAAATAGCGACGGCGAACGATGTGATTCGGAATCAATTTGATATACATTCTGCCCGGAAATGTGTAATCACCATTGAAGGATCGGAACTGCCGCGTGGCGGGGGCGGACCGCGATGTATGACAATGCCGCTGCGCAGGGAAGTTACAAAATATCTTTAATCTCAGCCAACGTTTGTACAGTATGCGTGGGTTCAAATCCGTCGGGTGGCTCCGACGCGGGGTTAAACCAGATTTGTGCGATACGGCTCTGGTACGCCCCCACCATATCGGCATCCCAGCTGTCTCCAATCATGACAGTCTGATCGCGTCGGGAGTTAGTATTCTTGAGTGCGTAGGTAAACATGTCGGGATGGGGCTTATTGATGCCGGCGTCTTCCGAAAGAATGATTTTATCGAAATAGGACTTTAGCCCCGAGTTTTCAATCTTTTTATATTGTACTTCCCGGAATCCGTTTGAAAGAATGTGCATGCGGTAACGGGGTTTCAGGTAATCCAGAAGTTCCAAAGCCCCTTCAATAAGCCGTGTCTTACGGGTGGTACGATCCAGAAAATCGTCGCTCAGTCTTCTGGCATATTCGGGGTCGTCAATACCGAAATCCCGCACCGGCGCCAGAAAGCGTTCCACGATGAGTTCTTCCTTCCGGATTTCACCCTGTCTGTACATCGCCCACAAGCGCAGATTGCCCGGCATATATACTGCATAGTAGTCTGAAAAAGTGGGATAATATTCTGCATAACCATAATCCAGATATATCTCCTCCAAACATTCCCTGCCGTTGAGGTGAATGTCCCAGAGCGTATCATCCAGATCAATAAAAAGATTTTTGTAGGTCATCTCTTTAAACAATCACGGAGTGATTTGCATTCACTCCGTGACAGATAATTTCGTTTATCGGATCGGGTTAATTTACTTCTATAATGAGATATTTCGTCAGACTCCAGAAACGCTGCGTGTCGGTAATATGAAATACCAGATTTCCATCACTCCCTTTTATAAACTCGTATGTTCCTTCGGGATGAGTCGACCACAGTTTTCCTTTTGGTGAATACAACGGTATTTCCGTCACATCACGGATATCGATCTGCAAAAAGTAATCCTTGTTAAAAGTATCTTTCATCACCCTTGTCTGTTGCAGAAAACCACCGGAAAGAATTTTCTGGTCTTTCAGCTCATTACCGGTACCAAAAACATAGTAGGCAGTGTGCAGTGTACGGTCTTGCTCCCGGATGGTTGCAGACTGTTGCTCGGCTTCGAATGCAAGTGAAGTTACATCCTGCGAAAGCTGTGCAATTTGCTCATCCTTCAGGGAGAGCTGATTTTGTAATTCGGCCAGACGGACGGCACTCTCCTTCATCTCATTATTCAACCTGCCGATGGTATTTTTAAGCGTTGAAATCTCCTTGTTGCTGCCACTTAGCTTCTTGTTCAAATCGTCCAGTTGCTGCTTATTGCGTTGCAATATCTCGCTGATCATTTTGAAATTTTCATTTACGCGGTCTTTGGTATCCTGACTCATTTCACCGGTCTGCGCCGACTGAGTGGAGATATAATTTTCCGCCTCCCTGATTTTTGCAAAATTGGCCTCCACTTCACTAATAACAGCCATCATTTCGGTGGCCTCCTGCTGAGTCCCGGCAGACTGCATCAGAAGAGAATCCCTCTGAGCCTCAAGTTCCTTATATTCTTTCGACTCCTTTACGTTGGTACATGATACAATCAGTCCTACAATAAGCATGAATAGCCATTCTTTTTTCATAATCTCAATTTTTAGCTTTCTATAAAACAATTAATGCATAAAATAGTTTGATGACGATTATTTTACTTTCCGGCGACCACGATAACAAACTCCCCTCTGGGTGCTTGTCGGGTAAAATGGACGATAAGTTCTCCCAGTGTTCCTCTCACTGTTTCAGCATACATCTTTGTAATTTCCCGCGACACCGAAGCCTCCCTGTTACTTCCCAAATGTTCTGCAAGTTGATCGAGGGTTTTAAGTACACGATAAGGAGATTCATAGAAAATCATGGTCCTCTTTTCTTCAGCAAGTTGCTGCAGCCTGGTCTGTCTGCCTTTTTTTTGTGGCAGAAACCCCTCAAAGCAAAAACGATCGCAGGGCAACCCCGATTCAACCAGGGCAGGAACAAAAGCTGTCGCCCCGGGAAGGCATTCCACATCGATTCCTGCCTGGATGCATGCCCTCACAAGTAAAAAGCCCGGATCGGAGATGGCGGGTGTTCCGGCATCGGAAATCAACGCAATACGCCCTCCCCCCCTCATCTGTTCCACCATTTCATCGGTTGTCTTGTGCTCGTTAAATTTATGATGTGACTGCATGCGCGATTCAATTCCGAAATGTTTCAAGAGGAATCCGCTGGTACGGGTATCTTCCGCCAGGATGAGATCACATGCCTTTAGCAGGCTGATAGCCCGCAATGTCATATCTTCAAGATTACCAATTGGTGTGGGTATTACGTATAGCTTCCCTGTCTCCATGTGTAACTTAATGGCTATGCAAAACCTTTTTTTATCACCTTCAGAAAGTCTGCCACGACCGGAGTTTCAAAATCCCAACTGCAATGTTCTCTCAAATAGCTTTCAGCCTGGTCAAAATCTTCAAAAGCATTTAAACGAATCATCATCTGATTCATCTCCTCCCGGTTGTTATGAAACAATTCCCGTTGAAATAAAAAGCGATCGTTCAGGCTGATGCTGCGTCTCAAATCGGTAACCGCAATGACGGAAGCAATCTTGTCGTTCAGAGAGGGAACGAAAGGTTTTATATCCTTTTCTGTTTGCTGTGAAGCAGCTTGTATTTTTTCAGAAGATAATTCTGTTGTGACGGCACGTGGATTTCTATATTCAGGCAGCGTGAAGCCTTCGCCAAAATCGTCTCTTACGGGCTCATCCTCAGCAAGGACCTGTTTTTCAGACGTTACACTTTCCTGCACGGGGCTGTTTTCCTGTTTCACTTCCGACAAGAACTGTACCAGCTGTTCCATTTGCTGTTTCATTTCTTCAATCTGCAACAATTCCAGTTCGTGCAGCAAGCGCGAAATCTCCTGAGTCTTGTTGAAAGATTCACTGAAAAATGAGAAAGGCAATGCGCCACTGTTCCGAAGAGACAACAGGCGTTGCTCCAACGACCTAATTTCGTGCAGCAACCGGTTGAAGTAATCGTTTCTTAGTTCCGACATCCTACATGTTTTATCAAGAAGTTATAAACTGATGCCACCTTAAAAAAGCATGCACAGCTTACACCTTATGCAAAAGTAATCATATTTTGGAAAGTGCCACAAAATCGTCAGGTAAATTTATCAGCCAGAGTTTATCCGAACTGCGGGTAATGGAGGTGTAGAGCCAGCGATAAAAGTTTTCACCCATATAGGCTTGTTGCACGTAACCCAGATCGAGAAATACATTTTTCCACTCTCCACCCTGCGCCTTGTGGCAGGTAACGGCATATCCGTATTTCACCTGCAACGCATTGAAATAGGGATTCTCCTTTACTTTTTTATACCGCAATCGTTTTTGGGCAATATCGCCATAATCTTCCATGACACTGGCAAACAGGAGATCGTTCTGTGCACGGGTAAGCCCCGGCACTTCGGTATGGAGGACATCCATGATTATTTTCGCCTCAAACTCAATGTCATAATCACGGTGATATAAGAGGACATTGCAAAAACGAAAGCCGTACATTACTTCTTCGCTTTTGACACGCACCACCTCCACGAACTCACCATTTGCCAAAAAATCGAGATGCTCAAAACCTTCTACCCAGAAATAGTTATTTTTGGTAATCATCAGAATATCCCCCGTGGAAAGTTCCTCTTCCCGATAGAGCACCCTGTTTCTGATCCCGTTGTTATAGGCATTCACCCGCTTATTGGAGCGTGATATGACAATAGTTTCCTCCATACCGTCTCTTCGGTAGGCCTCTCCAATCTCATCGATCAGCTCGTTACCGGTGATCCGCTTCACGTCGGCAAATCCGTTCACATGCAGTTTGGGATAGTCGGAAGTATCCTCAAACCGTAATGCATTCCTGAGTGCGGTAGCATTATGAAGTATCCCCGACTCCTCAGCCTGTCGCACGATTTCCGTAAGATTGGCATCAGCGACCTGCAGGGAATAAGAACCTAAGACCGTTTTATCAAGAGCGGGACTACTCTCCTGCTTCACCGGTGGCAGCTGGGCATTGTCACCTATAAGCAATATCCTGCATCCTTCGCCGGAATACACGTACTCAATCAGATCGTCGAGCAGGCGTCCTGTACCGAAGAGTGAGAAATCGGCCGATTCATTGCTGATCATCGATGCCTCATCCACGATGAACAGCGTATGTTTGTGCAGATTTTCAGCCAGTGTGAAGTTGGGAGTTCCTTCGGCAAACTTTTGCTGGCGATAAATCTTCTTATGTATGGTAAATGCCTGTTGTGCCGCATAACCGGAAAACACCTTCGCCGCACGGCCGGTAGGTGCCAGCAGGATGGTTTTCTGTCTGAACTGTGTCATCGTCCTTACCAGACTCCCGATCAGGGAAGATTTACCCGTTCCGGCATATCCGGTCAGGAGGAAAAGCTGATCAGCGATTCCGGAAAAAAGAAAATCAGCGATCTTATCGAGGGCTTTCTGCTGGTCGTTTGTAAAACTATAAGGGAAATTATCGTTGATTTTCTCAATAAAGAAGCGATTAACCATTTTTTTTGGTAATTTTTCCGGTAAAAGTAGCACAATTATCATTCTTTTTCTAAATTTGTAGTCTAAAATCAGAAAATCAAAATCAAAACAGTATAAATTAAAAAGAAAAAGTCCATGAAAGTTGTAATGAGGGTGCTTTTAGCACTAGCCATTGTTCTTTTAGCGTACATCAGTTGGAGAAGTATCCAGGGGCCTATTGATTTCAATTCGGAAGTTGCAAAACGTGACAGGGCTGTCATCCAGCGGTTGGTTGATATCCGTACTGCCCAGTCAGCTTTACGTTCCCAGACCGGCGCCTACACGGCCAGTTTCGACACACTCATCAATTTTGTGAAGGATGGTAAAATTGCCACACTCATAAAATCGGGTGATCTTAGCGAGGCCCAATTGGAAGCAGGAATGACAGAAGAAAAAGCCATGCAGATCATCCGTTCCGGTAATCAGAAAGCCATCAAAGCTGCCGGTTTATGGGACGAAGCAAAAAATGCTCCCCAGCTGGTGAGAGACTCCATATACTCACCTGCTGTAGAAGTATTGTATCCAAATCGCAATCGATTCAGCATAGATTCACTGCGGTATGTACCCTTTGGACAGGGTGCAGAATTCGAGATGGGAACAGACTCCTTAATCACTGCTTCGGGATATCCCATTCAGGTGTTTGAGGCAAAAACTCCCTATTCGGTATATTTGGGCGACCTCGACAAAAAACTGCTGGATCAGAAGATTCAGGAAGTACTCGATCGACCCGGAAAAAAATATCCCGGCATGCAGGTAGGTTCATTGGAAGTAGCCAACAATAACGCAGGAAACTGGGAATAACAGGTTCACCAGCCTCACGTAATATGTTTTTACCGGAAAATATCGATTTAGGACATTCCGACGAATATAATTTATCCATTCGGCTCACGCCGGATGGATTTTCTTTTTATATCTACTCACCTGCTGATCCCTCTATTTTTCATTTTCAGGAGACCTCATTGGGAGGGAAGCTATCCTACCTCGATCATATTAAAAAGGTGATTTTTGATCTTGGCTTTTTCAGTCAGGTATTCAACAAGACCACTGTAACAACAGTCTCTGCCCAATATACCCTCGTACCCGATGCTTTCTTCGACAGGAAAAAGGCGAAAGAACTGTTCCATTTCAATTTTCACAATCCTCAGGGAGTGGTTTTGAGTGAGACCACTTCAACTGGTTCCCTGCATGTGCTCTTTAATATTCAGGAAGAGATGCATGCTTTTTTGTTGCGTAATTTGTGGAACCCCGTCTTTCATCACCATATCACGCCGCTGCTACAGCTCTTTGAAAAAGATCAGAAAGCGTGGGATACCCCAAGCTGTTTCGTAGACTTTCATGACAACTGCGCCACCATCATCTGCTTCGCCGGAGACAAGCTTCTTTCGGCCAACACAGTTCCTTGTCTGAACCCTCACGATACCACTTATTATATTGCAAGCCTATGGGAAAAGCTGCAATTCAGCCAGACCACCCACAGGCTCTGCCTCTCGGGAGAGGTTGACACGCAGAAAACAGTGATCGACATTTTAAAGAAGCTGATTCGTCGGGTGGAGTACGTCAATCTGCATCCGAAAGTGATGCTCACAGAGATACAAAGGAAAAACCTTCCCACCGATATACAGGCTGCACTATGCGTATAATCAGCGGAAAATACAAATCGAGAAGGATACAGGTCCCTTCCAATCTTAAAGCGCGGCCCACAACCGACTTTGCGAAGGAGAGCCTGTTCAACATCCTGAACAACAGAATAGAATGGGAAGAGACCTCTGCACTCGATCTTTTTTCCGGCACCGGAAGTATTGCGCTGGAACTGGTTTCAAGAGGATGTCCCTATGTGGTGAGTGTGGAGCAAAATCAAAATCATTTTCATTTCATCTGTCAGGCGCAGGAGAAACTGGGAGCTAAGGAGCTTTTTCCGGTAAGGGCAGATGTCTTTAAATACCTTCAATCTTTGAGACAGCAGTTTGACTTTATCTTTGCCGACCCCCCCTATGATCTTTCGGGAATCGATTCTTTGCCAGACATTGTCTTTGAAAAAAACCTGCTGAAGGAACAGGGATTGTTTGTGCTGGAGCATCCCAAAAAATTTAATTTTTCACAACTTCCTCACTTTCTTGAAGAACGCGCATACGGTAACGTCCATTTCTCCTTTTTCAGACGATAACTGTTTTCAGACTGTTATAATTTATCTTACTTTTGCAGCGAATTATTTATTCGTAAACAGAAAAGTAACATGAACAGAAAACAATTAAACAGGATGCGGGCTTTTCGTTTCAAACGGTTTGCAAGAAAATCCTACAGCGTTTTCAACAGCTTACACAAGACAGTCACCATCGGCGTACTGTCGGGTTGCACGCTGATGAGCGCCCATGCGGCTATTGCCGGGCCGGCAGAAAAGATTGCCGCCGAAAGATCAATCGACACCATTCCGCCCACGGAACTGGACGAAGTAGTGGTGACCGCCTCCAAAGTGGGCTTGCCACTGAACCTGGCAGCCAAGCAGGTAACCCTCATCTCCAAACAGGAAATTGAGCGAGCGCCGGTGCGCAGCATCGAAGACCTTCTTAATTACGTGGCAGGCGTAGACATCCTGCAGCGCGGACCGCACGGCGTACAGGCGGACATCTCCCTTCGTGGCGGATCATTCGATCAGACAGCCATCCTTCTTGACGGAATTAACCTCACCAGCCCCCACACAGGACATTACAGTTTCGACATCCCTGTCAACCTCTCCGACATCGAGCGCATCGAGATCGTGCAGGGACCCTCTTCCATGGTCTACGGGGCCAGCGCCTTTGCGGGAGGAGTCAACATCATCACGAAAAAAGACTACAAATCCAATGCCTTCGCCAAGCTGGAGGGAGGCATGCATGGCCTCTTCGGGGCGGAGGCACGGGGTGCATATCAGGCCAACTCCTCCACACACTCGTTCTCCGTCGGCTACAAACAGTCCGACGGCTATATCCGCAACAGCGATTACAAGATCGCGAACCTGCTATGGCAGAGCAAGTTTGACATCAACGGATCGGATGTCGACTTTCAGGCAGGGCTCAACGACAAGGCATATGGTGCCAACACCTTCTACAGTGCCGCCTACCCGAATCAATTCGACAATACACAGGGTATTTTCATGTCCGTCAGGGGAGAGTCACACGGAAAACTGAAGTTTATCCCACATATCTACTGGAGCAGGCATTACGACGAGTTTCAACTGATCCGGGAAGGTACTCCTGACGTGCCTGCCTGGTACAAGAACCACAATTATCACCGCAGCGATGTGTTCGGGATGAACCTCCACACGCAGGTTGCCTCCAAATGGGGTATTACCAGCTTTGGCGGTGAGTTCCGGAACGAGGGTATCCTGAGCAACGTACTGGGAAAACCCATGGAAGATACCCTCGGGAGATACACAAAGTCAGACAATCGCACCCATATCAGTTATTTCGCCGAACACAATTTCATATGGGAGAAACTGACGCTCTCGCTGGGCGGCTTGTTGAACTACAATACCGCCATTGCGGATCGGTTCGACTTTTATCCTGCGCTAAACGGTTCGTTCCGGGCGACAGATCGCCTCAGCCTCTACGCTTCCTGGAACAAGGCCACCCGTATGCCCACATTCACGGATCTGTACTACACTACCAAGACGCATATTGGCAACAGCAACCTGAAAGCTGAAGAGTCGGAAGCTTTTGAGACCGGCATCAAATACAGCCACCCTGTGATAAATGGCAGCCTTGCCATCTTCCACATGAAGGGCAGGAACATGATCGACTGGGTAAAGGCATCTCCCGAAGCACTGTGGGAATCCCGAAACCACACCCGACTCAACAAGCAGGGCTTTGAAGCGGACCTGAACCTCAACCTGGCCTCCTGGTTCGGGTCCGGCCAGCCTATGCGAACGCTTTCTTTCGGATACATGTACATCGACCAGGAACGGGTGGAGGATGAACTGATATCGAACTACACGCTGAATCATCTACGTCACAAGGTGACTGCAGGCCTGCATCACGTGGTGGCGAAACAACTCTCCTTGTCGTGGCATTTCCGCTGGCAGCAGCGGGTGGGATCCTACGTGCAGTATGTGGACCTGAAGCCGGGAGAACGGATGGAGTACGCTCCATTTGCATTGCTCGACGTAAAGGCCAACTATGCGCTTCCCCGCGCCAACCTGTTCCTGCATGCCAACAACATCTTCAACACCACCCACGTGGATTTCGGTAATATTCCCCAGCCCGGATTCTGGCTCTCGGGAGGTGTGAGCGTGCAGCTTTAGAAAAAATCAGAATGGTGCGGGTTGTACCCGTTAATTGAAACGTGCTAGAAAATCCCCTCTGTGAAGTCCGAAAATGGTGACCGGAGGGGATTTTATTTAAAAAAGTATTTTATCGTGGCATATTGAAATACCGGGTTGCTAACCAGTGTTTATACATCGGATCCAGAAATTCTAACTTGCCCTGAATCTCATCGATCACATCCAGCTCTATCAGACGTCTTTTCAGTTGAATGACATTCGCTGAGGTACCCAAATTATAATTTGCCAATGTAGCCTTGGCTGTGAGCTGCTTTTCCTGCTTCAATATGGCTTCCAGGAGCGACAATTGTCGGGTGGTTAATACTTCTGTCATGTTGACAAAAAGAAGGCTGAGCTGATTAATGATATCTTCAAAAGCGTTCTCAACAATCTGGTCGGTGGCTCTTTTCTCTGTTCTGAACCAGACCTGTTGCGCCAGCTGTTGTACATAATATGAATGATTCTCTGCCAGCACGGCGATCCGTTCCGCGTCGGACGAGGAGATTTCTTTTCCCGTATCCTGAAATCTTTTCTGAATAAAGGATACCCATTCTTCAGCAGCTATTTTCTCTAAAAACAAAATATCTCCAAACTTATAAAATGGCATGGCATAATTGGAGAAAACGTCCAGCAACATATGCTGTTTACTTCCATAGAGACAATATGCCGTTTTCTGATGTGTTTGCCAATGCGATCGTAACTTCCGTTGAAAGGCATCGGGCTGATCAAATAATGCAATATTCTGAAATTCATCGATGCAAATAATGATGTTCAGATCCTTTTTCAACGCGATATTTTCTGCCAGATTCAAAATATCGTCCGGGTGCTTCTGCAACTCTTCCCACCCTATAGAAAAAGACACTTTACTTTGCATATCGGGTGAAAAAGATATTTGTGGTATCAACTGCTTTAAAAAATGTCGGGTATTCTTTACCATTTCATTCCAGCCGGAGGAGGCTGCTTTTAATACTTCATTGGCAAGTAGCAGATAAAATTCATATTCACTCCTGATGTTGAAAATATCCAGATGTACTATTTTCAGATTCTTGCTCTCCTTCACCGCCAACCGGGATGCCTGCTTCACCAAAGAGGTCTTTCCCCACCGACGGGGTGAGATAATAATGGTATTTACCAAAGAATTAAAATTATTCTTTAACCGGGCAATTTCTTTTGCTCTGTTGGTGAAATCAATTTCCTCAGGCAACTTTCCATAAACAAACGGTGTATTCATCATCATCAGTTTTACACAAAGATATGTTATAGTTTTATAAGTTACAAATTTATAACTTAGTATTTTATAAGTTACAGAATATTGAGATTATTCCTGATTTGATTTTACAGTGTAAAAGGCCTATATTTGTAGAAAATCAAAGATCATCATGTTTCAAAAATTGGTGGCGATAGAGCCTACAAGCTTGAACCCGTCGGCAGAGAGAAAATTATATTCTTTTGCCAACGAAGTTATTTTGTATTCCGATATACCGGGAGACGACAACGAGATCGCAGCCCGTATTGGCGATGCCGATGCGGTGCTACTGAGTTATACCACCCAACTCGGGAAGGCTGCTTTGGAGCAGTGTCCCAATGTAAAGTATATTGGCATGTGCAACTCACTCTACTCCCCGGAGAGCGCCAATGTGGACATTTACTACGCAAACAGCCGGGGAATCACGGTCACCGGCATCCGCGATTATGGTGACGAGGGTGTGGTGGAGTATGTGATCAGCGAGCTGGTGCGTTGCTTCCATGGTTTTGATCAGGAGCCCTGGGATGGCATGGCACGGGAGATTACGGGACTGAAGGCAGGGATCGTCGGACTCGGTAAATCGGGCGGCATGATTGCCGATGCACTACACTTCCTTGGAGCAGAGATCACCTATTTCGCCAGGAGTGAGAAGGCCGAGGCCAAAGCAAAAGGGTACCGCTTTCTCCCGTTGGACAATTTGCTCGAGGAGAGCGAAGTGGTATGCTGCTGTCTCAACCGAAATACCGTGTTGCTACATGCATCGCAGTTTGAGAAGTTGGGAAACAAAAAGATACTCTTCAACACCGGACTGTCGCCCGCATGGGATGAGGAACCATTTTTGAAATGGCTGGAGGGCGATAACCTCTGCTTTTGCGACACGGTGGGAGCACTGGGAGGCGAACATCTGCTGGATCATCCGAAGATCCGGTGCATGCAGGTATCTACCGGGCGCACCCGTCAGGCATTCGACCGGTTAAGCGAAAAGGTACTGCAGAATCTTTCCGGCTTTACCGGAATCAACGTTCGATGAACCGTACACCAGAATGGTGCCTAAATTAAATACTGATGAGCCCTCTTAATAAAGATGGCTCATTATCTTTGCAGCAAAGCGTTGCTTAAAATACAATGGGAGAAACAATATTCTGCAAGGAGGCTACCACCGACCATCCGGCTATTTCAGGCGTGGCGCTGAAGACATCCACCACAGCATGTACCTGATCGTTCTCTATCTCCACCCGTTGTCTGTCGCCGGCAACGAAACGGGGAGTAGACTCCATGGTCACCTGTAGCTTTTCAGGGCCGACCGTTGCAAGAGAAGCCGCCACTGCCACATTCAACCCGGTGGGAAACACGTCTATTGCTTCTCTGGCTGTACCGGAAAAAACCTGTTTGTTTTCGACCTCCATGTCGGCACTATAGAAATGCGATCTTCTGAATGCACGTACCCCTTTTTCATTCAGGAACTGAGCGGAGGCATTTCCCATCAGCGTAGCCGTTCGCAAGACATCGAACCCTCCCGTAGCTCCAGAAGCGAGATATACCCGTGTTCCGTGTGCCCTGCCTGCTTCCTTCACCGCTTCTAAAAAACCGTCATCAGCAAGGGCTCCAATAGATAAAGTTACAATGGAAGTACCATTTTTCAGGGTTGGCAACGTCAGTTCCTTCATTGCCGCTGGTGATGCGGCCTCGACCAGAAAATCGGGTTTCAAGGCGAGCAGCTCATCCAACGAGGTGCATGCTTTGCATGCCCTCCCTGCCTGCTCCATCTTTGCAGCCAGTCTTTCTGCTTTTGCCGGTGTTCGCGAATAAACACCCACCAGATCGTACTCGGGCAACAGCCCGTTTAACAGGGCATCCACCACAATATCGGCCAGATAACCACAACCAACAATCACTAGTTTTTCCATAACCGCAAAGGTAAGGTCTTTTGGATAGATTCCCAAATAGCCATTCAAGTGCAGTTTCCTGTTTTCATGGTTGTATCTGCTTGTACAGATACAAAAAAATAGAAGACAAGCACATTCTGAATCAGGACACCAGTATTACCGATTCTTCGAAAAAAAAGTCATCATAATGCCCGTTCAAACAAGATATTACATCTTACAAACAATCGGTTTCATATCAAAACATGCTGTATATAATTTTTCAAACGAAAAAATTACAGTAAATTTGAGGGAATGAAACGATTAACACGAAAAATAATAAAAAGAATGCAAATTTTTGCGATTACCCCCATTATCGGATTATTTTATTTGGTCTCCGCATCTGTCTGCGGACAAGACAAGATAGATATTCCGGACAGATATCTACCCAAAAACAAACAGATTTATCAAAAAGGCTGGATCGACTTCAACAAAAATGGAAGAATGGATGTCTATGAAAATCCGGAAGCAGAAATTGAGGAGCGGATTACTGATCTGATCAGCCAAATGACGCTGGAAGAGAAGACCAATCAGATGGTCACCCTCTACGGATACGGCAGGGTGCTGGAAGACGATCTTCCCACCCCGGAATGGAAAAACAGGCTTTGGAAAGATGGAATAGGAGCCATAGACGAACACCTGAACGGCTTCCGTCAGTGGGGACTTCCACCCTCCGACAACCCTTATGTCTGGCCGGCCTCGCGCCACGCATGGGCTTTGAATGAGGTGCAGCGTTTTTTCATTGAAGAGACACGGCTGGGAATCCCGGTGGATTTCACCAACGAAGGCATCCGGGGTGTGGAAAGCTACATGGCCACCAATTTCCCCACACAACTGGGACTAGGCCATACATGGAACAAGGATCTTGTGAAGAAGGTGGGGTATATCACCGGCCGGGAAGCAAGACTTCTGGGCTATACCAACGTATATGCGCCCATCCTCGATGTGGGCCGTGACCAACGGTGGGGCAGGTACGAAGAGGTATACGGGGAGAGTCCCTTTTTGGTGGCCGAGCTGGGTATATACATGGTACAGGGGCTGCAAAAAGATTTTCAGGTCGCCTCAACCGGAAAGCACTATGCCGCTTACAGCAATAATAAGGGAGGCAGGGAAGGCATGTCGCGTGTAGACCCGCAGATGTCGCCACGGGAGGTGGAGAATGTGCACATGTACCCCTGGGAGCGGGTAATCAGGGAGGCAGGGTTGCTGGGAGTAATGAGCGCCTACAACGATTATGACGGCTTCCCCATTCAGAGCAGCTACTACTGGCTCACCACCCGCCTAAGAAAAGAGATGGGCTTTAGGGGCTACGTTGTCTCCGACAGCGACGCTGTGGAATACCTCTACTCCAAACACGGCACCGCATCCGATATGAAACAGGCGGTATACCAGTCGGTGATGGCCGGACTCAATGTGCGTTGTACCTTCCGCTCGCCCGACTCCTATGTGTTGCCGCTGCGTGATCTGATCAGGGAAGGGGCGATTGAGATGGAGACGGTCGACGAGAGGGTAAGAGATATTCTGCGGGTGAAATTCCTCATAGGCTTGTTTGACTCCCCCTATCAAACGGATTTGAAACAGGCCGATGCAGAAGTAAATTCGGAAGAGCATCAGAAGGTAGCGCTTCAAGCCTCGCGTGAGAGCATCGTATTATTAAAAAACAACAAAAACATCTTGCCCCTGAAAAAGGCGGATATTCAAACCATCGCCGTATGCGGACCGAATGCCGACGATGCCTCTTATGCCCTGACCCACTACGGTCCTCTGGCCGTGGAGGTGAAAACCGTTTTGGACGGAATCCGTGACAAGGCGGGAGACGACATGGAAGTACTATACACAAAAGGGTGCGACATCGTGGATGCACACTGGCCGGACTCTGAAATTATCGATTACCCGATCACGGCCGCAGAACAGGCCGAGATTGACAATGCCGTGGCCAACGCCTTGAAAAGCGATGTGGCCGTTGTGGTGCTGGGAGGAAATAGCCGCACTGCCGGTGAAAACAAGTCCCGTTCGTCACTCGACCTGCCCGGCCGCCAACTGGATCTATTAAAAGCAATTCACGCTACGGGCAAACCCGTGATACTGGTTCTGATTAACGGACGTCCCCTGTCCATCAACTGGGCAGACAGGAATATCCCGGGAATCATTGAAGCATGGTACCCCGGGTCACAGGGAGGAACGGCCGTAGCCGACGTACTCTTCGGGGACTATAACCCGGGAGGGAAACTGACCGTAACCTTCCCCAAGACTGTGGGACAGATTCCATTCAACTTCCCGGCAAAACCAGCTTCGCAAGTCGACGGTGGACGCACTCCCGGCCCGGAAGGGAACCAGAGCCGGGTGAACAGGGCCTTGTATCCTTTTGGATATGGCCTGAGCTACACCACCTTTGCCTATTCAGACCTGCAGCTTTCGAAAGAAGAGATTACCGACAAAGAGAGCCTTTTCGTCACAGTAAAAGTAAAAAACACCGGCGACAGGGTCGGCGATGAAGTTGTGCAACTGTACACCAGGGATGTATTAAGTTCGGTCACCACCTATGAGAAGAACCTGCGCGGTTTCGAAAGGATTCACCTGCAGCCCGGTGAGGAAAAGGAGATACAGTTTGCCATTCACCCCCGCGATGTAAAACTTTTGAATAGTGACAACGAATGGGTTGTTGAACCGGGTGAATTCAGGGTGATGATCGGCGCCTCGTCGGAGGATATCAGGCTGAGCCGATCATTCTTCGTGCTGGGGGAAGGATTCGACAAACACAAGCTGGTAGCAACCCCATTGGTGACTTCCGATCCGCAGACCTCTGACGCACTGAATGTGCTGGACAAAGACCGGGACTCATTTTGGGAAGGCCATAAAGGGTACTTTCTTACCTTCCCGCTGAACGAAAACATACCGCTGGATCACATCGCAATACGTTGGCACAAAGAGAGTGACCCGCAGGCGGTCTTTGAAATACAGATATCCAGTGGCGGCGGACAGTTTATGACTGTTTTCAAAGGGTCTCCCAGGGAGTTAAACAAAACAAACAAATACACGTTCAACGAAACGGCCGGTACAGATCTGAGAATTAAAATCGTATCGGGGCACGTGAAAATTTCCGACGTGGAGATAATCCGATAAAAACAACCAAACGAAAATACTCCCATGATGAAAAATATTTTTACTATTTTGATGATAATGCTGGTAAGCGCGCCCGGTGCTTCCGCACAGGAAATCACTCCCCGCCCGAATCATTATGAAACCCAGGCGGGCACGGTAAACTTACCGCGGACAATCACCATCACCGCTAACGATGAGTTCGACGATCTGATTCCGGATTTCGTGGAGACTGCCCAAAAGTTTTCGATCCACACACAGAGGAAAGAGGAAAACGGATTCATCCGGCTCTCCAAAAACGAGGCGCTCAACAATCCGGAGGAATACCGGATAAGGATTGCCCCAACGGGCATCCTTATCGAAGCCGGCTCCCCAAACGGCTGTTTCTACGGCCTGCAATCCACATTGCAGTTAATTACCGGTGCCGGCAGGGAAGGAACCCTGCCCCTGGCTGTCATTCAGGATAAACCCCGTTTCGGCTGGAGAGGTGTGATGGTGGACGAGTCCCGTCACTTTATCGGAAAAGCAGAAATTATGAGGTTGCTGGACTTTATGGCGATGTATAAGCTCAATAAATTTCACTGGCATCTTACCGATTCGCAAGGATGGCGTATCGAGATCAAAAAATATCCGCTGCTGACAACAGTCGGTGCCACGGGAAATTTCTCCGACCCGGAAGCATCAGCACAATTCTATACGCAGGAGGATATTGCGGAAATCGTGAAATATGCCAGCGATCGTTTTATCGAGATAATCCCGGAAATTGACATGCCCGGTCATGCTACTGCCGCCGTCAAGGCATATCCCGAATTCAGCGGTGGCGGATCGGAAAAATACCCTCATTTCACTTTTCATCCCGGGAAAGAGGGCACCTACACGTTTCTGACCGGTATTCTCCGGGAAATAACAACTCTTTTTCCTTCTTCTTTCATTCATATTGGAGGTGATGAAGTCCATTTCGGCAATAAACAATGGCATGATATGCCGGAAGTCCGTTCACTCATGAAAAGGGAAGGACTGGAAGACCTGGTAGAGGTGGAACACTATTTCCTGCAGCGCATGGCAGACTCCGTGAAGGTCCTGGGCAAGACAGTGATCGGATGGGATGAAGTGGTCACTGCCGGACTTCCGGCAAACAACACACGGGTGATGTGGTGGAGACACGATCAGCCCCAGCTGCTGGAAAAAGCCCTCACCATGGGTTACGGCACCATACTCTGCCCGAGGATACCTCTTTATTTCGATTTTGTACAGCACGAATCCCATACCTCGGGACGTAAATGGGATGGCGCCTTTGCTCCTATTGAAAGTGTATACGAGTTTCCCAGCCTCAGACTGACCGGCGGAGTTTCTTTTTGTTCACCCCATGTGATGGGAATTCAGGCCAATGTCTGGACTGAAGTAATTCATAGTAAGGAAAGATTTCAGTTTATGGTCTTTCCACGTATCGCAGCCCTGGCCGAGGCAGCCTGGAGTAACGATGCAGTAAAAGACTTCCGGCATTTCGACAGGCGGATGGAGAAAATGACAGACCTCTACAGAAAGAGCGGCATCGCATTCTTTGACTACAGGAATCCGGGAGTAAGCCCGGAGATAATGGGACCGGAAAAATAAAAACACAATGAATCATTCCAATGAAAAAAACAAAAATCCTGACCACCGTGATTCTGTGTCTTGTTTTTGCAAGCACACACGCACAACAGAACGTAAATTACGATGAATCGCAAGTACCTGCGTACATCCTTCCTGAACTTTTGAAGTGTCGGAACGGAGAAATGGTCACCACGGCAGAGCAGTGGGAAAAGCAGAGAAGACCGGAACTGATGGAACTCTTTGCCTCCAAAATGTATGGTCGCACTCCTGCCGGGGACATCGATATCTCATACGAGATATTGACAGACAACCCCGATGCGCTGAGTGGCAAAGCAACAAGCAGACAGGTCAAGTTTACCTTTTCGAACGGAAATAAAAAAACGGAAGCCATCCTGTTGATGTATATCCCGAATATGCGAAAAGGAAAAGTTCCGGTGTTTGTAGGATACAATTTCAAGGGAAACCACAGCACTACCACAGACACAACAATTCTCCACTCCCCCGCCTTCCGTCTGGTGAAAGAGCCGGGTCACCCGGATTGGGAGAGAGGGAATCAGGCGAACCGGTGGAGTTACGACATGATAATCGACCGGGGATATGCTGTTGCCACCATGTGTTATCATGACATCTTCCCCGATAAGCCGGAATTAAAAGAGTACAGCGTGGTCTCTCTTTTTCCGGGATACGATCCTGACAAAACAGCTCCCGAAGAGTGGCAGGCTATCGGCGCATGGGCCTGGGGGTCCAGCCGGATTGTCGATTTCCTGGAAACACAGGAAGAGATAGACACGAACAAAATAGCCATCATGGGACACTCCCGCCAGGGGAAGGCTGCGCTTTGGGCCGGTGCTCAGGATGAACGTTTTCGTATCGTTATATCCAATAATTCCGGTTGTGGCGGAGCAGCACTCTTCAGGAGAAAATTCGGGGAAACTGCCGAGATCATCAACAAAGCATTTCCTCATTGGTTCTGTGAAAGTTTCCGTCAATACAACAACAAGGAGGAATTGTTGCCGGTCGACCAGCATCAGTTGCTCGCCCTGATTGCACCACGCAAGGTATACGTGGCGAGTGCTGAAGAAGATCTGTGGGCCGATCCGAGAGGTGAATTTTTAGCCGCATATCATGCCGGCCCGGTATACCGGCTATACGGATTAGAAACTATTGGGTCGGATGAAATGCCGGCATTGCATACACCCATCACTGGTGATATCGGATATCACATCAGGGCCGGTAAACATGATGTGACGGAGTACGACTGGAAACGATACCTGGACTTTGCCGATGCCCATTTTTCGAAAAATTCGGTAACCCGCCCTAGCTTTAAATAAAAGGATACATCGACCATCTTGAGCAGTATTGATCCCTTTACGACCCCGGTACCCGAAAGAATCATTGCCGATGCCGGTTACCGTTGCGAGAGAAGCTGCCACTGCCACCTTGTAGCTACTGTAAACAATGATACAAACTTCATTTTTTCAGGAAGAGACAAAAAAGTCAAAATTTCAAATCTTATTATTTTTTCGCTTACTTTGTAATCCGATTAATTATAGTAGATTTTATAAAACAGGTGAAAACAGGAATGGACCTTGCCTCTCTCTACAATCTGTATGTGAATGATTTATTTATCTATGGATGTTACCTCGGCTTTGAAAGGGAGGTTGTAAAAGATGCCATTCACGATGTCTTCGTAAAGCTCACAGCTGATGAAGACTTGTTAAGGCATATCAGTCACATCAAATTCTATCTTTTCAAATCACTTAAGAACAGACTACTGGACATTCACAAAGAAGTCAGAAGGGAAGTAACACTGGGAAATGTAGTTCCTCTCGAGGAGATGCCATTCAATATCATGATAAATGTGGAAGACCTGATAATTGAAAGGGAAGAACAGATACAGATAAAGAACGAGATCGAGCAAATGCTCAATGCGCTTACCGACAGGCAGCGCGAAATTATTTATCTCCGCTATGTACAGGAATACGACTACAAACAAATTGCCGAACTCCTGCAAATCAGTGTTCACGGCTGCCGCAAACTGGTGTCGAAAGCGATACTAAGCCTGAGAGAAAGATTCAGTGTCTTTTTAATTCTTTGAGACTATTCTTTTTTTAGACGATGTACATTTACGACCAGAAGGCCATCGTCCCGCTTTTTCTCACACCAGAAATGTTAAAATTATAAGATTTTATCAAAATAAGGGGATAAATAAAATTCAAAATCGTTTTCATACAAACAACGGAATTTTAAAAACGACATTTCCCAAGTATAAATAATAACCGGAATGGAGAGGAACAATATTTGTAACAGTTATACGGATCTTTTAAAAGACCAACGATTCCTCCAATGGCAGTTGATGTCTGATGAGACAATGAACAGTTATTGGAAAGAATTCTTCTTTCAACATCCCGAGTTAAAAAACGAATTACTACAAGCCATCCACTACCTGAAAAAAGAGGGCTTGAATAAAAGTAGTTTAAATGACGATGAACGTATGGCACTGTTTGAAAGAATTCAAATAAGTGTAAACCGGAAAAAAAAGAAAAAAATTTTCACATTGATAGGGTATGCATCAGCAGTAGCCGTAATTGCGCTAATCATACTCGGAATTAAGCTGTTTTCTTTGACTCCGGAGTCTCTTGTTAGACCCGACAAAGAGATTATTATCGGAGAAGTATTGAATAATAAGGATATTCAGCTGATTACAAGTGGAAAAACTATATCATTCGATAACGATGTGGAGGTCAGCTTAAATGATGAAGGGACAGTTGAGGTCACCCAGCGTGATAATGATGTCACCCGGTTAGCTGTGAATCATGACCAGATCAATTCATTGATTGTACCTTTCGGGAAACGATCTACGCTTAGGCTTGCGGATGGTACCAAAGTGTGGCTGAATTCAGGATCGGTGCTTGAATTTCCAACACAATTTTCTGGAAAAAACAGAGAAATAAAACTTGCCTCCGGAGAGATGTATATTGAAGTAGCACATGACAAAGAGAAACCTTTCTATGTTCACACGCCAGATTTCAAACTGAGAGTGTACGGGACCAAATTCAATCTCTCAAACTATGACAACTCTCCCGGTTCTGTAGTATTGGTGGAGGGAAGTGTCAGCGTACAATCGGGTACGGAAGAAATGTTTCTGAATCCGAATGAACAACTACTCATTTCCAGGGGGAAAGCTCCCGAACGTCAGACTGTAGACGTGACCCATTATATCAGCTGGAAAGACGGATACCTTTTGTTAGAGAATACACCGATGACAGATGTCCTGGATAAAGTAGAAAGATACTATAATCTTTCCTTTAATTATGAGCAGGATGTAAATTTGAAAAAACGCACCTGTTCCGGCAAGATTTATCTCTCGGAAAATCTAGATAACGTGATGACCACCATTACCCTGCTAAGTGCCACACAATTTAAAAAAGAAAATAACCGAATATATATTAGTCATGCAACGGAATAAAATATGACAGCCTATGATAAAATAAAATAAAACGAAAACAATAAAAGACCGGATGATACTGCGAATATCATCCGGGCTGAGTAATTTAATTTTCTTAGTCCAATAATAATTAAATTGTACAAAAATATGAATAAATACATTATTGCGGATAAAACTCATCGCAATACATTTAAACAGACGTTAAGAATCATGAAAACAACCCTGTTTTTCTTACTTTGCAGCCTCATGTTTTCTCAGGCAGCAACCAGTTACTCCCAGGTTTTTAACTTCAACCTGAGATCAACCTCCATCAGGGAGGTATGCAGGGAAATTGAACAAAACAGCGACTATATCTTCGTTTTTTCGGACAACAGTGAAAAAATGATTAACAAGAAGATCGACCTGAAAGCAGAATCGGAAAATGTAGCCGACCTACTGCACAATCTGCTTTCCGACACGGGGCTTACATACAAGATACTGGACAAGCAAATCGTAGTCTATGCATTGAAAGAAGAGGCCACAAAAGCGACTGTGGCACCTGCAACCACTATTTTCCAGCAGCCTGTAAAAAAACAGATATCCGGTAATGTGACCGATGCCAGAGGAGAATCCATCATTGGAGCAAACGTGGTGGAAATTGGTACTACGAATGGTACCGTGACAGATATCGACGGGAACTTCTCAATGATGGTAGATAATAATGCATCCATCAGGATATCTTATATTGGATATTTGGAACAAACCATCGGGACAACAGGAACTACACGATTCAATATTATCCTGCGGGAAGATACCAAAGCCCTGGATGAACTGGTTGTAATTGGCTACGGTACCCGGCAACGCAAAAGCATCACGGGTGCTGTTGACCAGGTAAATTCCAAGATGTTTGAAGACAGGCCGGTGAGTAATGCAATGCAAGCTTTGCAGGGAGCATCAGCGAACCTGATCATTCAACAGAAGAACATGAACCCAAATGACAACAACCTTAGCATCAACATTAGAGGTGTCAGCACAATGGGGAACAACGATCCACTGATTGTCATTGACGGGCTAATTTCCTCGTCAAACACTCTCAACAGCATCAATCAGAATGACATAGAAAACGTATCGGTTCTGAAGGATGCCGGTAGTGCAGCTATCTACGGTTCACGCTCTGCAAATGGTGTAATACTGGTTACTACCAAGAAAGGCTCAAAAATGAATAAGCCGGTAGTCCGTCTGAACGGCCTGGTGGGTTATCAGGATCCGGACATTTTGTACCAACCCGTAGAAGGATGGCAGAATGCCATGTACCGTAATCAGGCAAACATGAATGCAGGTAGTGCCCCGGTCTATACACCGGCACAAATCAGGGACCTTTATGAGCATCGCAGTGAAGAGTACTGGTATTTCAATAAAATCATGCAAAAGGGGTTACAGCAGAATTATAACCTGAATGTCTCCGGAGGTAATGAGAATACCACTTATATGGTTTCAGCCGGCTACCTGAATCAGGAGAGCAACTTCGTGGGAGGATTCGGTCTGGAGAGGTATAACTTCCGATCTAATCTCACAACAGAGTATAATCGCTTTAAAATAACTTCACTGATGGCATATAACCGCAGAAATGAGAGGACCATTGCCGGCGGAACGGGGAACACCATTATCAACTCTTCACGTATACCTCCCTATTATTACTACCAATTTGAGCAGGACGGAAAATATCTGATCAATGATATTATCGGCGATGACAATACAATGGCAAAATTAAAAGAGGGCGGATATGAGAAAAAGGATGAAGACAATTTTATAGGTAGCCTGAACGTTGATTACAGTCTTGGTGCCGGCCTGACAGCAAAAGGACTGGTTGGACTTGACCTCACACAGCACCACCGGTTCAGGAGAGACATCATGGTACCCCTTTATTCCCGTAACAATTTGGAAACACCGGTAGTAAACATCAATCCGAACCGACTGACGGAAGATTACAATAACAAACGATATACCCTCAGCACTCAATTTCTACTGGATTATGAGCGTACCTTCAACGACGTTCATAATGTAACGGGGCTGTTGGGTACCTCCAATGAATCTTATACCTACAAGGCCAGCCGCATCGCATGGAAATTCACGGATCCCGATCTGGGATTACCTACCACCGATGAAGCTGAACAGGATACAGGTAACTTTACTTCCAACGGTGCCGAGGGAAACAATCCGGCCACCAATCAAACCAGCATCACCTCTCTCTTTGGGCGCTTGGGGTATAACTATTTAGACAAATACTACGGAGACTTTTCGTTTCGTTATGATGGTTCGTCCAAGTTTGCCAAAGAAAACAGATGGGGCTTTTTCCCTTCCTTTTCCGGGGCATGGAGAGTGTCGGAGGAATATTTTATGGAAAACTACCGGGACAATGTGGGCGACTTGAAATTAAGGGTCTCATATGGCGTATTGGGGAATCAAAATGTGGCCAACTACTCCTATCAAACAGTATATCAAATGTATACTAACACCTATGTATTCAACAATGAAGCGGTCCCGGGAACAGGATTTACCTATGGAAATCCGAACTTGACGTGGGAAAAATCAGGAAATTTAAACATCGGCGTGGATGCAGGTTTTTTTAATAACAACCTTTTTGTATCACTCGATTATTTTAGCAAACGGACATGGGATATTTTGTTGGCTCCGGAAGTATCTACCCTGTTTGGCAGCTCTGCAGCCAATGAAAACGCAGGAGAGATGAAGAATCATGGATGGGAGGCTACAATTAATTACCGCTTACAGTCCGGTGCATTCAGTCATAATTTCAATCTTAATTTCTCAGATTCTAAAAATAAAATCACGGATTTTGGAGGAAAAGAACGGATTGACAAGAGCGACCAGATGTATAAAATAATCCGTGAAGGTGAGGCGCTCGGTTCATATTTCGGCTACAAAACCGACGGATATTTCCAGAGTACCGAGGAGATCACAAACAGCGCGCTACCTGTGGGAGCGATTGTGCAACCAGGTGATGTCAAGTATGTGGACCAAAACAAAGACAACGTGATCGACGAGAAAGATCGTGTGGTTCTGGGCAATGCATTTCCGAGATATACCTTTGGTTTTACGTATGATCTACAATATAGGAACTTTGATTTCAACCTACTTCTTCAGGGGGTTGGAAAAAGAGACATGTATATACGCGGGGAACTCATTGAACCATTCCACTCCAACTATTCCTATGCTATTTATAAACACCAACTCGACTTTTGGACACCAACAAATCCCAATGCCAGATGGCCCAGATTAATTGCTCCAAGTTCACCTTCGAGCAGCAATAACTGGGGAAGAGCCGGGACCGATATATATCTGCTGAATGGCGCTTATTTGCGTATAAAAAATATTCAACTGGGATATACTTTGCCGAAGCAACTCACAAACAGGATAGGTATTCAGAAATTACGCGTCAGCGCAAATGCACAAAATCCGTTAACACTGACCAAAAATTCGTTCATCGACCCTGAATCGTCCGAGTTTGGCAATAACATGGGAGGTATAGGTGGTGTGGGTGCCAACAGTGCACGAAACTACCCAACACTTGTCTATTACGGATTTGGATTAGATATTGAATTTTAATATTTATTTTTTATGAAATCACAAAACCTACAATATATTATCATCATTTTTACTATGGCCGTTGCTTTCCTGTCCTGTAACGACCTGGATCTGGCGCCGACCAACAAATTCACAGACGCCAATTACTGGACATCCACCGACAAGGCGGCTGCAGTACTCAACATGGCTTACAGTCAAATGTTTGGTGCCAATTACTTTTTCGCCAATGAGCGGCTTACAGATAACCTTTACGAAGGAAGAGGAAATACCGATGAGAAAATAATCACTTCGGGACAGGCTGATGCAGCATTAGGCCGTTTTGCCAATGAGTGGAAGAACTGTTATGAAGGAATCAAGACCTGCCATATTTTCCTCGACAACGTGGATCTGGTTCCGAACATGGATCCCGGAACTAAGGAACGAATGAAAGCAGAAATCCGATTCATCCGTGCAAGTTTGTTTTTCCGGTTAACCAATCATTACGGCGATGTTCCTTTTTTTGATTACAACATAACACTGCAGGAAGCAAACAGCATTGAAAGAACAGCTAAAACTGAAGTAATTAATTTTGTAAGGGAAGAATTGAATGCTATTGTCGGTCAGCTTCCTAAAAAAGGGGAATATGGAGATAAAGATAAAGGGAGAATCACACAAGGTGCCGCGATGACCTTGCTGGCACGTACCTACCTCTATGAAAACGATTGGGCAAACGTGGCCTCTGTCACCGGTAAAATCATCAACGGTAACTACGGCCAATATCAATTATTTCCCAGCTACGAGGAACTCTTTCTGCCCGAAAATGAACAAAATGATGAGGTCATACTCGATATGGGCTATACCCTTAGCCTGAGGACATGGTCTGAAATGTACGATGCCATCCCGCTGACTGTGGGGGGACGTATCAATGCTTTTGCCCCCACACAGGAACTGGTAGATGATTACGTGATGAAGAACGGAAAGACCATCCATGAAAGTGGTTCCGGGTACAGCGAAGACGAGCCCTATCTGAACAGAGATCCCCGCTTTGACGCGACCATTGTCTATCATGGTTACCAATGGAAGAAAGCCAACGGATCTACCTCGACCATTTACATCAAACCGGGATCCTCAAAAAGTGCGGGTGTATCCAATCTGGACGAATATGCAGGTCCAGGACAGAACTCAACCGCCACGGGATATTATATCAGAAAATATTACGATCCCACAGCGCCGGAAGGAATGGCAGCGGGATTGAATCTAATTTTAATGCGCTATGCAGACGTGTTGCTGATGTATGCCGAAGCGAAAAATGAATTGGGAGAATTCAATGAAACGGTATGGAATCAGACCATCCGTTCCTTACGGCAACGTGCCGGATTTAGTGATGCCTCAGCGCTCAATTACCCGACCGGCAACCTGCGGGATCTTATTCGCCGCGAACGCCGCTGTGAGTTGGCAATTGAAGGGCTGCGCATCTTTGATATCCGCCGTTGGGGAACCATCGAAACGGTGATGAATGGGACTCCCAGAGGAGCCAAGTTTGCTGCAGGAAATACCCAGTACATTACGCTGGATCAAAGAAGGTTCAACAAGGAGAGAGATTACTTATTTGCTATTCCTCAATCACAACGCGATATTAATAAGAATCTTACTCAGAATCCGGAATATTAACAGACTTATGGCACATATCTAAAACAGCATAAAATGAAAACAATATATACCAAACTGATTATATTCTCTTCCCTGGTGTTCGGTTTTTTAGCATGCAGCAGCGATGGTGAAGTCAGAGATATGGGTGTCACCCCTGTCAAAACGCTGTACGAACCGACCGATGGAAGAACACTGGTACTCCAGTCTTCCGCATCAGCCATGCTCTATTTCGAATGGGAACCGGCCAGAGCAGAAGATAGCGGTGCAGTACTCTATGAAATCGCTTTCGATAAAGCCAACGGAGATTTTTCCGATCCTTTATCTATTATCGCAGCCGATAACAATGGGGGCAGCAATCACGCAACCATAACCCACAAACAACTGAACCAGATTGCAGCACTGGCGGGTATTGAGTCGGCCGCTCAGGGTACGCTCAAATGGACCGTATATGCCTCCAAAGGGATTAATCCGGTAAAAGCGGAGCAGGAACGTACCATCACAGTAACACGTCTGGCTGGATTTGCCAATATCCCCGAACAGTTATTCATTACCGGAACAGCAACTGAAGCTGGCAATGATCTTTCCAAAGCAATTCGGATGAAGAAAATAAATGATGGCGAATTTGAGGTATACACACGTTTAACGCAGGGTCAGTCATTTCAATTCACTAATGCTTCCACGGGAACACCCGTCGTCTATTCACTGAGTGGCGAGAAAATTATTGAAGGGGGGACCTCCACTGTTTCTAAAACAGGTATCTACAAATATTACCTCGATTTCAATATCGGTGCATTTACCGTCAAGGAGATCACCAAAGTCAATCTCTTCTTATGCTGGTCCCAAAGAAAGATAGAACTGCCCTATAAGGGTTTCGGCGTATGGGAACTGACCAACCACACCATCACTGGCCTAACCGGCAATGACAATAATGACGACCGCTATAAATTCAGGATGGAAAGTTCTGCTGGTGAAACAGAGTGGAGAGCGCCTTCCAATGACAGCAAACCAACCGGGAACGAAGCTTATTATTATATGGTGGAAAAAAACAACGTACAGCAGTGGACCGACGGACAAATTTGGAAAAGCCCTTCTACCACGGGATGGAGTGATAAAACATACGACTTTATGTTTTCTTTAAATTCCGGAAAGCCCTATACCCACAACTTAATTATCAAATAATAAAAGCATCATGAAAAAAATAACCACTTACTGGATATTGATCATATCACTGCATGTTCTTTTCACCGGATGCGGTGATTCCATGGGAGAAACCGATCTGACACTTACAGAAGTAAAGACGTTGATTGAACCGATGAACGAAAAAAGTATTGAACTTCTGCCCGCAGCTTCTGCTTCTGTCTATTTTGAGTGGGAACACGCAAAAATTGACGGTGGTCCTGCCATCTATCAAATCGCTTTTGACAGGACAGATGGTAATTTTTCAAATCCCCTTTATGTAGCCTATTCCGGAAATAACGGATTTAATAACAATATTACACTTTCACACAAACAGCTTAACAAAATCATGGGAATGGCAGGCGTAGAACCTTCAAGCACAGGAACCATCAAATGGACTGTATTCTCATCGAAAGGCACCCACGCAGCTAAAGCGACGCAGGAGAACAGTCTGACAATTACCCGCCTGGCCGGTTTTGCCGAAGAGGATATCCCGGTAGATCTTTTTGTAACTGGCGAAGCTTCTGAAGGAGGTACAGACCCGGTAAAAGCACATAAGATGAAGGCAGTATCCACCGGCGAGTTCGAAGTGTATACCAAACTGAAGGCGGGAAAACCATTTTATTTTGTAAATGCTGTTTCCGGTACACCAAACAGATTTTCCATCGCAGATGATCTGGTCAAAAAAGAAGGCACATCAACTGTTTCATCCGAGGGAATTTATCGGATTACTCTTGACTTTAATACCGGAGCAAGTACCGTCACGCAGGTTACGCGGGTTGCCTTCTACTTCAGTCCGGAAGGAAAGATACTTTTCGATATTCCCTATATAGGTTACGGAGTTTTCCAGACAAGGGAAACAGTTACTTTTAAACAAGAAGGATGGGGACGTGATGAACGGTATAAATTCAGAATGTTTGTGAAGGAAGATGCAGGAGCTGGAGAGGAGAAAGAACTCGAATGGGGTACGCTGAATCAAACCGACTCGCGTCCGACAGCCTCAAGCCCTGAATCCTACTACTATCTCAAGCTGATGAACCCAACCAGATGGGACAACAAATGGAAACTGATGGGCGACTTTGATAATAACCCCGGAATATACACTATTTATCTGCAGGCGGATAAGCCGTATACCCACTCGATCACCAAACCATAAATAAAATTCATTATATTATAAAGAGAGTGAGAGTGAAATAGTTTGGACAAAAAAACGAATTTCATTCTTGCTTTCTTTGTTAATTGCATCAAGAAAAACTATTTTTATGGGTGAATGTATAGCTTTTCAGACTGCACTCTGAAAATAAGAAAACAATTAACGCCCGATTGGGTAAAAACAAAGGAAATAGTAAATATGAACAATAAATATCTTATACTTCTCCTGGCGATGATCCCTTGCTTGTTCGCGTGTGAAAGTGAAAATATTCCAAATTCGGGAGATGACGATGGAAACAAAGAAACCATTGACTGGAACAAGGCTGCCAATAACGGATGTGACGCATTAATAACCTCTTTTTGGAATACAAATGGTCAGTATTTCAATACCGATAACAACGGCAATACCACATTTCAGTACTGGCCAAATGCGCATGCACTCGATGTCCTGATCGACGCCTACACAAGAACGAATGACGCCACCTACAAAAGTTATTTCGACAAATGGTTTACTGGCGTGAAGGTGCGCAACGGAAACACCTGGGAAAATGACTTTTACGACGACATGGAATGGAATGCACTGGCGCTATTGCGTGCATGGAAGGCCACCGGCGATGTACGATACAAGAATGCATCACTCGAACTCTGGGGCTATATCAAACAGGGATGGAACGATCAGGCTGAAGGAGGCATCACCTGGAAAAAAGGAATGGAGTATAGTAAAAATGCCTGTTCCAATGGTCCAGCAGCTATTTTGGCGGCCCGGCTCTATCAGGAGTTTGGGAATACGGAGGACCGGGAATGGGCAATAAGAATTTACAACTGGCTGAAAACAACACTGGTAAATACCAACAACGGGATGGTGTACGATAATATCGACGCACGTACCGGAGTAATCAAAAAGGAGTGGATCTTCACTTATAACCAGGGTACTTATATCGGTGCCGCCGTGGAACTGCACAAAATATTCAACGAAAAAGCATATTTGAACGACGCTGTACTGGCGGCAGACTATACCATCAGCAGCCTGGTAGACAATTCCATACTCAAGAGTGAAGGAAACGGAGACGGGGGCCTTTTCAAAGGTATCTTCGTCCGTTATTTCACTCAGCTGATACAGCAGGAAAGACTCGATGCAGCTGCACAAAAACGATACCTGCAGTTTATGAAACTCAATGCGGAAACCTTGTGGAATCAGGGTACCCAAAAACCGGGCACCTTCTTTGGTCCCAACTGGAGGGTAAAACCCGGAACAACAGTCGGATTAACCGAACAACTCAGCGGCTGCATGTTGATAGAAAGCGCAGCTTTATTAGATAAAAAAGGACTCTTATGAAACAGTTTTACACCCTCCTCCTGATGGTATTTGTGAGCATTGGCTGCACTACGGACAAACAACTCACCAGCTATGTAAACCCGCTATTGGGGACGGCCACACTATGGGAACCCGAAGATCTGGGATATGTACGTACCTGGAAAAATCGCACCTGGGGAGCCGAGGTCTTTCCAGGCGCTTCACTACCCAATGCAATGGTGCAGCTAAGCCCGGTAACACAGTTCAGAAGCGGTGCCGGTTATCAGTACGAAGACACGGTAATCTACGGATTTGCCCACACCAACAAGGGTCACTGGAACCTGCTGCATTTGCCGATGCTGCCGGCAACCGGAGAAATATCGGCTTCGGACTATGCCTCTGGATACAGCCACCTGAATGAATCTGCCCGTCCGGGTTACTACCAGGTTTTTCTCGAAAAATACGGAATCAATGCTGAACTTACCTCCACGCTCCGCTGTGGCTATCACCGGTATACCTTTCCGAAGGGAGTAGAGAAGAAACTGATAGCAGATATGACACGGACCAACAACCGGGTGAAAGATTGGAACATTCAACAGGAAGAGGAGTATGTCTTCACCGGATTTCAGGATACGGATGGGAAAATATACTTCTATGCCGTATCAAACTATCCCATAAAGGACATCCGGCAAGTGAAGGACGACAAACATGAGATTTCTCTGGTATATTTCGGTGAAAGCCGAAAGAACGAACCGTTGGAACTAAAAATAGGATTTTCCTTTGTAAGCGTGAAAAATGCGAAGATGAACCTGGAGAAGGAGATGATTCACAAGGACTTTACGCAAGTAGCAAAGGAGGCTGATAAAACATGGGAGGAA
>DGZP01000028.1:0-2923 GCA_002398565.1 Proteiniphilum sp. UBA4977
CTCACGATGGCCTTCTCTTCGTTTAGTAACAGATTCAGCAGCGTGGATTTTCCAACGTTGGTCTCTCCGATGATGGCTACAGGAATGCCGCCTTTGATGGCATTGCCCAGACGGAATGAATCCGCCAGGGTCTGAATCTCCTCTTCAATCTCATGGGTCAGCTCGTGGAGTTTATCCCGGTTGGCAAACTCCACATCCTCTTCGGAGAAGTCGAGTTCCAGCTCAATCAGGGAGACAAACTGCAGCAGTTTATCGCGCAGCAGGGCCAGCTTACGGGTAAAGCCGCCACGCATCTGGTTCATGGCCACACGATGCGATGCCCGGGATGAGGAGGCTATCAGGTCGGCCACCGCCTCAGCCTGGCTCAGGTCGAACTTACCATTGCGAAAAGCACGTCGCGTAAACTCACCTGCCTTCGCCATGCGGGCTCCCTCGCCCAGCAGCAATTCCATAAGACGCTGCTGGATGTAGACCGACCCGTGACAGGAAATCTCCACGCTCTCTTCTCCCGTAAAAGAATGAGGTGCCCGAAAAACGGTCACAAGTACTTCGTCGAGCAGTTCTTCTCCCGCAAGTATTTGTCCAAAATGAACTGTGTTAGCCGCTACGCCGGTTAGCTTTGTTCCCGAAGGCGAAAAGAAAATCCTGTCGGTAAGCGAAATACTACCCTCCCCCGACAAACGGACAATGGCAATGGCTCCCATACCGGGAGGTGTGGATATGGCACAAATAACCTCTGGCATATGCGTTTAATAACGGAAACTGCTTCCTCCCAGAAATTCACGCAGCAGGGAGGTGGGCGGCAGTTCACGGTCGGTAATATAATTGAAATAACTTAAAAACTTGAGCAGCCGGTAGGCCTCGGAGTACTCGGGAACAGTGCGTGGCACCTGCATCAACACAGGCTCAACATGCCTGCGGATGGCTGCCAGCTCATAGATCATGGCCGAGTTGAACATCACATCGGCATTCTCCTGGAAAGGAAAGATCCACTTTTCCTCTCCACGGCGCACGCTGTCCCAGCGCGAGATGGTCTGCTCCGCGGAATAACCGCGATAACGGTAATCACGCACAATACGCCGGATAAGCCGGTTGTCGGAAGCCGGAATCCAGTTATGGTCGTCGAGTGAGATGGTCGTCAATGCCGATACGTAGACCTTGAATATTTTTTCCGGAGGTATATGTGCGGTAAGTTCGGGGTTAAGGCCATGAATCCCCTCCACGATGAGAATGCTGTTGTCGGTCATCTTCAGAAAATTCTTTCTGTATTCCCGTTTTCCGGTAACAAAGTTATAAAACGGAAGCTCCACCTCTTCTCCCTGCATCAGCCTGAGCATATGCTGTTCAAAAAGATCCAGGTCGAGTGCATAAAGTGACTCGTAGTCTTTTTCTCCATCTTCATCGAGAGGTGTTTTGTCCCTGTCTACGAAATAATCATCAAGCGAGATACCCACAGGCCTGAGCAGGTTTACCAGGAGCTGTATCTCCAGTCGTTTGCGAAAAGTGGTTTTTCCGGATGAAGAGGGACCCGATATCAGTACCACCCGCACGCCCTCCTGAAACCTCCGGGTAATTTCCTCGGCAATCTCCCCGATCTGTTTCGACTGGTATGCCTCGGCCACCTGAATCACTTCCGACATGCGGTCATCCAGCTTGGCCCGATTCAAGTCACTCACATTATCGAGACGGCTTATTTTCAGAAACTTCAGATGTTCCCGGTAGACATTCAACAGTTTCTCCTGTTGTACTTCCGGCTCCAGATCTACGGGATGCTCCCTGTTAGGCACCCGCAGCAGAAAACCGCCATTGTGGGGTTGCACGTCGAAGAGGTTAATGTATCCCGTGGAGGGTGTGAGACAACCGTAAAAATAATCGATATATTCTTCCAGCTTCGAATAACGGGCATACAGCATATCGGAAGTCTCCAACAGCCGTGCCTTATCCTCCATGCCTCGTTCGCGGAAGAGCTGTACCACCTTTGTGGTCTCCTCCTCCACCTGTACAAAGGGGATATCGGCATCCACAATCTCTCTCATCCTGTTCCGGATGGCATCGAGCTCCGGCTTTCCTACCGGCACATCTGACTCGATCTGAAAGTAATATCCTTTTGATACAGCATGCTCAATATACATCTCGGCATTGGGCAACAAGTCGTCTACTGCCTTGGCAAGAATAAAACAGAGCGACCGCACGTAAGTACGCATGGCAGAAGAGTTGCTCAAGTCTACAAACTCGATTGTCTTTGGCCGGTAAACCCTGTAGGCAAGTGACTCTGTCTTGTTATTTACTTTCGCATTGGCAATGAGATAAGGCATCTTCACCCCTAAAAGTTCTATCAAACCAGTCAGCGGCGTACCCACAGCCACCTCTCTCTCCTCACCCGTGTTAACACAAAAAATCTTTACAGTATCTGCTATCATATTCGTTTCATTTGGGGATACTAATATACACCATTTTTACAGACTTTGTTCATTTGTCCCGGGTAAATTGGTTTGTGCCTCCGTTTTTAGGTCGTTCACAACGACCTTTCTCAGTTATTTTTTTTAAGTTTGTACACTCTTTATGTAAAAAATTGGAAAATGAACTACGGTTTCATTGATTTCTTAAAGCTGATAGGCTCACTGGGCCTTTTCCTTTATGGTATGAAGATCATGAGCGAGGGCCTGCAGAAACTGGCAGGCAACAAACTCAGGAACATTTTGTCGGCCATGACAAAGAACCGGATGATGGGTGTCCTCACCGGTTTGCTGATCACTACCCTGGTTCAATCTTCTTCTGCGACCACCGTCATGGTGGTGAGTTTTGTAAATGCGGGACTGTTGAGCCTGATCCAATCCATCGGCGTGATTATGGGCGCCAACATTGGCACCACGGTTACAGCATGGATGATTTCCTTCTTCGGCTTCGGCAAGTTCTCCATCAG
>DGZP01000028.1:3288-28555 GCA_002398565.1 Proteiniphilum sp. UBA4977
CGGAACTTCACCGGCATGGGAATCCTCTCCACTCTCTTCTTTCTGATGGTGGGTACCGTGCTGACGATCATCGTGCAGTCCTCCAGCGCAACGGTAGCACTGACATTGATCATGGCTGCACAGGGATGGATCGACTTTCCCAGTGCGGCGGCCATGATCCTGGGAGAGAACATAGGCACCACCATCACCGCCAACCTGGCAGCCATCCCGGCCAACCTTTCCGCAAAGCGGACTGCCTTTGCCCACTTCATGTTCAACGTGATGGGAGTGATCTGGATGCTCATTATCTTCAAACATTTTGTGCAGATGGTTGACAACCTCGTGCCCGGCTTCGCCTCGGTTCATCCTTCCGGTATTACCACCTTTGTGACTTCACTCTCTCCCGATGAATACACACAGATATCAACTCTATCACGGTCGGAACTCACCCCGGAGCTGGCAGCTTTGCAGGACAAGTACCACACTTACCAGTCGGCCACCTCTTATGGGCTTTCACTCTTCCACACTTTGTTCAACATCTGTAACGTCACATTGATGATCTGGTTTGTGAAACTCTACGAAAAGATCTGTCTCACCCTGATCAGGCCAAAAAAGGGAGAAGAAGAAGACGAAGAGTTCATATTGCAATATATCTCTACCGGGCTGGCTTCTACCGACGAGCTCTCCATCCTGCAGGCAGAGAAAGAAGTGGAAGTATATGTCACCCGTGTGAAGAAGATGTTTGGCTTTGTGAAAAAGATGACCAACCTGAAGAACAGCGACAAGAAGTTTCTCAAACTCTACAACCGGACCGAAAAATACGAAGATATCAGCGACCGGATGGAGGTGGAAATCGGTTCTTATCTGAGCAAGGTGGCCGAGGGAAAGTTAAGCCATCTGAGCAAGGAGCGGGTACGCTCTATCCTGCGGGCGGTAACCGAAATAGAGAGTATTGCCGACTCGGCCTGCAACATTGCGCGTCACCTGAAGCGGAAGATGGAAGCTGAAACAGAATTTGAGGAGTACATCCTTGAAAGCATCAACTCCATGTACGAACTGATGGACAAGGCTCTCGAGAACATGCAAAACCTGCTGAAAAACAAGAAGGTCACGGAGTCTGATCTGGCAAACAGCAAGCATATAGAAAACAGCATCAACGAAAAAAGAAATCTGTTGAAGCAGGAGAATGTGGAGAACCTCAATCTGAAGCGCTACTCCTATCAGAACGGCGTATTTTACATTGACATCATCTCGGATTGTGAGCGGATGGGTGATTACATCATCAATGTGATTGAATCACTGGAAAAAAAATAAAATTAAAAACAAATGAACGACTGGAAAAAAAGACTGGATATTGTCTACTCCACCAATCCAGACTATCATTATAACAAGGAGAACGAAGAGGCTACAGAGACGTTGCCCAAAGAAAAACAGCCGTTGCGTATCAGCCTCGATAAGCGGAACCGAAAAGGCAAGGCGGTGACACTGATCACCGGCTTCACAGGGAAGGACCTCGACCTGCAGGAGCTGGGCAAGATGCTGAAAATGAAATGCGGCGTGGGCGGATCGGCCAAGGAGGGTGAGATCATCGTCCAGGGCGATCACCGTGAAAAGGTGTTGGGTATTTTGCAAAAGGAGGGATATGTCAAATCTCGCATCATCTGAGAGACACAGCCTCAATGTGATCAAAGCGTCTGCCGGATCGGGAAAAACACACCGGCTGACGGGTGAATACCTGTGGCTGCTCTTCTCCGGGCCACAACGTTACCGCCATATTCTTGCGGTAACCTTTACCAACAAGGCGACCGACGAAATGAAGTCTCGCATTGTGACAGAGCTGTACCGGCTGGCATCGGGCGAAGATTCCGCATACTTGCGTGCACTGATGCAGGATTATGACTTGGATGAACAATCGGTTCGTTCACAGGCAAAAACAATTCTGGAAAATATATTACACGACTATTCGTCATTCTCCATCAGCACCATCGACCGTTTTTTTCAGCAGACCATGCGTGCTTTTACACGTGAGATGGGCCTGTCGGGAGGATACAACATCGAATTGGATGAATCTTCCTACCTGATGGAGACGGTAGATCTGATGCTCTCGGAGCTGGGACAGCATGAAAACAGGCAACTTGCCGACTGGCTGCTGCTCTTTATGCAGCAGAACATTGAGGAGAGCAGGAGCTGGAAGATAAACCGTCAGGTACTTGATCTGGCGGGGCAATTAACGAATGAGACCTACAAGTCGTTCTCCCGGGAGGAGCAGGCGAAAATTCACGACAAGGAGTATCTACTTTCTTATCAGCAAACGCTTCGAAAAATTATCCGCGATTTTGAAAGAGCGGTGAAAGAGACAGGTGAAAAGGGACTTAACCTGATGAACCGTTTCGGTTTACATTATACCGACTTCAGCGGCGGAAGCCGTTCTCCATTCACTCATTTCACAAAATGGGCCAACGGAGAGATGAAACTACCCTCCAATACATTTATCAATCTGACTGATAATATACAAAGATGGACAACCAAAACCACCCCACCCGAGAAGCGGTCGGCCATTGAATCTGCATTTTCTGCGGGACTGAACGATGTGGTGAGAGAGGCTGTCACACTTTTCAACAACAACATTCCTTACAATTCCGCACAAAGCATCCTCCGCAATTTCTATACTCTCGGCATCCTCAACGATATCAAAATACGATTGCGCAAGCTGCAACAGGAGAACAACACCCTCTTTCTTTCCGACACCACGGAATTGCTGAACAACATGATTGCCGGCACCGACTCTCCCTTTATCTACGAGAAGACGGGCACGCGTATCGCACACTACATGATCGACGAGTTTCAGGATACCTCGCGCATGCAGTGGAACAATTTCAAGCCGCTGGTAGGTGAAAGCCTCGCTTCGGGAAATTTCAACCTGATTGTGGGCGACGTGAAACAGAGTATCTACCGGTTTCGCAACTCAGACTGGCGCTTGCTGGAGAGACAGGTAGGAGACGATTTCCAGGATAGAAACATCCGGGAACATGTGCTGGACACCAACTGGCGTAGTGATACCAACATAGTGCAGTTCAACAATGCCTTCTTTACCCAGGCCCCTGTCATTCTTCAACATGATTTCAATGCAGCCGTGCCGGGTTTAACCGACACCCAGATCACCGACGCTTACCGCGATGCATGTCAACATGTTCCGGCAACGAAGACTGAAAGTGGCGGACAGGTACGAATCACCTTTCTGAATGATGATAAAGTGAAAGAAACCAGTTGGAAGGAGAATGTACTGGAGCAGCTCCCATATGAGATTGAACGTTTGCAGGACCAGGGATTCGCGTTAAAGGACATCTCCGTGGTGGTAAGGTGGAATTACGAAGCGGCGGAAGTGGCCGCGAGGCTGCTTTCTTACAAAAAAAATCATCCGGAATCATCTTACAGATTCGACCTCATCTCAAATGAAGCACTGCTCATTGGCAACGCACGAAGTGTGAGGGCAGTAATCGCATTGATGCGCCACTTCCATAATCCGAAGGATGACACACACCGGATGATGGCAGCCTTTGAATACAATAAAGTGATACAGCGCCAGGGGGAAGAGATGACCACCGACTTTCCCGAAGAGGTGAAGCAACAGTTGAATGAGATGGCTTCACTTCCCTTTTATGACATGATTGAACGCTTCTTCAGGCTCACCGGCGATACACTCCGTGAACAGGAAAATGCATATATTCAGGCTTTCCTGGATATCGCATTGAAGTTCGGTACCCGCACCACGACCGACTTGGGGGCATTCCTCGATTGGTGGGATGAGAAGGGATGCAGGAAGGCGCTCTTCTCGCCGGAGGAGCAGGATGCCATTCGTCTGATTACCATCCACAAATCGAAAGGACTCGGTTTCGGTGTCGTGATTATGCCCTTTGTAGATTGGAAAGTGGATCACGCCCCCACACACAACGACATCATCTGGTGCAAGCCGGATACGGCCCCCTTCGACGGGCTGGGTGTGGTTCCCCTGAAATATGGGAAAGTACTTGTCGATACAATTTTCAGGGACGATTATCTGAATGAAAAACGATTTACCTATATCGATAACCTCAATCTGTTGTATGTGGCCTTTACGCGGGCCATGCACAGGTTGATCCTGTTTGCACCCAAACCCGATAAAACGGAACCGGTCGCCAACGTGGCCGATCTCCTGTGGCGCAGTATTTCGGAACAGTTCACTATTTCAGGCCATTTTACAGAAGATGAGACAAGCTGTTCTTTCACTTTTGGTGAACCATCTCTGCATCTGAGTGGTAAAAACAAGGGGATTCCGACATATAAAACAGGAAAATGGGAGTCGTTTCCCTTCAACAACCGGTTGAAGTTGCGGTTGAACTCCATAGGCTTCTTCAGCGACGACGGGCGTCGTGATTACGGGAAGATGATGCACGAGCTTGTAAGTAATGTGGAGACCCTGGCAGATATTCCTCAGGCAGTGGGGCAGAAGATTTCTGCCGGTGAGCTGCAGGAACGGGACAGGGAAAGTACTATCCGTGAATTGACAGGCTTTCTCTCAATGCCGGAAATAAGCGAATGGTACTGTAACCGGTACACCGTGTTAAACGAAGCACAAGTATTACATCCCCTCACGGGACTAAGCCGTCCGGACCGGGTGATGATTGGTCCAGATGAAGTGATCGTGGCCGACTACAAATTCGGAGAGGTGGAAGACCAGCAATATATCCGGCAGGTACAGCGTTACATGAAAGCCGTCGAAGAGATGGGCTTCAGGCATGTGAAAGGGTTTGTTGTATATCTGAAGCTTGGCATCATTGTTCCGGTATAAATAAAAGTATCGTCTTTTTTATCAATAACTTACTCTCAATTTCACCAGCCGACCGTCCATTGCAGAGACAAACAGCTCGTTGCCATCCGTTGGCAGGATCATATTGATCAATCCGGTCGAAATCCGGTACTTCCAAAGAAAAGCACCATCTGAGGCTCGATAGGCGTAGATTAGTCCTTTGTCGGTCGGCGCGAAAACAATGCCATTCTTTTCTACCAGGGGTGTAGGTGCCAGCTCATAGCCCATATCTTCACCCGAAGAGATCCATTTCACTTTTCTTACCGGGTATGTGGCATCGATGGCCAGAATATTCCCATCCATCGTTTTAGCATATACAGTATGGCCGTCCTCAGAGATGCCGATGGATTCGCGCACCCTGTTTTCGGAATCATTATACCGCCAGATCACCGCTCCTGTTTTTTCATCGAGCACCGTCATATACCGGTCGGGCGAGACCAGATAGACCCTCCCGCCGGCAGCCACCGGCACAGCCTGCGCCGGCGAGAACATTCGGTTTACTTGACCGTTGCTCCATATCCAGCGGGACTTCCCCGTTTCAACATCGATTGCATAAAATTCATTGCCCCAGCTACCAAAAAAGATCACCCCGTCCTTTATCAGTGGACGTGTGACGACAAAGTTTTTCACGCTGTCAAAATCCCACAAGGGGTTTCCGGTAGTAATATCCCAGGCACGGCAATGACCGTCGCCCCCAGCCACCATCACCCTGTTTCCCGAACAGGCAGGAGAAGATACCACCGCCTTGTCGTTTTTAAGCCTGAATCGCTGACCTCCCGTGTGAATATCCAATCCATAAAGGTAGGAATCTGACGAGGCACACCAGACATTATTTCCATCAAGGATTGGTGTAGAATATACCTTTCCTCCGGTCTTAAAAATCCATACCGGTTGTCCGTTACCGGCATCAATGGCTTTTATCTCTCCAGCGGTATTTGTATAGAACAATTTTTCATCCTTCAGGACCATGCCACTACCCATATCACTGTTCTCCTGCACGTTCCACACTTCCGAAACAGAAGGGTGGTGATAATTCATGTTGTAATCGGGACGAGGCGGATTAACTTCCCACGAAGGTCTGCGGGAAGCAGGGGAGATGAGCCAGGGAGGACGCGTTTCTCCTGAGGATATCCGTTCCTGCAGAATAATTGAATCCGCGTCTACTGTAATCAATGTATATCCCCCACTTGCTTCATTTTTGCGGAGGTTGGAACGACACATCGCGGCCGGTACTCCTTCAAGATTCATTGCCCGGTTGGCATGTCCATGACCGCATAACATCAGCTTCACGTTATAAGGACGTAAAGCATCCATCACCTCAAACCAGTTATTCAACCCTTTGTCCATGGGATAATGGTTCACGTAGATAATGGGTAGATTGGTATCCGTTTCTTTGAGTTCCTTAAAAAGCCAGGTGAGGTTCTCACGTGGTATCTGTCCCGGTCCCATGCGCATATTGGGCCCGGAAGACAACCCGATAAACTTGTACCCGTTGTATTCAAATCCAAATGTGTCGTTACCAAACACTCTGAGAAAATCGTTTGTTCCGCTTTCAGACCAGTTGGAATCATGATTACCGGGAATCGCGTAAAAAGGCACCCTCAGATCGTCGAGCAAACACTTCGCGGTGCGCAGCTCATCGTAAGAGCCAAACTCAGTCACATCGCCGCAAACAATCACAAAAGCAATATTGTTCTGTCTGTTGATATCCTGTACCGTGCGGTGGAGATCCGCATCGTTATCCGGACTACCCGCGTGCGTATCCGTAATCAGGGCGAAGGTAAAGGAACTCCGGGGCTGCGCAGAAGTAGCGAAGCCGAAAATAATCATAAGAAGAATTGACAACAATTTCTTCATACTTCTCGGAGTTTATTTATTATTCGCCTTCTCAAAAAAATCGTGGAAGAAAAGCATCTGATATTTCACCGCATTATTCCAGTATGCCCAGTTATGTGCCCCGGGACGGGAGATAAAATCGTGAGGTATATTACGGTATAGCAGTTCTTCATGCAGTCGTTTGTTCACCTGGTAAAAGAAATCTTCCGTACCACAGTCGATAATGATCCGCAGCGTGTTAGGTGTGAGCAGATAAAGCTGATTCATCACGGTATGGTTTTCCCAGTTAGCAGGGTGTTCACGTTGTGTCCCGATATACGCAGCCATGTTCCAGTTGTTGGGGAATGGGCGGATATCCACGCCGCCGCTCATGCTCCCGCATGCGCCAAAAACATCCTGATTGCGGAAAGCCAGGTACAATCCTCCGTGCCCACCCATACTCAATCCGGTAATTGCCCGTCCCTCACGTGAGGGTATTGTCTTGTATTTCCCATCAATCCAGACAATCAGTTCGCGTGAGATAAATGTCTCGTACCGGTAAGTGGAATCAACAGGACTGTCCCAGTACCAGCTATCATAACCACCATCGGGACAAACGATCATCATATCATAATGATCGGCCAGCTCTTTAATATGAGGTACACCTTTAATCCAGCTATCATGGCGTCCACTGTGACCGTGCAGGAGATAAAGCACGGGAAATGTATTTTTCCCGTCGTAAGATTGCGGTTTAATCACAACCGTTTTTATCTCTTTGGCCATTTTTTCGCTGAACACGCTTATTGTATCGACCGTTGCAGGGAAGACACCTACTGCAAAGAGTGCCTGTAACAGGACAACAACTATAATTTTCTTCATGTATTATTTTATCATAGTTTCGTCAAAGATACAAAAAACAGAGGATGTATAAAGTGACCTATCGTTTTATTTTCCCTAAATATTCTATTCCCGGTTACTTCAGAGCGAAACAATTCAGGTGGAAAAATGTTTTATTATTGTCGGTTGGTCTTGCGGGACGACATTGAACAATGCGATTCATGCCTGACAATCAAAATAATAACATATATTAAAAAAATGGATATACAATTTAGAATTGACAAGGAAAACCGGGGAAGCTTTTTTGTCGATCAGGAGGGACGTCAGGTTGCCGAGCTCGATTTCGAGGTAAATGACAATATACTGAACGCTTATCATACGGGTGTACGTCCCGAACTGGAAGGACAGGGCATTGCCGGAAGGCTCTTCAATGAGATGGTGAGATATGCCCGGAAAAATGAGTATAAGGTAATTCCTTCCTGTTCATATATTCTGGCCAAATTTCGCAGACATCCTGACAACTTTGCCGATCTATGGTATCACGCCGGAGATGAACCCACAGGGGAAGCGTGCGGCATCAGGCCGAAAAGACAGGAAGAAGTACATATAAAATATGGTGAGGCAGGCACCGAGGGAACATCTTTCAACGAGAAACGGACAAAATAGTAATAATCCCCCAAAATAGACCATCGGATCGTTTTTGCAGTTATCTTTTGAATAAGATATCTTTGTTCAGCAAAAACGTTCCGATGGATTTTAATCACCGCATCTTTATTCTGCGAGATAACCTAAATGCTTTTTTCGTGCCTTCGTTGTGATTTACTGTAATACTTTTTGTTAACAACCATACCATGCTATTGTTCATAAAAATGATCGACAGGACGCGTTAAATATCAAGTAAAAAAAGTTAAGACATTACACAGAGAGGATATAAAAAAAATGCGGACCAGGGATCCACACTTTTTACACTTTACATAATCCGGTTATTATAATAACGAGCCAGGATCGAGATTGTCATGTTCGATATCCAGAAAAAATTTGTAGGTACCTACCTTCAGTTCGGCACAGGCATCGTAATCAGTTACAATAATTCCCTTCGGGTGTAGCTGCAGGGCGCTAATGGTCCACATTTGCGTAATGGCACCCTCCACGGCGTGATATAGAGCACGGGCCTTGTGATGTCCGTTGACCAGGATGAGCACTTCCTTTGCATCGAGCACAGTACGCACACCCACGGTGAGTGCGGTTTTAGGCACCTTGTTGACATCGTTGCCGAAGAATCGCGAATTGGCAATCACAGTGTCGGTTGTCAGCGTCTTTACACGGGTACGTGAAGAGAGTGATGAACCTGGCTCATTGAATGCAATATGTCCATCGGGACCGATCCCCCCAAGAAAAAGATCAATTCCGCCAGCATCGGTGATTGCCTTTTCATATGCTTCGCATTCCGCATCGGGATCTTCTGCCATACCATTAAGAATATGCACATTTTCTTTCTTTATATCGATATACTGAAAGAAATTGTTCCACATGAATGTGTGGTAACTCTGCGGATGGTCCGCCGGCAGTCCGATATATTCGTCCATGTTGAAGGTGATCACATGTTCGAAAGAGACGACGCCAGATTCATACAACGCAATGAGTGCTTTATAAGTTTTCAGCGGAGATGAGCCGGTGGGCAACCCCAGTTTGAAAGGTTTCCCGGCAGTGGGGCTTGTTTTGTTGATTTTTGCTGCAATATAGTTCGCAGCCCATTGTGCCATTTGATCGGCATCAGGTTGAATGATCAGTCTCATATTTTATTTTTTAATGACAATTTTCCGTAATGTCGGTAACGACCTCAGCCCGGGAGAGCAATCTGCGGGCCATGGCCTGTCCCATATTGCGTGCTCTCTCCACCACATCCTGCAACATAGCCTGCTTCATGACCACCGGATCGGCAACCAACTCGAAATCAGAAGACTCCGCGAAAGACAACAGTTGTTTGGCCGTAGCATCAGACCAGGTAAAACTGCCGAAACATCCGAAGAACCGGTTTTTAAGAGATCGGCTCTGCAGGGCGGAGATCAGGTTCTCCACTGCCGGGTAGAGCTTGTTGTTGTATGTGGGTGAACCGATAATCAGTCCACTGTATGTAAACACATCACGGAGGATCTCCGATTCGTGGCTCTTTGAGACGTTGTGTATTGCAATCTTTCTCAAGCCCTGCTCTGCTGCGGAGGTAGCGATAATCTCGGCCAGTTGTTCTGTGTGGCCGTACATGCTGCCGTAAGCAATCACCAGACCCGGTTCCGCTTCGTAACGGCTCAACCGGTCATACAGGCTCACTACTTCTTCGATATCTTTTTTTTGTGTCCATACTGGTCCGTGTGTGGAGCAAATCGCATCGATCTCAACATCTGATAATTTCTTCAGGGCTGTCTGCACCGGTGAACCAAATTTACCAACAATATTCGAATAGTAACGGATCATCTCATCCCGGTATTGTTCGGTGAGGAGTTGTCTGTCGAGCACACCCCCGTCGAGTGTCCCAAAGGTACCGAATGCATCACCGCTGAACAAGGTCTTTCTTTCCGGTACGTAGGTCATCATCGTCTCCGGCCAGTGGACCATGGGTGTCAGATAAAACCGCAGTGTACAATTACCCAGGCTCAGTTCCTCCATATCCTGTATCAGGAGGACGTTGTCGCCATCTATGCCGTAGAAGCCCTTCAGCATTTCAAGCGTTCGCTTATTGCCGATGATCCGGATATTGGGAAACTTTGAAATGAGCCAGGCAATAGAACCGGAATGATCGGGCTCCATGTGATTTACAATCAAATAGTCGATAGGCCTGATGCCGGTTAATGAAGCGATCTTCTGAAAAAACACATCGGCATAACAAAGATCCACTGTATCTATCAGTGCAATTTTTTCATCTGCAATAAGATAAGAGTTATAAGAAACTCCCTTTGGGAGTGGCCATAAGTTTTCAAAAAGATGCTTGGTGCGATCATTCACACCTACATAAAAAATATCTTTGGTTATTTGAATTGGTTTGTACATAAGTTGATGTTAGTTTAAAGCGGTCAGCAATCAACTGTCAGCTTTCCGGAAGCAATTATTTTACAGTCAACGGTTCTGTTTTGAGCGATTTATCGAAAGCCAATTCCCATACCCGCCCTGTTCGGCATCAAACCATTTAGAATGCTGACTGCTGACAAATATCTACTTCTTTTTCGGTTTGGGTTTCGGCAATTCAGATTGTTTGGGTGTGAGCTCCACCTTTGCGGGTTTACGCAGTGCATTCCATATCATCCATATTCCCCAAATAATGAAAGGGATGCTCAGCCACTGCCCCAGAATGAGGCCTGTATTTTCACGCATGGCTGTTTCAGAATCGACCTGTACATTTTTCACATATTCCACAAAGAAGCGGAACAGGAAAATAATCAGAATACCTACGCCGGTAATGAATCCTTTTCTATGCTTGGCGTCGGTCTTCCAGTAGAGATACATGGTGATTGCAAAGACCAACAGGTATGCCAGTGCTTCATAAATCTGAGTGGGATGTGAGGGTTCGGTATATACCGGAGCTGCTCCCTGCATCCATTGGTGGAGGTTGTCTATGAAGCGGAATCCCCACGGTTGATCGGTAGGGCCGCCATAGATTTCATGATTCATCAGGTTGCCGAAACGGATCATGGCTGCGGTAAATCCCGTAGGCACCATCACCCGGTCGAAGGTCCAGAGCATGCTGAGATGGGTCACCTTTCGGGAATAGAGCCATACGGCAATGATGATTCCAATGACTCCTCCGTGACTGGCAAGCCCGCCCTCCCACACTTTAATCATCTCAATGGGATTGGCCAGGTAATAGGCAGGCTCATAAAAGAGGCAATGCCCCAGACGCGCACCAACAATGATGCCGACGATCATGTATACAAACAGGGAATCGAACCATTTTTCGGGAAGATCCTCATGTTTGAAGATCTTTTGGACGATATAGACCGCAACAATCAGGCCAATAACCCACAACAGTCCGTACCAGCGAATTTCGCGTCCAAATATGGAGAAAAGTGTGGGATCTATATTCCAGGTAACAGAAAGTAATATATCCATCAGTCTTGATATTTTCAACAAAGATAATAAAATTAAACGAGCTTTTTGATCCAGCTCTCTTTTTCTCCGGGCAACAAATCCACAACCGGTATCTCAATCAGTGTATAGGCACCGGGCTGTTGCTTCAGCGAGGCCCTTGCCGCCCCTACCAGCACCTGTGCCGTGAGTGCGGGGTTGTTGATACGCATATCGAACTTGAAAAGCTGGTTCTGGGTATTTCCCGAAACACCTTTTCGTTCCATCAGCACACCGTGACCCATATCTTTGAGTGCCTCCACATCTTCCACCTGAAAGACATGGGTTTCATCATGAATAAAGTAATCGTCAGTTTTGATGGCTTGTGCCACGTGATGAAAGTCGTAGCCATCCTGCAGTTCAATATAAACCATCCTGCGGTGTACACCGGTGCCCGTGGGAATGGTCATGGAGAGCGCTGCCCTGACACCTTCAACGGCTTTTACCGCCACTGTGTGTCCCATGCTCATACCCGGGCCGAAGTTGGTGTAGGTGATACCCCTCGGCGCCATAATCTCCATCAGGGTACGGATTACCGAGTCGCTCCCGGGATCCCACCCGGCAGAAATAACCGAAACAGCATTATACTTCCTGGCCGTTTCATCCAATGAATCACGCAGCTGCAAAATCTGACCATGAATATCGAAACTATCCACCGTACTGATTCCCAATGCAAGGCATTCACATGCAAATTTCTCTACACGGCGTGTGGGAGTACAGAGTATTGCGACATCCACCCCTTTCAGTTGCGATATGGTGTTCACCACGTCATATTCTTTTAATTCGGAGGGAATATTTGTAGCATCACGCCTCACAATGCCTGCAATCTCAAAGTCGGAAGCCCCTTGTAATGCTTCCAGCACATATTTCCCAATATTTCCGTAGCCAATTATGGCGGCCTTGATTTTCTCTTGCATTATTTTTACAATTTACAGTTTCTGTTTAGATAGGACAAAAGTACGAAAAAGACAAATAATAGAAAATATTTTGTAAATAAACGGAGCGACAGCGTCAAACGTCCAAAAACTACATATGGTGCTCCAAATTCTTCACCGATGACTTCACTTTCAATTGGGTTTTTAGCAACATATATTTCGGGGAAGGATCGCGCTCCAGAATTTTGGAAAACAAAATTTTAACAGCAATCTTGCAAATCTCCTCTACCGGTTGCGAGATGCAAGTAAGCGGAGGTTCTATATAGTTAAGGTAAGGGTTGTCGTCAAATGTAATTAATGAAATATCTTCGGGTATTCTTATCTTTTCTTCCTTAAGGGCTTTGATACATCCCATCGCAATTGTATTGCTGAATGCAAATATGGCGGTAGGCCACACTTTTTGTTGAAGCAGCAATTTTGTCTCCAAATATCCGTTTTGTTCACTGAAGGCATCACCGGTTACCGTATACGAAGTGATCCCCGAACCCACCATTGCTTCTACGAATCCCTTTACACGTTGTATGTTTGGAATGGAATACCTGACTCCCTGGATACAGGCAATGGAAGTATGTCCATGTTCAATCAAATATTTGGATGCAGAATAAGCGCCCTCGTAATTATCGGAAGAGACATATGATAGCTCGGGGTCTTCAAAATACCTGTCAACACAAATTAACGGCAGCCCTTTTTCCTGCAGCCTCACCAGATGCTTCCATTCATCCCCACAGGGTGCGATGATCATCCCATCCAAACTCCTCGATGATAAATGCAACACTTCCGCTTTTTCATTCTCTATATTGTCGTCGCTATCACCGATAAGGGTAATATAATTATATTTTCTCACCTCCGTATTTACCACACTTGCCATCTCCGCAAAGAAAGGATTCTTTAAAGAAGGAACGATCAGCGCAATCGTTTTACTCTTTCCACTACGCAAATTCCTGGCAAACTCATTAGGAACATAATTCAGCTCTTCTGCCGTAGACTTTATTACCTGCTGTGTTGCTTTGCTTATCCGGTACTTATCCGCCTTCCCATTCAAAACCCTGGAAACTGTGGTGATGGAAAAGCCCGCTTTTTCCGCTATGTCAACGATGTTCGGTCTTTGTTGCATATCCAATTTTTGCAAACAAAACTAATCTAAATTTGACAATGACGAACTCAAAAACCCATTGTTAACCTAATTTAACTATAATTATGTGCGCAAACGTTTGTTCGTAAAACTTTTGTCCATATATTTGCGATTGTTTAGTATACATATCATGAGGCCTAATAGAGTGCGAGTTGGGGACAGGATATATAAAATCGACTGATTACTTTCAATATACCATATTAATCTAAACAATTAAGAGAAAAATGAAATGAATAAAACAAATTTAAATCTATGGAAAGGAACCTTATTCATGTTAGCATGGATATCTTCCGTGTGTCTGTTCGCTCAAAGCATAACCATACAGGGAACAGTTACTGATACCAAGGGAGAAGCCCTAATTGGAGTATCTATTCAGGTTTCAGGAAAAACGACCGGTACTGTTACCGATACAAATGGCAGATTCACTTTAACCAATATCCCTTCAAACAGCATATTAGAGGTCTCCTATTTAGGCATGATCTCACAAACCATTGCCTTGAATGGAGAAACGGTATTAAATATTATTCTTCAGGAAGACATTGAAACTTTAGAAGAAGTAGTGGTCGTAGGTTATGGCACTGTAAAGAAGAAAGATCTGCTTGGCGCTGTCTCTGTCGTCAAAGAGGATGCTTTGGCAGAACGTGTATCTGGTAACATAGTAGAGTCTATGCGTGGACTGACATCAGGCGTAAAGATCACATCAAGTGGCCAGCCGGGGTCTAATGCTTCCATTATTATCCGCGGTTTGGGGAGTTTGACCAATAACAATCCTTTATTTATTATTGATGGGGCTTACGGCGGTAGCGATCTGGGTGTGAATGTGGAAGACATAGAATCTATTCAAATCCTGAAAGATGCATCATCAGCCGCAATTTACGGGTCGAGGGCAGCGAACGGGGTTGTAATCGTCACCACCAAACAGGGGAAAGAGGGACCTTTGAAAGTGAAATTCGACTCACAACTGACACTCAACCGGCTACCTCGTTATGATCTGATGGACGCCTCCACTTATAAGATTTATAATGACCGGGCTTATGAAGAAGCGATTCTGGCCGGAGTCGGAGGAATTACAAAACGTCAGAATCATTTCGATGGCGATACGGATTGGCAGGAAGAGATGCTGGAGACGGGCATATTGCAGAATTATAATATTTCACTATCCGGCGGCTCTAACACTGTAAAATATTATACTTCGTTAAATCGCATGGTAGACGACGGAGCATTGTATCGTACGGGGTATGACAAATACGGATTCCGTCTTAATACAAGCGGACAGAAAGGAATATTCTCTTACGGTGAGAACTTCTATTATACCAAATCTAACAGGACACTGCTGAATGGTAATCCGTGGTATGATTTTATATTTATGCCACCCACAATTCCGGTATATGATGAATCACACACGGGTGGATACGGATTTGGTGATGTTAACCGGGCCAACTCTTATGGACGGAATCCGGTAGCAATGCAGGATCTGATGGAACGAAACAATGAAGAAGAGTACCTTACGGGTAACGTGTTCGGACAAGTATCGCTTTTTGATATACTTGATGCCAGGTTGAATGTCGCTTATAAAAGTTATATGGGTGTTACCAATACCTTACGCAAAAAAGGAAACTGGGTCATGGGACAAGGAGATGATGCAGCGCATTTAGGATATAACAGCGCCCAGAATCATGATATCCTGATAGAACAGACCTATAATTTTAAACATAAGTTTGGCAAGCACGATGTAAATGCTTTAGGCGGTATCACCTACAATAAGTTCCACGAAGAGGTCCGCTGGATTACCAAATTAGATCCATTGACGATTGGTGATAAATACATTACATCGCTTGATGCCGCGACCGGGAACACAACCGCAGGGGGGAGTTACGGAGAATCCGCGCTGATATCCTATCTCGGACGGATCAATTATTCCTATGATGACAGATATCTGACACAGATAACCGCCCGTCGTGATGGGACTTCGCGTTTACCCAAAGATAAACGTTGGGGAAATTTCCTTTCCGTCTCATTAGGATGGCGTATCAGTGGAGAGGAGTTCTTTGATATCCCGTTTATTGATGATTTGAAGATACGGGCTAATTATGGTACACTGGGAAATAGCAGCATCGGTTACTGGGATTATCAATCCACCATCAATACGGCTCCACGGGCAATTATGGGTAATCCGGAAACAAAAGAGATCGGAATGATCCAGTCCCGATTAACCAATACCGATCTCGTTTGGGAGAAGAAAACCACAGCCAATGCCGGCTTTGACCTGGTAGGACTGAATAACCGGCTACATTTTTCTGCCGAATACTTTTATTCAAAGAGCGGAGACCTGCTGGTATATCTTCCTATTTTGATGAGTTCCGGAAATGAAGGAGGATCACCTGCTGTGAATGCCGGGAGCCTGGAAAACAGAGGAGTTGAAGTAGAGATCGGATGGAATGATAAAGTGGGAGATTTTTCTTATTCAGCCTCGTTGAATGTGTCTCATTTAAAGAATAAGGTGATGGATCTGGGATACGGCCAGACGGTCTATTACACCGATTTGGCTAAAACAGAGATTGGGCAACCGCTTGGTATGTGGTATCTGTACAAAATGAATGGTATCTTCCAGTCGGGAGAAGAGGTCCGCAATTATACCAATTCGGAAGGAACAGTAATTCAGCCGAATGCTTTACCGGGTGATATTAAATATGACGATTATAACGACGATGGTATTATTTCATCGGACGACCGTCAGATTGTAGGAAATCCCTGGCCCAAATTAGAAATGGGATTGAATCTCGGAGCTTCTTATAAAAACTTTGATCTGAAGATCAATGGTTATGGACGATTCGGACATGACGTTTGGAATGGATCGGCCGCGGCGGCCGGTGATTTCGCCAATAATCAAAACAACTTTAATGGTCTCAGACCCTGGACACAGGAATATCGCTCGAGCAATCGCCCACGTATTGTATATGGGGATTCCCGAAACAGTCGTGGTGACCAGAGCCGCTGGTTGGAAGATGGCTCATTCTTCCGTTTAAGCGATATTACTTTGGGTTACTCCATACCTGCGACCTTCTGTGGAAAGTTAGGCATAGACAGAATCCGTGCATCGGTAACCCTGCAAAACATGGTCACATTAACCAGATATTCCGGCTTGGATCCTGAATTTGCAGATGGCGGTATCTTTACCATAGGGGCAGACAATTGCTCATTCCCCAATCCGCGGGCTGTTCAATTTGCCTTATCATTTACATTCTAACGAAAATAAACAGCTTTAATCGTATGAAAAAGATAATCAATTACATATTGTGCCTTATCCTGGTAGTATGCGTGTCGTGCGATGCCTCTCTACTGGATATTCAAAATGAAAATACCCTGAGCACGGGCGTATTCTGGAAGAGTGAGGCTGATATTGAAGCCAGCGTTATTTCCATATATGGTATGTTCTATCGTCAGGGCACATGGACGCGAAACATCTACACGCAAATGATAGGTATGGCGGATGAGGGAGTAAGTTATGCGGGTTGGACAGAACTGAATGAATATACCAAATTTATTTTTACCAATTATAATTTCGGAGAAACAAATGTGAAGATATGGAGAGAACACTATGTGGCTATTTTCCGTGCCAACCAGGTACTGGATAATATAGAAAATATCACATTTTCCGATGACACCCATAAACAGGACCTAATAGGGCAGACCAAATTCATGCGTGCTTTCTATTATTTCTACCTTACCACGCTTTGGGATAATGTTCCCCTTGTATTACGGACATCGTCGGCAGCCGACCGCCCCATACAAGCCACGCAAGAGGAAGTACTTACCCAAATAGAAGAAGACCTTAAAGATGCCGTCAGCAAGCTTCCGACCACACGTGACACAAACAATACGGCTCGCCCTACAAAAGGTGCAGCCTACGGGTTACTTGCCAAAGCTTACGCACAACATCACAAATGGGAAGAAGCGAGAGGTTGTCTTGAATGGCTTATCGACGGCGAAGGGAAAAACCACTATGATCTGGTGTCTAACTGGGAAAACAATTTCAGCAACCATACGGAAAACAACAAAGAGGCATTATATGAAATACATTTCTCTTTGGTGAACCGGGTAGGATTCGACCAAACCGACAATTATCTGGATCCAAATGCGCAATTAGGCACTCAAATCGAAATGAACGCAGCACCTCCGGGTATTGGCTGGAACAATATAGAAGCAAGGCGTTGGCTGGTAGATTACTTTAAGCGCGAAAAAACAACCGACGGTAAATATGACTCCCGGTTATTCCACACCTTATGGTATGACGGTGCATCATCCGACTTTCCGGAATATCCCGACCAAATGATCTACGGCGCCCCCTGGAATAGCGATTGGGGAAACCGTGTCTTCATCAAAAAATACAGTACGGACGCAATGCCATTATATTACTGGAACGATAATAACTTTCGCTCACTGCGCTATGCGGATATGTTGCTACTTTACGCCGAAGCACTCAATGAACTGAATGCTGTACCATCGGCCAAGGCCATTGAATGTGTCAATCGGGTACGTAACCGCGTACACTTACCGAATATACAAAATAGCAACTATTATAACGGTACTCAGATAACGGGTAATAAAGATGCTTTCCGTGAACACTTGAAAATTGAACGTGCCCTTGAGTTGGCTATGGAGTGCGTGCGATGGATTGACTTGAAACGCTGGGGCATAAATAATGAAACGACATTGAATGAGTTAAAAGCACGTGATCCGGACTTTAATAATTTCATTATTGGCAAGTCCATCCGTATGCCTATCCCGCAAAGTGAGGTTGACAACAATCCTAATTTAAATCAGAATGATAAATACTAATTGATAATCTACAAATTATGACCAATATAAAATATTTATTAGGAACATTCGTGCTACTTTTGATGTTTTCCGGATGTAATGATCATGATTCCAGTTATGTAATCGAATCAGATTCCAACCGGTTTGGCGTGTATCCGGTAGCGATCCCCGTGAGTGCCGAAGGAGGAACGTATGAATTGACAATAACCGGAAATGAAGCATGGACTATCGAATTAACCGAATCTAACAGCTCGGCTGCTGATTGGTGTACATTAAGCGAGACTTCCGGGAATGGTCAGAAAGTAATTACTCTCACTGTTACTCCAAGCACTTCTTTTATAAAATTCCGCTCGATCATTGTAAACGTTAAATCGGATGACAGAGTGCTGAGATCAAAAGTTCTTCAGGAAACCATGGTACTTGGCGAAGACGAAGTGTTGATAAATGGTATGGTATGGTCCACCAAAAATATTGGTGCACCGGGTGCATTTGCCTCTTCACCGGATGATCCAGGCATGTTTTATCAGTTTAATCGGAAAATAGGTTATCCCAGCGGTCCGCAAGGTGATCCTGCTCCGGAAAACTGGCCGGCTAGCTATACAAACGACGGAACAAATTGGCTCCCAGACAATGATCCCTCTCCCGAAGGGTGGCGTGTGCCTTCCGCAGCAGAGATGGCAGCACTCTGGGAGCTCGGAGCTACCTGGGTGTCAAAAGCACAAACCGGATTTAAGGTGGATGGCTTAATTATAGGTGTTCCCGCATCCATCGCGGCGAATGCCAACAAAAATAATCTGAAACAATTGGGTTGCCTGTTTCTCCCGCAAAGCGGATGGCGTAATGAAACCGGAATGGTCGATCGAGGATGGCTGTGTGCTGTTCGGACCGGTACATCATTAAGTCCTACACATGGCGGTATGTCTCTGGGAGATGCCGGAGGTTACCGCGACATATGGGGCTGGGGTGACGGCCACAAAATACGAGCAGCCATGATCCGGCCAGTGAAAGATATTCAGGTAGAAGACTAACTAATTAAGTATCCGGAATGAAGTCATTTTTTATCTGTCTTATTGTAGTTCTGCTTTGGGGATGCCAAAGCAGAACTGATAGTGAGAAACCTCTTACTATCACCCCTCAGATCAGGTATGAATTCAGTGGTGGTGCAGGGCATTACAACTACGCCCCCAGCGTCATACAGGATCAATATGGAATCCGTTACGGGTTTATATGTGAAAACCGTGATCCCTTCAAAATAGTAGATTATGTATACCTGTATAAGGGAATCCCTACTGTCGATGGTTATGTATGGCAACCAGGCACTCAGATTGTTGCTCCCTCCGAAACAGGTTGGGACAACTGCCATATCTGTGATCCGGATGTCCGCGAGTTTAAAACCACATATAAGGGAGAGACTTACAATTGGATTATGACTTATTTAGGTGTTGACCAATGGGACAGTAAACATAATCAGATCGGACTGGCCATCTCCAAAAACATTGAAGGACCCTATATTAAATTCGATCGTAATCCTTTAATACCATACGAAGACAGAACGAAATGGGGAGTCGGGCAAAGTACGACAATTGTCAAGGATTCCACGACCATCCAATTATTTTATAGTTCCACGACTGAAAATGGTAGGTTCTGTATGCGTGAGATCAAAATGAATGATCTGGATAACATCGTGATAGGAGAAGAAAAACCGATCCGTTTTATGGGATCCAACAATTATCCGGCCATGTCTGATAAGAATATTTACATGGTTTCGGAGATACGTGTTGGTCCTATCGATGAAATACCTACCTGGGTAGGCGATGTTTCTCGTTTAGCCTATATGCCAAGAACAGAAGATATGTTTTCCGAAGAGAATCGCTGGATAGAAATCGGACATGTCGGACCTGAAGAATCGGGGTTCCCGAGAAATCATAATCCCGGTATTCTGACCGATACTAAAGGATATATGCTGAATGACGACGAACTCATTATGTATTTTACTCCGGCAATGACAGGAGAAAACTGGCTCTGGTCTTATGACCTGTATTCAGCAACATTTAATCTCAAAAGTTATTTTAAATGAGAAAAACTCTATCTCTAATGTTGTGTCTTGTTTATATACTTGTTTTCCCTTTCGGGAAGACAAGGGCACAACAGCACAATATTCCTGTAGTAGTCATTACCGATTTGTACCATCCTTATCAGGATCCGGGAGACAATATGGATCTTATCATGGGGTTCGGCCTACCTGATGTTGATCTGAAAGCTGTTCTTTTAGATATCACGGACGCCTTCAGAAAAGATACGGCCGACCATCCGACATTGTGGAAAGATCCGAGAGGACCGAGAGAGGCCGGTATCATTCCGGTGGAACAGCTAAACTATATTTTCAATAAAAAAATACCTTATGCAATTGGTCCATTATCCATGATGAAATCGGAAGAGGATAAAATGGAATATTTACCTGATTATGAGCAAACGGCAATTTCATTATTTATAAGAATATTGACTGAATGTGAAGAACCCGTCGAAATCCTTTCTTTTGGTTCGGCAAGAATACTGGCAGTAGCCTATAACCGCAATCCGGACCTGTTAAAGAAGAAGATTGGTAAAATTCACTTGAGTGCAGGTACGGCAAGCAGGAACCATCAACTAGGCAGTGATCCCGGAGCGAATGCGATTCCGGGAGGAGAATGGAATGTAGCCCTGGATGTATTCGCTTTTACCAGAATTTTAAAATCAAACCTCCCTGTAGCCATTTATCCATGTGCGGGTAAAGACGGTGGATTTATTAAAGATCAGCATAATACATATTGGAGATTACCTGATATGGAATTTACCAAACAAATGGATCCCCGGTTACGGCAATATCTGGACTTTGCTTTCAACCGGAAATTGCAATATGATTTTCTTCGGGCAATGGATGCTGCATATCCGGTAAATATAAATGTTGACCAGTATCCAAAACCATTTCACGTATGGGAAAGTGCGATCTGGTTAAAAGCGACACAAAGGGAAATCGTGTGTACTCCCGGTGGGGAGTACTTCCTTATCAAAGAAGGGAATGTCAGGGAGGGCGACCGGATAATAAAAAACGAACTACGCTATTGTAACCTCACCGAGATAAGAGATGATGGACGTTTCCAGTTCTCATACACCGATAAGCCGTCTGATAAAGAGATTTACTATCGTCCGGATCCTGAAGAGAACGAGAAAGCATTTCAGAAAGTGATTCCCTCAATCTATATCTCCATTTCACCAAGTCATTAACTCAAAAATATATATTTATGACCCACAACAAATTTTATGCAGTAGGCCTTTTATTACTGATCGCTTTGTCCAGCTGTACATCTAAAGACCGGAGTACACAAATCGTTTCAGATGTACAGAAGATTATCTTTGAAACGGATATCGGCAACGATGTGGATGATGCGTTGGCACTGGATATGCTCTATAAATACATAGATGAGGGAGATATTGACCTATTGAGCATTATGATCAACAAAGAGGGCACATATCCCCCTGAATATACAGACATCATGAATACCTGGTATGGTTACCCTGAAATTCCAGTTGGTATCATACACAATGGCGCAGACTGCGAGAATGATGCTACCAATTATGCCAAATGCGTATCTCTGATGAAAAAAGAGAACGGGGAGCCGATATTTCGCCGTTCCCTCAACAACTATTCAACTCTACCGGAAGCACATATTCTGTATCGTGAACTATTGGCTAAACAACCCGATAATTCCGTTACAATTATTTCTGTAGGTTTCTCTACCAATCTGGCTCGTTTACTGGATACTCCCGGAGATGATTTTTCACCACTGACAGGAAAAGAATTGGTTGCAAAGAAAGTAAAGCTATTATGCACCATGGCAGGATGTTTCAATAATCCGGATCTATATGAGTACAACATTGTGAAAGACATTCCAGCCGCAAAAAAAGTCTTTGCCGAATGGCCGACACGTGTGGTAACCTCTCCTTTTGAAGTGGGGGTTGCGATCAATTATCCGGGTTCCAGCATTGAAAATGATTTTGGATGGGCACCGGCACATCCGATGGTAGAGGGTTATAAATGTTATCTTGAAATGCCTTATGACCGTCCTACCTGGGATCTGACCTCCGTATTATATTCAGTGGAAGGTTCCTCTTATTTCAACATCTCTCCTGCAGGAAAGATTGATGTAACGGACAAAGGAGCTACTACTTTTACAACCGATGAAAAAGGCGATCGGTATTATTTAATGGTGGATTCCGTTCAGGCTGAGAATATCAAACAACATTTTATTGAATTGATCAGTCGGCAACCGGCTAATTTCAAATAAATATCCGGACACAAACACACTCTAAAACAACAAGTAAAATGATTAAATATTTCTTTCCACTTATCGGAATATGGTTTATATTTTCCTGTTCGGAGGGGAATCCCATTGAACCACCTATTGACCCGCCGGAGCCGGGAAACCCGATTTCAGCTATCACTACCCCGAAATTCGTATTCGGGTTTCAAGGGGAAAGCAGGTATTCTTATTGTCCAAGTGTATTGCAACAGGAAGACGGAAGTATTCATATGTTCTTCTGCGGAAATCCCAATAACCTGATCATGGTCGATAATATTTATCATATAAAGATTAATCCCGATGGTACGAAGACAAGTGCCAAAAGCGTCCTCCAGCCCGGAGTATCGGGTTCATGGGACGACCATCATACGTGTGATCCTTCTGTTATTGCCGGCGATTTCACCTGGAATGGCGTAACCTATAAATATGCCATGTTTTTCCTGAGCAATATGTATGGAGTATATTACAATGAAATCGGCGTAGCATTCAGTAACAAGCTGGATACGGACAGTTGGGTAAAATATCCGGAACAGATTGTAAAAAAGACATGGTCCACACCCGGGGATCAGAGCGTTGGCGGATCCGGTAAAGCATGGGGAGTAGGTCAACCATCTGGAGTATCTTTGGATGGAAAAGGCAAAATACTACTGACATATACCGTCGGAGATATCGGCGGTACGCGTATTGTATGGTCGGAAGCTGATTTCAGCAATATGGACAACTATACGATAACTCCACCTCAAACTATCGTACAAAGCGGATTGAAAGCAATAGACAACCAAAGTGCGGATTACACATGCAACGCTGATTTTGCCATCAACAAAGAAGCCGACAAGATCATAATGATACGCCCGGTACAGCCCCATCCGACTGATTATCCGTCTTACCTGAATACCTCACTGGAAATCAATTACATGAATCTTTCCGATTTTATGAATCAAACAGGTGGCTGGAAACCTATATATCGCATCACACCGGAGGATACCGGATATCCGCGTAACCATAACGCAGCCCTATTGAGAGATAATCTGGGATACTTACAAGACTGGGAGAAACCCACATTTTACTTTACAGTCAGTAAAGCTGCTCCTGATGTACAACCTTCAGGTAATAACCACGCAGAATGGACATATCACATTTGGAAAAGTCAAATAGTTAAAGAATAATATATATAATATGAGTAAGATAGTAGTGATTGGCAGTTCCAATACGGATTTAATAGCGAAAGTAAAAGACTTTCCAAAGGCAGGTGAAACAATCAAGGGAGTTTTCTATTCTCAGGCAATGGGAGGTAAAGGCGCCAATCAGGCGCTTGCCGCACACCGATTAGGTGGGGATGTCAAGTTTGTCACCAGCCTGGGAAAAGATGCAAACGGCCTGAACTCCCTGGAATACTATAAAAAAGAAGGATTAGATGCTTCTTTATCTTTACTGGTTGATAATGCTCCTTCCGGAGTAGCAATGATTTGGGTGGATGAAAAAGGAGAGAACAGCATTGTAATAATATCAGGGGCTAATGAAAAGTTCTCTTCAGACTATATCCACGAAATCAAAAAAGAGATTTTGAAAGCGGATATAATTGTCCTGCAATTGGAGATCCCTTACGATACAGTGAAAACAGTTTGTGACGTTGCCTACGAACACAATAAGCAGATACTGTTAAATGTAGCACCTGCGAGAAAATTAGACACGGATATTATTAAAAAGATAAATATTCTGGTCGTAAACGAAACTGAAGCGGAAATTATTTCAGGAGAAAGAATCCATGAAATAGGGGAACAGGCAATGGTAGATAATTTATTAGCACTGGGAGCAAAATCCGTTGTATTGACACTCGGGAGTAAGGGATGTATCATGAAAAATGAATCCGAATACCATACAATCCCTGCTTTTAATGTGAAATCGGTCGATTCCACCGGTGCGGGCGACACATTTTGTGGAGCACTGGCTGTCGGATTAACCAAAGGTAAAAACTGGAAAGATTCGTTAATCTTTGCATCCGCTGCTTCTGCAATTTGTGTTACCCGAATGGGAGCACAACCATCTATCCCGACTGAAAACGAAGTCTTCGATTTCTTAAGAGAGAGAGTAATTCATTCATTTTAAATTAAATCTTATGTTTATCGTACAAAATTATCCATTCGCGGTATTACTTTGCCTTATTACCATGCTTTGCTGGGGATCATGGGGTAACACACAAAAATTGGCTGCAAAAACGTGGCGGTATGAATTGTTCTATTGGGACTACGTGATCGGCATCGTGTTACTTTCTCTCCTTGTTGGATTCACATTGGGGAGCATCGGTGACCAGGGACGTAGTTTTACCGACGACATCGTGCAGGTGAGCTCCAATAATTTCTGGAGTGCATTCGCCGGAGGCATTATTTTCAATGCGGCCAATATATTATTGTCGGCTTCCATCTCGCTGGCCGGGATGTCGGTCGCTTTT
>DGZP01000028.1:28887-45207 GCA_002398565.1 Proteiniphilum sp. UBA4977
CGGGAACGGAAGAAAACAAGGCCAAAAAGAAAGGGGTCTTTATTGCCATCTGTGCCGGTATCCTGATGTCTTTCTTTTACAGATTTGTCGCTTCAACAATGGATCTGAATAATTTAGAGAACCCTATGCAAGGAATGCTGACCCCTTACGGAGCATTTTTTATTTTTTCGCTGGGGATATTGGGCAGTAATTTCATTTTCAACACAATTGTCATGAAAAAACCCTTTATTGGAGAACCGGTGAGTTATTCCCAGTATTTCAAAGGTAATCTGAGTACACATTCTGTAGGAATTTTAGGTGGTATTATCTGGGGAGTAGGTACAGTTTTAAGTTATATAGCCGCGGGAAAAGCCGGTCCAGCCATTTCCTATGCTTTGGGGCAAGGAGCACCTATGATTGCCGCACTATGGGGCGTATTTATATGGAAAGAATTCAAAGGGGCCTCAAAACCAGTAAATCTGTTACTGACACTTATGTTTATCCTGTTCATTGCAGGACTAGCCATGATCGTTGTCTCCGGGGGAAACTGAGTACTGGCAATATCTTTGAATAATCTATCGAGGAATGATTGGATGATGGTTCCACCTGTTGTGAACCATCATTCTTTTTAAATCTTCAAATCGTCATTTTCCTCTTCCCCTTCCTCCTCGTCCCATACTATGGGCGGCTTCTGCGGCCCCTGCTTCCGGAAAATGATCGCCAGAAACAGTCCGCTGACTGCTCCCGAGAGATGTCCCTCCCACGAGATGGACGGGTCCACCAGTTCGGTAACGGGAAAGATGCTCCACACGGTACTCCCGTATATAAAAGCCACAATCAAAGAAACAGCCACCAGAGGAATATGCTTGCGAAAAAGGCCACTGAAAAACAAAAAAAAGAGAATCGCGAAAACCAGGCCGCTTGCGCCCACATGAGTGGCACCACGGCCAATGAGCCACGTGATGATTCCACTCAGGAGCCAGAGAGTTATAAAGACAAAGGTGGCAATATTGCTGTAAAAGTAAAACAAGAACCAGATCAGGATAATAAGTGGCAACGTGTTGGACAGCAAATGTGAGAACGTTGTGTGAATGAACGGAGAAAAAATAATTCCTTTCAAACCGTTTATATCTCCGGGACGAATTCCCCATTGTGAAAAACGATCACCAAACAGGCCGCTATAATTTAGCAGAAAAACCAGCCAGACAAAAGAAACAATAACAAGGGCAGGTAACAACGCGAGCCATATACGCTTTTTCTCGAAATTAAAAGGGGATATTTCTTTTTCATTCATTTTCCTAATGATAAGCGCGTACTCTTCACTGCACAAAGATACAATAAATGTACAAACAGCTCAAAAACAGAAAAATTATTTAATTTATTCATCCCGTTTGCTTGTGATATAACTTCAATTTTATTATCTTTCGCAGGAATTGAGAGCCATATACCTTACCCTAAACTTTATGTAGCGATGAGTTATCTTAAATTCGACAAAGAGCTGATGATCAATCTGGAGTATTCTCTGTACCGGAATGTTTTAAGGACAAACAGAAGGGGAGCCTATCAAAATACATCCATATCAGGCTGCAACACAACCAAATACCAGGGTCTATTGGTAATGCCCGTACCTTATATGGATGATGAAAACCACCTTATACTCTCTTCCTTCGACGAAACAGTCATTCAGCACGGTGCTGAATTCAATCTCGGAATACATCGCTATGCCGGTGATCATTACAGTCCAAAAGGACACAAATATATCCGTGAGTTCAACTGCGACAGTGTCCCCAAGACAATTTACCGCATCGGAGGGGTTATCCTGTCGAAGGAAATCATGTTTTCATCGAAAGAGAACCGTTTGATGATCCGATATACTCTGCTTGACGCCCACTCACCTACGACCATCCGGTTTAAACCCTTCCTGGCCTTCCGGAAAATATCACAACTCACCCACGAAAATGATCAGGTGGACCGTTCCTATCGTGAAGTGGAAAACGGCATCAGCACTTGTATGTACTTCGGTTATCCCGAACTGTTTATGCAGTTTAACAAAAAGCCGGAGTTTATTTACCACCCCGACTGGTACCGGGGTGTTGAATACCTGCAGGATTTGCAGAGTGGCGATACCTTTCAGGAAGATCTCTACGTGCCGGGTTATTTCGAAATGTCCATCGCAAAAGAGGAAGAGATTATTTTCTCTGCCGGAGATATTCTGGTAGATACATCTCACCTTGCAAAGGAATTCGATTATGAGATTTACACGCGTGTACCCCGCTCAAACTTTTACAACTGTCTGAAAAATTCAAGTCACCAGTTTAAATATATGCCCGGTAATGGAGAACAGTATCTGCTTGCCGGATACCCCTGGTTTAAAGTTCGGGCACGCGATCAGTTTATTGCACTACCAGGCTGTACCCTTGCGGTGGACAAAGCACGGGACTTCGAGAAGAGTATGGACTCTGCCATACCGCACCTGCGAAACTTTATGGCCGACAAGCCGTCGAAAAGCTTCCTTAAACAGATTGAAGATCCCGATGTATTGTTGTGGGTGGTTTGGGCGCTGCAACAATACTGCAAGGAAAACAAAGAGGCCTTTATCGAGAAATACAGTGCATTCCTCTTTGAAATCATCGATTATATCGTCGCAGGAAGACATCCTAATCTTGTTTATAACCCGGAAAACGGACTGGTTTCCACCTACGGGCGTGAGGTGGCCGTTAGCTGGATGAATGCCATGCTCAATGGTAGTCCTGTAATTCCCCGTTCAGGTTATCTGGTTGAATTCAATGCATTGTGGTATAATGCATTGAAATTTGGTCAGGAAATCGCTCTTGAGACGGCGGCCAAGGAAGTGGCCGATACGCTGGAAGAGAAGTCACGACTGGCAGGCAACTCATTTACAGAAACTTTCCTGAACGATGCAGGTTATTTATACGACTATGTGGATGGTTATTACAAGGACCCGAACGTAAGGCCCAACATGATATTTGCGGTTTCGCTCCCCTACTCACCACTGGAGAGAGGACAGAAAAAATCGGTGATCGATTTTGTGACCAAGGAGTTGCTCACCGCCTGTGGCATTCGTTCGCTCACCCCCAAAAGTGATCAATTCCATCCCCATTATGCCGGTACTGAGAACGAAAAGAAGCTGGCTTATTTCAACGGCATGGCTTTTCCGTGGTTGCTGGGCCCATATATTGAGGCATACCTGAATGTCTTCCATATGAGCGGATTGTCGCTGGCCGACCGGATTATGATGGGTATGGAGGGAGAAATGCAAAACGATTGCATTGGCTCCATATCGGAATTCTATGATCCCAATCCTCCCTTTATTGCCCACGGCGGATATTCGTTTGCCATGAGTGTGGCGGAACTCCTCAGGGCACACCGGATCATACGGTCATTTACATAAAAAAGAGGATTAACATATATAGAAGGCATCGGTAATTATCAAATATTGGAGACATGAAGGTATTAATGTTTGGCTGGGAATTTCCCCCACATATTCTTGGAGGACTCGGAACGGCAAGTTATGGACTAACCAGGGGAATGGCTAAGCAGCCTGATATGGAGACGATCTTCGTGATACCCAAACCATGGGGAGATGAAGACCAGACATTTACCAAAATAATCGGCGCCAACTACACGCCTGTTGTATGGCGTGATGTCCCCTGGGAGATGGTCAGGGCAAGGCTGGAGAAGTTCATGGATCCACGTGAGTACTACTGGCGTCGCGACAACATTTATGCCGACTTCAGTTACATGAACACAAACGACCTGGGCTGTATCGAGTTTTCAGGCCGGTATCCCAATAATATTCTGGAAGAGACCAATAACTATTCCATCGTAGCCGGAGTGATTGCTCGAACCTACGAATTTGATGTGATCCACGCCCACGACTGGCTCACCTATCCGGCCGGACTACATGCAAAGAGTGTTTCCGGCAAGCCGATGGTTATTCATGTGCATGCCACGGAGTTCGACCGAAGCCGGGGAAAACCCAATCCCATCGTATACAATATTGAAAAAGACGGAATGGACAACTGTGATCATATCATCTGTGTGAGTGATCTCACCCGCCGTACGGTGATTGAAAATTATCACCAGCCATACTGGAAGGTGACAACGGTACATAACGCAGTGGAACCGCTCAGTCCGGATATTGAAGCCATTGAAAGGATATCGGGTGTACAGGAGAAGGTGGTGACCTTCCTGGGAAGGATTACTATGCAGAAAGGACCCGAGTTTTTTGTGGATGCAGCCACCCAGGTTATTCGGAAAACGGACCACATCCGCTTTGTGATGGCCGGAAGCGGCGACATGATGGATCAGATGATCCGTCTTGTAGCAGAGCGGGGCATTGCCCATAAGTTTCATTTTACAGGTTTCCTCCGCGGCAAACAGGTATATGAAATGCTCAAATCGAGCGATGTATATGTGATGCCTTCCGTATCGGAACCGTTTGGTATATCTCCGCTGGAGGCAATGCAGTGCAATGTGCCGAGCATCATTTCCTACCAGTCGGGTTGCTCGGAAATACTGAACAATGTCATCAAGACCGATTTTTGGGATGTAGATGCAATGGCCGACGCCATTTATTCGATTTGTACATACCCTGCCATGGCGGAATATCTGAAACAGGAGGGAAAGATTGAGGTAGACAACATCAGGTGGGAAGACGCAGGCCTGAAGGTTCGTAAAATTTATGACAGCCTTATAGGTGGAAAATAGAATCACCCAATCCAGAATACGAGATTAAAAAATAACAAAATAAGATTACGTGATGAAGACAATTTGCTTTTATTTCCAGATCCACCAACCGTTCCGGTTAAAAAGATACCGTTTCTTCAACATTGGCAGGGATCATTATTATTTCGATGATTACGCCAACGAGGATATTTTGCAACAGATTGCTGCCCGGTCATTCTTACCTGCAAACCGGATGCTGCTCGATTTGGTGAATCAATATAAGGGCAAATTCAGGGTGGCCTTCTCTATCTCCGGAGTAGCGCTTGAACAGCTGGAAATCTATGCTCCGGAAGTGATCGACGGATTTCGCGAACTGGGAAAAACAGGGAATGTAGAATTTTTGACCGAGACATATGCTCATTCACTTTCGAGCCTTTTTGACCCGGAGGAATTCCGGAATCAGGTAAAGCATCACGCCGAAAGAATTGAGGTGCTGTTCGGCCGTAAGCCGACTGTAGTACGCAATACGGAACTGATCTACAACGATGAGATCGCCGAGATGGTATATGATATGGGTTACACGAAGATGATCACAGAAGGAGCAAAACACATTCTCGGCTGGAAGAGTCCCAACTACGTATATCATGCTGCAACCCAGCCAAAATTGAAGCTCTTACTTAAAAACAGCCGCTTCAGTGACGACATTACCTATCGCTTTTCAAACTACAGCTGGAATGAATACCCGCTAACGGCTGAGAAATTTACTTCCTGGATCGCATCCACATCTCCCGAAGAGAAGGTATTTAATCTTTTCATGAATTATGAGACACTGGGCAACATTCAGCCTTCTCATACCGGCATCTTCGAGTTTATTAAAGCACTGCCCCGCTTTGCCTTTGAAAAAGAGATCGGTTTCAGTACTCCCGGAGAGATTTTGGAAAGCCACGAATCTATTGGGGCAATCAATGTACCAAATACCATATCCTGGTCTGATGAGGAACGTGACGTGAGCGCATGGCTTGGAAACAAACTGCAGCAAAGCGCACTGAAATCGCTCTATGAGGTAGGAGAAAGAGTGAGATTGTGTACCGACCGGCGTCTGAAACATGACTGGCTTTATCTGCAAACCAGTGATCACTTTTATTATATGTCGACCAAACATTTCAGTGGCGGACAAAGCCCGTTCAGTCCTTATATGTCACCCTACGATGCGTTTAACAACTATATGAACGTATTGAGCGATTTCATAGCCCGGGTGAAAGCGCAATATCCCGACACTGTAGATAACGAAGAATTAAATGCCCTGCTGACAACCATCCACAACCAGGAAAAAGAAATTAAACGCCTGCAGATGGAGTTGAAAACCGTGATTGGAACCAATGAGGAATTGTTGGTGGAAAAAAATAAAAAAATGACCAGGGCTGTGAAGAATTCAATTTAACAGAAATATGGTTTTAAATCCATAAAAAAAGGAGCTTGCGGCTCCTTTTTTTATGGATGAGACTTTGTCCCTCCTACTTCGCGTAACTTACGGCACGTGTTTCCCGAATGACCGTAATCTTCACCTGACCAGGGTAGGTCATTTCCGTCTGTATCTTACGTGCTATTTCATCAGACAAACGTTCTGTATCCTGATCGTCAATCTTATCGGCACCCACAATCACACGCAGTTCACGGCCAGCCTGAATGGCATAGGTCTTCACCACACCCGGATAAGAAAGTGCCAGGTTTTCCAGATCGTTCAACCGTTTGATATACGCCTCCACAATTTCGCGACGTGCACCGGGGCGTGCACCGGAAATAGCATCGCACACCTGCACTATAGGTGCCAGCAGCGTAGTCATCTCCACCTCATCGTGATGCGATCCGATGGCGTTACAAATATCGGGTTTCTCCTTGTATTTCTCTGCCAGTTTCATACCCAGCACAGCATGTGGAAGCTCAGGTTCATCATCGGGCACCTTACCAATATCATGCAGCAGGCCTGCACGTTTTGCCTTTTTGGGATTCAATCCCAGTTCCGAGGCCATAATGGCACAAAGATTGGCAACTTCCCGCGAATGCTGTAGCAGGTTTTGGCCATACGATGAACGGTATTTCATCTTACCTACCATCCTGATAAGCTCGGGATGCAGACCATGAATACCCAAATCTATCACCGTACGTTTGCCGGTTTCAATAATCTCCTCTTCAATCTGCTTCTTCACCTTCGATACTACCTCTTCAATGCGGGCAGGATGAATGCGTCCGTCAGCCACCAGTTGGTGCAACGAAAGACGGGCAATCTCCCTGCGAACAGGATCAAAGCCCGACAGAACGATGGCTTCAGGCGTATCATCTACCACGATCTCCACACCAGTGGCCGCCTCCAATGCACGGATATTTCGTCCTTCACGACCGATGATTCTTCCTTTTACTTCGTCGGAGTCGATGTGGAACACCGTGATGGCATTTTCTATGGATGTCTCAGTAGCTACCCGCTGTATCGACTGAATGACAATCCTTTTTGCCTCCTTGTTGGCCGTCATCTTCGCCTCTTCCATGATGTCGTTAATGTAAGACTGTGCATCAGTCTTAGCTTCATCCTTCAGAGACTCCACCAAACGTTCTTTGGCTTCCTCGGCAGAGAGTCCGGAAATTGTTTCCAGTTTTTCCACCGATTGCCTGTGCAAACGTTCCAATTCGGTAGACTTCTTATCCAGAAATTCCTGCTGGGAAGTCAAATTTATCCTCACCTCATCAATCTCGGTGTTCCTCTTGTTCAGTTCTTCCTGTTTTTGATTGAGCGTCATCTCCCGCTGTTTGAGCCTGTTCTCGGTCATCTGAATTTTCGATATACGCGAGTTGACTTGTTTTTCAGTCTCATTCTTCAACGCGAGCGTTTCCTCTTTCGCCTCCAGTAACATCTTCTTTCTTATTACTTCCGCATCCTTTTCCGCATCACTCAGGATACTCTGCGCACGGGAATTGGCCATTTTACCGGTCAGAAACCAGGCCACTGCTGCCCCGATAACCAAACCGATAATTCCTATCACTATTTCCATATTGTTTAATTTAAAATTGATTTATATGCTCCTGCCGAAATTTCATTTATCCCGGAAGAAGGTTATCTCTTCTGTTACTCATAGCCTGTCAAAAAAAATCGCACACAGTCAGTCACATAACCATTATGTGCCAAAAGGTGCGTCTATCCGTACTCCTGATTCTTAAAAGCACAGACTATTTTTTCAGATAATTATCCAATTCGCTGATAAGAAAATCGATCTTATCTTCAAAGGGTTTTGTATTATTCTTATCACCGAGAGAAAAATTCTCAGCCAATGCCTGTATGGCGGTCATAGCCACAAAATCCTGTGTCGTCATCCGGGAGTTTTCCCCCCCGTAGGCAACACGGTATTGGTTTATTTTCGTATTTATCTTTTTGGCAGCATCACGGAAGGCCTGTTCATCTGACTTTTTGATTTTCAACGGATACTTCCTGCCGGCAACCTCTAGTGTTAATAAAAATTTTTCATCACCCATCACATAAATTTTTTAAATCTCATTTTAATAAATTTATGCACTTATCTACTTCCCGCACCAGTTTTGATAGTTTTAATTTCGCTGTTTCCACGTCAACTGTTGCCGCTGTAATGGTCCTGGCTATTTTTAAACCATCGTATCTTGTTTTCAATTGCTGCAAATCTTTCACCGTTTCATCAATTTGCTTTTGTCGTGAACGTATCTCCGCTTTTAAGCGCTCATTTTCATCCTTCAGCGAATCGCATAAAAACATGACCTGTTTGATACGAACCTCCAAATCGACCAGCAGCTTATTATTTTCGTCGGACATATGAAACGGCCTCTCTTCTATTTTTCAACGATGGAACACGTTTTTCGCAGGTCCCACATACCTGGTGAAAAAATGAAACAATCGCGCGAAAACAAAAATTCAGGCAAATATAGCAATTGAAATAGAGTCCCACAAATTAATCGAAGCTTATTTTTCAAATATTCATTCGTTTATAACGATTTTCCTGTCTTCTGCTTGAGATTTTATATCTTTGGGGAATGATTGAACAAGACCGAACTGAACGGGATATTGAGCAGAGAAATATCACGATAGGCAACGATATATATGCAGTGTGCCCGGAATTTCATATGGCAGCAATTACGTGTAATGTAAAAAACAGTTCTTATAATGAGGGTTTATGGCAGGAGATCCATGCGTTTTGCACCCTGTTTTCCGATACGTACAAAATGGAAGATATCAATAAACGTCCCGCAATTTATGCCACCCGTGAGGTTTATAAAAAACTGGGAAAAGATCCCAACAGATACCGCCCTTCCGCTGAAGCCTTGTGTCGAAGAATCTTGAAAGGGCAAGAGCTGTACCGGATCAATACACTCGTTGACCTGATCAATCTGGTTTCCCTGAAAACGGGTTATTCCATCGGCGGATTCGACGCCGGTAAAATTGTGCGTAACCTGAGGTTGGGAGTGGGTAAGGCAGGCGAGAGATTTGAAGCGATAGGAAGAGGTTTGCTGAATATTGAAGGATTGCCCGTTTACAGGGATGCTGCGGGTGGTATCGGTACCCCTACGAGCGATGAAGAACGGACAAAAATAACGGCAGATACGTCGCATCTGCTAATAATTATTAACGGTTATTCAGGCAGGGACGGGCTGCAGGAAGCGGCAGCCTACGCAGCCCGATTGCTTGTAAAATATGCCGATGCCCGAAATATGGAAACCAGGTTTTTCAGTGCTTTTTAAACACAATTCTAAAAGTGGTCTCTTTTCCCGGTTCCGATGTCAACACACCGATTTTCCACCCGTGAATAACTTCCACAATTCGCTTAACCAGTGACAGACCCAGTCCCCACCCTCTCTCTTTTGTGGTATAGCCGGGAGAAAAGATTCTTTTGAATTTCGACTTGGGAATTCCCTTTCCGGTGTCTGATACATCCAACAAAATATGTCTGCCTCTCTCTGCCAGGGAGATGGTGACCACACCTTCCCCGTTCATGGCGTCCACCGCATTTTTTGCAAGATTTTCAATCACCCATCCCATAAGTGGTTTATTCAGTGAAATAATCACAGGATGATCCGGCAGCAGCAGAGAGAAGGAGATTTTTGTCGACAGGCGTTTTTCGAGATATCTCAGCGTGCCGGTTATCACATCTCGCAAATCTGTCGGCTGCATATCCGGTATGGAACCGATCTTCGAGAATCGCTCCGCAATCATCCGCAACCGGGATATATCTTTCTCTATTTCTGTCAGCAACTGCCGATCTACCTCTTTCAGCTTCATATATTCTATCCAAGCCGTCAGTGAGGAGATAGGTGTTCCAAGTTGATGAGCGGTTTCCTTCGACAAACCCACCCATACCCGATGCTGCTCAGCCCGCTGTGTCCGGTTTAATGCGAAGAAAGCAAGACCGATAAAAAAGGTGATTACCAACAGTTGGAAATAGGGATACACCTGCAGTTGCTTCAAGGTATACGAGTCATCATAATAAAGCAATTGATCCGATGCTTTCAGCACAATGGGGTCATGATGGCTGCCAAACTGTGCCATTTTCTTGCGCAGATAAACATCCTGATGTGTATCAGGCAGCCTGATGTTGTGCGTCAACATCTCCCCGCTCTTTTCATCATGGAGAATCACGGGAATGGTTGTGTTACTTTGCAAAATTTTCAACACCAAATTCATGTCCGCCTCCTCATCGGCAACCATCGACACGGTTGCCATGGCCCATATCTCCATCTTTCGACGCTCTTCCTCCGCCATTTCTCCGACCAGCTTGCTCGACAGCAGCAGTGACAAGAGGGCGACAACGACCGCAAGGGTAACGAACAGGTAGTGGAGTAGTTGACGAGGTTGTGATGAAGGCATCGTATGTAGATTTTGATGTGAGATGCTACTTTGGGTGAATGGTTGTAAAGTATTTCACTTATTTGTTATTTTTGTGAGCAAGTTGTGTGTAAGCATATCTTCAAATAAAACAATTATAGGATCGAAATTCAATGTAAATATAGCGCAATTTTGTCAATAAATCAAACATGTTAAATTATTCAAACAGTGATGGAATTAGAATACGAGCATCAAGTAATGCAAATAGTGCCAATGGAATGTTTACTTTTTCAAAGAGTTCACCTGCATATATAACGATATATAATAATAATGCGCAAAATCTAATTATCAAATAGGAACTGTCTTACATGAATTAGGACATTTGACTCATTTTGGAACAAGAGGTGGGTATGATAATTATCGAACTGTTCACGATCTAATTGCAGAATCTTACGGTTCTTATGCTGGTGGGTATTTAGGCGAAAGATATTATTTCTTTTCAGGTTATGCAAAGCCATTTCCGGCCCTTGATCCAACCGGTCAAGGAAGACAATTATGGACAATGGGATCAACCAGTCATTATTCGCCTTTATTTGTTGATTTAATAGACGATTATGATCAAAGTATAGCAGGAAACCAACACATATTTGATGCAGTCAGTAATGTCCCTCATTCTGTAATAGCAAGAATTGCCAGAGAAGCCTCCAATGGGAGCCTTATAATGTGAATTTTGATTACTCGTCCAGTGCTAAGGTAATGTATAATACTACTGAATGGCAAACTGTCAGTGCTTCAATAAATGGGTGGATTAAAAGGGTAGGTTTTGATGACGCTGGAAATGCTGGCAGATCAAGCTACAGTCTTGGTGATCCACCTACTTTTCATTATGCGTGCGACATTAATATTAGTTGTATCTTAAACGGTAAAAAACTGACACTTAATATTTCTTCAATCGCCCCATAGCATAAAATGGTGAAGAGAAAGAGGGTATCACAATGTTTTACCCTCTTTTTTACTCCTATTGAATGTTTCTATAGGCTATTATTAACAGAATAATAGTTTCTCTTTCACTCGCTGGACAAGTTATTTAGTAGAACCTTAAAAAGCACAATCTTCTTGGGTTTGTAAAATTATGCCATACCTGATTGAGTCAGGTTGCATGTTCAGGAACAAGAATATCTTTTCCAAAAAGAGCCAAAAATAGACAGACCCTATTTACGCCTTTTCCAATGATATTCCGGAAAGAGGAAAAACTGCTTTATTTTCAAGTAGCGAGATGGGAGGGTATGATCCCCCGACCTCATGATTGTGAATCAGCAACCGGAAGAAAAAGATCGCGGAGAAAGAATCTCCGGCCGTTCCTCCGGCAAATAACCGCTGCGGATACGCCATTCATTAGGATAGAGATTATTTGCCCGGTTACCAACATTCTTTACAAAACCGAGTGGTTCGTTTTGCCAGGTAAGAAGCACCATTCCACGGGGTGTGCCGGGAAGGTTGATGGATACCTTTCGCAGGTAGGCGATGGCCTGTTCATAGGTCACTTCATGGTTGAAGAATGCCTCCCTGTTCAAGGCGATACTCATGGCCAGTGCATGAGAGGGGATGAAATCTCTTCCTTTTCTTACCCCCAGTTCTATGCCCGCAGAAATAGAGTTTAGGTTATTCATAAATAAAACGATGGTTTCAGCATACACTTTCGGCAATGCAATAATACGATCACCGGATTCCATAAAATGAAACAATTCAGGATTTCTAATCAGTCCTGAATATTCAACGGGATTTTTGATGAAAACAGTGGTTTGTTTTCTGTTTTTTTTAGCATGAAAACCGGCTCCGGATAATTCCACTTCCGGTTTTCTCAAAACCGTGACGAAAAACCCTTCACCCTTGACCTTGTGCGGATAAAAATGATAGCCGCCGGTTTCGCCGGAACAGGATGGCGTAATGTTCCAGTCTGCACCAATCTCCACCTTTGTGAAGATGGCACCCAATTTGCTCGCCGCCCAGCGAGCGTTTTCTTCATTTTCATCCCTGTTGTAGGTGCAGGTGCTGTAGAGCAGTAATCCACCCGGCCTGAGCGCCGGCCACACGTCGTCCAGAATATCCCTTTGCCGGGCAACACACATCGCCACATTCTGTGGCGACCACTCCTGCATGGCTACCTCATCCTTGCGGAACATGCCTTCACCCGAACAGGGAGCATCCACAAGGATCAGGTCGAACAAACCGGGAAAAGCAGCAAAATCCTTCACTCGGTTCTGTGTTACCACAGAATTGGAATGGCCGAACTTGATCAGGGTCTCCGACAATATATTCGCCCGCTGGCGGACAATTTCGTTGCTCACGAGCAGACTCCCTTCAGGCAGTGCGGAAAGAAGGCCGACCGACTTCCCGCCGGGGGCTGCACAAAGATCAAGACAGATAACCGGCTTGGGAATCAACTCTCTTACCACATACTCAACAAACATGGAAGAAGCCTCCTGCACATAATAGTATCCAGCATGGAACAATGGGTCGAAGGTGAAGGAAGGCCGCTCAGCCAGATAATAACCCACTTCAGACCATGGAACCTGCTCCACCGGGCAACCGAGCGTCATGGGATTGCGATGTCTTTTAAACGGATTCAGACGAATGCTCACGGGAGGATCTTCCGCCAGTGCAGAGAGAAATAGGTCCGTCTCCCCCCCAAGGCGTGCACGAATGGAACTAATAAAATCAACAGGTAAATTCATTACTATGCACTTTAAATTGCAAAGTTAAAAGGATTCTGCATTTCAAAAAAACAACTATCTTTGTGCTCGAACACATATACAAAAATATTTCAAAATCATGAAGAAATTACTCCTTATCACGGGATTATTCGTCTCCCTGTCGATCTGGTCGCAGGAACGGCCTGATCCGCAACCCGCACCGGAAACGGCAGAAAAATTCAATGTAGGCATGGCTGGTTATTCATTCCGACACTTCGATCTGGATCAAACACTGGAGATGATGCAAAAATGTGATGTGAAGAATCTTTGCATCAAGGATTTTCACCTTCCGCTGAACAGCAGCGAAAAAGAGATTGCCGACTTTCAGGCCAAGCTTGCCGCGAAAGGAGTAACCGGCTACGCCGTGGGTCCCATATACATGCGTTCAGAAAAGGAGATTGACGATGCTTTTGCATATGCAAAAAAAGTAGGTGTAAAATTGATTGTGGGAATTCCCAATTATGAATTGCTACCCTATGTAGATAAAAAAGTGAAGGAGTATGACATGCATTATGCGATCCACCTCCACGGTCCCGATATGGCTCTCTTTCCCGATGCCGACGATGTATGGAACAATGTGAAGGATCTTGACCGGCGCATTGGCATGTGCCTCGATGTGGGCCATGACACACGCAACGGCAAAGATCCGGTGAAAGATCTGAAGAAATATCACAGCCGTGTATTTGACGTTCACATCAAAGATGTGACAGGTGCATCCAAAGCGGGCTATTCCGTAGAAATCGGTCGCGGCATCATCGATTTCCCGGCTTTCGTGAAGATGCTCCGTGAAGTAGGTTATACGGGCATGTGCAGCCTCGAACACGAACGCAACATGAAAGATCCGCTCCAGGGTATTGCTGAATCGATCGGTTATTTCAGGGGAGTGATTGCCACCACCAGGGGTAAATAGACAATCCTCCTGCCATACCTGGACTTCGCTCCTTATCTTATAACGAAGCTACTTATGCATAAGGTGACCCCAAAAGTCAAAAAACTTTTGGGGTCACCTTTTTTAATTCCGGTAAAAAAAGAAGCTACTTTGGTCTATTTTACCTATTTTTGTAAGAAAAAGGTTCGCAACAGACATGAAGGATCCGGTACTCTATTTAATTCCTGTCACCTTGGGTGACACGCCTATCGAAAGGGTTCTTCCTTCGTTCAACACGACAGTTATCTCCGGACTGAAGTATTTCATCGTAGAGAATATCCGGTCGGCGCGCCGTTTTCTGAAGAAATGCAATCCGGATATCGAGATCGATGCGATCACCTTTTACGAGTTGAATCAGCATACGGATACAAAGGGAATAGCAAATTTTCTCGTCGCCATGAAAACGGGAGAGAGCGTGGGCGTGATCTCCGAGGCAGGTTGTCCCGCCGTAGCCGATCCGGGTGCCGATGTGGTGACCCTTGCACAGCAGGAAGGATACAGGGTGGTGCCATTGGTAGGGCCCTCTTCCATACTGATGGCGATCATGGCTTCCGGATTCAACGGACAGAGCTTCGCCTTTCAGGGTTATCTCCCCATTGAGGCAAACGAACGTGTCAAAAGATTGAAACAACTGGAATCACGGGCTTACAATGAAGACCAGACCCAGCTTTTTATCGAGACACCCTACAGGAACCAAAAGCTGGCCGGAGAGATACTGCTGCACTGCAAACCGCAAACCCGCCTTTGCATCGCCATGAACATTTCCTGTGACGATGAATATATCGTCACACGTAGTGTGAAGGCATGGAAGGGCAAGCTGCCGGATATGCATAAGAAGCCGGCGGTATTTCTTATTTACAAAGGATCTTAAATGTTATTTTTTCGTAATGACCATCAGATATAACGTACAACTGCAACCATATAACTCTTTCCGTACCAGGGCGTCGGCCCGGATATTCTGCGAACCACAAACGGCAGAAGAGCTTTCAGACGCAATCAAACTCTTTTCCAATGAACGGAAGCTGGTTCTGGGGGGGGGGTTCAATCTGTTTTTCACCCGCGATTTTGATGGCGTGGTGATCAAGCCGGGGATGGAGGGAATCACAACGGTGGCCGAAAACGAGGAATATGTAGAAATTGAAGCGGGGGCCGCCGAAGAGTGGGATCAGCTTGTCGGGTACAGTGTTTCACGCGGTTATGCAGGACTGGAAAACCTTTCCCTGATACCAAGTTCCGTGGGAGCAAGTCCCATACAGAATATCGGAGCCTATGGAACGGAGGTGAAAGATACGATTATCCGGGTTAAGGCGGTGAATATCTGCTCAGGCGAATACCATGAGTTTACCAATGAAGAGTGCGCTTTCGGATATCGCGACAGTATCTTCAAGCGTACCGGCCACTACGTAATCACCTCGGTGGTGTTCCGGCTCAGCAAGACATTTGTCTACAAAGAAAAATATGTCGACTTGAGTCGGGAACTGGAAGGCGTTGCCGCTCCCTCGATCTCGCAGGTACGCGATGCCATTATTCGCATACGCACCCGCAAGCTTCCCGACTTCAACCTCCTTCCCAACGCGGGCAGTTTCTTCAAAAACCCCGTGTTGACAACGGATGAAAAGGAAGCACTGCAGAAAATATTGCCTGATGCACCGGTCTACAACGTGGGAGACGACGGTTTTAAAACATCGGCCGCATATCTGATCGAAAAGGCCGGGTATAAGGGGAAACGAAAAGGCATGGTGGGTACCTATGAGCGCCATGCACTGATCATTGTTAATTATGGGACCGCGAGCGGACAGGAGATCGCCGGTTTCATGGAAGAGATTCAACAGGAAGTAAAAAAACAGTTCGGCATCCTGCTTGAGCCGGAAGTGTGGATATTTTAATCTGGAAACTATGTCATCATTCATCATCGAAGGCGGACACAGCCTTCAGGGAAACATCACCCCACAGGGAGCGAAAAACGAAGCGCTGCAGATAATCTGTGCCACGTTGCTCACACAGGAAGAGGTAATTATCGACAATGTTCCCGACATCCTCGATGTGAACAACCTGATCACCCTCCTTGGGGAGATGGGGGTCACGGTAAAAAAACTGGATGAAAAGCGTTATTCATTCAAAGCGGAAGAGATCGA
>DGZP01000028.1:45466-50898 GCA_002398565.1 Proteiniphilum sp. UBA4977
GGCTCCATCATGCTGATAGGGCCTCTTCTGGCACGTTTCGGTGAAGCTGTCGTTCCCAAACCAGGAGGCGACAAGATTGGTCGTCGGCGGCTCGACACCCATTTCAACGGTATCATGAAGCTGGGCGCCCAGATGATCTATGACGAACAACGAAACCTCTTTACTCTCTCCGCCAGGCAACTGAAAGGAACCTACATTCTCCTCGACGAAGCTTCCGTGACCGGCACCGCCAACCTGCTGATGGCCGCCGTACTGGCACAGGGTGAGACCATCATCTACAATGCGGCCTGCGAGCCTTACGTGGAACAACTCAGCCGGATGCTGGTGCGCATGGGTGCAAAAATTGATGGCATCGGATCCAACAAGCTGCTGATACGGGGAGTCACAAAACTTTCGGGATGCCAACACCGCCTCCTTCCCGACATGATTGAGATAGGCAGCTTCATCGGCATGGCCGCCATGACTGGCTCTGAGATCACCATCAAAGAGACGTCTGTGGCCAATCTGGGTATCATTCCGGAGAGCTTCCGGCGACTGGGCATCATCGTGGAACAACGGGACGACGACCTCTACGTACCCCGACAGGAGGGTTACACCATTGAATCGTTTATCGATGGCTCCATTCTCACCATTGCCGATGCGCCGTGGCCGGGACTCACACCAGACTTGTTGAGTGTCATGCTGGTGGTGGCCACGAAAGCCAAAGGCAGCGTACTGATTCATCAGAAGATGTTCGAAAGCCGCCTCTTCTTCGTGGACAAACTGATTGACATGGGAGCACAGATCATTCTCTGCGACCCGCACCGCGCCGTGGTGATCGGTCTGGATAGCCGGTTTCACCTGCGGGGCATGACAATGACCTCTCCCGATATCCGTGCGGGAATTTCCATGCTGATCGCTGCCATGAGTGCCGAGGGAACAAGCACCATCCACAACATTGATCAGATAGACCGTGGATACCAGCATATTGATACGCGGCTGAACGCCCTGGGAGCCTGCATAAAAAGGATATAATCGATTCTGCCCGCCGGGTAAATTTGAACCAGACCAGATTATGAACGTTAAATGTACACAATCAACCTTCATTAAACAGATAGATCGTATGTCAAAAACTGGTGAATTCAGGGAACTTCATGCCGGAGATGAACCGTTCATCCTCGGCAACGTATGGGATGCCAAGAGCGCACAGCTGGCAGAAAAGGCAGGCTTTAAGGCGGTGGGTATCTCCGGCCATGCCATTGCCGAGAACCTCGGTTACCGCGATGGGGAAGACATGGGCTTCGACGAATTGCTGTTCGTCGTGAACAGGGTGATCAAATCGGTTTCCATTCCCGTTTCGGTGGATATTGACGGCGGTTACAGCCGAAATATCGAAAAGGTGAATGCCCATATTGAACAACTCATCAACATGGGAGCTGCCGGCATTAACATCGAAGATTCGGTAATGAAAAATGGGAAAAGGGTGTTACAGGAGACGGTAAAATTTACCAAGGTGGTGAGTGCCATACACACGTTCCTGCAGGACCGGAAATCGGATCTTTTCCTGAATGTGCGCATCGACACGTACGTAACCAAACATCCCAAGCTGCTGGAAGAAACAATCAAACGGATCGGCGAATTTGAAAAAGCGGGCGCCGACGGCATATTTGTGCCGTTGCTATCGGACGACAAAGAAATAAAACAGGTCGTTCAAAGTACCCCACTTCCGTTAAATGTCTTTCTGCGTCCCGACACACCCTCTTTTTCAAAACTCAAGCTGATGGGTGTAAAACGCATCAGCAGCGGCGCCGCCGTCCATGCGCAGAGTTACAAAAGAGCAGCGGAACTCTACGCCACCCTGATCGACGACAAACGGTTCGGCAAGCTTTTTTCTTAAAGGAAATCCTGATAAAAAGAAGTGAATCACACGGGAAAGCACAAAAGACGAAGCTGCTTTTCCAGGGGAAAATATTTGCTTTTCTGGCGACTCTTTTATTACTTTGTACCTTCATTTGAAATAACAGACTACAATTATGCCCACCAATTCGGTTATCACCGACATCCAACAAGTAACCATTCGTTTCTCAGGCGACTCAGGGGACGGAATGCAGTTGTCCGGGACGCTCTTTTCCACATTATCGGCAATATTCGGAAACGAGATAGCCACTTTTCCCGATTTCCCCGCAGAAATACGTGCACCCCAAGGTTCACTGCACGGTGTTTCGGGTTTCCAGGTACGCATCGGAGCGAAAGATGTATATAACTCCGGCGACAAAACAGACGTACTTGTGGCAATGAATCCAGCAGCATTGAAGGTGAACGCACAATACCTGAAGAGAGGATCCATTGTGCTCTACGACACCGATTCATTTCAAAAGAAAGATCTCGACAAGGCACTCTATACAACCCAGGATCCTTTCACTGAACTCAAGCTGGAACATGTGCAGCCTGTGGGTGTGGCCATCACCTCCCTCACCAAAGCTTCGCTCGAAGGCTCAGGACTGGAGAACAAGGACATGCTCCGTTGCAAGAACATGTTTGCGCTGGGTATTGTCTGCTGGCTCTTCAACCGGCCACTGGAAATAGCAGACATGCTCCTGCAGCAGAAGTTCGCCAAAAAACCATTGTTGGTACAGGCCAATATCAAGGCCATGTCCGACGGTTACAACTACGGCAACAACATACACCTCACCGCCTCCACCTATCGCATCGAACCTATTGAAGGAAATAAAGGTTTTTACACCGATGTGAACGGAAATACAGCCACTGCTTACGGACTGATTGCCGCTGCAGAAAAGGCAGGGATTCAGCTATTTCTGGGCTCTTATCCCATTACGCCTGCGACAGACATCCTGCAGGAAATGGCCAAAAGAAAAGATTTCGGCGTGAAAGCCCTGCAAATGGAGGATGAAATTGCCGGGATTACCTCTTCCATTGGTGCCAGCTTTGCAGGCTGCCTGGCTGCCACCTCCACCTCCGGCCCGGGTCTTGCGCTCAAGAGTGAAGCACTGGGACTCGCAGTGATGACCGAGCTACCCCTGGTGGTGATCGATGTGCAGCGAAGCGGCCCCTCCACCGGAATGCCGACCAAGAGTGAACAGACCGACCTGAACCAGGCTTTGTATGGACGCAATGGCGAAAGTCCGCTCGTGGTCCTGGCAGCGGCATCGCCCACCGACTGTTTTGAGAGTGCCTTTGAAGCATCGAAGATTGCACTGGAGCACATGACACCGGTGGTCCTTCTTACCGACGGTTATATTGCCAATGGATCTTCGGCCTGGAAGATTCCCGACATGAAAGATTATCCTGAAATAAAACCTCCCTACGTGGAAAAATACTACAAGGGCGACACCGAAAAATGGCGTCCCTACGTGCGGGATGAAGAAAGCCCGGTCAGGTACTGGGGCGTACCGGGGACACCCGGCTTTATGCACCGCATTGGCGGACTGGAAAAAGACAAACTTACCGGCGTAATCTCCTCCAACCCCGAAAATCACCAGTATATGGTGGATACCCGCCGAAAGAAAATTGAAAAGATTGCAGATTTCATTCCCGAACAAAAAGTAGTGGGCGACAAGGATGCCGACATGCTGATCGTGGGATGGGGAGGCACCTACGGACACCTCCTCGAGGCGATGCTGCGTATACAGGCCAGTGGAAGGAAGGTGGCATTTGCCCATTTCAGGTATATCTCCCCCCTGCCAAAGAACACACACGACCTGTTGAAAAAATACAAGAAGGTGATTGTCGCAGAACAAAACGATGGCCAGTTTGCCGCTTATCTGAACGGAAAATTCGGGGATCTGAGTAACATCCGCCGATTTAACAGAGTGGAAGGACAGCCTTTCAAGGTGAGCGAGCTGGTTGAAGAATTTACGAAAATGATGGAGGCCAAATAAGCATGGAAGCAACAGAAATAAAATATCAAAAATATCTCCCCAAGGATTACAAGAGTGAAAATGCAGTACGCTGGTGCCCCGGCTGTGGCGACTATGCCATCCTCACCTGCCTGCACAAGGCAATGGCAGAGCTGAACCTGGAGCCGCATCAGACTGCGGTGATCTCCGGTATAGGGTGTTCATCGCGACTGCCCTACTACATGAATACCTACGGCTTTCACAGCATTCACGGCCGCGCGGCAGCCATTGCCACCGGCGTGAAGGTGGCCAACCCCGATCTGAGCGTGTGGGTGGCTACCGGCGACGGTGACTCGTTGGCCATCGGCGGGAACCATTTTATTCATGCTGTTCGTCGCAACGTAGACATCAACATCATCCTTTTCAACAACAAGATATACGGTCTCACCAAAGGACAGTACTCACCCACCTCGGCCCGTGGATTTGTCTCCAAGTCATCGCCCTATGGCACTGTGGAAGATCCGTTCCGTCCGGCAGAATTGACTTTTGGAGCCAGAGGAACTTTCTTTGCCCGCGCCATCGACGTGGACATGAAGAACCAGGTGGACGTGATGGTAGAAGCGGCACGCCACAAAGGTACCGCGGTAATTGAGGTACTGCAGAACTGCGTGATCTTCAACGACGGCATCCACAACAAAATCAGCGACCGCACCTGGAAGGCCGACAATACGGTTGTCCTGAAACAGGGTGAAAAGATGATTTTCGGGAAGGACAACGAGAAGGGGCTCGTGCTGGATGGCTGGAACCTGAAGGCGGTCACCATCGGGGAAGAGGGCTATACGCTCGATGACATCCTGGTGCACGATGCCACAGCCAAGGACAGTACCCTGCAGTTGAAACTGGCTCTTATGGATACCTCCGACGGCCTCCCTGTAGCACTGGGCGTGATACGCAGTGTGGATGCGCCTTCCTATGACAGGGATTACGAAAAACAGATCAAGGAGGTACAGCAAAAAATGTCAAAAAAATCGTTTACCGAATTTCTTCTCAACTCTTCGAATGTCTGGGAAGTGAAATAAATGACATTCCGGTTTTTTTTCTTCGTTCTATTTCGGTCCTGATCATTTTCAGTTCGCGGCTGCTCTGCCCCTTTACCGATGAGTTTTCTTCAGCGCGCCGGAACAGGTAGGGCATCATGGTTTTCACCTCGCCATAGGGAACATATTTTGCCACATTATAACCTTGCCAGGCAAGGTTATAAGTAATATGGTCGCTCATTCCGTAAAGTTGGGAAAAATAGATTCCGGGGTAGTTTCTTGGCAGTTTGTATGTGTCAATCAGGCTGGCAAGGAGCATGGAGCTTGCTTCGTTATGTGTGGCAACCATAAAATCAATACTGTCGTGATGGGCCATAAAGTAACGGATGACATCATCAAAGTCACGGTCTGTAGCCATCTTGTCTGGCTGTATGGGAGAAGGATATCCTTTTACCAATGCACGGGTCCTTTCTTTTTCCATGTAAGCTCCGCGTACAATCTTCAAACCGAGGCGGAAACCACCCTCCAAAGCCATCCGGTGATGCTGCCTGATACGTGC
>DGZP01000028.1:51139-62857 GCA_002398565.1 Proteiniphilum sp. UBA4977
CCTATTATACCGCGCCATCAGGCGCAACACCAGATCATCCAGTACCGGCTGGATCCAGGTCTCTTCGGCATCGACCATCACCGGCACATCCAACTCGCATCCTCGCCGGAAAATCTCTTCTGCCCGCTCTTCCACCCGCTGGTACTCTATTTCTTCCTCCCGGGTTAGACTGCCTCCCTCGCTCACTTTCGCCAACAAATCGAAACGTGCTATCCCGGTAATCTTAAAGACACTGAATGGCACAGAGGGATTATCGTGGGCGAACTCAATAGTACGGATAATTTCCCGACTGGTAGCATCAAATTCGGCTTCAGACTCTTCACCTTCCTGTGCATAATCGAGGATCGAGCAGACATGGCGTTTTGCCAGCCTGGCAATGGTCTTACTGCAGTCTTCAATGGATACGCCTCCCACAAAATGACGATAAATGGTTTTTTTCAGGATTCCATCTACCGGAAACCGAAAGGCAAAAGCCAGACCCACAATCAACTTACCTGCTCGCACCAGTACCCTGTTATTCATGATTCTGAAAAGATGATAAGCCTGCCTGAGGCTTGCATCAGATTGATCGAGAAAAGCGATCTCACTATTTTTAAAATTGACAGGATGGTTTTTTTCAGGTTGCATGCATTCAGTGTAAAAGTATCCGGGTTTGACTGCAAAAATAAAAAAAATATGCATCAGAAAATTAAAATGAAACGAACATCTAAATTAGTTACACCCAAGTTAATGATAATATGCGAGTTCCATACGACCTTAGTGTAAAAAAATAAATATTATCGTATGAAAAAGAAACAAACGATACTTTTCTTAAAAATGCATCCCTGTATGCCTGAATCGTTTTTTTTTGATAAATTTGTCCCATTCAAGATAACCTCACTAAATTAATCGATTATGCCTAAAGGTATCTACAAATTACCCCCTATTAAGAATGAGCCTCTACTCCACTATGCCCCAAGATCGGCCGAAAGAAATGCACTGAAGTTAAAACTGGAAGAGCTTAACAGGGGCGGACTTGATCTTCCCATGATAATTGATGGCAAGGAGGTACGTACCGGAAAACTGATGGAAATCCGCCCTCCCCATAACCACCGCCATTTGCTGGGACACTATCATCAGGGTGATCAAATCCATGTGCAGATGGCCATCGATGCAGCTCTCAAAGCAAAACCGGCGTGGGAATCCATGCGTTGGGAGAGCAGGGCCGCCATCTTCCTGAAAGCAGCTGAACTGATTGCCGGCCCTTACCGGACAGAGTTTAATGCAACCACCATGATTGGACAGTCCAAAAATGCATATCAATCGGAGATTGATGCCGTGTGCGAACTCGTGGATTTCTATCGCTACAACGTGAAGAACATGGTTGAAATATATGACATGCAACCAAACTCTGCCCAAGGGGTCTGGAATCGCATGGTGTGGCGACCTCTCGAGGGGTTTGTTTTTGCACTTACCCCTTTCAACTTCACATCAATAGCGGGCAACCTGGGTGCTGCACCTGCTCTGATGGGAAACACAGTTGTTTGGAAACCTTCAAGAACGGCGGTTTATCCGGCTCATCTCATCATGAAAATACTGCAGGAAGCGGGATTACCCGAAGGCGTCATCAACCTTGTGTATGCCGGCGGGAAGGAGACGGCTGAAACGGTTTTTAATCACCGCGACTTTGCCGGATTACATTTCACCGGTTCCACGGACGTATTTAATGGTATGTGGGCTACCATTGCAAAAAACATATCAAGGTATAAGTCCTATCCTCGCATTGTAGGTGAAACCGGCGGGAAAGACTATATCCTTGCCGATGACACGGCTAATCCGAAACAGGTTGCTACAGCCATTACCAGAGGTGCGTTTGAATATCAGGGCCAGAAATGTTCGGCCGCTTCACGTGCCTACATTCCTGAAAACATCTGGGAAGAGATAAAACAATTGGTGAGCGAAGACCTCTCAAAGATTCGAACAGGCGCGGTGGAAGATTTCAGCAATTTCGTGAATGCCGTCATCGACGAAGAGTCGTTCAACAAACTGGCTAAAGTTATAGAAGACACCAAAGCTTCACCCGATGCCGAAATTATCTACGGGGGAACTTATGACAAGTCGATCGGTTACTTCATCTCCCCTACCGTTATTCTGGCAAAAAAGCCGGACTATTTCACCATGCGGGAAGAGTTGTTTGGGCCTATTCTCACCATATATGTCTATCCTCCCGATAAACTGGAAGAAACCATGGATATACTGGACAGTACGACCGACTATGCATTAACCGGAGCCATCTTCTCGGCAAGCAGGGACCGCATTGAAAAAATGACGACCCGGCTGACGCATACTGCCGGTAACTTCTATATCAACGATAAGCCTACCGGTGCCATGGTAGATCAGCAGCCGTTTGGCGGAGGTCGTGCATCAGGAACCAATGACAAGGCAGGCTCTGTATTTAACCTGCTCCGCTGGGTGTCGCCGCAGTGCATCAAGGAAACCCTTGTTCCGGCAACGGATTATATGTATCCCAGCTTTTTGGAGGATTAATTGGATAAGAAATCACAATTCAGAAAACAGCTTTCGGGCTGTTTTTTTTATTCAGGAAATAAATTCAGTAAAAAAAGCTCACCTCATAAATATTTCAATTACCTTTGCATACACATCAGCAGCCAATAGATCTTATAATTGCTTAATTTGTATACCTGGAACAATTTCCGTTATCCATAAAAAATTTCCCCCGTTTTTCTGCGTAATAATACGCTGCATTAAACATGTTTTTGGGGGATGATTTTCATAAGCGGCCGGAATTTGTATAATTAACTATTAAAAGTATTATATGAGTACAATCACCATCTTTTGGGTTGCATTTGTTGTAACCTTTCTTATTGTTTACGCAATCGATTTTTACGTGACAGATCACCGCAGAAGTAACATCAACGTCAAGGAATCGTTGATGTGGACCGGGTTGTGGATCCTTATAGCTCTGTTGTTCGGTCTGGCCGTTTTTCTATTTTTTCCTCAAAATCCCGACAGTCCCGTAAGAACAGCTTCTGTGATGGCAGCAAAATTCATTTCGGGTTATTTGACGGAATATTCGCTGTCTGTGGACAATCTCTTTGTCTTTCTTTTAATTTTTTCCGTCATGGACATCAAGCAGCAGAACCAGCCTAAGCTGCTTAAACTGGGAATACTGGTGGCTATCATTTTGCGGATCCTTTTTATTCTGGTAGGGATGGAACTGGTGATTCGGTTTCACTGGGTGTTGTACCTGCTAGGGATGGTGTTGATCTATACCGGCTTAAAAATGCTTCTCAGCAAGGATAACCAAACCGCTGATCCCAAAAATAATATTCTGTACAAAGGAGCTATAAAATTATTTCAGGTTGATCCGGACATGCATACGCCTCATTTTTTTACAAAAATAAACGGGAAAAGACATATTACCCATATGTTTCTGACGTTCTTGATTATCGGGACCACCGATATTATTTTCGCGCTGGACTCTATTCCTGCCATCATCGGGGTGATCCTGGAAGGTGCGGAGAGTTTGCTCACCGGACAGGAAGAACAGTTTCTGGCAATCACATCCAATGTTTTTGCCGTAATGGGGCTCATTTCGCTATTCTTTGCACTGCGAAATATCATCAGCATGTTCCGTTTTCTTAAATATGGCATAAGCTTCATCCTTTTCTTCATTGGGCTAAAGATGTTGTCGGGCACCATTCCGTCAGTAGCCAGTTTCTTTACGTCCAAGTCATGGTTCTCCCTTGTGGTTATCCTGGGGACTTTACTTATATCCATTCTGTTGTCAAAAATAATCCCGACAAAGAAAATGTTTGATCCCTTGACAGAAAATGGGGAAGAATATGACGAATCAGAAAAGTTTGGGGAGAAAAAAGTTTAATAAGTAATTCGCAAAAACATTCTATCTTTGTGTTTGTTTATGTCGTTAAGTGACACAGTATGCACAATAATAGAATTAACATTGCCGTAGACGGATATTCGTCGTGTGGCAAAAGCACGATAGCCAAAGGATTGGCCAGGGAACTGGGATACATATATATTGACAGCGGGGCAATGTACCGCGCCGTGGCACTTTATGCCCTCAGAAAAGGATGGATCACGGAAAGTGAAATAGACGAAGCATCGCTGCACAAGCACATAGGAGATATAAAAATTTCTTTTAAAACGAATGCGGAAGGGTTGCAGGAAACCATTCTGAACGGCGAGAATGTAGAAAAGGAGATTCGAACCCTGGAGGTGGCCAATGGTGCAAGCCGTGTGAGTACCCTTGGTTTTGTGCGAAGGGAAATGGTTCACCAGCAACAGGAGATCGGTAAAAACAAGGGAGTGGTCATGGACGGGCGAGACATCGGCACGGTGGTCTTCCCTGATGCCGAGATGAAGCTTTTTCTCACCACCTCACCCGAAATACGCGCCCGGCGGCGTTTCGACGAGATGAAAGCCAAGGGAGAACAACCGGAATACGAAGCCGTGCTGGCCAACGTAAAAGAACGCGACCTGCGTGACACAACCCGCACCGAAAGCCCGTTACGAAAGGCAGAGGATGCACTTGTACTGGACAATACCCATGTGGGCATTGAAGAACAGTTACAGTGGGCCGTGGATATGTTTTATAAAATCACAGCTAAAAATGAACAAAATTGAAATAGACAAGCTGTCCGGGTGCTGTTTTGGCGTTGCGAAAGCGATATCCAAAGCCGAGGAAGAGCTGCAAAAGGGAGGTACTCTTTATTGTTTGGGTGACATCGTGCACAACAATATCGAAGTGGAACGCCTCGAAAAGATGGGGTTAATCACCATTAACCACGAACAGTTTAAACAACTTAAAAATGTACGTGTGTTACTCCGTGCTCACGGAGAACCACCCAGCACATACGAGATAGCTAAACAGAACAACATCGAAATCATTGACGCTTCCTGTCCTGTAGTGTTGGGGCTGCAGAAGAGAATCAACAAGAAATACACCCATCGCACGCAAAGCGATGCCCAGATTGTGATCTTCGGTAAAAAAGGACATGCCGAAGTGAATGGCCTGCTCGGGCAAACCGATGAATCGGCCATCATTATCGAAAGCAAGGAGGAGATCGAGAAGCTCGATTTCTCCCGCGACATCAGCCTTTTTTCGCAAACGACGAAACCTCTGGACGGATTTCAAGAGATAGGTGAACTGATCAGGTTTCGCATGAAAGACGGGGCAAAGTTTGAGTTTTACGACACCATTTGTCGACAGGTATCAAACCGTGTACCCAATATCCAGGAATTTGCAGCAAAACACGACCTTATTTTTTTCATCGCCGGTGAAAAAAGTTCCAATGGCAAAGTGTTGTTTGCAGAATGCAAAAAGAAAAATAGCAATTCATATATAATTCATTCACCGGAAGAAATAGACCCGACGTTGCTTAAAGACAACATCACCATTGGCATATGTGGCGCTACTTCCACACCTAAGTGGCAAATGGAAGCTGTAGCCGCCAACATAGCAAAACTGCGTCCTCACCTGCAAATGGAGAAAGTCGCTTTTTAAGCAGTTTTTTTTGTGGCATCGTTAAAAAAAATGTATCTTTGCGCCTCATAGTTTTCAAACGAAACAGAGTATACATCTAACAAAGTCTCAAAGACAAGGAACTCAAACATGGACTCAAACATACAAAGCGTAGGTGTCCTTACTTCCGGGGGCGATGCGCCGGGCATGAATGCCGCCATTCGTGCGGTGACACGTGCAGGTATTTGTAACGGGATGCGTGTCTACGGCATCTACAGAGGTTACAAAGGCCTCATCTCCGATGAAATTGTGGAATTTAAAACAAACAGCGTAAGCAATATCATTCAACAGGGAGGAACTATCCTGAAAACAGCACGTTCTCAGGAATTCCTCACTTTTGAAGGACGCAGGACGGCTTACGAGAACATGCAAAAACACGGGATAGACGCATTGGTTGTAATTGGTGGAGACGGCTCCCTCACCGGTGCAGGAGTTTTCGCCAACGAGTTCAATATACCCATTGTAGGGCTTCCCGGAACAATTGACAACGACCTGAATGGTACAGACACCACCATAGGTTACGACACAGCCTTGAACACCATCATGCAATCGATGGACAAAATACGCGATACAGCCACCTCCCATGAACGTCTGTTTTTTGTAGAGGTGATGGGACGAAATTGCGGATATCTGGCACTCAACAGTGCCATCGCTTCCGGAGCGGAGGCAGCCATCATCCCGGAAATAAGTATCGAGAAAGACCAGTTGGGCGAGCTCATTGAGCAGGGATTCCGTAAGTCAAAAAGCAGTAGCATGGTGCTGGTCACCGAGAGTGAGGTAACCGGCGGAGCCATGAAGCTGGCAGAGCGGGTGAAGAAGGAATATCCGCAATATGATGTACGTGTTTCTATTCTCGGCCATCTCCAGCGCGGCGGTTCTCCCACAGCTCAGGACCGCATCCTGGCAAGCCGCATGGGTATTGCTGCCATTCAGGCATTGCTGGAGAATCAACGCAATGTGATGATCGGTATCCGCGAGAATGAAATCGATTACATTCCTTTCAAGCGAGCTATCCGGAAAGAGCGTGATATCAGCGAAGAATTGCTGGAAGTATTGCGTATTTCTTCTATATAACCTGCCTCGGAAGCGTTAGATCGAAGGGAAAGACAGAATATCTTTTGATTCAATGTAAGATTGAATCAAAATACTTTTATAGCATATACTCATATTTGCAGCATACATTAAAAAAAGGCAACGAAATTATATGGAAATTACACACATTGAACACATCGGCATTGCGGTGAAAAGTATTGAGGAACATCTTCCTTATTATGAAGGTGTTTTGGGGCTCAAGTGCTACAATATTGAAACCGTGGAAGATCAAAAAGTAAAAACAGCCTTCTTCATGGTCGGCTCCACCAAGATAGAATTGTTGGAGCCTACAAGCGAGGAGAGCACCATTGCCAAATTCATTGAAAAAAGAGGCGAAGGCGTACATCATATTGCCTATGCGACCAAAAATGTGAACGAAGCATTGAAGGATGCCGAATCAAAAGGGGTACGTCTGATAGACCAGCAGGCACGACAGGGGGCAGAAGGATTAAAGATTGCTTTCTTACACCCCAAATCTACAGGAAGCGTCCTCACCGAACTGTGCGAGCATCCGGAATAACAGGTTGAGCAGCATCAAAACAAACCTGCCGCAGAAAAACAAGCAGACATCGACAAAAACTATCTCGTTAATCTAAAAAATAATCATATGAGCAATCAACTCGAAAAAGTAAAAGAACTAATCCAGTTAAGGGAAAAGGCCCGTTTAGGCGGAGGCGAGAAAAGAATTGAATCACAACACCAAAAGGGAAAATACACTGCACGCGAACGCATATTCATGCTTCTTGACGAAGGGAGTTTTGAAGAGTTCGATATGTTCGTGGAACATCGTTCCCATAACTTCGGAATGGAAAACAGCAAGTTCCTCGGCGATGGTGTTGTCACGGGTTATGGTACAATTGAAGGGCGTCTTGTCTATATCTTCGCACAGGATTTCACCATTTTCGGCGGATCCCTGTCTGAGATGCAGGCTAAAAAAATATGCAAGGTAATGGACCAGGCCATGAAGATGGGAGCTCCCCTGATCGGAATCAACGACTCGGGTGGCGCCCGTATTCAGGAAGGTATCAATGCCCTGGCAGGATATGCAGAAATATTTCAGCGAAACATCCTCGCTTCGGGGGTAATTCCCCAGATATCCGGTATTTTTGGTCCTTGTGCCGGAGGTGCAGTGTATTCGCCGGCACTTACCGATTTCATTGTCATGACGCAGGGCACTTCCTACATGTTTTTAACGGGGCCCAAGGTAGTGAAAACCGTTACAGGAGAAGACGTCACTCAGGAAAACCTGGGAGGAGCCTCAGTACATGCCTCCAAATCAGGAGTTGCTCAGTTCGCTGTTGATTCGGAAGAAAACGGTCTAAAGGTTATCCGTCAGCTGTTGAGTTTCATTCCCCAGAACAATCTGGAAGAAGCACCCGTCTATGAAAACGACGATCCCATCGACAGGCTGGAAGATGGTCTGAATGACATCATCCCGGACAGTCCTTCCAAACCATACGACATGTACGAGGTGATTGGTGCCATCATCGACAAAGGTGAATTTTTGGAAGTCCATGCCGACTATGCAAAAAATATCATCGTAGGATTCGCCCGTTTCAACGGACAGTCGGTCGGAATTGTTGCCAACCAGCCTAAATTCCTTGCTGGCGTATTGGATATCAATGCTTCAAGAAAGGCTGCCCGCTTTGTCCGCTTCTGCGATGCATTTAACATTCCTCTTGTCACGTTGGTCGATGTACCCGGATTCCTTCCCGGAACAGGACAGGAATATGGCGGTGTAATCACACACGGTGCAAAGTTGCTCTATGCATATGGCGAGGCCACCGTTCCCAAAATCACCGTTACCCTGCGGAAGTCATACGGAGGGGCACACATCGTGATGAGTTGCAAGCAGCTCCGCGGTGACATCAATTATGCATGGCCCAGTGCCGAAATCGCTGTCATGGGTGCCGACGGAGCGGTGGAGGTTCTCTACAGCAAGGAGATTGCCACAGAAACGGACGCAGAGAAAAAGAACGCCGTGATTGAAGCAAAAAAACAGGAGTACAACGATCTTTTTGCCAATCCATATGAAGCTGCCCGCTATGGATATATCGACGATGTGATTGAACCGCGTAATACCCGTTTCCGCGTGATTCGCGCTCTGCAGCAGACACAGACCAAAAAGCTACAAAATCCGGCCAAGAAACATGATAACCTCCCCTTGTAAAAGTAAGGATTATGAATAAATCACCGGCATCTTCTGTTTTGTTTCTTTTGCTGTTTCTTCTATCTTTCACTGCTTGTTCCGAACGCGTAGAAAACCCGCGCTGGGTAATTAATGAAGTACTCGTGAACAATGCGGAAAATTTTGTAGACGACTACGGACAAAGGAGCGGATGGATCGAAATATTCAACAATACAGCGAAAACGCAAGACATCGGCGGGTATTTTCTGACCAACGACAAGTCGAACCCCAGAAAATACTCCATACCCAGAGGCGATGTACTTACCAGAATTGCGCCCCATCAGCATATCTTATTTTGGGCAAACAACAAGCCCTACCAGGGAACATTTCACATTAGTTTTGAACTAAACCCCGACGAGGACAATTATATTGCTTTGTTCGACGAAAGTGGCACGAAGCTGATCGACGAAGTGATCATACCCGGGAAGCAGTTGGCAGATGTTTCATGGGGCTATGCAATGGATGGGGTGAAATACGACAAGGCGGGAACACTTCAGCTGACCAGATTAAAAAAGGTCACACCCAGCACCAATAATTACACCCTCGACAAGAATGAAAAAGTCGAGAGATTTAAACAACAAGATAAATTTGGAGCATCTATGACAATAACATCAATGTTGGTCGTATTTTGTGCTCTCCTTGTTCTCTATATCGTCTTCAGGTTCGTAGGAAAATCTTCGGCCAGATTGAATGAGAAGAGAAGAGGAAAAAGTACAACTGTTGAGACCACAGCAGGAAAACCGAGTACTCAGGATATATCAGGAGAAGTACTTAGCGCCATATTTATGGCGTTGCACGAAGAACAAAATGACGTACACGATTTTGAACACACTATTCTCACAATCAACAAGATAAGTAAAAATTATTCTCCCTGGAGTTCTAAAATCTACGGTTTGAGGGAACTTCCGCGAAGATAGACAGACAAACGTTTCAATCAACAAAAACAAAAATTTCACATAATGAAGCAATATAAATACAGAATCAATGGCAGTCTCTATAACGTGGTCATCAACAATACGACCGATGAGACAGCAGAAGTGGAAGTAAATGGTATTCCCTACACGGTTGAGATTGAGAAAAAAGTAAAGAAAATGGTATCCTCTCCGTTCAAGAAGCCGGCGCAGTCAGGTTCACCACAACCCGAAGTAAACACTCCCGTCATCAAACATACGGCAAACGCAAGTGCCAATTCATTGAAATCGCCGCTTCCGGGTATCATCCTCGATATCAGCTGTAATGTGGGCGACACAGTGAAAAAAGGGCAAAAACTACTGATACTGGAAGCCATGAAAATGGAAAACAACATTATTGCGGATAGAGACGGCACCATCAAGGATATTAAAGTAAGAAAAGGAGATTCGGTCTTGGAAGGATCTGAACTGATTGTTATAGTAGGATAGAATATGGGAAATTTTTTTGATTTTTTAATTGAAAATCTAAACACCTTTATCAGTTACACCGGATTTGCAAACGTAGAGTCAGGTCATATCATAATGATCCTGTTTGGAATACTGTTTATATTCCTGGCTATCCGCTATGAATTCGAACCTCTACTGCTGGTACCCATTGGTTTTGGCATATTGATCGGCAACATCCCGTTCGATCTCTCTGCCAACATGGAAATTGGAATTTATGAAGAAGGATCGGTCTTGAATATCCTCTATCAGGGCGTACAGAAAGGATGGTATCCGCCGTTGATCTTTCTTGGTATTGGCGCCATGACCGATTTTTCTTCCCTGATTTCAAATCCCAAGCTGGTCCTGGTCGGTGCTGCCTGCCAGTTTGGCATCTTCGGAGCTTACATTATTGCTTTGCAGCTAGGATTTGAGCCGACAGAGGCCGCATCGATCGGGATCATTGGAGGAGCAGACGGGCCCACGGCCATATTTCTTACCTCAAAGTTAGCTCCACACCTGTTGGGAGCGGTAGCCATATCGGCCTACTCGTACATGGCACTGATTCCGATTTTGCAACCCCCCTGCATGAGACTGCTCACGACAAAAAAAGAGCGGCTTATACGCATGAAATCGGCACGGGTGGTATCTCAAAACGAGAAGATCATCTTCCCGGTTATTGGTTTATTGTTGACAGCATTCCTGGTTCCTTCCGGATTGCCCCTATTGGGTATGCTCTTTTTTGGGAATCTGCTGAAAGAGTCAGGGGTAACCCGGCGACTGGCAGAGACCGCTCGAGGTCCCATGATTGATATTGTCACCATCCTTCTCGGATTGATGGTTGGTGTCTCCACTCAGGCAACCACTTTCCTGACACCCGCATCAGTTAAGATTTTCGTTTTGGGTGCACTGGCATTTATCATTGCCACTTGCGCAGGCGTTCTGTTTGTAAAGTTCCTCAATCTGTTTTTGAAAGAAGGGAACAAAATCAATCCACTGATTGGCAATGCGGGTGTATCGGCAGTACCCGGCTCGGCACGTATGTCGCAGGTTGTTGGGTTGGAATACGACTCTACCAATCACCTGCTGATGCATGCCATGGGGCCCAATGTGGCAGGTGTTATTGCATCGGCTGTGGCTGCAGGGTTGATGCTCGGATTTTTGTATTAAACAAAAAATCAACAAAAATAAAATTTTATGGGTTTAGAACAATTGATGCCAGCTATTGCCGGCATGACCTGGCAGCATCTTATCATGTTAGCTATCGGAGGCATACTTATCTATCTCGCCATTGCTAAGAACTACGAGCCCACCCTGCTTTTACCGATGGGGTTTGGTGCCATTCTGGTGAATATACCTCTTTCTTCGGCTCTGACACAGATCGACCCGGCAACGGGTCAGGCAGTGGAAGGGGTGCTCAACGTCTTTTTCGAAGCCGGTATCGCCACGGAGATTTTCCCCTTACTCATCTTTATTGCGATCGGGGCAATGATCGATTT
>DGZP01000028.1:63137-63334 GCA_002398565.1 Proteiniphilum sp. UBA4977
TACGACTTAAGGGAAGCAGCCTCCATTGGCATTATCGGCGCTGCAGACGGTCCCACCTCCATTGTGGTGGCATCCCGTTTTGCACCCAACTTGCTGGGGCCCATTTCTGTGGCAGCCTACTCCTATATGGCATTGGTTCCGATCATTCAACCACCTGTAATCCGGTTGCTGACATCCCGCAAAGAGAGGTTGATCCG
>DGZP01000028.1:63614-66784 GCA_002398565.1 Proteiniphilum sp. UBA4977
CCATCATCACTGGCATTGATCGGATTCCTGATGTTTGGAAATCTGGTACGCGAATGTGGTGTCTTAAACAAGCTATCTCTTTCAGCGCAAAACGAACTGGCAAGCCTGGTAACATTGCTCCTCGGAATCACGATTGCCAGCACGATGACGGCCGAGCGTTTCATTCGCCTGGATACGCTCATCATCATTGCACTGGGATTGTTTGCTTTTGTCTTTGACACGTTTGGCGGCGTGATCTTTGCCAAGTTGTTGAATCTGTTCCGCAAGGAGGGCAACAAGATCAACCCGATGGTGGGAGCCTGCGGCATCTCTGCCTTCCCGATGTCGGCACGCGTGATCCATCAGATGGGTCAAAAAGAAGATCCATACAATTACCTGCTTATGCCGGCCATCAGCGCCAATGTGGGAGGACAGATAGGTTCGGTAGTGGCCGGAGGTATTATATTGACATTGGTTCCTTTATTTGCTTAAAACAAAAAAATCATGACATCGACCGTAGAAGTAGCTTTGTTTATTGCAGGAATTGGGATGGCAGGAATATTTGTCTTCATGGCGGTTTTTTACCTGCTTATTCTTGCGCTGGATAAATACCTGCCACACGAGGAAAAAATGGATGAAGAATAACCTGTAATTGCCGGTCTTATGTGCGGAATCATCATTGTTTCCGCACATCGGCTCCCCACATCAGTTTGTCACGAAGTGTCTCGTAAAATGTATGTCCAAGCCTTTTTACCACACGCAGGGTGTAATCGGCTTTGCGCACATGGATGCTCACCGTCTCATCAAGCACACGCGACTGGCCATCGACCGATACCAGGTACATATGACTGCGGCTTTCTACTTTTAGTGATATCAGGCTGCTGTCATCTACCACCAACGAACGCGAGGTGAGATTATGCGGAGCAATGGCTGAAAGGATGATGCTGGGTATGGTGGGCGACAGGATGGCTCCCCCAATACTTAGTGAGTAGGCGGTAGATCCGGTTGGAGTGGCAATCACCAGTCCATCTGCCTGATAGGAAGTCAGATAATCATTGTTGATATATGCATGAATGGAGAGCATCGAGGCTGTGTCCTGTTTCAGGATGGCCACTTCATTCAGTGCGTGCGTATTGAAATACTCGGGCGGGAAAGTTTCGTCGGTAGTCATTCTTATCAAAGTACGTTCCTGTACTTTATAAGCACTTTTCATTACCTCCTGCAATGTTTCTTCAACATCGCCGTAATTAATGGCGGCAAGAAAACCCAGGCGACCGGTGTTTATACCCAGCACAGGGATGCCAGAATCTCCCACGGTGGCAGCCGTTCGCAGGAAAGTGCCGTCGCCTCCCACACTCACTACCATATCCACTTGTGGCAACGTCTCGGCTAGTTCCGAGATAGGACCTACTCTCTGCTGAATATGAGCCGGCAGAGAAAGGTAAAAATTCTCGGGTAGATACAACTCTCCTCCGCTCCGCCTGATGGCATCACAAACCCCGAATATCTGATCTTCCGCTTTTGCGGTCCTGTCGGGGAACATACTCCCAAATAATGCAAACTTCATTTATCTGTCGTCAAACTTATTCCGGCAAATACCAATTCTGAAATATACCGCCTACATTTCCAGGTAATACAATAACTCATCCAGCCGTTCTTTCTGGGTGTCGGTCACCTCGCCTTCGCGCATAAAATAGTATACTACATGGTAGTTGAACCGTTCGAAACTCCTCAATACAGCGGAGAGATCATCCACATCCAGCTTCAGCGACACCAGCAAATCGACCCCGCCCGAAATTGGCATCACAGAAAGAGACGTCACATGGGCATTGTTGCTTTCCACAATCCTTGCTATCTCCGTGAGAGTGTAATCCTTGAACGGAATCTCCAGAATAAGCAGCGAGTTTTCCGTCTCGGTCAACTCCGTAAATTGCTCTGGAGTAAGTGGTGAAGCAAACTTTTCGACTTGATTATTGATAAATTCTTTGACTGACATTGCGTAAAACGGTTATTTCGTATTACTTTTGTAACTGTTTTACAAAGATGGCAAAAATTTGCGAATCCGTCTCTTTGTGACGGATTGTTTTTAAAAAAAATATGACGAAACTAAGCGTAAACGTAAACAAAATTGCGACCCTGCGGAATGCCCGCGGTGGAAATATTCCCGATGTGGTGCAGGTAGCTGTAGACTGTCAGCTCTTCGGAGCCGATGGCATCACCGTGCATCCCCGCCCCGATCAGCGACACATCCGTTATTCCGATGTATTTGATTTGCAGGCAAAAGTGCATACGGAATTCAATATTGAGGGAAATCCAACTCCCGAGTTTATTTCGCTCATTCAACGAATAAGGCCTACACAGGTAACCCTCGTGCCGGATGCCCACGACGCTATCACCTCCAACGCAGGATGGGATACCATCACTCATAAAGATTTTCTGACCGACATAGTGAATGAATTTCAATCGTTGGGCGTACGCACCTCCATCTTTGTGGATGCCATTCCCGAGATGATCCGCATGGCTTCACAGATCGGCACCGACCGCATAGAACTCTACACCGGTCCCTACGCCGAACTCTATCCATCCGACCGGGAGAAAGCCGTCGCCCCCTATCTGGAAGCTGCTACTCTGGCCAAAAATCTGGGATTGGGTGTGAATGCGGGGCATGACCTGAACCTGGACAATCTTCAGTGGCTCTACATACACATACCCTGGATTAAAGAAGTATCCATTGGGCATTCTCTCATTTGCGATGCACTTTATCTCGGTTTGGAAAAAACAATAAAAGCGTATAAAAATTGTTTAAAAAAACCCGTGGTAGAGGTTTGACATGACAAAAACCATTATCTTTATTCCAAATAGGTATCGAGCACAACTAACTTCAGACGTATCAAATAAATGCACATCGTATGAATCTTTTGCAATTACCCATGCCGGCAGATACTGCGCAGGCCATATACAACGCAATGCAGCAGGCAACGACTGCAGAAACAGAGGCTGTCACAATGAATGCATTCGACCTTGCCTTGAAAGGCGGATGGCTGATGATTGTACTGCTCATTCTGCTGTTAATGACGATCTATGTCCTGATAGAAAGGACCCTGGTCATCAATAAAGCCGGCAAGGAAGACAGTTCTTTCATGAATCGCATCAAGGATTATATCCACGACGGGAAAATTGACGCTGCCCTG
>DGZP01000053.1:0-2269 GCA_002398565.1 Proteiniphilum sp. UBA4977
TGCCGGCGATGTGAAAGGGGCGGTGAACGAGTCACAGCTTAGACGGATCCAGATCAGGGAGACCATTCTGTCGCACATTGAACGTGAACGAATGCTTTACTTCAGGGGCATCAAGGTGCTGAGTCTCTTCTTTATCGACGAAGTGGCCAAATACAAGCAGTACGATGCTTCCGGCAATGCTTTTAACGGTTCCTATGCGGATATGTTTGAGGAGGAGTACGACGATGTGGTGAACAGCCTGCAACTGAAAATTGGCGAAGATGCCTATATCGGTTACCTGCAATCGATCACGGCAGACAAAACACATGCGGGATATTTCTCCATCGACAAAAGGAAGAATCAGTTCGTGGACGGAAAAGTGGAAAGAAGCACCCGGGAGAGTGTGGACACCGATGCCTACGACCTGATCATGAAGGACAAGGAGCGGCTGCTCTCTTTCAGCGAACCGGTACGCTTTATCTTTTCTCACTCTGCATTGCGCGAGGGATGGGACAATCCGAACGTGTTCCAGATCTGTACGCTGAAACAGAGCGATGCGGAGACACGCAAACGTCAGGAGGTGGGGCGCGGACTCCGCCTGTGTGTGAACCAGGAGGGGGAACGGATGGACACCAATTTCTTAGGTAGTGAGGTACATCACATCAACCAGCTGACGGTGATCGCGAGCGAGAGCTACGACCGGTTTGCAAAGGCGCTCCAGACGGAGATCGCCGAGGTGATTGCCGACCGGCCACAGAAAGTCTCGCCCTCGTTGTTTCGGGATAAGGTGCTCTCAGACAAACAGGGTAATCCCTATCCCGTGAGCGAGGAGGAAGCATTGATACTCTACGAGAGCCTGGCGGGCTATGGTTACGTGAAAGCGGGGACCCTGACCGATAAGTACTACGAGGACAAGGAGAACGGCAGCTTCCAACTGCCGGAGGAGGTGGAAGCCAGCAAGGAGTCGGTGATGCATATCCTCGATTCGGTCTACAACCCGAAAATGCTTGCCCCCGAGGATGCACGGGGAAACAACGTGGAACTGCATCTTGATGAACAGAAGTTCAACCGCGAGGAGTTTAAGAAACTGTGGGCGAACATCAATACCAAGACGGCCTACGTGGTGGACTTCGAGACGGAGGAGTTGGTCCGCAAGGCAATTCAACGACTGAACACCCATCTGCACGTGTCGAAGATCTTTTTCACCGTTACCTCGGGAGTTTTGGAAAAGATTGAGTCAAAAGAATCGTTAGAAGTAGGAGAGGGCTTCAAGCAGCAATCGTCGAAACACATCGATGTGCACTCTGCAGTGAACGGCAACGTGAAGTATGACCTGGTGGGCAAGGTGGTGGCTGAAACCGGACTGACCCGCAATACGGTGGTAAAAATCCTGACCGGCATCGAGAAACCGGTGTTCGACCAGTTCGTGCTCAATCCCGAGGAGTTTATTCTCAAATGCTCCAACCTGATCAATGAGGAGAAAGCTACGGTGATCATTCAACATATTGCTTACAACAAGCTGAACGACAGCTTCGGCACAGAGATCTTCACCGAACCTACCCTGAAAGGCAAGCTCGGTGTGAACGCGATTGCAGCAAACAAGCACCTGTACGATTACGTGATCTTCGATTCAGTAAAGACGGAAAAACCGTTTGCCGAACAACTGGATATTAGCAGTGAGGTGAGCGTTTATGTAAAGCTTCCCAAGGGCTTTTATATCAGTACTCCGGTGGGGAAATACAATCCCGACTGGGCCATCGCATTCAATGAAGGAGCGGTGAAGCATGTCTATTTCGTGGCAGAGACCAAAGGCGATATCTCCACCATGGAGCTCAGGGAAGTGGAGTCAGCAAAAATATCCTGCGCCCGGAAACACTTCCAGGCAATCAGCAGCGATAAGGTGATATTCGACGCGGTAAAAAACTATCAGGAGTTAATGAATTTGGTGAAGTGAAATTGTGAAGCTATGGAAAAAGAAAATTTCCAAATATTTAGTGACGAATCCGGATATTGCGGGAAAGATAGATTTGGTTCAATTGCCGTCATTTCAGGTCCAAAAAGCAACATTAAGACACTTGATGCTGAATTGCAATTATTTTTTGGCATAAATCACAAGAGAGAGGTTAGGTTCGCCGATATTAGTGGAAACTATGAAATAATAGATGCAGCAAAGAATTTTTTAAAGCTTGGATTAGATTACTGCAAACACGGCAAAATTAAGATTTATGTATTGGTATGGGATAAGCATGATAGTAGACATGATATTCAAGGTCGTGACGATATTGAGAAC
>DGZP01000053.1:2580-22614 GCA_002398565.1 Proteiniphilum sp. UBA4977
GTTGAGAATTGGGAGTTTTTTCCTGATGAACTAACGTCTGTAAATTGGGGTGAGGAGATCGTTCCCTTTATAGAACGGACAAATCTGGATAAGAAAAGAAATAATGATGAGGAAACACTATTTGGTGTATTGAAAAATATTCGATTCCCGAATGTCAGAAAATGCAGTGAGTTAGAATCTTGTGAATGCCCAATATTGCAACTTGCTGATCTATTTGCTGGTATAATTAGACTATCATTCGTAAAAAGTGAAAAATTCTGCAGTTGGTACTATGATAAGATCAATGGGAGTTCTTTATTTAATGAACTGATTCCATTATCAAAGAGTGAAATTGCAAAATTTGAAGCGATGTATCATTTTAAGAAATTGTGTGATCATTATTCAATGGGTCTCAATCTGAGTGATGACAAACATTTCAAGGTTTTCAATAAACGATGTGGACTTTGGATATGGTTTTATGAACCTCAGGGTGACTATGACAAAGCACCAACAAAAAATTCAGTGAAAATTGATTAGAGAGCCAAACCAGACAATGAAATCCACTACCTCTTCATTTCTCCCTGTAAAAGTGATATCGCCGGAATGGATAATCACATCATGTAATCAAGTTGAAATAATTTCTGCTCCAGCCATTGTTTTTTTATAAGATAATTGCATCTTTACAAAAATAAGTACAGAGGTTATGATCAATAAAAATCAAATAGTAAAAATCAAATAGTATGAATGGAAGAAGCTTTATAAACTACCTGGTTGCCACTGGTGCAACGACTATAATCCCCGGGATGAATATGCATATTTTTCCTGCAGTGAAAGAGATAAACACTCCACAATAAGCAGGAAATTAGTTGGATTATCATACGCTGGATCATATAACTTTTATCCGGATCAAACTCAGCTATCCGCGTCTGGTGAATCGCAATTCCAGCAGAGGAATCCACGGTTACGGTCCGGATCTCACGGTATGCACCTTATATACCCAATAAGTGGCCAGGGGTATAGGTCAGTTGAGGGGTTCTGAAAAGGATGCGTGAGTGGCTGGATAACAATCGTCGGAGGAATACGCTATTGGCTGACGGGGAGGTTCATCCGGATCTGATGTTGGCATTGGAGATGGGTAAGAATGGACATCTGGATGTTTACCTTAATGATATCATGGGATACGGTTTCACGAATGGAGAGCCTTGATGCCTGTCCTGAAAGAGTACAAACTCCTTGCTTCACCATATAATTGGAGGGATTATCTGAAAACAATATATACCATGCATCTTGCCGGTGGTTTGGGCAATACCTGCACCATGCCATTTCGACGAAGATGTTGACCGGGTATCCTACTGAAATGTGGCGCCGGCCTGCCTCTTTTGAAAATAGTCTGACGGGGTTGTGCCTGTATACTGCTTGAAATTGCGAAGTGCTGTGTTACGCGAACGGTAACCGACAAAGAAGAAGGCTTCCTGATAATTGGACGATAAACCGGATCCAGCCTGCTGCACAAAATCGTGGATGCGCAACCTGTTGATGAATTGGGTGTAATTTTCATATCCACACTCCTGTATGGTTTGAGACAGGGTGGTACGGTTCGTATAGAGCGCAGATGCCAATCGGGTGAGAGAGAGATCGGGATCGCGCCAGGCGCTGTTGTTTCTCATATAGGCATCGAGCCGCTCCGCCAGCGCTGCATTCTTGGATGCTACAATTGCTGTTGCAAAAGGAGTGGTAGGTCTTAAAAATGCTTCCTGTAAGACAGATTCATCCGCTGTTTTTGCCAACAACCGGTCAAACAATTCCATGTATACAATGTAAAGACTACAACCGACACTGACATAGTAGTAAAGGGTATGAACCAGCGGATGGTTGAATGTGAGTAGCATAAGGTATGCGAGAATGTTGATATAGAATGCGGAAGCATATTTCTTCAACCAGACACGATCGGTGTTGCTGTTGTGCCCGATGCGCTGAATGAAAATGACAAGCAACCCCGGTGTAAAAAGAAGCAGACAGAGGAACAGGCAGAACCAGACCTCAAATGGACCCACATTGGCAATCATTTCCGGAAGCGATGAATAGGAGTTATAGCGCACGCCCGCAAAGTAGGTGATCAGATAGAGCGTGAGTAAAAACAGCCAAAAGGCATATAGTTGTACGATGCGAGAGAAATTGAGCCACCCGGGACGGATCACCTCGATGGGATACATGATGTATGAGACTACCATGAAGTTCCCTATCAACAACATCTTCGTGGAAACAACAAGCTCCGGATCGTACCCTTTGCTCACGGCAATGAATCGTGGAATATAATTCAACACGGAGAAGAAGACGATAATGGCCAGTATGAGACGTGAACGCTCCCCTGACTTACGACGGACAAGCAACAACAACGAGGAAAGCAGGCAAACCAGTGCCCCGGCAAAGATTGTGGCTAAATATACGGATTGCATGATTTTTCTAAATATATTGTTACACCCACCAATTTCCAGACACAAAAATAATTTTTTATTTTCAATTCTTGTTAATATGACACCCTCATTTTGTAATTATGGAACACTCCCAATCAGGGTATTGGTTAGTTTTGCATCTTGAAAAGTGTCTGTTTTTCTAAATGAATCTATCCTGTATGTACAAGAATGTTTTGTTGAATAAAAAAAGTCAAATTTATCACCGGTCTGTCATGAAGGAAAAGCAGAATATAGGAATTAACCTGTTCCAGCTGGCTGTGCTTCTCGATGTGGACGAAAAACACTTTTATAATTTTGTGATTAATAACAGTGTGTACTGCTTTCAATGTAGAGGGATTGCAAGCAAGGGGATTGAGGTGGAGGAGATTTATCTGACCGAACGGAACGACATTCGGGTGCAGGGCAGGTGCCGGATTTGTAAAGGTACGGTGGGGCGCCTGTTTGCATTTGGTGATAAGAAAGAGTTTGATGAGAAAGCCTGCCGATTACGGGAATCGATCAGTCCATAACGACTTCATTCCCCGTACGGTCGTCGTGGGGCGATTTGCGCACACTTGAATCGATCAGACCATAACGACTTCACTGCCGATAGCTGGTCCTTGTAGACGATAACCGTAGCCTACTGCCTATCAATAGGGATAAGACGACCTGAAAATGGCTGCTTCGGAGCTATGCTAAAACGTTTCTATTCTTGCAAAGAATATATCTATACTTGCAGACATCGTATCAGGCGAGATTTCCATGTCCAAACCTACTCTCGATGATTAGGTGAATGCCTTGCAAAAGCTGTTTGTCATCAGTAATATTGACGCATGGTCATCTGCTATTCGAAGTAAAACAGCCATTCGAAGTGGTTACAAGCGGGCTTTTATTGATCCATCCATTGCCGTAGTTATCTCCTTCAATTAAAACAGCTTATCCAGGAATACAATAAGAATGAAAAACAAGCCTCTTTGCGTCCCCCGATTTGTTAATTATCCTGACCGGTGGTAAAATGGCATACAGTTGCCCCGATGGTGTGAAAATCATTCCAATTACAACCCTTAAACCCTAATTTGGTTACTAGTGATTCTGGTACAGGTGAATGTGTGCATAAATTTTGATTGAACTTCTGATTTTTTTCGCATCTTGCACAAGATTTCAAAAATTATTATTTCATTCGCATCTTCATCTGTGGAATGAGGCAAAATACTGTGCTATGAAGGAATTACCGGAAATATCGATCGACCAGTTTCAGTTGGCGGTGCTGCCCGACGAGGAGGCCTGCCGCTTCCGGCGATCGGGATCATTGACTCACCGGAGTTCGTGCGGTACATGGCCACCCAGGTGGACGAGATGAAGGATGCACTGCCGCAAGAATCAATCAAAAACCAATACAAATGAATATGCTACAATCTAGATCAATTCCACAAGACCGCTTGGCATCATTGGACATCCTTCGCGGGTTGGACCTGTTTATGCTTGTTTTCTTTCAACCGGTATTCGTTGCCTTCGCAAGACATGGGGCTGAACTTCCCGTTTTTTCATTCCTCCTTAATCAATTTGGACATGCCGACTGGGCAGGCTTCACAGCGTGGGATCTGGTGATGCCGCTATTCCTTTTCATGGTGGGAACAGCGATGCCGTTTTCATTTGAGAAATATCTGACTAATCCAGATAAAATGTTTATTTACAGGAAAATAGCCAGACGTTTTATCATCCTGTTTATTTTGGGTGCGGTTGTCCAGGGGAAGTTGCTAAGCTTCGACCCGAAGGAAATACGCATTTATACGAATACACTGCAGGCGATTGCCGTGGGTTATGTCATTGCCGCGATGATGCTGCTTCATCTGTCGAAACGATGGCAGATTGCCATAACTGCCTTGCTGCTCATCGCCTATTGGGCATTGCTTACTTTCCTGGGTGATTTCAGCCAGGACGGTAACTTTGCAGAAAAGGTCGATCGTACGATACTGGGGAGGGTGAGGGATGGTGTTTTTTACACGGAAGACGGGATTTGGCATTTCTCGGATAGCTACCGTTACACCTGGATATTGACTAGTTTGGTGTTTGGTGTGACAACCATGTTCGGTGTATTTGCCGGACAAATCATGAAATATGGAACCGATAAACTGAAAAACAGCCAGTGGCTGCTTATGATTGGAATTGCCTTGCTTCTTGCCGGGTGGCTGTTGAGCTTCCAGACGCCCATCATCAAAAAGATATGGTCAGCAAGCATGACCTTGTGGTCGGGCGGTTGGTGTTTCCTGCTGATGGCCCTGTTTTACTACGTGATCGATTATAAAGGCAGGTCGAAAGGATTGAACTGGCTGAAGATATATGGCATGAACTCCATTCTTGCCTATACACTCGGTATGGTTATCAACTTTCGAAGCGTGGCAAAATCTCTGTTGTGGGGACTGGAAAAATATACTGGCGATTACTATGATGCAACAATCACATTGGCCAATTTCCTTATCCTCTTCCTTATTTTACATTTTATGTATAAGTTAAGGATTTTCATAAAGATATAGATATAAAGCATAAAGGCCTGTATTGCGACATACAGGCTCTTCGAATTCTCTTGACCCGTTCAGGGAGGGTTAAAATAAAAAGAATTCGGGACTATCCAAGAACAATTTATTTCTTTGCATGGTTCTAAAAATGTATCTGGACTGCATCAGGTACATCATAAAATTACCAGATTATGAACGCAATGAAAGATTTTGAAACAAAGAACCGGGAAACGGAAAAATATCCTGACCCGGACACAGATATGGATATGGACCTGGATGAAGATTTTGATGAAGATCTGTATACAGACTCGGATGAGAATCTGGAATGGGATCCTGAATTGGATATGGACCTGGACCTGGAGATCGATCCCGACCAAAGCGAAGCCAGCAGATACAACGAAGAAGAATTCCTCGACTCCAATGATCAGGTAAATGAAAATGATTCATTAAAGAGACACGGTGACTATCGTGAAGGAGATTCCGACAGTGAGTATCCCGCACATGGTGAGGAAAGGAATATTCCTCGAAAAGGTAGAGACAATGAAAACAGAGTTGTCAACTAATCCTTGTGTTTAATAAAAGTGCCGCGGTCCAGTTCGTTGAAAGCCTGTTCCAGTTCTTCCCGGGTGTTCATCACAATGGGACCGCCCCAGGCCACGGGTTCACGAAGCGGTTTGGCTGCCAGTAACACAAAGCGGGCGCCCTGACTCCCTGAGCGTACAACAACTGCATCGTTTGTCTCTGCATCCGGAGTGGTGGAACGAAATAAAACGGCACACGATTTCTCTTCAAAATCCTGCAGGAGATCATCCACCGCCAATGTTCCGTCAAGCAGATAAATGAACAGCGTTTCGTCGTTCGGGGTTTCTCTGTATGTCCATGTACTGTCGGGTGCGAGATCAATATCAAGGTAGGTTACCTTTACATACTTGCCTTCAAAGACACCTTTTGTTCCTTTATAGGAACCTGCCAGTATTCTGACGGTCGCCTTTTCTTCCTGTGTAACGACAATCTTGTCCTGCGTAATATCACCGTAGGCGGGTTCGGTCATCTTGTCTTTTGCAGGCAGGTTTACCCAGAGCTGGCAACCCAGCATCCTCACCGACGCCTTCGGCATTTCCTGATGAATAATTCCCGTGCCGGCTGTCATCCACTGACACTCCAGGTCACGGATGGTCCCCTTGTTGCCCAGACTGTCGCCATGTTCGATCTTGCCTTTTATCAGATAGGTGACTGTTTCAATACCTCTGTGGGGATGCCAGGGAAAACCTTTGATGTAATCCTTTGGATCAGTGGAATCAAATCCGTCTAACATGAGAAACGGATCGAAATCGGAAATGGTCGCTGCCCCAAGTACCCTGCGTAGACGCACACCGGCACCGTCTACCGCATGTTGTCCTCTCACAATTTGAGTCGCTTTTCTTTTATTCATCATCCTTTATTTTATGGTTACTGTACAAAACCCCGATCAGGAAAGGAAAGAAAGACCAATAAAATATGGTTTTTCATTAGTTAAAGATACCGGAATTTTTTTTAAAAGGCAAAATAAAAGTATATAATTCAAGCGGCCGAGTATTAAAAAACATTCTTTTTCTCGATCTTCTATGACAATGAGTTTCTTCTGTAAGGAATCATTTTTTTTGATATAAACTTGCAAGCTATTTTTTTTATCTTTTACTTTGCAATTCAAAGTACTTTTATATGGAAAAAGAAAAATATTTAGACGACCTGAGTGAGATTCGAAAGATCATGAATCGTAGTGCCCGGTTCATCTCCCTCAGTGGCCTTTCGGGTGTATCGACAGGATTGATCGCCCTGGCTGGAGCCTTGCTGGCCCATCAAATGGTTTTCAGGCATCACGATTACCTGATATATGGAGCGGTGTGGGCCGACCTGAAAAATCCAGCCAGTTTGCTGCTGATTGCATTAGGCACGTTGTTGTTATCGATTGTCAGTGCCGTCTGGTTTACTGGTAGAAAGAGCAGAAAGGAAAACCAGCGTGTATGGGATAATCAGGCAAAGCGACTCCTGATTAATTTGCTGATTCCTTTGACAACCGGTGGTATTCTTTGTCTAATACTTCTATTCAAAGGATATGTGGGTTTTCTTCCCGGATTGACATTGATCTTTTACGGTCTGGCACTGGTAAATGGCAGCCATTACACGTTTAGTCATATCCGGTATCTGGGAATTGCAGAGATTGTGCTGGGTCTTACGGCGTTCCTCTTTATCGGACAGAGCCTTTACCTGTGGATGTTGGGCTTTGGCGTGATACAGATGATTTACGGTGTGCTGATTCAGCGGAAAGGATAAGCGGTGAAGGAGTTTCTAAAAGATCTGGACAAGGCATTCGAAAACAGAACCCGGTTGGGTATCATGTCGGCACTGATGGTGAATGATCAGCTGGACTTTAATACACTGAAGGATCTGCTGGGAGTCACCGACGGTAATCTGGCGAGTCATCTCAAGTCACTGGAAAAAAGCGAATATGTCTCCTTCAGCAAATCATTCCTGGAGCGTAAACCAAACACATCCTACGCTGCCACGACCAAAGGAAAAAAGGCATTCAGGAAGCATATCGGCGCGATAGAGAAGCTGCTTCAGGAGAACAAATAGAGAAGTTGCTTCAGGAGAAAAGATAGAAAACTGTCAACGGTCAGAGTCTTAACAAACAGTCAGCAAATTAAAAACATTATATTTTACGGTATGGAAACAGCAATAAGAGAAAATCTGAATCATCCCGGTGAACTGGAAAAACTCTACCGGTCCGATAAAAAGCGTTTTGAGCAATCATTCTTTGCCCTCTATCCCGATATTGCCGCCCTTCCAATGGCCGATTATTGGAAAGCCAGGCTGGAGTTCGATCATCAGGCTGACCCCGGCCGAAAGGTACTGAAGCGCGATCTCCTTTTTCTGATCATCTCCTGTGTGATGGCCGGCCTTTTGATCAAGATTCCTCAACTGGCCGGTTTTGATCCGGAGAAATACGCCTTCTACATGAAGAATACCGGAATCATTGTTTTTCTGGGATTATCTACCTATATTTTTCTCACAAACAGCCGCCTCAACCCAGGAAATTTAATTATAACGCTGTGGGTATATGTGTTAGCGGCTTTGTACGTCAACCTGCTCCCGGCAGGTGAGGGAAGCGATTCAATTATCTTGACTTACATACATCTGCCTCTGTTCTTATGGTGCCTCTATGGCGTGATCTTTATCGATTTTGATCTGAAAGAGCGGTCGAAAAGAATAGATTACCTCAAATACAACGGAGACCTGATTATCCTGACTCTCCTGATTCTGATTGGGGGAGGGGTTCTCACTGCGGTGACCATTGGTTTGTTTTCTGCGATCGGCGTGCATATCGAAAACTTCTATATGGAAAATATCGCAATCATTGGATTGGTTGCATCACCCATTGTAGCCACTTATATTATCAGGAACTTCCCGGCAATCACCGATAAACTTGCACCGATTATTGCCCAAATTTTCAGTCCACTGGTGTTGGTCACGCTGTTAGTCTATTTGATATTTATGATCGTGACAGGAAAAGATCCCTACAACGATAGAGATTTTCTACTTGTATTTAATCTGATGCTTCTGGGAGTCATGGCAATTGTTGTTTTTTCAGTTGCAGGCACATCGACCCGTGAAAAACAACGTTTTAATGAATGGATACTCTTTGTGTTATCCCTCCTGGCACTGGCGGTTGATCTGGTGGCGCTTTCTGCCATCCTCTACCGAGTGGGAGAGTTTGGATTTACACCCAACCGGACTGCAGTGCTCGGCTCCAATCTTCTGATATTTGTACATCTTGTGCTGATCGCGGTCGATCTTTTCATGGTCGTAAGAAAAGGAAAGAGGATGAAAATTGTTGAACATACCATCGCCAAATACCTCCCGCTATATGCTATATGGACCCTTTTTGTGACCTTCCTCCTTCCACTGTTGTTTGGGGGAAAGTGAAGCGAATCAAATCATTCGTGGGGAGGAGTATATAAACAAAAAATGTCGGACCAATGATGAATCAGTCCGACATTCCTTTTTTTGTGTTGTTTATGTTATTGGTATTCAGGTTGATATGTTGTCTTACCAGGATTCGAACCTGGACAAACAGGACCAGAATCTGTTGTGCTACCGTTACACCATAAGACATTGTCTGTTTGAGAGTGCAAAAATACAAAATAATGTGATAATAAAAAAGAATGAAGCAAATAACTTTATTTTTTCGATTAATCATCAGCTTCCAGCTCAATCATCCGATCCCTGTAATGATGCAGCAAGGTGGCATAAACCGGATGTGTCTGCAGGATGCGGGCATTGCCGATAAGAAATAATTGTTGCCTGGCGCGGGTCAAGGCTACATTCAATTTCCTGTCTACCGTACCATCGTGGTTCAGACTTGTAAGATAATCCAACTGTCCGGGATTATTTACACAAAAGGAAAGGATGATTACATCGCGCTGACTCCCCTGAAACCTTTCCACGGTGTCGATCATAATTTTTTCACTATCCTGCAGGCCGGACTCCGACAGTTTATGCTTAATCAGCGCAATCTGGTTCCGGTAGGGTGCAATGATCCCCACATTGTCCGGATTAAATTGAATGCCGTTTTCTTCATATATTCTCCTTATGGATAGCAAAAGTTTCACAATCACTGCTGCTTCTGTTTCGTTGAGCTTACCGGATGATGAGGGGCGATTGATTTTCTCTGTGGAGAAGAAAACAGTTCTCTCTCCTGCTATGCAACGCTCCATCACGTGATCGGAGGCAGAGGTTAAGTTCCATCCCGAAGATTGCCATTCACATGCGGGAAGAAGCCCCCCGGAGTAGAACCAGGTGGCCGGGAACCGGGCTATATCCTCATGCATTCTTCCCTGCAGGACGAGTTGTACATAAGCATGCTGCCATCCTTTTTCACTACATTGGCGCAGAAGTCGTTCGAACAGCGAGTCACGGCAATCAACCATGCCGGCCGCACGCAGTGAAGGTTCTCCTGTTTCAGAAAACATCGGTTTCTGCAACACGATGGTGGCAAGCTGATTGTGATCCCCAATCATGATGAACCGATCAAAACGGGGCAACAGACCGATAATCTGTGGTTCCAGAATTTGTGACGCCTCATCGATGATAGCCACGTGGAAATGCTTGAGCGAGAAGAGCTCCTGTCTCCCGATAATGGATGCGAGCGTGGAGACATAGATCCGTGTGCGGCGGATCTCACTGCGCAGAGACTCCCTGCTGTTTGCTTTTTCCGATATCCTTTGCAGCAAGCGATGTCTGTGTGGTTCGGCGCATGAAAGCTCGGAACCCACCCTGATATAAGCGTCACACGATCCGTCATAGTAGCCGAAGGCTGCATTGATGGTATCGCAAAGTTCATCTACAGCGCGATTGGTATAGGCCAGTACCATGATATTTGTATCGGGCTCATTGTGATACTCCTCAATCAACCGGCGGGCATAAATCGATGTTTTCCCTGTTCCCGGCGGCCCGACGATCAGAAAATAATCCTCGGAGTGCATCACTTTGTCGATGATGTCGTCGGGTGGGGCACTCTTTCGTTTTTCATGACGCCTCTTCATCCCCGGAGCCCTCAACCCCAGAAGCAACTCTCTTTTTTGCTTCGATGCCGTGAGAAACGAGAAGACGCCCCTGAACATGTTGTTGAAAGTGCTGTCCAATGTATCATGTTCAATAGCCCAAAAAGGATGATCGGCATAAAATTGCCTGTTTTTTTGCTTGTAACGGAAACGTACCTCCACTTGTTCTTTGGTAATTCCTACGAGGATACCCTTAAGAATCTGCCGGTTAAGCACCGTGTCGTTTGCGTCGATACGGGGATAGACAATGCAGATATCTCCCTCACGAAAATTGACAACGCCGTAATCGTTTTTCTCACGAGCAAAAATAATTGTCCGCTCGTTTCCCGAATCATCGATTTTCTGGATGGAGAGATTGAATAGTACATCCAAAGAAGCGGACCGTTCGTCGAAGTCACTGTTCCAGAGCGAAGCAAGGCCGTTAGGTGACTCATTGTTCTCGTTGCCAAGCTTCTGCAAGGAGAGTTCGCCCGAAATAAAGCGAATGTAGCGGTAAAACCATGTTTTTTCCAGATCGGTACATTGCGACAGGATGGCGCGGAGGTGCTCGATCTTTTGCAAGTAAAAACCAGGGATTTTTTTGGACGTGCCAACGGATTGGAGTAACGCTTCAAACAGCTTCTCCACCTGGTTGTTATCACCATGGACAATATTTTGTTCAATGGACACAATCTGGTTTCTGACGTGAATAATCCTTTTTTTCAGTTCATTGCTTTCGGTTGCATAGCGCAGGTTTTCATCCGGCTTATTGCCTGCCGAATAGAGTATGGCTGTATCTATCCGGTGCAGGTCTTTACCGAATACACCCTCCACCATCATTTTGTAAACTGTGGCCTGTACCGCATGGTTGAGGGTAATCTTATTGCTGTCATACGCAGGAAATGGGAGCCTTCCCGACTTCAATTCAATAATTTTTGCCTCCGCCCTGCCCGAAGGCATATGCAGCAAATCGAGACGCCCCTGAAATCCGAACTTCTCACTAAAGAATGAAGGCTCCAGGGTGCAATGGTGTACATCAATTCCCTGTTTGGGAAAATCTTCCAGAATGACCCTCCGTATCTGTTCAAACTGATCTTTCGCTTTGAGCATAAACGCTCGGAAATCACTGTCGGAGCGTATATCCTCACAGCTGGCATATTCAAATGGAGATTGTTTGAAAGAACTCAAAAAGACATCCTCGAAAAAAACTTCACCCGGATCATCTGCAAATACCAGTTCGTCCAGAAAAAAATTGGCCAGATTTCCCAACAACAGATAGGATCGGTTTTTCTTCTCTTCAAGTCTGTTACGGAAATAGTGAAGGGGAGAAACTTCATAATCCTGAAAGCACTCCGCAATGGCGGAGGCGTCGATCAGGTAATCGGGTTCGAGGATGACATACTTGGGGAGGATAAAGCCGTTTTGATCTGCTTCACAACCGATCAGGTTTAGTTGTGCTCCTTCCCGGAACATTTCCTTTGAACCTGCAACGTCATTGTTATCGGTTGCAATCTCATATTTTACGGTTATTTCGCTCTGGGGAGTACCTTTGGTCACACAGTACAGCAGGTTGTGTTCAGGCTCTGTCCTTAACAGATATACACGGATCTTTTCGGCAAAAAACCAGTTATCTGCTGTCGCACACGAGGTGTTTGTTCCGTCATTTTTATCTTTTGTAAATGGCTGTAAATCGGTCATGTCTCAGTTTAAATAATTTTGGAAAGAAACACTACGAGGCCCACAGCCAGCGCAGCCAGTGCTGCAATGAGGACGCCCGCAGCTGCCAGGTCTTTCACTTTTTTAATGGAAGGGTGGATCTCCTTTTGACAGGCATAATCAGCAAGTGCTTCCACTGCACTGTTTATCGCTTCCAGAGCGAGCACCAAGCCGATGGCTACAATCACGGCGAACCATTCTGCAGATGAAATATGTAGTAGAAACCCCACCGATACTACTGCAATGGCCACTATCAACTGGATCCGTGCATTCGGCGTTTCCCGGAACAACAAGCATAACCCGGTGATGGCATGGCGGAAAGAACGTATTCTATTTTTTAGGTATGTCATATGTTTACAATTCTCTTCAAAAGTACAAAATTCAATGATTTCCACAAGATAAATCAATCTCACAATCACGACACCCCAATTTATACGCAAAACATTTTTATCTTTGTAAGAAGATAGAATCACACTAAAAAACCAGGTAAAGGATGTCCTTACAATGCCCCTTGTGCGGAAAACATAAACAGGAGGAAATGCTGTTTTGTGAAGATTGCACAAAGAGAATCCGAACCGACTATGAGGTTGATTTGCCCGAATCACGGAAAGAGGAGACGATTCAGATAGCTAAAAGAGAACCGGATACAGACAACGGGTCAGACAACATTCACGATAACGGGGAGTTGTCACAGGAGTTATACCGCCCGAAGAAGAAAACAGGAAGATCTCTTCTGTGGTTTATGCTGACAGCTTTCCTGCTGGCAAGTGCTTTTTTTACATACAACGAAACAATCCGAAAAGACAACCTCGAACGAAGTGGTTGGGATAGGGCACTGAAAACAAACTCTGTGGGAGGTTACCTTGATTACATGAAATTATATCCTTCCGGTTCACATTTTGAGGAAGCAAATTCAATGATGATGCGCTTAAAGCAAAATGAAGCTACATACTGGGAGCAATTGAAGATGACCGACAACCTCTCCGCATTGCGCGATTTCCTGCAACAGTATCCCGGTAGTCCATACTCTTCGCTTGTGAAGCTACGGATCGACTCACTCTCCTGGGCGGGAGCGTTAAAATTGAACAGTGCAGCTGCCTATTCCGATTATATGTTACAGGTACAAAGCGGGGAATTTAGTGGTGAATATCTTACCATGGCGAACGATCGCTACGAAATGCTCTTTCAGTCTTACCCCGTGAATGAGACCGACCTCGACAGTATACGAATGACAGTGAGTGGTTTCTATATTGCTCTCTCAAAGGTGGATCACGATGGACTGAGACGATACCTGGCACCAGTGGTCGACCGCTTTTTTGAATCGGGCAGAGCTCCACGTGAAAGGATTGCTGGCGAGCTTCTGATGGCTGCCGCACGTACACAGGACGGGATATTGCAGTTTGATGCGGATGTGAATGCTGTGCAGTATGAAAAAACCATTAACAATGTGTACAAGGTAAATGTACCACTTACAAAATCGTTCCTGCTTGATGGAAAAACGGAAGATGTGCCCGGTTACATTGTGCACCTGGAATTGGATTCCCTCTTTCGTATTTTTCGTATTTATGAAACCAAACCTCATCCCGGGGCTCCCTGAACAGGGATGATTTTTTATTTGTTTGTCAACTATGCATTTTCAACTCACATCAGAATATAAACCTACCGGTGATCAGCCCGAAGCCATTAAGTCGCTGGTTGAAGGACTCCGGCAGCAGGTCCCCTATCAGACGTTGTTAGGTGTGACCGGCTCGGGAAAGACCTTTACCGTAGCCAATGTCATAGCTCAGCTTAACAAGCCCACACTGGTATTAAGTCACAATAAGACACTGGCAGCACAGCTCTACAGTGAATTTAAAAGCTTCTTTCCGCATAATGCGGTGGAGTACTTCGTTTCCTATTATGATTACTATCAGCCCGAAGCTTACATCCCCTCCACCGATACCTATATTGAGAAGGATCTTTCTATCAACGATGAGATTGAAAAGCTCCGTCTTGCTGCCACCTCGTCGTTGCTCTCCGGACGGAACGATGTGATTGTGGTGTCGTCGGTTTCCTGTCTCTATGGTATCGGAAACCCGGAAGATTTTCAGAAAACGACTGTCGACGTGCGGGTAGGACAGACGCTTGAAAGGGATCAGCTGCTACGGCTGCTGGTCAACAGCCTCTATTCCCGGAACGAGACGGCCGACTTCAACCGGGGAAATTTTAGGGTTAAGGGAGATACGGTAGATGTATTTCTGGCCTATCATGACTATATTATCCGGGTAATTTTCTGGGGTGATGAGATTGAAAGCATAGAATCGGTGGACCCGCTTACCGGCGTTACCATGGAAAGGATGGATGCCTATCGCATCTTTCCCGCGAACCTCTTTGTTACCACTCAAGAACGTATCAACAGGGCAGTTGACGAGATTCAACTCGACCTGGGTAAGCAGGTGGAGTTCTTCCAGGAAATAGGAAAACCGCTGGAGGCAAAACGACTTTATGAGCGGGTAACTTACGACGTGGAGATGATCAAGGAGATTGGATATTGTTCCGGAATTGAAAACTATTCACGCTATTTTGACGGGCGACTGCCGGGGACACGTCCCTTCTGCCTTCTCGACTTCTTTCCGGAAGATTATCTCACCGTAATCGACGAGAGCCACGTGACCATCCCGCAGATCCGTGCCATGTATGGGGGCGACCATTCCCGCAAGATTAACCTGGTGGAGTTCGGATTCCGCCTCCCCGCAGCCATAGACAACCGCCCACTGAAGTTTGAAGAATTTGAGGCACTTACGCCGGAGATCATCTTCGTGAGCGCCACGCCGGCCGACTATGAACTGGAGAAGTCAGAAGGTATCGTGGTAGATCAGCTGATTCGTCCGACGGGTTTGTTGGATCCGCCCATCGACGTGCGTCCAAGCCTCAATCAGATAGACGATCTCATGGAAGAGATCCAGCAGCGTGTAGAGAAGGATGAACGCGTGCTGGTGACCACCCTGACCAAACGCATGGCAGAGGAGCTCACCGATTACCTGGCTGGTAACAACATACGCTGTAATTACATTCATTCCGATGTGGAAACACTTGAGCGGGTAAAGATCATGGATGATCTGCGACGCGGCCTGTTCGATGTACTGATCGGGGTGAACCTGCTGCGAGAGGGACTAGACCTGCCCGAGGTGTCGCTCGTGGCAGTGCTGGATGCCGATAAGGAAGGTTTTCTACGTTCCCATCGTTCACTCACACAAACAGCCGGAAGGGCTGCCCGGAATGTCAACGGGAAGGTGATCTTTTATGCTGACAAGATTACCCAAAGCATGCAGATGACCATCGATGAGACCAATCGCAGGCGTGAAAAACAGATGAGATACAACGAGACACGCGGAATCATACCGCAGCAAATCAGAAAAAGCTATGCTTCCGCCCTGAACAGGGAATATGGCGCAACAGCAGAAGCAAAAGCCTATGTTGAACCTGATTATTATACTTTGGCTGCGGAACCGTTGCGGGAATACGCCACGACAGACGATCTGAAAACAATGATAGAGCAAACCCGCAGGGCGATGCTGGCAGCTGCCAGGAAACTTGAATTTTTGGAAGCTGCGCAGCTACGCGATCAACTGGCAATGCTCGAAGAAAAACTGAAATGATATGATCATAAAATACTAAAAAGATGAAAAGACAGAATAACATGTTAATAATAAATCAGTAAATCAGTAAAGATGAAATCAGACATTCAAATAGCAAGAGAGACACCACTGAAAAGAATTAAAGATGTTGCAGAAGGCATCGGTATACCACGTGAGGAGATCATCAGCTTCGGAAGACATATGGCAAAAGTCCCTGCCGGGCTGGTCAATCCTGAGAGGGTAAGCCAAAGTAACCTTATTCTGGTCACTGCAATTACTCCCACGAAGGCTGGTATTGGAAAAACCACAGTTTCCATCGGACTGGCGCTCGGACTGAATAAAATTGGGAAAAAAGCCATTGTCGCCCTCCGCGAACCTTCACTGGGGCCAGTCTTTGGAATGAAGGGCGGAGCTGCCGGCGGCGGTTATGCCCAGGTACTTCCCATGGAGAACATAAACCTTCACTTTACAGGTGATTTTCATGCTGTCACCACGGCACACAATACCATTTCAGCACTGCTCGACAATTATATCTTTCGGGTACAGGGTACGTCCGATGATATTAAGGAGGTCCTCTGGAAGCGGGTACTGGATGTGAACGACCGGAGCCTGCGTTACATTGTCACCGGACTTGGACCGGGAAATGGCATGCCACAGGAGGCCGGATTCGATATCACGGCAGCATCGGAGCTGATGGCCATCCTTTGCCTGTCTGAAGATGAAAATGACCTGCGCCGCCGAATCGAGAACATTCTGCTGGGCTATAAACGGAATGGAAAGCCGTTTACGGTGAAAGACCTGGGTGTGGCAGGTGCCATCACCGTACTGATGAAAGATGCCATCCATCCCAACCTGGTGCAGACCACCGAAAATACACCGGCATTTGTCCACGGTGGCCCGTTTGCCAATATCGCACACGGATGTAACTCGGTGCTGGCAACCAAAATGGCCATGACCTACGGTGACTATGTGGTCACGGAGGCCGGCTTTGGTGCAGACTTGGGAGCGGAAAAATTTTTCAATATCAAATGTCGCAAGAGCGGACTGCGTCCAAAACTTACGGTCATCGTGGTCACAGCCCAGGGACTCAAGATGCATGGCGGCACTCCCGAAAAAGATATCAAGGCTCCCGATATCAACGGATTGAGAAAAGGACTTGACAATCTGGAAAAACATCTCGCCAACCTTGCTGCATTTGGCCAGTCGGTTGTCGTAGCATTCAATAAATATGCCTTCGATACACCTTCGGAAATCGAAACAATACGGAAGTTCTGTGTAGAGAGAGGTGTTTCGTTTGCCGTGAACGAGGCATTCACCGATGGAGGCGATGGAGCAGTAGCACTGGCAAATACGGTAGTGGAAGCGATAGAAAACAAACCTTCGGGAGACCTGCAGTTTACTTATAAACTTGAGGATAGCATAGAAACCAAACTCAACAGGATTGCAACCACCATTTATGGTGCCCGTGATGTGGTGCTGGGTGAAACTGCGTTGAAAAAGCTGCGCTTTATTGAAGGTACTCCGCTCGAAAAGATGCCTGTGTGTATTGCAAAGACACAGTACTCCTTTTCTGCCGATCCCAAATGGTACGGGGTAGCAAAGGATTTTCGTTTCAAGATCAACGATCTGGTCATTAACCAGGGGTCGGAATTTATTGTTGCCATTGCCGGTGAGATGATGCGTATGCCGGGTCTGCCTGCCGATCCTCAGGCAAAACGCATTGATATCATCGATGGAAAGATTGAGGGATTAAGCTGATTACACCTGCATCAGGTCGCTCATGATGCCATCGGAGATGAAGATACCTTCGCGGGTGAGCTTCAGGGTGTTTTCTTCCCTGTTTAATAGTTTTTGATCCAGATACTTTTGTGCATTTTCAATGCAGAACCGAAGGAAATGTTCCCCGAACCTGTTTTTCAGTTCTGTAAGATTTATGCCCCACATGGTACGCAGGCCGGTAAGAATAAACTCGTTGTATTTTTCATTCAGACTTAGCTGCTCGATATTTCGATCGGGGGTGCCCGATTCGATTCCCTTTATATATCGGTTGAGCGATGTGACATTCAGGGATCGGTTGTCGCCATCATAAGAGTGTGCTGCCGGCCCCAGTCCCACATATTTTTTATTTTGCCAGTAGGCGCTGTTGTGCTGGGAGAAATGACCTTCCTTGCCGAAGGCAGAGATCTCATAATGAATAAAGTCATCGGCTGTGAGGCGGTCGATCAGTTTTGAGAACATGGCGGTACTGCTTGTTTCATCCACTTGTCTGATCTTACCTGACTTAAGGAGGGAGTACATCCTGGTTTTCTCTTCGTAAATAAGATGATAAGCCGAAATATGCTGAGTACCGAGTGCGATGGCCTGATCCAGGTTTCGCTCCCATAATTCCAATGACTGCCCCGGCAGCCCGTACATCAAATCGATGCTGATATTACGGAAACCCTGTTCCTGACATTTTCTGACTGCGTCGATGGCCTGTCGGGAAGAGTGACGCCGGCTCAGAAACTTCAGTTCATCGTCGTCGAAGCTTTGAATCCCAATGCTGAGGCGGTTGACCGGTAACTTTGCAAGCATTCTGATATAATCATCTGAAAGGTCATCGGGATTGGCTTCCACAGTAATCTCCGCATCGGCATCAATGGTGTAATGGTTGAAAAGGGTGTCGAATATCTGTCCGAAATGATTATGATGAAGCCGTGAAGGCGTTCCACCACCAAAGTAGATAGTTTTCACCGTTTCGGGAAGCTCTTTCTTCCTCATCTCTGCTTCCCTGCGGAGTGCATCCACAAATGTATCTATCTGTGATTCGTTGGTAAGGGTATAAAAATCGCAGTATGTACAGCGGGTCTTGCAATATGGAATATGGATATAGATGCCTGCCACCTTATTTTTCCTGTTGTGGTTCACCGGCCTCACCGGTGTAATCGGTCTGTTTCCCTTTGTTCGTCGGTTCCTGTTCGGTTAGCAGTTTATATACTTCCAGGTATTTCTGAAGACGGGCCAGATCGTGGTACTGTACCTCTTTCCAACGACGGATATCCATGTTGTCGGTCAGGTCGTTTAGCTTCACCCGCACGGCAACGGAGTTTCCCTGTAGCCTGACGATATAATCATCGTACGATTCGTTGTCGCGTCGTGTCATGGCATCTACACCTTCCACGATCTCATTGGAGAATCCTTCATCAGCAAGTTGCTCCAGTGTCCAGGATGTATCTTCCACCACGTCATGCAAAATACCCACAATCTTCTCCTGAAGCGTATGTCCGGCATTCATCACCCGGAACGGATGTTCAATGTAGGGGCGACCGTTGTGTGTATCGAGTTGACCTTCGTGCGCCGCCATCGCCAGGAGGATGGCACGGTAAAGTTGTTCGTTCAGGTTCATTGTTTCTGCAATATTTCCCTGACCAGCAAAGGCTCGTCTGTGGTAATGAAGTCAACTTTTAAGTCGATAGTTTTCAGAATATCCTCCTGCTTGTTCACCGTCCATACATTCACTTTTTGTCCCAGTTCATGTGCTTTTCTTACCCATGCGGGGTGTTTGTATAATACATTGTAATGATAATCAAAGCCACTCAAATCCATTGTAGCCAGCACCTGCGGGGAGAGGTCACCATTCAGATAATAGACCGGTGCCTGCGGATCTATGCTTCTTACCTGTTGCACAAAATGAATTCCAAAGGAAATGTATTCCACCTTTTCCTGCAGACCGCGTTCCCGAACCATAGCCATGACTTTCTCAGCCAGTAAACTCTCTCTATCTTTGGATTTGTGCACTTTAAACTCGATAATCAGCTTTATATGCCTGCATTGGGCAAATGCATCGAGATACTCCTCCATGGTAGGTAATGTTTCTCCATTGGAGAGTTTCACCTTCCTGAGTGTGTCAAATGGGGTATCCTGCACATTCAGTTTTTTTCCGTCAAGCGTGACATCGGCATCGTGATTGACTACTGGAACGCCGTCGGAGGATAACCATACGTCGACCTCTGATCCAAAAAGCCGGATGGAATCGGCTTTCATTAGTGCCGCAATGGAGTTTTGTGCTGACCCGTCGGTTTTCCAGTATCCCCGGTGTGCAATAATTTCCTGTCCTGTAAGATTTGATGAACCCAATAACAGAATGAATGCAAAAAAGAACAACAATTGTTTCATATGACTAAAATATTTA
>DGZP01000053.1:22835-32007 GCA_002398565.1 Proteiniphilum sp. UBA4977
CGTAATTCATGCTCGTTTCATATAAAAATCATATTTTGCGTTTATAGCAGAATAATTTTTTAAAGTTACAATAATTGTTCAAACTACCGTCTATTAATGGAGTGAAAAGTCCAGTTTTGCTATGTCTCCGCGGATCATTTTAATAGAGATAATTCCTTTATCTGTCTGTATTTCTTTGTTGTTGTGCAAGGTATATGTGGCATCATTAAAACCGTGAATCGTCCACAAAAATAACACAGTTTCATTCATTCTACCGGTTCTATCAAGACTGATTTTAACTTGAATAACTCATTTCCTTCTTTGTATGAATGTATTTTAAGGGGATAAATACCTGGTTCGGTAACGGTAATGTTTGCAATATGATGGTCGTAAAACATCAAGGGTTCTTTGTTTGTATAGTTCCCTCCCGTTCTGACTGTCTGGAATAAATAGCTTTGTTGGTTAAATTCAATTACCCCCTCCTGGCGACTGTTTTCAACTTCGCAATTGTATGAGAGAATAATTTTGTAATCGCCGGGATCGGTAAACCGAAGATTAAAACAGGCCGCGTCGTCCGGCTTTTTCCATTCTGTCAAGCAGGTAGTATGCTTCCAATTGCCAAAATAATCGCTATGCGTGATGGATTTGATGGCTGTTGCCCCTTCCGTTGTTGCATCGTGTGGCAGAAGCTTGTTAAGCTTGTATTGCGCCGACAGGGTGACCGGAAGTTGATCATATTTGTCGGTCAGGGTGCCTGCATACTCCACAACAAGCACAGTATTGCGGGAATCGCTCAGGTAGGGAAGAGTAACGCAAAGATCTTCGTTGTTTTTGCTCCACGTAAGTTTTTCTCCGGAGTCTAACGGATACACATTTTGAATGTCGACGTTCATTCCCGGCACCAGAATCTGATGGTTCACGGGCAGATCAAAAATATGCAGATACAGCTTTCCCGGCTTGCTTGTGGTAACGCCCCATGGTTGCGCGGGTATCTCTCCATAGGTTGTTTCGTAAATTCCTTCTCCGAATTTATCGAGCCATTTCCCTACTTCCAGGAGATACCTGGCAGAATAGGCAGGAATAGCACCCTTCCCGTCAGGTCCCACATTCAACATCAAATTTCCCCCTTTTGAAGCCACCTCTGCCAGAAGCCGGATGATCTCTTTGGGAGACTTGAAATTCATATCGTGTGCAATATATCCCCACGAATCGTTGTGTGTATAGATCGATTCCCAGGCTCCGCGAATAGGGCGGGCAGGAACCTCAGAATCGCCAAAGTCGCGGTAATCACCCAATCCCTGGCCTACACGACTGCTGAACAGGCAATTTGGCTGGATCAAACGAAGCGTATCGACCAATTCCCTGGTCTCTTCATAGGTAAGGCCACCCGGCATATCGAACCAGATAATTCCGAGAGGCCCATAATTTGAAAGTAATTCTTTCAACTGGGGGATAGCCTTGCGAGTATAATATTCCTGATAGTTTTTCTTCGATTCATCGAAGTCCCACCTGTTTCCCCCACCATTGGGCTCGTGCCAATCGAGAAACTGAGAATAATAAAATCCGAATTGAATTCCCTGCTCGCGCATTTTTTGGGATAATGGCAGCATGGGATCTTTGCCATATTTCGTGGATTTCACGATGGTAAAATCACTCACCTTTGAATCATACATGGCAAATCCTTCGTGATGCTTTGCCGTAACAACCACGTATTTAATGCCTGCCTTTTTGGCCAACATGGCCCATTCTGCCGGATCATATTCCGACAGGTCCATGCGGGCTGCTTCAGCCGCATAGGCATCCACATTTGCTTTTGCCACATTCATGATCCATTCGCCGCTACCATAGTAGTTCCTATTCTTCCATACTCCTCCTAGTTCAGAGTAGAGTCCCCAATGGATAAACATGCCAAATTTGGCATGTTTAAACCATTGAATATGGGGATGTTCACTCCTCGAAATATTCTTGTCCCATCTTTTTTCCATATCCTGTGCCTGTGCGGCAACGATCCATATAAAACAGATCAGGACGAGGTTAAATGTCTTATTCTTCATTTGGATATATTGTCAAATTCAAATCAATCAATAAGTTGGATCATGAGTCGGAGATACTATTTTACTTCAATAAAGACAGTTTCCAATCCTCCCGATTTAACCGATACGATGCTCTTCGACCCTTTCTTTAACAGCCTGATTTTCGCTCGTCCGTTATATGCCTGTACCTTACCCGAACCAGTAGAAGTACCCATATTTGTTACCAGCTCTCCGTCGCCGGTCGCATCAAAACGGATGTAGTCGGCCGCTGTGAGACAAGGCACATCGTTCCGATCGTGCAGTTCCGCTTCTATCCAGGCATATGCATCGGTATCTTCGATCACCCGGGCAACGATTTTTGCCGGTTCGCCAAAAGGACGTGTTTCGTAATCGAACGTGATGGTGTCTATCACTGTTTCTTTCCCTTTTTTCCCGACAACCTTCACGCTGTTTCTTCCCGGCTCAAAGGAGGTGGTCCATCGCAGCCCTGCGGCAGGGAAATTCTGACTATCACGCTTTCTGACGCCCATGCTTCGTCCGTTGAGGAAGAGTTCCGCCTCCTCACAGTTGGAGTAAACCTTTATGGTCTTCTCTTCGCCGGGCTTGCCCCAGCGTACCGGCCAGCTATGTCCGTAAATGCGAATCATCGGCTTTTCGGTCCAGTAGGACTGAAATACGTAGAATGCCTCTTTTGGAGTCAGATCTCTTTCCACGACGCCCTTCTGGTTCATATAAGGAACTGGATTTTCGGGACGTACCGGTGTGGAGAAGTCCTTGAATGGCCAGTAGGCAGCGCCGGTAAGCCAGGGCATCGTCTCCTGTTCCTTCAGGTGCCAGTCTATCAGATCACAGATATAGGTCTCGCTCCAGTCTCCATCGCGCGAAGCTCTGGCCGTGCCGCCATAGAGCGATGCGTCGCCGGCACGTTCATCTGCTTTTTGTCCCCCGCTGTCAATTTTATCAAGATTGCTGTTAGGGTCCTCCGCATGGCGACGAGCGTGGTTATCTCCTCCCCATTCCACATGCAGGAAATGATCTGTTTTCTGCATTTCGTTGTAGGAAACGTTTTTGTAATCGGTGTAGATGCCTCTGTACCAGCCAGCCCAGATAGAGGGAGAGTACACATTCACGATATCCTTACAGAAGTCGCACCGCCGGATGGAAGTGAGTCGCGAATTGTCGAGTGTATGGGAAAGCAGATGAAGCTCTTTCATAAAGGCCCTGATTTTTTCTTTGTCAAATTCAGGAAAATCGTTGGGCCAGTCGTTCTCGTTCCCCAATCCCCACAAGATCACGGAAGGGTGATTCCGATGCTGCGCGATCATGTTCGTCAGCATGCGTCGTGCCTGCTCCTTATATCGGTCGCCCCCCAGTCCCCCGCGGCACCAGGGTATCTCCTCCCAGACCAGGATGCCCAGTCGGTCGCACTGCTCAAGCACGATGCGCGACTGTTGATAGTGTCCCAGCCGGATAAAGTTGACTCCCATGGATTTCATCATCTCCATCTCCTCCACGATCATCTCTTCGGTCATGGCAGCCGCCACTCCCGCGTGATCTTCATGACGGTGGGTACCACGCAACAACAGCCGTTTTCCGTTTAGCTTAAATGGGCCTTTTTTGACAAACTCGAAATGACGGAAGCCAAATGTCTCTTCCGCTTTCATGGACCCTGCCTCTGAGTTCAATGTCACTTCACACCGGTAGAGAGAAGGGTGTTCCGGTGCCCACAATTCCGGTTTATTCAAAGAAAAGGAGTACAATTTCTGACCGGAGAGATTTTCCAGCCGGATATCCTGATCTTTCAACAGCTTGTTCTGCGGCGAGAATATTTTCACATTCAGGATGCCAGTAGGATTCTTTTGATTGAAAGAGGCAAAAATATCCAGCACTCCATTTTTTCCGTTTGCATCGACAGTAGCATCTACACGTACAGACCGGAGAGCCAGTGCCGGTGTATATACCAGATTCAGGTAGCGATATATTCCCCCGTAGAGATTGAAATCGGAAAGATCGGACGGAATCATCTCCGTATCCCTCGAGTTGTCACAACGGACGGACAGGGGGATTTTTCCTCCAAAGCGACCGGCATCGTCCGAAGAGAGGAAGCGATTCACCGCATCGGTGATATCAGCCTCCCACTCATCATAGCCCCCTACGTGAGATGCCACTTCTTCCGTGTAAATATAGACCCTGGTTTTTTGTCCGGCACCCTCGAAATGGAGCAAGGTCCGTCCCTCTTTATAAGGGTTGTCTACAGATAAAAGCGTTCTGTACCAGGCCGGCCCCTGATAGTAGTTCAGATCCGGATCCACGGCGTCAGTAGCATTGTAGCAGTGTGGTAGTGTTACCTGCTCCCACAGTGGAACCTTCTCCGGAGAACCTTCCGAGCCGGGACGTACCGCCTCCCACACACTGCCCAGGTCTGATCTTAAAAACTCCCAGTGATCATTCAATCTTGTTTTCTGCGAGTAATTGATTTGCCCCAGTGCGGCAAGCATATTACAGCCAACCAACAAAATTGTAAACAGATATTTCGACTGCTTCATTTTATTTTTCGATTAAAGACAAGTTATTCTCAATTTTTTCCTTTCGTAAGAGCGCTTCCAGGAAGTAATAGTCGGCATATACCAGAGGAACATCCACTTCCGAGTCCGACGGCTTTGATCCGGTACTGTGAAGTAACAGAAATCCGCCGTCGTCGTGCAAGGTGGCACGATAGTGAAGTGTCAGGTTCTTCAGGATGGTGTCGGCCTGTTCTTTGTATTGAACTGCCTTTTCCCCACCAAAGCTACTCAGCTCATAGAGCGCCGATGCGATGACGGTGGCTGCCGAGACATCACGGGGTTCGTTGGGAATTTCGGGCGCATTAAAATCCCAGTAAGGAATCAGATCCTCCGGCAGGTTGGGGTTTGTAAAGATAAAATTTGCCACATGCCGGGCCTGGTCCAGATAGGCGCTGTCTTTTGTCTCGCGATAACACATGGTATAACCATACAAAGCCCATGCTTCCCCCCGGGCCCAGGTGGACTCGTGTGCATAACCCTGGTGGGTGTGACGATTCAATACGTTGCCTGTAATGGTGTCGTAGTCGATTACGTGATAGGTGCCATAATCGGGGCGAAAATGATTTTTCATGGTTGTGTTCGCATGATTCACGGCAATATTGTAATAGGTGGAGTCACCACTTTCCCTGGATGCCCAGAAAAGCAATTCCAGGTTCATCATATTATCGATGATAACCGGACATTGCCATTTGTCGCGATTGTGATCCCACGAACGGATAATTTTTGCATTGGGTTTGTATCTGGAGATCAGTGAATTTGCGGCTTCCATCAAGATGGGTTTGTAACGTTGGTCGTTTGTAAGTCTCAGTCCGTTCCCAAAGCTGCAATACAGGATGAACCCCAGATCGTGGGTGGTTTTTGTAAACTTTTGCACTTCGAGGGAAGCGGTGAATGCTCTTGCCTGTTTCTCCCAATTTGGATCTTTTGTATATTCATACATATACCACAGTTCTCCCGGGAAAAAGCCACTTGTCCAGTCCCGGGAAACAACCAGCTTCGGATTTCCATTTTCATCCAGGGTGCGGGGGCTCACCAGCGGTTTTTCCGCTTTGGTAAGAGAATCTCGTCCATCTCTTGCTTTCGCAGAATCTATCTCCTGCAACGCGTAGGTAAGCTGTTCTGACGCAAAATCGAAGTTCTGTTTGGTTAAATCACCGGATACCTGTGTTTTGCAAGAGGTGAAAAGGCCGATAGCGAGGATGCTGAATAGCGTAAATATCTTGTACATCTTTTTCTATTTATTAAAATTTGTATTTATACTGTTGGTTCCCATCCGGGTTCATAATCGCGGCTCCATAGTTTCATCGCATCGCGGTCGTACATTCTGCCGGTTTTATCATCAATGTCAAATCCTTTCCCTATACGGTATGCAATGTTTGAATAATGTACCATGGCCATGCTGATGCTGGCATCATCGATGGGTGCAGTGAGCTTCTCCTTGCCCCTTATCGCTTCAAAGAAATTGATCACATGCCCGGTCGTCATGTCGCCACCTCCTCCTAAAGCCGTTCCGGCCTCGTTTGCGGACGACTGGTTGTCTTTCACCAGTTTTCCGTTTCTGTCAAACAGGCGATACTTGTTCCGGTCGATAAACACCGTTCCTTCGCTTCCATAAATGATGGTTCCTCTTCCTCCCCCATACGTATCGTATCCGTTACGGCTTTTGCCATCCCACAGGATAATTTTGTCTCCGGAGAAACGAAAGGTCGCATCCATGGTATCGTACATTTCCCAACCATCGTGGACAAAATGACGTTTGGCTGCTTCTACATCTACCCGGAGGGGAAAGTGAACCCCCAACGCCCAGCGTGCAATATCCAGTTCATGGGTGGCATTGTTTCCCGTTTCGGCGGTGCCGTAATCCCATCCATACCAGTGCCAGTTGTAATCCCATGTTTCTGATGTGTATTCACGTCGCGGGGCCGGGCCTTGGAAAAGTTCCCAGTCGAGGCCGGTGGGTACGGCTGCTTTTTTTTGCAACGGCACTTCGCCTCTTGTGTTGGTATAAAATGCCAGAGCCTTGTAGGGTGTTCCAATGACACCACGATGAATTTCCTGAATTATTTCGATGGTATGGGGGGATGAACGCTGCTGATTGCCCATTTGTACCACTTTATTCAGCTTTTTAGAAGCTTCCACCAGCAGTTCGTTTTCAAACATGTTGTGGCTGCATGGTTTCTCCAGATACACATGTTTCCCATTTTTCATTGCCATGATGGATCCCGGAGTATGCCAGTGATCCGGGGTGGCATTAATCAATACATCCACTTTCGGATCATCGAGTACTTTGCGGATATCATTTTCCAGTTTTGGTTTATAGTCAATATGTTTGGAAAAGTTCTGCAAGGCTCTTATCCGTTGTTTTTCCATCACATCGCACAGGTACACCAATTCTACATTTGCTTTCTTTGCTGCTATGGGTTCGTAAAAAGCGCCTAACCTGCGGCCGAGCCCGGCTATGGCAACTTGAATACGGTCATTGGATCCGATGATTCGTTTGTAACTTTTTGCCGGCATGCCCATTATTGAACCGCTTACGGCGATTCCTGCTGCTCCGGCACTGATTTTTTTGATAAATTCCCTTCTGTTTACGTTCATATTATTATGGATTTTGGTAATTATTTATTGTACTCTGTTCTCATTGAATTATGCGAAAAAACGGTTCTACGGTGTTTTTATAAATCGGACAGAAATAGGGTTCATGAACTGATTGCCCTGATAATTCTTTCCCCGGAGAGAACACTCAAACTCATCTTTCGTTAATGTGATGCTACCGGCATACACACTGTTTGTCCCTTTTCTTTCGGGGTGTGGGGGATAGTTAACCGTGAAATTTTTGCCGGCAACATGTATGCATACCTCCCCCGTATCGGCATCTTCAACCGTGTTATAATCCAGGAAGAGATCATATTTTGCAGGTTTATTGATTCTTACTTTCCATCGCATCCATTGATCGTCCTTTTTCCAGTTTGTCACGTAATTCCTGTTGACCTTTCCATCGCCAAACCGTAACCCACTGCCCATTAGTTCGGCATCAAAGGTGAACAGTGTATTGTCGCCGGTGTCGTCCAACAGCCGGATCGGATAGGACTTTTTTGTTTTTTTTACAGCAAACGCAACGATGGTGTTTATCGAATCCGGGGCGTTTGCAGGCAGATAGACTGCTACATCCTTGTCATTTACCCGCGAAAAAGAGACTCTCTTTTGTTGAGGATCCGAAACAATCCAGGCTTTGCCAATGTCAGAAGTCAGTCCCCCGACAGTGAGAATGCCGTTTTTTGGCCATTGATGTACGTGAGCATACAGGGTATCGCCCTTTTGGGTTGTTACGCCCCACGATTGCAGGGGTAAATCTGTTTTTTGAGCGCCATAGATTGCATCACCGTTTATCTTTAACCATTTTCCAATTTCGAGACAGATTGTGGCATCTACTTCATCCCATCTTCCGTTACCCATCGGGCCCACGTTCAATAAAATATTTCCCCCTTTTGCTACCGCGGAAGAGAGCAAGCGCACGAAATGGCTTACCGGCTTGCGTTCTCTGTCCACGATGCTGTATCCGTAAGATTCGTTGGTTGTGGGAATAGATTCCCAAAAGCCCGGCGTGGGATAAAGGTGCGCCGCACGATCGCCTGTATTTGCATAGTCGCCTAAGTTTTTATCGGCAAAACGAGCCAACCGGCCATTTACGACAATTTTGTTTTCCGGATCTATTTCCCGGATAGCCTCCAATATGCGAATGTTTTGGTATAGCGGTAATTTGTGGGGTGTGTCAAACCACATCAGATCAGGATCGTATTTTTTAATCAACTCTTGTATTTGAGGAATTGATTTTTCTCTGACGTATTTATCGGCCATGGGAAGATAGTCCGGCCGTGTCAGCCACCAATCGCTTCCCCCTACCAAACGGTCGCCCCCGGGATGATCGGGGTACTCCCAATCATTTCCCGGCGCACACGGATGTTCCCAATCGAAGGCATGGGAATAATAAAATCCGAACTTGATGCCATATTTTCGGGCAGCCTCCCGAAGTGCGGTCATGGGATCTTTATTATACTTTGTCAGCGACATATCATAGGGGTAGACGTCCGAAAAGTACATGGCAAATCCATCGTGATGCTTGGCCGTAATGACCACGTATTTCATGCCGGCATCGCGAATCGTTTGCATCCATTCATCCGCATCAAAATCTACCGGATTAAAAGGAAGAACCAGCTCCTTGATATACTTCACCAGAGGAATTTGAGCTTTGCGCATGAGATGTTCCGTATAACCTCCCACCTTTTTTCCTTCCCACATTCCTGCAGGAACGGAATAGACACCCCAATGGATAAAGCACCCGAATTTTGCATCGGCATACCACTCCATGCGTTGGCCGAGATTTTCCTGTGATTTTGTCCACCAGGTTGCGTAGGCCTCTGCCACGGCTTCTTTATCTTGTGGTAACTGTAGCTTCTCCAGGATGGCCATACCTTGTTCGTCCCCTTTGTTTTGCGATTGTACTGTCAATGAAAGGAGGAAAAACAGGCCGATAAATTGCCAACATGTTCTCATATCTGCAATTAATCGTGAACTTTTCGATTCACTTGTTTTCAT
>DGZP01000053.1:32249-52996 GCA_002398565.1 Proteiniphilum sp. UBA4977
GTTACTCGTTCAATACGTGAATTTCTTTTGTAATTACTTACTAAAAGTGTTTGGTTCGGTAGTTAATGTATATCTCTTTCCTTTTTCGGTGTTGAAATCGGTCAGATACGTTTCTTTCAGCGAAAGCTCCACATCCGATTCACTTTCGTTCGAAATGAGAGGCGGAAAACTTGGCTTAGGATAGAAACCGTTAGGGTTAGCATCGTGTGCACTTTGCAAAGATACACTTTTTGCCTGAAGTGCTGTATGTGTTCTCAGGCGACAATTTCCTCCCAAAGTTGAAAGAACTGCTATATTTTTCAATGCTCCGTTTTCCCAATCGAAATCCAATATAAAACCTCCTCTGGCACGAAGTCCTTTTACGGAACCCGAGCTCCAGTTGCCGGGAAGTGCCGGTAAAACAAAGATCTCATCGGAATGGCTTTGCAGTAACATTTCGGTGATGCCTGCCGTGCCTCCGAAGTTACCATCGATTTGAAATGGCGGATGTGCGTCGAACATGTTGGAATAGGTGCCACCGCCCTTCATGGACACTTCTGTTGCATCCACATGCCTCAATCCGTTTTTCAACATCTTGTATGCGTGATCACCATCTTCCAGACGGGCCCAGAAGTTTATTTTCCATGCCATAGCCCATCCTGTGCCCCCATCACCACGAAGCTCAAGGGTGCGTTTGCAGGCTTTTGCATAGTCTGGGTTGATCCTGGGCAAAACCTCTTTTCCCGGGTGGAGTCCCAGGAGATGAGAAACATGGCGATGCTCGGGGTCCACATCTTCAAAGTCTTTGTGCCACTCCTGAAGTTGTCCTTTGGATCCCATGTGTGGAGGGTACAAGCGGGCCAGGGCTTTTTTTAATTCATCCCTGAAGGATGCATCTGTCTCTAATATTTCCGAAGCCCGGATGCTGTTGACAAACAGATCACGGATTAAACTCATGTCCATGGTCGTGGCTTTGGCAATTACCCCCACCTGCTCGTTTCCGTCGCGGTCGATATATTTGAAGTTATTCTCCGGAGAAGAAGAGGGATTGGTGACCAGGTAGCCGCTTTCGGGGTCCTCCTGCAGCCACTGCAGCATAAATTCGGCTGCCCCTTTCATGAGGGGATAAGCTTTTTCTCCGAGATATTGCTTATCGCCGCCAAATGCATAATGTTCCCACAAGTGCTGGCAAAACCACACACCGGCCATTGGCCAGCACGACCATCGGGGGGTACCACTTGGATCCTGATCATACCCGCCGGTTGGTGAGGTTTGCGCCCATGCATCAGAATTATGATGCGCGAGCCATCCCCTGTCTATCCCGTAGTTAATTTTAGCCGTTTTGGCACCTTCCTGCGAAAGACGTTCGACAAACGAAAGGAGAGGCTCGAAGCACTCCTGAAGTCCGGTTGTCTCCACCGGCCAATAGTTCATTTCTGTATTGATATTGGTGGTATAATTGGATCCCCAGGGTGGTTGAACATGCCTGTTCCATATTCCTTGCAGGTTGGAGGGTAAGCTCCCCGCTCTTGAGGAAGCGATGGTCAGGTAACGTCCATACTGATAGTACAGCGCAATGAGGCTTTTGTCTGAATCATCGTTTTGAAATGCTGCAAGACGCTTGTTTACTGGGAGTTCTTCTTTCCCTTCGCCCAAATTCAGGATAACCCTGTCGAATAAATTTTTGTAATCTTCCCTGTGCCTGCTGATCAGCTTTTTGTATCCAAGAGCTTGTGCTTTGGTCAGGTACTCTTCCGCCTTTGTGCCTGCTGAAGTCAGATCGGTGGAAGATTGTTCAAATGAATCCTGATGATAGCTGGTTGCTGCGGCAACAATGATCGTAGCCGAGTTCGCATTTGACAACGACAAAACAGAATCATTCGTTTCGATGTTTCCACCCTGGGGAATGAGAAGCAGGTGGACTTCGAAATTCATTCCCGGGCCATCTTTCTCATTTGAGTATAGAATCTGATTGGGATCGTATTTCCTGTTTGCCACATAGTATGGAGCTTTCCCTTTCAGGATCAGCTTGTTGCCGTCGATGAGGGTTTCGTGGCGCAAATCACTGTTTATTCCCAGATCAAAAGAGACTGCCTCTTTTTTATCTGCTTCAAGTTGAATGACCATTACACGGTCGGGGAATGAGATAAAACTGCTTCTCCTGTATTCTACGTCATTTATTCTGTAAGAGACAGTGGCAGTGGCATCCGAGATGTTTAGATCGCGGTGGAAATCTTCTACGTCATTCCCCTCGCTGTGCATATTCAGCAACAAGTTTGCAAGAGGCAGGTACCTGGCTGTATACGGGCCTTGTGAGTTGTTTTTCCATAAGCTCTCGGCAAGCTTGTAATCGCCTTTGTCAATTGCTTCTCGAATTTTAGGCAAAGCAGCTGGTCCAAGAGGGTTGTTTCGTTCTTCCATGGGGCCGGACCACAGCGTTTCCTCATTCATCTGGTACACCTCATTGAGGGGATTGCCAAAAACCATTGCTCCCAGGCTGCCGTTTCCGAGCGGCAACGCTTCCTCCCATATCCGGGCAGGTGCGTCGTACCAAAGCTTTAAATCTGTTGAAGATTGTTTGTCGGAAGAACAGAACGAAAGTATTATTCCGAGAAGAAGCAACGCTGTATGATGTACTGTTTTCTTCATGTTTAAATTATTTTTGTTCATCTGCGATTTCAAAATATTTATCCGTGTTGGAGATTAGCTTGCTGACGGGTAATTTCTCGTTTAACTCCAGCTTTATTACCGATACATACTTGTTGGGAGCCTGCTGCGGGACTTGGATAGTGATCTGTCTGTTTTTCCTGTCCACCTTTAGAGTGCTGTTATTATTTAGCAAAGAGGCTTTTTTGACCTTGTAGTTTGCATCGAAAATGAGCTTGCCGTCCTTCGGCCACTCGGAGACGCACAAGTACAGAACGGTTTTATTTCCGACATCCTTTCGCGTACATTCGCCCCAGGCTGGGTAAATAAGGCTTCGTTGTGTTCCATAAATTGATTCGCCATATTCCGACATCCATTTCCCCATCTCATTTAACCGTGATTTTGCTTCACCGGGAACATCTCCCAGTGGGGTAGGGCCAATGTTCAGCAGATAGTTTCCACCACGGGCGGCGATCGATGTCAGATTTTTGATTAACTCGTAGGGTGATTTCCATTTTTCTTCCCAGGATTTAAATCCCCATGAACTACCGATATTCATGCAAGTTTCCCAGTCTACTCCCACAATATCCTCCGCCTTTGGAATCAAGCCTTCCGGTGTTTTGAAATCACCTGCGAAGTTGGGTCTTTTTAGCCGGTCGTTGGTAATTACCTGAGGGTATTTGGCCAGCTCCTCTTGTAATCTGGAAGCCTGTTCATCCGTGATCGACATGGGAGTATCCCACCAGATGACCGATACATCGCTGTATCGCTCCAACAGTTCCTTTACCTGTGGAAGCGCCACGCTGTGAAAATATTCGTCGAAGGTATTGTCCGTTTGCAGACAATCCCAGGCTCCGCGGTTGGCAGCCGTAAACTCGTTGATTCGTACCGAGTCTGGGTTTGGCCAGCCTTCGTGCATCAGTTTGCGAGCCGTTGCACCACCGGAATTACACCAGTCCTGTGACTGTGAATAATAAAAGCCAAATTTCATGTCATACTTCCGGCATGCTTTCACAAATTCATCAATTACATCCCGTTTGAAAGGGGTGTAATCCACCATGTTAAAATTGCTGGCATTGCTTTGAAACATGGCAAATCCATCGTGATGCTTGGTCGTGAAGACCATGTATTTCATTCCGGTCTCTTTTGCCAGTTTCACCACTTCATCGGCATTCCAGTTTACCGGATTAAAGGTACTTGCCTTTGCCCGGTACTCCATTACCGGAATTTTACAGCGATTCATGATCCATTCCGCGCCACCGCGTTGCTGGTTAAATCCGTTATACACTCCGCCATACATCGAGTAGGGACCCCAATGGATAAACATGCCGAATTTGGCATCACGCCACCAACTCATCTTTTCGTTGTAATCCAGGGCAGAATTCGGTTTTTGAGAAAAACAGGCGATCGACATCATGACAATTGCCAGAGATAAAAAAAGTTTTTTGTTCATATTTGCTTATATTTTTTGATTAATTGATTTAATCCGGTTTCAGGGAACTGTTTACAGGTGTACGGATATTTTTTCACCATCTTTAATCCGTTTTTTTATTACGGGTTGTCCGTTATTTTTTGTGATGGTCACTTCCAGAAGGTCATCATTCAGTCTGTTTACAAATATGGAATAATTGTTTTCATGTGCCCTGATGTTTTCCAGATTCATGTAATTCCAATCTTGCGGCAGACGCGGGGTCATGTCAAATTTTCTTAGCCCCGTAGGCCGTATGCCAAACAAGCCTTCCGTATAAATGCGGCAATAAAGACCGCTCTCGGCCGACAGATGACGCTGTTCCCCTTCAGGCCATGCTTCTATGGCATAAGGCACATGATCTCCCAACAGTCTTTTGCGGGAATATTTTTTCAGGAAATTGATTCCCTGGGTCACTTCTCCTGCTGCAATGCTGCCTCTGAGTGCATACAAGGTAGATCTGTCCCAGAAAGTTTCGGTACCTGCCTGTGTCAGCAATCCGTTATCCGTCCACAGCCTGGGTGAAAATAAAGCCTCTACAGTTCCTTTTGCACGTGTATGAATTCCCACTGTCAGGGGCATGCATATCCAGGAACGAAGGATTTCGTTGCCCTCATAGTAGCGATAGCTGTGAAATCCTTCTATTTCATAGCCGAAATGTGCTTCAATGGCTCTTTCGAGTGCTTTGGCCTGTTGATTGTAAGCCTTGAGCCTGGAAGCAGATATACCCAACTCTTTTCCCAGTAAAACCGCTGAATGTAAAGCATCATAGTACAACGATGAGGTGGTTAGATTTGCATCACCCGCCGGAAAGCGGTTTTCCAGCTCGTCGGAATCGGACGCAACCACTCCGGAAGGTGTTAGTTTCCGGTGGCAAAACTCGAGACACCACTCGATCAATGGCCATAACTCCATCGCTTCGGCTTTGTTCCCGCGGGCAAGCGCGTATCGTGCCGCGCCGTAAGCAATCATGGCTCCATCACCCCGGTCTTTGGCTCCATGCCAGGTACCCACTCCTTCCGAAATAATGGAACTGGGTATCGGTTTATAATCCGGATTCATGAAACGCGCAAAATGGCGGAATGAGTTTAATGCCGACTCGTTTGCGATTTCATAACCCAGGTACGGGAAAAAAGGATTTATGTATTCGGCCTGATCATTGGCCCAGATGGCGGCGTAATATGATTCTCCGCCCGGGCCGTGCATAAGACCTCCTTTGGTTCTGTATATACTTTCCGCACCCCTGATTTTTGCAAATGCAAACATGCTGTTTAAAACAGGATCCGGTGTGCTTAACACCAGATTGTTGCTCCATTGTTTGAGCAGTTTTTTCCGAGCCTCTTTTTCTGCTCCGATGTTTGCGGAGAGATAAGGCGATTCATTGATTTTTCTACCGGAAAAGAGCGCGTAAAACTCCAGCTTCTCACCTGGTTTCAGAACGAATGTTCCCTTTTTTGACAACAGAGCTTCTACACTATACGCCCCATAAACGCCTGCCGAGTCGGGTGTGGAATAAGCAATTTTCCATTCCGGGATGCGAATCGACACGGGTTTGTCTATCCTGTTTTCTAAAGCATATTCCTCACAATAAAAGGGTGATAAAACAGAAGGATAAAGTTGTCGGGTCATGCTGATTCCATCACTCACCAGATTTCGGCCGCTGATATAACTGAAAGAGCTTTCCACTCTCATCGTTCCATCGAACGAGATGTCTTTTACTTTCTCATTCGTTAAGCTTTTGTCTTCCACGGTAATCAGTGCCGGGATGCTGATGTCAAACCGCTGTTTCAGGTTGTTTTGTGTTTTGTTGGGTTTCATTCTGAGCATTGGAAAGACCAGGCTTCTGTTCAGATGAAAAGCACCTTCCTTGTCCACTCCGTATCGCAATACCACCGATAACATTTGTCCGCTCATCTCAAGATGATCGTAATGCGGTGTGTCGCTTTTTTCAATGATCCATTGAATGGAACCATCTTCCTGTATGCTCCATCTGTCCCCGTTCTGCGCACAAACTAATGTGTACAACAGCAGATAAATAACCAATAAACTCTGTTTTTTCATCCGATTGCTTTTTAATTTACCACACTTAATTCCAGCACGGCACTCTCGTATTTCACCGACAGTGGATTTTCAATTCCTTTTTCCATCAACTCCACACCGGAAAACTTTTTCCCGTTTGCCGGAAATTTCGAGATTGTCCCGTCGGGAATATTAATTTCCCTGATGAGATAATTCTTGTCTTTTGCCAAGCCGCTTAAGGGGATTGTGGGGACATGTCCGTCTTCAATCTGATAGATATAGAGGATTGCCTGGTCTTTGTTTTGTGAAACATAGCTCAACGAAGAGGTGGAATTGCCATACGGAGAGAGCAGACGATACAATTCTCCCGACATCACCAGGTTACGGATGGTGCTTTTATAAATCCGGACCCCTTCCGCTATTTGTTCGCGTTCTTCGGGTGTTGCATTGTCTAATGCCAGATCTACGCCAAATGCCCCGCTTAAAGCCACGTCTATAGCAAATTTCATTTTGGCTTTCCCCATGCGGGTAACATGCGAGGAGATTGTGCTTGCCGGAAAGAAATGGGAAAAACCCCATTGAATTTTCACGCGCTGAATGGGATCCGTATTGTCGCTGGGCCAGAATGAGTGGAAATACCGCAACGAACCAAAATCGACTCGGCCTCCACCCCCGGAGCAGATCATTGCCATGACATTGGGGAAGTTGGTGGCAAAGCGCTCCATCAGCTTTAACAATTCCCTGTTGTAATTAATCAGAAGATGGCTTTGCTCACCCGGGGAGAGATAATTTGAGCCCGGTTGTGTCACATAGCGGTTGCAGTCCCATTTTACATAGGCTATATCCGGATTGGGATGTAAGATGTCATTGATGACGTTCCACTCGAATGCCTGTACCTCGGGACGGGTCAGGTCGAGAATCTCCTGATATCGGCCCAGAATGGGTTCCCGCTTTGGTTGCGTAACGATCCAGTCCGGATGTTGCTGGTAAAGCTCGCTATTGGGGTTGACCATTTCGGGCTCAATCCATATTCCAAAGTCTATGCCTCTTTTGTTTGCTTCTTTCACCAAATGAGGAAATCCGTTTGGAAGTTTTTTACGGGAAACCTGCCAGTCTCCCAATCCTCTCTTGTCGTCATCCCGGGAAAATTCGTCGTTTCCAAACCAGCCGTCATCAAGCAGAAACAGCTCAGCACCCACCTGTTGCGCTCCGTCAAAAAGGGAGGTTAACTTCTTTTCGTCAAAATCGCAATGCGTTGCCTCCCAGTTGTTAAGCAAAACGGGCCGGTTCTTCTGAGGATCTCTGATCACATGATCGGTCGACCAGCGGTGAAATTTCCGACTGATATCTCCTTTCCCGTTTTTGCTGTATGCCCAGACAATGGGCGGTGTAGTGAATTTCTCGCCTTTCTGCAGATGATATTGTGCTCCTGCTGGATTCATCCCGGTGAGGATGCGTAAATTTTTATTCCAGTCCATATCAAAAGCCATCTGAAAGCTTCCCGGCCAGCTCAGTGAAGCCCCAAAAATTTCGCCACTGTTTTCCTCTGCTTTTTGATTCATGGAAAGCATAAACGAAGGAATGCGCATTTGTGTTGCCCGTATTCCAAGTTTTGAGTCCAGGATTTTCATTCCTTCCGTCAATTTTTCTTCCGAAAGTGATGCTTCCCGTTTGTAGTTTCCGATAAATTGCGTCATCCAGTACTCTTTGGCTTTCAAAACAGGAGAGGCCGATGCATACCGATACAGGGTTATTTTTCCGTCTTCGTTGTGTGAGATGGAATTCCATATCTCCATTACATTGGTTTCCGGATACGATTTCAGGTAAACTTCCACATGAAAGGGGTAGGCCGGATCTTTTAAAAAAATCGTTGTCAGCTCCAACCCATCCGGCAGTGCTTCCCTTTTATGACTCACGTAATGAAGCTCGGTGGAAGTATTGCCATCGGCATGAGTTGCCTGAATTGCCGGCTCGGTGACTACTCCGTTTCCATAGGGTGGTAAAAACTCCCATTCCCGTGTCGGAAGCTTTTTGGGTATTTCTGCCTTGATATCCGCATTGCCAAAATAGAGCTGATAAAGCCGGTCATCGTTTCCCACCATCAGCGTCAGTTTCAATTCTCCCGATGTGATGCTGAAGATCTTTTTTGCGACCGGTGAATCCTGTGCCTGTATGATAAGACAGACAAAAAGCAGGATGGAAAGTCCTATATTTTTTCGAATCATTCTTTTTTCTGATTAGCTGTTTCTATTTTGTCATGAATCTCCACGTTACTTTGCCGATTGTGTTGGGCTTGTTTTTTTCTGCTTTGGAGATTTCTCCAATCAGCCCGTTCTTTTTATCGGTTTTCACGGTCAACGTTCGCCAGGAATATGCTCCCTTCTCGTAATCAAATGTTTCGCCATCGTCGTCGTAAAGCAAATAGCTGTTTGGTTTTGTTCCATAATGACGGACTTCAAGATCCACTATATCATTCGCTTTGGGCGCATGCAGCAGGGGAGCCATCATGGGTATGATCCCGCCATCTTTCACGTATACCGGTATTTTCTCCAACCCGGGTTTCACGGTGATTACTTCACCATTCCCGGCATATTCTCCCGTATAGAAATCATACCAGTTCCCTTTTGGGAGGATTACCCTGCGTGATTCCTGACCCACGAACATGGGAGCTACCAGGAGGTATTCCCCGGCCATGTACTGATCTTTTACTTCTCTGTTTACAGCCTCCAGGTAGGGATTATCTTCCAGATTCTGCGATACAATTTCCTCGGTCACCTTCACATTGAAACCCGGTTCCAGATTCATTCCCCTGAAAGGGGGTGTTCCTTCGAAATGGTATTTTGCAAACTCGGAGTACCAATAGGGCATCATCTGCATTCGCAGCAGGGCATATTCTTTTACGCTTTCGCTTACTTCAGGAAACGACCAGGGCTTTGTTCCGCTGGACCAGGCATTGATCATGGCCATGGGTGAAAAAACGACCGACTGGAATCGTCTTAACCACTCCTCTCCGGTTTTGGAACCCCTTACTTCCGGTGTCCATAACACGCCACTATAACCGCTGTTGATCAGTGCGGTGATAAAGTCTTCGTGGCTGTAATAATCGTTGTAGATGACATAGGGCATTGAATTCCCGCCAGCATTAGAGGCTCTTACGAGGCCGAATGTCCTTACATTTTGATCTTTATACATGTCGGCAGTGATTTTCTGAACCCATAAACCATAGGTCTGACGCATCTGCTCCGCACTTAACCCGGAAGGAAAGGTGGCGACATCCGGCCACAGATAGTGATCGTAGCCATCTACTTCATCAATTTTATACCCGCTGACACCGATGGAGAGATGCTCTTTTTTCAGTTTTTCAGTCCATATTTTCTGTGCCCTCTCCAAGGTAAAGTCGGGTACAATTCCGTTCCAAACTGTGTGAGAGCTACTTAGCGGGGCCATCTCCTTGTAAATACCGGAAGCCGGAGAGATGTAGGGATTGGTCCATAAATTGATGCGCACACCCTTCTCTTCCATCTCTTTTACAAATCCTGCCGGATCGGGGTACCTTCCTTTGTCCCATTCAAAGGAGCAGGGGTAGGCTTTGCTCTGCCATCCGGGTTCCAGGCCGATGTAATCCAACGGGAACCCTTTTTCTTCAAACAGTGCCACCTCTTCCTTCACCTGCTCATCGGTATAAAGTCTTTGCGTACGCTGGGTAAACCCTAATCCCCAGCGCGGAGGTAATGCTCCTCCGCCGCAATACAGATTATACCTGCGGATTGCATCCATCGTGGTAGGGCCTGCAAACAGGTATATTTCCACGCCCGCGGCAGGGACCAGGATCTCCACAGCATCGGAGTAGGGGCGTGACGACCAGTTTTTATCGGTGTTCCTGTCTTGTGCCACCGGTGCATTGGGACTATCTTTCCGTACGCCACTTCCTGCGTAAACCGTTAAATAACGGACAGAGTTTATCAATACACCATATCCTTGGCTGGAAACGTAGAAAGGAACCGGTGCATGTGTTCGCCCATTATCCTTTCCTCCGTAATGATCCACATGCAGGTTCAGAATTTTTCCCCGTTGATGCACTGTCTGGAAATTCAACCCAAAGCCATACAGTTGTTCTCCTTTCACCAGGGGGATTCTCAACGATGTCTTACCATCCGATATTGCTCCCACGACTTCATTCCCAAGAGCGGGAAAGTCTGCGGCAGGCATTTTTTTCAACGCCCCGGACTGAGGTGAAACATCTGCAACACTCAGTAATGAATATGCTTCGGGTGTTCCGACAATCCCTTTCCAGACACCCGGCTCAACCTGTTGCCAGTTTATTTGCGCTGAAAGGAACAGTGCGACAAAAAATAACGAAGTACTTAAAAATATTTTTCTCATGTGTTTATATGTTGATTATAATGTGAGTATTAAAGCCATATGATTGGATTTCGTATCGGCAGGTTGCGGATTACCTCGTCGTTTACCGGGAAATGGTCGAGTGTTTTCCATACCTCAAGATATGTTTTATTCTTTAATCCGACTGCTCCAAAGACCAGAAAGGGCTGTGCGACAGGCCACTCGTCCCAATACATTACATCGGGTTGATACTTCCACGAAGATTTGTCGGTGACAAATGGCAACATAAAATCAATTCCTTTCTGCATATTTTTTCCGTCCGGTGTGGTATATGTCCACAGGTTATCCTCTTCTGTCGATAGTATCCGACATACTGTAGCCATTGCATCGAGATTGAAGAGCGAATATCCATAGGGTTTGGTCCTGCGCAATTCGCGTGGGAAACTTCCGTCTGCAGCCATCTGATCCGGCAGAAGAACGGTCTTGTACCGGTCCGAACAAAATTGCAACAGATCGTTGTTGCCGGTATATTTTGCAAAGATGGCAGCCTGCATCACCCAGCATGTGCCGTGGTTATTTTGAGCATTCATCTCGGCGATTCCATTTGGATGCGTTGTTAGCCACGTCAGGTATTCCGAAAACCATTGTTTGGTTCCTTCCATATCCTCCCCGGACAATAACCCGTGCTTCTCCATTTGAATTAACGACTGCACCACCTCAATCAGGTGAATGGTGTCAATGATTCCAATTCCACGTCCCGTGGTGATGCCCATGATTGCCTGTGCATAGAGCAGGTTCGGATTCATCTTTGTCTCTTCGTTGATAAACCACGCCCGGATATGTACCAGCGCGGCATCAATGTATTTCCGGTCTTTTGTCAGCAGATAGGCCGACGTAAGGTTGCCGACCAGTGTACTGAAGCGGATCATCGCATGCCGGTGTGCAACGAAATTATCGGGATTTGTTTGTCCGTCGCGTTGTACGTAGGGACCCTCCGGATTGAGTGAGTCCGGCCACCAGTAATCGCCTTCCGAAAAGAAATCATGTACTCCCCCGGCGCTTCTCTCGCTCCGATAAGCGGTCACGGTGAGGGGTTGTTCGTTCAGATTATTTTCCGCTCGTTTCAGTATCTCATCTTTTAATTGACCCTGTATAATCTTTGTCACCGGATCTCCCGTGGAACAAGACTCCAGGAAAAGGAGCGTGCCAGTCAGGACCAATAATGTAAAAAAAGTTCTCATTGTTAATATATTAATTTGTTTTTTTATGTTTGCTCAAACGAGATAATTCAGCCAACTCTGACTTCTTCTCCTGTTGCATAACGAAAATAATCATTCTTTGTCAGTAGATTATCTGTATATTTCCACTTTCTCCGCATCATCAAAGATAAACTCCGGTCGAGAATCGGGATTTTTCAAATGGAACGTGACGTTTCTAAGCACCAAGTTCTTTACATGACGTGCCCATACGCCGTAGGCAGGAATATAGGGACCAAATGTTTTCACCTCCGGATATTCTGAAATCGCTTCCTGCACAACGCGTTTCGCATGCTCTTCGGTACCTGTGCCCAATAAGGTGATCTCAATATTTTCCAATGTCAGGTCGGTAATGTAATGGCCCGGGATACCGGTGATCAGTATTCCGGTAGGAGGATTTAATTGTGAATTATCGTCTGCAACCGCTTTTACATTTCTGACCTGTACGCGTTCGAACAAGCCGACGGGTTGTTGTAGATCCTCATTTTTTCTGAAAACATTCAGCCGGGCTCCAAGTCGGAACATCATGGGGGTGCGTACATTCTCCATGGTGATGTTTTCAATGGTGACGTCCCTCAGCTTCGCGCCGTCGACCGTGAAAAGCTTGATTCCACCGTTTCGGGTGTCGTAGATATGACAATTGCTAATCTTTATATTTTCAAAACCGGACATCGATTCGGTGCCCATCTTGATCCCCGCCTGATTGCTTTTTAAGCGCATCTTGTCGACAACAATGTTTTTACAGGGCATTTTTGACGATGTGGATTTGAAACAAAGCGCATCGTCACCGCTCACGATATCGCAATTTGAAATGGTGACCTCCTGACAGCCGTCGATATTGATTCCATCGTTATGGGCTACGCCCACACTTTGTATTTTGACGTTGTCAATTGCAATGTTTTTGCTCTGGAAATAGTGAGATGTCCATGCCCCGGCATACTTGAGGGTAATGTCCTTTATGTTCACTCCGTCGCAACGGACAATGCGCAGTAAAAATGGTCTTAGGCCCCATCGCTGTCCTTCGGGCCTTGTATCCGTTTCAATATGTCTTGCTTTCAGGGCGGATCCTTGTCCGTCGATCACCCCTTCTCCTTCGAGTCCGACGTTCTTTGCGTCGATGGCAACGATGAAAGCTGAGCCGACTTCAATACCCAACCCCTCGGTAAACGGGTCCGGGTTTTTATAGGCGTTTATATCCGTCGTTCCCAGTAGGAGCGCATCTTTTTGAACGGAAAGTGTCACGTTGTCTTTCAGTACGATGGTTGCGCAAAGATAGGTTCCCGGGGGAACAGTAACTTTTCCTCCGCCACTTTCGGAGCATCTGTCTATTGCCTTTTGAATAGCAGGGGAATCCATTGTTTTCCCATTTCCCCTGGCACCAAAGTGCTTCACGTTAAAATCTTTTCCTATAGCCAATCCACTACAGAAAACAAATAAGATTGAAATAATTAAAATTTTTTCTTTCATGCGATTTTTATTTTTTGTGCCACCATGCCGGGCCATACTTGCTTTTATCGAGGAGAGCTTCGTTGGGTATCGTTCCCGCGGATTGAGATACCGGGACAGTCAAACCCTCTTTTTTTACAAGTGTAACCTCACCTTGGGACATATTGTTACCTTCCATTCTTCCATTTCTGTTAATCATGAGGTTGTTTTCCAGTAAGATACCGTCTGTGTTGTCGTAAGCCTGGATTAAACTCTCTTCGTTTGTGCAATACACAAGGTTATTTGCAATAACTGTATTCAGTGGACGCATGTTGCGGTTGGGACCGTTTCCGTGTCCGAACTGAAAGGGAATCGAACAGTCGTAAAAGGTGTTGTTGAAGATCACCGCATTTTTCACCTGATCGTACTCCTTTGGTTGCGCGTTGGGGATGCCGTTTACCAAAACCAGGGCACTGCTGACCCCCTTTCCCCATAATCCGGAAAAGAAGTTATTGAACACTTTCTGGTTCTCGTTGATCACGCGTACACCTCCCGTTCCATCGACGCCATTTCCCAGGAAAATGTTCCCATAGACGATGTTCCGGTGTCCATGCCTTAGCGTGAGCATCCCCTTGCATTCTTTAAATACATTGTTGATAATCATGTTTTCACACGATTTGACCGATATGATTTCCAATTCCCCGTCGCACTGTTCAAAGAAATTTTCCTCCACTTTTGTCCATCCGTTCAGGTGGGAAGTCTGGGAAAGCCCTATCTGAATAGTTTCTCCGCCGTTCTCGCCCAGCGGTTCCCTTTTACCAAAATAGTTGCGATAGATATGATGATTGGTTTCTGTACTTGTCAACGAATCCAGTCTCACCGTGAGCGTCATCCCTTTGTTGGTCTTTCCCGTAAGGGAGCAATATTCAACCCTGTTGCTTTTACCGTTTATTTGTATCCAAAAGTCGTTTTTGCTTTTATCCGGGTTACTGAAGTCTTCTATTACACAATTTGAAATAATGCAGTGATTTGCCACTTCGTTTTTGTTCCTGAATTCAATCACACTACCTGAAGGGGTGTAGCCATTTCTGAAAATTAGCCCCACCACACGAAGATATTCTCCGCTCAATTTCAGATTTGACTTCCCTTCGATGCTGACTTTTCCGGGAGTCCCCGCTCTTAACGTAATGGGAGCCTCCGGTGACCCTTTGCCAAAGAACTGAAACTCCGCATCTCTCCAGATGCCGTTTTTTAAGACAACCTCATCTCCCGGGGCCAGAGTGGGTACTGCTTTGTTAAATTCTTCCAGGGTTGCCACAGGATATACTTTCGCCTGTACAAATTGCAAGGATCCAATAAATATTAAGCCGATGGCAATCCAATATTGTATTTTCATAATCTTGTCTCTGTGTGAATGTTTCTTTAAATTATTTTTTTATATATCAACTCGATGCCTTTCCCGTTTTTGGGGTCGAGATTACGTGAATAACGACGGGATTCGTCACTATCCCAGTGTTCGTGTACCCCAAGGCTGGATACTTGCTTCCCTTCCTGCATGTATTTTGTACCCGAAGGCGGGTTTTCCGCTTCCGCCATTTCGTGAAGGTAGTCGTCGGCATTTTCCCGGATCAGCATCCACGGACGGTTCTGGTTATCCACATCGATGTTATTCCTGGTCTGCGAATAGAGGATGTCCAATCCCACGGAGTCGAGTGCCACACCATCCATTGAGGCTAAGATAGACGATGGCCATTCTGGATTGGCGTATGGGTAAATTTGATTGAAAAACGGTGCATTCGGAAAATGCATGGCGTACGAAGAGTGTTTTCGGGCGCAATAGAGCCCGTCTAACATATAAAGTATGGTTTTCCTGCCAAGGGCAGGTGATGCTGCAAGGTCAACCAGTGGTGAATAGGTCTTGGGTTTGGCTTCGCGGTTGGTATTCATTACCCCGTGCAACTCTGAAGGGCCAAGTATCGAGCCGAAATGATTCTTGCCGGTCATGGTGACTGCTGTTTGTCCTTCATCACCCTTTTCCATATTTGAGTAGGGATAGGAGTGGCATTTTAGCATGGCAAGATTAATGATGTACGTTGCTTCCAGCACTTGTTTGGGTATCCGGGAAGCCTTTTCGTAATCAACACCGTTAGAATATTGTATCGCTTTTACCCAATGGGGCATTTCAAAACGGCTATGGTCGACGTACACCGGGTGTTTCTGGTCGTCGGTGAACTCTTTCTCCTGCATGAAACGTACATCCTTGAAATCGTTCCATACCTTCCGTGTCAAGGCATTATAAACATATCGTTTCCCGTCGTACACCAATATCCGGTTTTCCGGCACGCCGGCGTATTTAACCAGCTGCTCTATCACAGCGTATACTGTTTGTGGGGCCACATCGGTGTAATTGTTGGTGCGTTCGGGACGGTTTGTGGAGTTCATATTGATTTTTACCGCCACGATCTCATCTTCTTGATAACCCCGTTTCAGGTGTCTGACGGATTGATTGTGATGTTCAAAAATAGCTTTCCATGCCTGATCGAATTCTTTCTTGCCGCTTAACTTCGTGATGACGTCGCCCACCATGGTTGTCACGCGTTGTTGATCCGTATTTTCGTCGAGCCACCACGGACTCTCCATCGACTGCCAATTACCATCCCAATGTGCAGCTCCGGGAGCATGTGCCCAGACTACCCGACCTGGGTAGATACCTTGCGCCAGGCCAATGGGCTGATTGATTGCATCCGGCTTCCAGTTATACGCTGTTGCAGGTTGGGTTGATGCCTGCTGCATGGCGAATGCGCCGGTTGCCGACAGGATCCTCGAAGGCACAGCCGATGCCAAAATTCCCATGCCCGTTTTCTTTATAAAGTCTCTCCTGTTTGTCATAGGTGTATTTTATTTTCTTTCAACTCTGAACCAATATGTATATCAATAACCAATACCGGAACAACGAATAGTTTTTATCTTTTCTCCGGTAATTCCTTCGTTTTTGACTTCTAATCCGGTAATTCCGGCATTGTGCACATCATCCAGAACCACGGCATAACGGCCATCGGCCTCTTCCGTCCTGATCACACAATCTTTCATCGTCAGCCCTTTGGCATGGCGTATCCAAAAGCCGTAGGAGGGTTGTATCCGGAAGTCGGACACGTTGTAACGCCCCACACCCAATTCCGGGGGGATCAATCCGGCGTCGGCTGCAGTGTGCCCTCCCTTTACCGTCATGTTCACGTCGCTGAAGCGAATGTTTTCGATGTACCCGGTATGTTGCCCGTTTGGCAACCTGAAGGTGAGACCTCCTTCCACATCGGCATCGTCGGGTAGCTTGTACCCCGCGATAATAGCCGTCGCTTTATTTTGAGAGCCGTCGTACGCTTTCCATCTGTCCCCACGGAAAGAGCTTCCGCCGTATACCTCCGAAATGTCCACACCGTGGATGGTGACGTTCTCCACTCTTCCGATATTCACGTTTGTCGCCAGCAGTTCGCTGCGCGTCGTTCCATGCTCATTGAATGAGAACTTCTCCACATTTGCACCGATGATGCGCGCTCTGTTTGAAATGGAAATAAAGAAAGGCGCCCTTGTACGTTGCATGACCGAACGTGAATGGATGCTTCCTGTACGTCCGCTATTCAGGTGTATGTTTTTTATGTGGGCCCCATCGTTTGTAGAGATGGAGAAGCCTGCCTTGTTGGATCCCAGCACATAGATATTGTCCACATATACATCCTGGATATCGTCAGCAGTTTCGGAGCCGATTTGAAACAAGTTGCAGTTGGTATCGCCGATGATATTTCGCACCATGTAGTTTTTTACGGGTCGTGTGAATCCCAAAGCGCAATCCGATCCCAACTTCACAATGTCATCGGAACTGACTTTTGAGTAAATATTGGTTACCGTTACGTTATTGCATGCCATAAAGTCGTAAATGTCACGGGCGTTGGTACTGTTCTTTTTTGCAAAGTAAGTATCATGTACATAGATTTGATCTGTTCCCGTAGCCAGAAGTACAAAATGCCCCCCTCTGTCTATTTGCAGCATATTACTGTCGTCGTGTCCGTTGCCGTTGATATAGTAAGGCAAATCTTTTTCAGGGTCGTACCACAGATCCTTTCCGTTGTCAAGTCCGCCAATCTCGATATTGGTGCACAATTTAAAAGCGAACATCTTGTCTGCCCTTCTACCGGGTGCATTGTTCATCACACGATCGGAAGTAGCCAAAACTCCATTTCCGGTGATATAGCCGTTACCGATAATTTTGATGTTATCCGCCCTTTCTGCAAAGAACATCGCATTGCGAAAGAAGGTGTGTCCCACATCCTGTTTTGTCAGATAATTTTCGGGATCCTGATAGGGCTTCGGATCGGTGGGTGATAATCCCGAACGATAGGCAAGATCGCTGAACCAGGTAGCTTCCGGTTCGTCGCTACCTTCAATGGCCTGAATGGTAGCGTCCCTGTCGATGTAGAGCCAGACGTTGCTTTGCAGGTGCAGAGTCCGTACGTTGTATTGTCCTCCTGAAAATAGTACGATGCCGCCCCCAATCTCATTCATGAAGGCCAGGGCTTCGTTGATTTTTTCCGTGTCGTCGGTTTTTCCCTCTCCCGTTGCGCCCATCGTTTTCACATCCAGCATGCCCGAATAATGCCAGGCAATGTTGGAACTTCCCCGGTTTGATCCATCTTTGACTTCAAGCCTGAATGCATACAGCTGGTTAGGGGTCAGGTCGCTGATTGTTGCCTTATCACTTGATGGATCAATGATCGCGTTGGCTTTTTGCCAGCTTTTTCCCTTATCAGTCGATTGTAATAAATTGACCCTGGAAGCATTTTTGGCCGGCGTCCATGAAAATTCGGTTGTTGTGAGTACCACTTTCTCATATTTTTTTGGTCGTGGCATGATTCTGACAAAGTCGCTGATTTCATTGACTACCGTCAACGTCGCGTTTTCCATCCCTCCACCGGGACTTGTGCAACTTTCAGGAGCTGAAGTTTTGTAGCGCGACGAGAAAAGATACTGTCCCGTTTTTTGTATACCCGGATTTTGAATGCGGATAACTAAGTCGGCTCCGTTTGCCGGCCTGAAGTCGAGATTTGAGATGATCAGCTGTTGTCCGCTGGTTCCATTCTCATTGATTGCCACGCGCCCTACCTGGCGATAGGAATAATTCGTACCCGTACGACCAATGGACTGGTTGGGCAGATCTTTCAGTAATACTTCACCGCGGCCGATCACATTGATATACGTATTTTCCGGGGTTATGCGTATCCCTTCGGGAATGGTGATAACCACTTCCGTCATCGGCGAACGTTGGCCGGCATGGAAATTCAGTATAATATCGTTTTTGCTACCCACTGTCATCCGGGACATTTCCAATAAGAGCTTACCCCTGAGGGCAGCACGCTGTAACCCGACTTTCCGTGTCTGCTTTTTCCCCGTTATTCTATTCACTTTTTCAATGTAATCGCCCGGTTCAAAAGATCCATCTGTCTTTTTCCTTCCCGACGGATGAAAGACTGCATACATGAATTCCGCATCACTATCCACTGCTTTCAACAGCTGCTCTACTCGGAAGGCCGTAGTGGTTATTCCCTCGTTTTCGGGCGTATCTACTGTAAACTCTTGGGTCAGGCCCGTAATGAGAATAAGTGAATCGGGTGTTTCATGATAAACATGTTTCTCTGGCAAAAGCGCACCGAAGAAAGGCTTACCGGTATTTTTCGCCAATATTGCCTCTGTATTTATGATAATAAAGATGCACAGGGGTAATATAAATGGGAAAGTTCTCATATCAGGATAATTATTTATTTTTATATTGATTATTTCTGATGTCTTGCGTTTTAAATCTTGTTTCCTGGTTCTTTTTTCGGCTTCTCCATGATCGTGGTTCCCCACAGGAAGGCGCCGACGGTCTCCTTTGCGTTTGTCATTCTGTTATAGTGTACATAGGTCTCATAATCCGGTTTCACGGAAATCCCGTCGCCCCCTCCTTCAATGTCCACCAATCCTCTTTCGTTGATTTTGGCAAACGAAATCAGACATTTGTATGCTTTTTTCACAACGGGATTGTATTCTCTGTGAGAAATGAGATTCAATTCGATCCCTTTTTGCAGAGCATACAAAAACATTCCGGTACCCGACGGGTCAATCCAGTTGTCCGGATGGTTGCCTTTGTCCACAATCATATACCAGCCGCCTGTTTTTTTATCCTGCTGCTTTTTCAGATCCGCCGCCATCTCCAGGTATATGTTTTTAATTTCATTGTATTTCGGATGAGTTTGGGGCATTTCTGCCAGTAATTCGGCTACGACCAAAGCAAACCAGCCCATCCCTTCACTCCATACCTCGGGTGAGAGTCCGGTTTTGGGGTCTGCCCATTTCACCGACTCCGGTTTTTCGGTCCAGGCGTGCAGGTACAGGCCGGAGTTTTCTTTTCGTAAATGCTTTGCGCAGACCAGCACCTGGCGGGCAGCTTCATCGAAACAATAGCCGGTGTCGCCGATTGATTTTCCATATCTGATTAAAAACATTTGTCCCATGAAGACGCCATCGATCCACATATTGGGAGACTTATCCCCATGCCAGAACTGACCGTCGTAACTCCTCGGGTAGGTGTCAAATGCCTTTCTGAACTGATCTGCAGCGGTTTTATAACGAATCTCCTTTGTGTATTCATACAGGCCTACGATGCTGTTACCCGTCATGATATTATCCAGGTTGGTGAGTTTATCCCCATGGAAGTTGCCCTGCTCATCCACAAAGTGGTCGACATATTTCTTTATGAAATCCATGTATCGGGCATCTCCGGTGTAACGGTACAGCATCTCAAAACCATAGAATATATAACCCTGTACATACGACCAGGGTTTCCAGTATGCTTCGCGATAATCGGGATAACGTGCCATGATCGAGGCTGCTGTGGCCAATGACCAATACTTTACGGGTTTGCCGGGCGTATAAGGCAGGCGTGCATCGGGTAATCCCTGTGATGTGCCACGCCGTGCTTTGGCAGCTATCTCTTTAGGATAGTAATTATTTACCGGATGAACCACAATTTTGGCTCTTCCCCCCAATGAATCGGAGTAGAGATTGGCCGTGAAAAGGGCAATTACCTCATTTTTTTCGTTTGTAAAGACAAAGGGACGTTCAATTCTTGCAAATTTCTCCGTTGATCCGTCATCATAAACTACCGGTTCATTTCGGTTGAAGATCGGTTTTTGCGATACCAGATGGTATGTCACGCCATCTTTTGAGTAATATTGAGCCCCCCCCTTGGTTACCCCCGTGGCTTTCGCTTTCCAGTCGTTACAGATGATGTTGTATTGATTGTTTGCCCACCAGATGGTTGGGTCTTCCAATTCAAAGTCGTTGGGAAGGAGGTTTTTTCCCTCTTCAATAAGCGAATAGGGACCTTTATAAGAGGGGGCAACAGCGGCCAACCCCCTGTTTTTGTCATCCGCATCGCGCAGACGGCCAAAAAGATAGACACTCCCATCTTCCCGTACAAGAGGTGCAGGGTTGCTAAAGCGAAGAACCGGCTCATCCACCCTTGTCCACGGGCCTGTTATTTTATCGGCTTCGGCATAACCGGTCTGGTTGGCCGAGTTGAT
>DGZP01000053.1:53228-74623 GCA_002398565.1 Proteiniphilum sp. UBA4977
TTGTGTACGCGAGAGTTATCCCATGCGTCCGGCCGTTTTTGTAAAACGACTTCCTGAAATTCATAAGGACCGTACAAGTCTTTGGAAGTCGCCCTGACGCATTCCGAATATTTGGTCCAACCTCCCAGTCCGTACTTTACCGGCCAGCGGGAAGCAAACATGTGGTAAGTTCCGTCTACTTTTATCACCGTCGGGCACCAGAGTATGTAATCATCCATGGAAAAGCCGCCATTCTTAACCGCTGGAGAAAGATAGTCTTTGATGCTTTCAACTTGCTGTGACTTTACTGTAAATGGTAGCACCAACAGTAAAAAGAGTATGCAGAGTATGATTTTTTTTCTTTTCATTTTGATCTTCCTTTTGATTATGGCTTCTCTAAAAGAGCAGCGGCACACCATAAAACGGGTGCCTGCCCGTGCATATCTCCCACTTTTCGTAGTCTGTCGAGATAGTATTGACGGTCATTTTTGCGATTTGTCCCTTCGCATACTTCATCAATGTCTCCATCAGAGTTAATATGTTTTACCAAGGCAGGCCAGGCTTTTTCAATGACAGGCATGTATTTTTCCTTGTTCAGCCAACCCCGTTTTAGGCCCACAATCATTGCATAGGTAAACATGGCCGATCCGGAGGTTTCGTCCCATGCCTCCTTGTCATCGATGAGTTGCCCCCAAAGACCGGATGGTTTCTGATATTTTTTCAAACTTTCCATCATTCTCAAATAAGATGCCAGAATGGGTGTTCTGTATTTATTATCCAGGGGCAGCGAGATAAGCAGCTCAGTCATTCCCGCAGCCATCCAGCCATTTCCGCGTCCCCAGAAATATGGGGCATCGGGAGAATGATAAAACAAGCCGTTAGCCTGCTGCAGGGTATCGAGATACACATACATCTCATAAGCAGTCCTGTCGATATATTTCCTGTCGGCCGTTGCCCGGTAGGCTTGTGTCTGCACCATGGTAATCATAAACATATCGTCTATCCAGTAGCGTGTCTGCCATGTAAGGTTGTTATCCAACAGCGTTTTATAACCTGCTGCTTGGTCGGGAGTTACATTCTCCGGCATTTTCCACTGGGCATCTGCAATCTGAAGGGCAAGATCCAGGTACTTTTTTTCTTTGGTTTGCATGAAAAGTTCGAAAGGGACTGCGCCAAAAACTGTATTGTCCACATGGGCCGGTTTCGGTATCAAGTGACTTTCGTTGTTTATCAAATGCTTAAACCGGTCGTCGAGCTGATTTAACAACGCATTGTTATTGGTTACTTTTGCAAATCGCAATGCACCGTACCAGGCACACACTTCGGGATAAGTGATTGATTTTGGTGGAGTGGGAGGGCGAAAGCTATTGTGGGGACTCTCTACAAAACGATTTGAAACAAGCAATCCTATTTTTTCAGGGTTATTGCTCCCTGTCCATTTGCTCGTCGCTATATCCTGAGAAAAGATACAGCATGGATATATTAAAATCAACAACAATACTATTTTCTTCATTTCGATATAATTTATTGGTTATTTACAAAAAGCAGCAGATCTCCCGGTTTTGTGGGAACGGAGATATGCCTGTTGCTTGTATCGAAAACTTTTCTGCCATTTTTATAGACAGATACTTTTCCTTTTTCCCAAGGATTGCGTAAGTTGCATTGTAAGCCCGAGTTCGATTTAACCTCCACAAACTCGATTATCCCGTTTTCCATTTTGGATGATACGAGGAAGTTGCCTCGGGCTAAAAGGCTGAAATGTGCATTCCATTCTTTGGGCCAGGCAGGAAACAGATGAATCACCGTCTCCTTTCCGGGTGAGGGCGGAATGCTTTGACACAAGGCATGATGAAGAGCGTCGGCTGCACGACCCAAGCGTTGAACGCCCGTGGTTTGGAAGCCTTCGCGCAGGTCCATCCGGTTTCTCATAATTTCTGTTTCCCGGGTTTCAATCTGATTGGGAACCAGATATCTGACTGCGTCTGCCCGTCCGAGTTGGGCTCCCACGACAGGAAGCTTTGAGAGGACATATACGGGAGAATCCTTATTTATCCCGGTAGGAAAATAGGCATCAAATGTATTTTGGGCTATTTGCATCATATCCTGGTCTGTAGATGCTAACGTGTATAAATCGAAAAACCAGACAGGCATGGTATTGGGATCGGGAACGCGTGAGGCTGGGCCTTTCAATACCGGGAGGAGTGACCGGACAAATGTAACCGGTTTTCCGTTTAATTCGGGATGCGCATTGCTTAAAGGCAGTGGTGACAGATTCACCAGGATCTCATTCCACTGTTCACGTAGATCGATATCGACATTCAAAATCTCGGCAGCATGAATGGCAACCGGAAAAATTCCCATCATGGACGAAATCTCTTCCACCGTATTGTGTCCGTCCCATACCGACTCATTGTCGTTTACATGCCGGATATGATATCTGCCGTCACGCTCCTTTTTCAGATGGGGAAAGTTCCGGTAAAACTCTGCTACCCCCTTTAACATCGGATATGCTCTTTCTCTAAGCCATGCTTTGTCTTGGGTATATTCATAATACAACCAATATTGATAGGCAATTTTAGCTCCCCGGGAGAAAATATGTGTGACATGCCCGAAAGGACCGCCTCCCTTATCTGAGAAATGCCAGGCGCCATCCTTCCATCCTTCGTCCTGTTTCCAGTTCCATCGGCTGTTGAACGGCATTTTTGTTTTTGCATATTTGTTGAAGGAGTCTGATCGCTCATCCCAAGGCTTTCTCAGCAAATACAGATCCCGCATCTCCTTTGCAATTTCATCCGGTAGCTCAGGCAGGCCGTCGAAACCGACAGTCTCGGGGATGAAGATTCCCTTGCTGTCCCATTGTTGTACGGCGGCACGCTCGAGAGATGGCATCATTTGGGAATACATGTCAAAGAACGGCTTCATCAATTCCATCCGGTTTGTTGGAAATAATCCGTTGTAATAGCAACTCTGGTTTGCTCCCCAAAAGAGATTTCCCCATTTCCGCAAATCGCCTCCGGTAGTCCAGAGCATGCCGTTAAATTTTGGTGCGTATGTGCCCCGAGAGGATGATCCCATCACATATTGGAAATAGGTGTAGTTCTCCATTATTTTGCCGGCTACGCCATCATTGCTGTGCAACTTAACGAACGATTTTTCCCAGAATGATTTCCACCACTGCTGATGATGCGATAAAACAGCATCATATCCCAATCCTGTTGCTCTTTGAAGTTTTTGTATCGCCTCCTTCTCCACATCCGCATCTTCGTTGAATGAAGCTACACTTGCCACGTATACCTGAAAATCGTTTCCATTTTCCGGGATTGTCGTTAAAGTGATATCCGTTTCATTTGCGAATCTCGATTTAGACGGGACACCTACTATCTTCACGGCAACAGCCGTCTTGCAAACAAAGTTTTCTTCTTTGAATGTTTGCAAGAGCAGGATTGTGTTTTCCTCTCCATTCTTCAGCGATGAGGTGGCAGAATGGTCTCCCGTTTTCGTGATTAAGGGTCGTAAAGACCTTAAATGAACGACAACGGGAGAGGATTCATCATATGCCACATTCATCACCATCACATCCTCATCGCTCCACACAAAAGTCTCGGTATTTACATGCTTTCCTTCGGTCGCTATGGTGGCTGTATAACATGACAAGTGCTGCATAAATTCATTTCCGGAAAACAGGTCGTTATAGTTTGGGAAATCGATGTCTATAAACCCTACGCCACCGCAATAATCCGTGTGTCGCTCATAGAAATTATTGCTTTCGGCATTATTTCCAAATACATCTGTCCTGTTCAGCTGATACCGGATTGAGGTTGGGGTGGTCCATTGCAATGTCCCCATCACTCCGTTGCCAATAGGAAGTCCTTCCTCACTTGTCGATACCGGAGTTTTGTATACTAAATCGGCGGAAGACGCATATTGCCTGAAGTTAATTTGTGGTTTCAAGGATTCCTGCCCGACAACTCCCATTGAGGTTATCGCGAAAAGAGAACTTATAAATACCAGAGGTTTCATGCTTGTTGTAGCTTAATAAGGTGAGTTATTTTCCCATCCTGCAGGAAGCATGATGTTCATCACATTTTGAGGTATCGGCCATAGATTTCCATCCCATTTACATACGATCGGTTTTGATAACATTGGATTTGGAATTTTCATTGGAATTACATCTTTTGCAATGTCCCACCTTTTTATATCATAGTATCTAACTCCCTCGTAGGCTAATTCCACTCTCCGTTCGTTGCGAATGATTTCTCGTGTGAGTTCTGTTTTCGCAGGCATTTCCACCCCTTTGCGTTTCCGTACATCATTCAGGGCTTTTAAGGCTCTTGGGTCGTTACCTTGTCCCGCTTCGAACATTGCCTCGGCATATAATAAAAGTAAGTCTGCATACCGCATCAGTACCCGATGTTGTGCACTAATTTTATCTCTTGCCTGTACCAGAGACTTGTTGACACCTTTTTTCCAGGCAAGGGAACTCACAGGGATATTTCCTTCAGAAGTTCTTGGAGATCCATCACGGGGCGGAAACTGTTTTGTTGAGTAGGTGTAGATTGTAGGATCAAGAATTTTGTCTTGTTTTCCTGTCTCTGTATTCCATGTCGTATATTGGAATGTTTTGGTTGATGTCCCGTTATACATTTCCCAAGGATCGCCCACCATAAAAATGGTCATGCCCAATCGTGGATCCTTCACACCCGGGGATTTTTCTTCATATGCTTTCACCAAATCAAATAAGGGATAACATGACATGCGGCTTCCGGTATACTGATCAAACTGATGCATATCATCCGGCGATGAGTACCATACGGAAAACATAATCTCCGGGTTATTTATCTGGTTGCCGAAGAAAATACCGGCGTAATCATCGGAAAGCTTGTGGGGATTTTTTGCATCACCTATCAGAGAATAGGCTGTGCTTGCAGCTTCTGCATATTTTTTATCATACATCAATATTCTGGTTTTCAGCAAAATAGCAGATCCTTTTACTGCATGACCAGTAGTGTAAGCTTTCAGGGGAAGTCCTTCAATTGCCAAATCCATGTCAGAAAGTAATTGAGAAACGATCTTACTTACGGGATCGCGCGGCAAATTCATATAGGGCATATCAGCAGTTACAGCATTCAGAACAAGCGGAATATCTCCATATTGCTGAATAAGCAAAAAATAGAAATAACAACGATTGAAAAGAGCCTCACCTTTAAATTGTTTATAATCGGCCTCGGAAAGTAATTTTTTTACTTCTTCTCTTTCCAGGTTGTCCAAGAAGAAATTGCAATATGCCACACCTTGCCAGGCATCATTCCACATGGTAGTTACGGCTCCTCCGGTTGAGGCAGTCATTCCTCCTTGTGCGATATTTTGTAAACTCTGAAATCCGGATGAGGAATATGCATTGTCACTCAATGCTTCCAAATCCATCGAAGAACCATTTCCTGCACCCATTCCACCAATCACCTGGGAGCGATAGCGGAGATAGGTAGAAGTCAGACCCTGTTCAATATCCTGTTTATTTTTGAAAAAAGTATTTTGGCTTAACTGATCAAGGGGTTGTTTATCCAGAAATCCTTCGCAACTATTCAAAACGGCAATACCCAAAAAACAGATTAAAATCTTTAAGTATTTCATAGGTTTAATTATTAACTGTTTATGATCTTCATTTTTTATTCGTAATATTTTGATATAAAGCATGGCTTGATTAAAACATTACTCTTAACCCTACTGTGTAGATTTTAGCTTGCGGATACAAGGCATCGCTTGAACCTTGTCCAGTACGTTCCGGGTCAATCTGGCCATCAAAGAATTTTGTGAATGTAAGTAAATTATCACCTGAAAAGAAGAATCTCGCATTCTTTATGTACATTTTGTTTGCTATTTTTTCAGGCAAATTAATTCCAAATTGAAGGCTCTTCATGCGCAGATAGGAAGCGTCTCTGAGGAAGAATGATGAATTCCCTGCTTGCATTGGTCCATAGCCATCCATATAAATGTGTGGAATATAATTGGAAGTACCTTCTCCATCCCAGGCATCTCTCCAGAATACGGGTGGGGGAGATGCTTGATTGAACGGGGAAATACCCCAGGAGGAGACATATAGTTTTTTTCCCTGGATGCCTTGAAAGAAACAACTTAAGTCAAAAATCTTGTATGACAGATTAATATTGAAGCCATAGCCAAATTTTGGAAAAGAACCGGATACCGGAGCTCGGTCATAATTGGCATCGATAACGCCATCAGGCACCCCGTCAGGACCACTGATATCTTTATAGCGGATATCACCGGGTTTAATAGTAATGGTACCGGCGTATTTACGCTCAACCGGCTTCCCATTAAATTTCTCTCCATCGATTTCTTCCTGAGTTTGATATACTCCGTCTTGAATAAGAACGTAGTAGGTGTTCCACGGTAATCCTTCGCGACGAATGTTCACTCCGCTAATCTCTTCGGCACCATATTTTATCAATGTATTTTTATACGTATCCAAATTTGCTTTCACACTATACTTAAAATCACCTACTCTATCCTCATATCCTATGATAATATCCCATCCAACGTTTTTCATTTCACCTTGATTGACCGTAGGACCGCTGATACCAACGAAATTAGGAACCTGTAAACCGCGCAATATATCGGTAGTGTATTTATGATACCAATCAACAGATCCTGATAATTTATTTTTCAAAAATCCAAAATCAACTCCAATATTGGTTGAAGTGGTTGTTTCCCATTTAATATTGGTATTTACCATCTTGTTACTATAGTAACCATTGCTCATCGTGCCTCCAAAATTATAGCCCGAGGTAGTAAGAATAGCCTGATAGGGATAATTGCCGATATTTTGATTTCCCAATTGACCCCAGGATGTTCTGACTTTAAGATTGTCTACAAATGAGACAGTTTTAAAAAAGGGTTCTTCGGATATTCTCCAACCGGCAGACACCGAGGGGAAAACGCCCCATCTGCCGGTACTGGGAAGACGTGAAGTACCATCATACCGGATATTTGCTTCAAACAAATATTTTTGTAAATAATCATAATTAAGGCGACCGAAGAATGATGATAATGCCCACTCATCTACGGAACTATTATTGGTTTGAGCCGGAGTTGGCCCCATATTTAGGTACCACATATCCTTAATTGTGTATCCAGTTCGATAACCTTCAATCTGTTCAAACTTGTAACTTTCCTGGCTATATCCGCCCAGAATATTGAAGTTATGAACTTCATCCAATGTTTTCAAATAATTCAGCGTCCCGTAAAGTGTATATTGCTTTGAACGGCTATTCCTCTGGCGAAAACTTTGCATCGAAGTGGAGGGACGGTCCTCATATTGGCCATCGGCATCCGGTAAGAAGACAGCACCATCCCAGGTGGCATTCATGATTTTGTTTTGTTCTTCGTTGAATTTCACAGCTCCTTTTACTTCAGCGTGAAGGCCTTCGATAATTTTTAGATTCAGGAAAGAACTGGCCAATATATAATTATTATCTTCTAATTGACCGCCACCAGCGACAGCGTTTGCAATGGGGTTCTTATTTCCGCCTTTGTTTTCATATGCATAAGAAGACCATCGGCCGCTACCGTCCGGAAGCTGCGGAGTCATTAAAGGAGAACCTGCGTATGCAGATCGCATCTGATCACGTGATGCGTTCATGTTACCCATATCAGTATCATTGAATGAAGTATCGTGCCTTACACCATAATTCATCGACACGTTTGATCCAAAGGTAACCCTGTCAGTGAGTAATGATTTGAAATTTATCTGGGCATCATAACGCTGGTAATCGGTACCTAACAAAAGCCCGGTTTGGTTCATATATCCAAGACCTGCATTGAAATTCGTGCCACCCTTTCCCCCGTTAATGCTTATAAAGTGTTGTTGCATAGCAGCATCACGAACTAAATAGTCTAACCAATCACAATTCGGGTACTGTAAAGGGTTATAGCTGGGATCATTCGGGTCTTGCCCTTTTCTGTAACGGTTTATTTCATCATCCGTGTACCTCCAGCCTGCATTTACATTTCCGGAAAAGTCGATTGCTTTGTTGATTAACTCCATATATTCAACCGAGTTAGTCACTCTATGCATAGGCTCAGTAGGTTTTTGCATAGAATAGTTGAACTGGTATTCTACCCCAATTCGTCCCTCCTTTCCTGTTTTAGTGGTTACCAGGATCACCCCGTTCGCAGCACGTGATCCATAAATTGAAGCAGAGGCGGCATCTTTTAGTATTGAGATACTCTCGATCATATTTGGGTTTAGCTTGTTGAAATCTCCCTCTACTCCATCGATGAGAATAAGAGGGTTGTTCCCGGCCGAACTAAAAGTCCCCATACCTCTGATCCGTATTTCCACGTTTTCATTTCCGGGCATGGCAGAATTTTGTGTTATTTGTAATCCGGGAGTTCTTCCTTGTAAAAGAGAAGAGGTACTTGGAGCAATACGGGAAGTAATCTCATCGGCACTCACATTTCCTACAGCGCCTGTTAAATTGATCTTCCTCTGTGTTCCGTACCCGACTACCACTACTTCTTCCAGTAATTCAGTGTCTGATTCCATCATGATGTTTATGGTTGCACGTCCATTCACGGGAATAGCCAGAGATTTCATGCCAACATATGTAATTTGTAAAATCGCATTCGCCGGCACATTACTTAGCATATAGTTCCCATCCATATCGGTAACTGTACCGTGTGCTGTATTGCCTTGTTCAACAATGGTAGCCCCGATTATCGGTTCGTTGTTTGCATCTGTTACCCTACCTTTTACGGTTGTACCTTGTGCAAACAGGTTCAAGGATATCATCCAAAGAATAATGAATGAAAAACACCTCAGGAGATTGAGCAATTTACTTTTTTTCATGTGTTTGTTTTTTAATTTTAAAACATAATTAGGAAGATCTTAATTAAGAATGCAACTACTGAAAAGTTTCAGAGTCTCTATTCGGTACAGAAAGATATTGTATGTGCTGAACAAGGGTCCTCCTTTATTAATTTTACTCAATTGGTACTTAATCGCAACGCGAAACCACCCCTTTCCAAAAGATTGAATGATAAGCTGTCGTTGTTGGTGACCTGTTTCAATTCTTTTTTCATTGTGGTGTGCGTCTCATCACTAAAAATGAATGCATCGTATCTTTTTCCCTTATCCAAAAAATTGAGTCGGACATCAATGGTACGTGCTTCGTCTGTCATTCCGCCGATATACCATTCATTGCCTTTTCTGCGTGCAATCACGATATGGCTGGCTGGCATTCCTTCAATATATTTTATCTCATCCCATGTTGAAGGGATATCTTTAATCAGCTCTCTTCCTGGCCAGTCAAGAAGTTTTTTTCCGTGTTCCGCATAGATCATCAGGCCGGCTTCGTACACAATGGGCATGGCTAACTGATAGGCATGTGTGCCTGGAGACCGTTCAAAGTGGATGACCGTATAACTGACCGGACCCATTACATTTCTGACGTACGGAATGGTAAGATCGTTTGCAGCTGGTTTTGTTCTTCTTTCCATGCCATCTACTCCTTCGAGCGTCATCAGGTTCGGAAATTGCCTGCGTTCACCTGTTGGAATGGTATTTCCGTGCAGTTCGAGAAGAAACGAATATTTGATACCTAATTGAAAGATCCAGTCTCTCATTTGCAAACTTTGCTGTGTATCTTCGTAGTCTCTCCAGTCGCGCGGATTATCACTGAGTGTATTGTTGTCGAAAAAGTCAATTTTAGCTCCTTTTAGTCCCCAGTCCGCGTATCTCTTCATGGTTGAGTCGGCTTTGGCAGGAGTATCGAATTCACGGGTATGTGCCCATCCTATCACTCCCACATTCTTTGTGTCGGCATATTCAACGACGTTCAATACGGAGTCGCTTCCACCCCAGCGGTTTGCGAATCCGGCATCAGCCATGTAGTATTCCCAACCCATTTCGTCAACCGCATCAATCCACATACGGGGTTTGTCTCCATCCCTGGCAATAAAATCCCACATGACACGTCCCGGTCTCACCCAGTCTTTCATGGTGCCATCCTGATTCAGATAGGCTGGATTGGTAGGAGGATTCAAATTTTCAGCCAGATAAGATTCCACAATTTTCCCGGGGTTTTCGGGGGAAATGATGGCCATTCTCCAGGGAGATTGAAAGGGTAGGGTAGAATGTACAGGACCAATTTTTTCCTGATCCAGCGGATAGCTGTAAGTGAACCGGTTAGCTGATCGTTGAAAGTGGGTTTGTACATAATTGCCATAGGTTGCCGCCTGTCCCATCAACACAAAATGATTTTTATCCTTCAGGTGAGCCAGCACGGGATTGGACATCTGTTCACCGTCAATCGGACCCAACGCACTTTCATATCCATACCTGTTCGGATGGTTTTGTCCGTAGTAAGTGAGATTCGTATCAGCCAGATTAATGGAACTGCTTTCACCGCTGAATTCAATATTGCCTTCACCCGGTATTTCGTAGCGATAGGCGACTCCATCGTTATATACCCGGAATACAATGTTCAATTGTTGTCCGTTTTTACTGAAAGTCAAGGTTTGCTCATTCGCATGATTCCGGTAGGTAGAAACTTTTCCCTGGGGAAGGTGATATGTTTCATCCACTGTTTTTTTCGAAGAGCCTTCGAACTTCATTCCCGATATGAATTCCCCCAGATTGGTAGAAATCCCCATCGAGCTTTGTGATACCACTTCCTGACCATTACTTATTACTGAATAATGGACTGATCCTTGCTCTTTATCGAATTTCAGTATTGCGGTAATTTGACCGTCCGGCGAGGGAACCGTAAAGTCGGATTTCGAAGAACAACCATTTCCGATTAAACAGACCAATAATAAAATTGCTGGTTTGAATAAAAATTTGCCCATATCTAATACATTTTACAGGTTTAAAAATTTCTTTTTTTCATCAAGTACTTTTTTGCTGATGTCAATATCTAAATTTCTTGTGGTCATTGTAGGATCATTTCCGAAGAAATCTTCTCCATCAACCATTACTCTTCGAATTGCTTTTTCTGCAACAGTGATTTGGCCATTCATATCAACCTCCACTCCGGGCAGCCTTTTCAATAAGTCTTCAACAACAGCATTCCCTTGCAACCGGTATGAGGCAGGATTGTATTCAAGGGTGTCTTCTTTCACAATAACTTCCGGCATTTTGCCCACCACTACAGCATCAGATAACATGATTGACAATTCTTTCAATTCAAGATCAGGGACAACTATTTCTTTTTTCCATGAAACTTTGTGCTTGAATAATGTGAAAAGATGTTTCAAAACTTATGAAGGAAATCTTTAGAATGTAATTGTTTTGTTTCACACTATTTAATCTAAATGCTCCATCCATCCCTGATGCGGTACTCATAATGATAGGGCTGTCAGCCGCATTCAATAATTGAATGGTTGCCTGTTCTACTGGTAAACGATCTTCGTATTGGCTAACTTTTCCAACGATATTTCCGGGAGTTGCAGTCTGGATTTCCTGTGCATTAACCAGAACATAAGAACATTGCAATACGATGAACAAAAGAGCCATAAAAATTCTCATAGGCTAGATACGACTGAGTGTAATACAAGACTTTAAGTTTGTATAAAGAATTCAGGCAAGACCAGAGCTTGCCTGAATTCTTTAAAATTTCTAAGGCACTTTTACACTCCTGTAATCTGTGTAGAATGTATCAATTGCTGCGGGCTCAGGTAGATAAAGAGTACGATATTCAAAAGATCCACCAGAAGGAAATTGTTTTAAAACAATATTTCTATTTGCTACCGACAGCAATGTATCTATTGATGTACCCATTTTGTCGGTGTACTTCAACTGATACCCAATTGTGTTGTCGTAGTCTCCAGACCAGGTATAACCTAACTCCGATTTTGAGGCATTGTATTTGAGGTTTTTGATGGAGACATTGAGTAATGTAGCCTGGAAATTATCGCCATATACAGTGAGTGTGTAACTGTCCTTAACCGAGGCGAATTTGAAGTTCTGGTCTCTATTGATAATATCGAAACTGACGCTCCCTTCGTTTAGATTTTCGATAAATAAATAACCGGGTTGGTCTAATGGAGTTACATGTATATCCTTTATGATGGAATCATTTCCCAATGCCCATTTAATTACACATTTTTTTGCTTTGGGGTCCGATAACCAATACATCATCATAGCCCGTTCCCGTCCAGGATATAAGTACATTGAGTCGAACTTTGCTATATAGATGGTCTCTCCATTCATTAAATATTTATCATGTAATTCATTCATATCTGAACATGCCGATATAAGAATTAGTACAATTGATGATAAAATGGGGATTATTGTTTTTCTCATTTTTTTAATCATTAAAGATGTAAATATTTAATTAATTATTCAGCGGGTTCCCCCCAGAAAGCTAATTCTGATATGTGAAACATTTCTGTGGCTCCCCATGTTTCTTCTATTTCAAACATGATGTATCGCACAGGAATTGCCAGGTCAATATCAAAATTGTAATCTTCACCGAAATTCGCCCCTTTATCAATATCTTCCTGTGTTCGTTGCCCCAATGGAAGCCCTGAAGGTTTAACAGACTCAAATGATCCTAAAAGGTGCCATTGATTTTCCGGATCCGTAGCAGTTATTCTTGCGGAAGAAAGTGGGTGTCCGTAAATTTTAAATTTTTTAGGATTTCCGTGTTCATACGCCCAGGTATTTCCTCTTTGGAAAAGTTTGAGTCGACTCAGTGTGTATGTTTGTTGCATATCAAACGTAAATCTTATTGGAAAGGGAACTCCGGCAGGACCATGAAAGAAATTGCTGGAACTGGTATACGCCATAGTCTTCAAATCCCACAATTTTTCAATTTCATAGGATCCGGAGTATCGTTTGTAGGGAATACTTGGATCTCCGTTCCATCGTTTCCAATATGTTTTACGATCGAGTTCTTCCTCAAATTTCGGATAGAAAATTCCGGATATGGTATCCGTAGTATTTCCCCAGCGATCTCGGATTTGAAAGATAAACTTTTGTTCACCCACTGGGAAGCCCCGGACATACCCAAGACCATTTTGCGATGCACTGTAAAAGTTTTGTATGTTTTCAGTCAGAGATGAACCTTTGACTGGTTTAGAAACCATAATCGTTAAATCAGCTTTTGCCTCATTTTGCCATTTCAATTGTATTCCTCCAAAATCACTTTTGGCAACCAATGACTCAAAAGCATCAAAAATAGGAGATCTTTTAGGCGTAACTTTCACTATTACAGGTTCTGATTCATTCTGGCTTCTATCCACACTTCTCAACTCTATTGTTCTTTCTTCTTCCTTAGCAAAACCGATTATGTTCATCGTATTCGTATACAATGATGATTTTACTTCCATTGACCTTCCATCATCCAATTTATAGTTTGCTTTTACATATAGAAGATCATCATCATTGGGAATGTTGTAACGAATAGTGACACCACCTCCAAATTGTTCTATAACTTCAACATTTGTTACTTTCCCCGGGATTGTTGAATCTACCGGGTATTGACCTATGTACTCCTCCTGACAAGAAATCAATAAGAATACTATCAATAACAGATAAATATAGTATTTCATATTTGTCATTTATTAAATTAAGAAACTACCAACCTGGATTCTGGATTAAATTTGTATTTTGGGTCAGATTACTCTCCATAATAGGCCACAAATAATCGCGTAATCCAAACTTAAGTGTGTAGACAGTTTTGATCTGGTAATAATCTTCTGTTTCCAAACCATCAATGTTCCAGCCTTTAATTGGCATATTTAACTGGTTCATAATGTCGTAACGGCCTCTTCTGACACCTCCGCTCCATCTGCGAATATCATAATAATAATTTCCTTCGAACGCTAACTCAATCAATCTCTCCTGATGAATAATATCACGCATTCCATCTTTTGTTCTGAATTTTTCCGGATTTTTCGAATATTTCGTCCAACTCTCTTCTACACTTTTCAAACCAGCCCTCTCTCGGATCATATTCAAATATTTGTATACTTCAGCATCGGGTGTTGTTTTGATTTCATTTAATGTTTCGGCGTATAATAGATAGAGATCAGCCATTCGCATAAGAGGCCAGAAATATTTTTCTTCTGTAAATGAACCATTGGGGGCAACGGTATTGTGTGACACCAATTTTCTAATAAAATATCCGGTAGGTGAATAATATTGCTGTCCATTTCTCCCCGCCGGATTATTAGTCGGGTCACCTGCTTTTGCTCTTACGGTATATTGATTGTCTTCCGAGGGATTTGTAATACCTCCTCCAAACCAACGTGCGCCGTCAAAGGATATGCTACCGTAAAAACGAGACTCTCTGTTGAAATGTAGTTGCGCAGTTTGAAAGTTTTCAGCAATCATTAATCGATGCCTACTATCAGCCGTTGCAACCTGATACCTGTTAACATACCATTCCTTGGCTTCCCATTCAATATCTTCTTCCAACGGAACACCATTAGATGAATAGAAATTTTCAGCCGTAAATAGTGTTGGTGTTGCTTCGACATTCACACGTGCAGTCCTGAAATCGCCTGAAATCGCAGGAATACAGTCGAATTGAACATGTTTCGAATCAACGGTAACCTGTGACCAGATAATTTCGGGATTCATCTTTTCTGTAACTATCCTACTGGGCTGCAAGATCAATCGGGTAGAATCGGAAATATTAAGACCATAAGGGATATCATAATGATACAACATGAAACCTGTGGCTTCACAAATCTCGATAGCCTCCTCGCATGCTGTTAATGCCCTTTCCCATCTTCCGGCGTCGTAGGGTGAATAAAGTAGTTGAATACCCCGACTGTCCACAAAATTCTTATAGCTTTCATTTCCATTATAAAAAGGACTTGCTGCATGAACCAAAATTTTAGCTTTCAAAGAAGCGGCTATCGGCTTTGTGATTCTTCCATATTCCGTTACCTCGGCGTCAACTTTATTGGGTAGTTCAGGAATAGCTTCGTCCAATAAAGAAACAATATAATCAATACATTCATGTAACGGGTCTCTAAAAACCTTCACCTCTTCGGGAGAGGCAAAGATGGGGAGATTCGTTTTTATCAAAGGTATAGCACCGTAATGTTGCACCAAGACCCAATGATAATATGCTTTCAAAAACTTTACCTCAGCGATCCATCTGCTTTTTTCATAGGAATCAAGATCTCTCACCATGTCGATGTTGTCCAGAAATTCGTTGCAACTCCGTAACCCTCTGAACAAACCCTTATTGGAAGAAACTCCACCTCCACCATCCCAGTAATTGATATAGGGATTAGTTACATTATTCCCTTCAAGTGTTATTCTGACATCGTTATTACGATTTCTGTAGTAAGTGGTAATTTCATCACCCATAAATCTTCCGGGTGACTGGCCTTGATATTCATGTCTTGGCATGTAGGAGTAACAGGTTGCCAAATAAGTTTCCGCACTTCTTCGGTCCCTGAAAACATAATCTATTGTACCTACTTTTTCTGGAACAACGTCAAGAAAATTTTCACATGACGAAGCAAGAAAGAATAAAATAAACAGTAATAAGTAATTATTTTTCATAACCATCCAATTTTTTTAAAATGACAAGTTAATACCAATATTATGCACGCGTTGAACAGGATAGTTAAATCCATTTCCTGCCATTTCGGGATCCCATAACTTAAATTTGCTGAAACATAATAAATTGAGTCCGCTGTAATATACTCTAAGGCTACTAATATGGTAGTTACTGATAAGTGATTTTGGTAATGAGTATCCAAGTTCAACCGATTTTAACCGCAAAAATGAACCATCCCTCATGAACCATGTATTTCGTTGCCTGTTATTGTTGATAACAGTGGTAGATAATCTTGGCCACAATGCATATAAATCTCGATTTTCTTCCGACCAGTGATTTTCCTCAATGATTTTTAATAGTTGATTTTGAGAGTTTTGACTGAAATCTCCAGTGTCGACAAAGGGGGTAACTTTCGCATAATCAATCCAAAATGATTCCCTCGCTAAACCCTGGAAGAAAAAAGATGCATCAATACCTTTCCACCCGCAAGAGGCGCCAAAACCATAAACAATTTCAGGACTTGTTGGGTAACCTATCGGAACCATATCAATGGAGGTAATCTGTCCGTCGCCATTAATATCTTTATACTTTATGTCGCCTCCTAGATAATCGCCAAAAGTTTGTACGGGTGAGTTTTGTATCTCTTTCTCGTCAACGAAAAGCCTTTCTGCGACATAACCCCACTGTTGGCTCAGGGAATATCCAACTCTTGATCGCCAAGGTGTGTGGGAGTAGTCCGGCTCTTCATATACTTTAAATTCACTATGAGCATAGGTGAAATTTGTTCTTCCGGTCACCCAAAAACCGTTGGAAAAATACTGATTATAGTCGAGTGAAAGATCAATTCCCTTACTTACTGCTTTCCCTACATTTGCTTTAATACCAGTGGATAATCCCATTGTTGTTGGAATGGAAGAACGATCCATCAAAATGTTGTATCTGTCATCTCTATAAATATCCAGTTGTAGTTCCCACTTGTTGAATAACCCCAACTCAAGACCCAGATTTGTTTTTTTGGAAGTTTCCCAGGTAATATTTTCATTTGGATATCTTACTATTGATACCCCGTTTCTCGAATAATTATACATGGAACCCCATGTATAAGAATAATCGGAGTTATTCATATTGACCTCTGATAAATAAAAGAATCTTTCGTCTGAACTTCCAATTGCGTCATTTCCAACTAAACCGTATGTGGCTTTAAACTTTAATTTGGAAATTGTTTTTTCGAGCTCCGGTGTCCAAAAAGCTTCATTAGAGACAATATATCCAAGCCCTACAGAAGGGAAAAAGCCAAAACGCTCTTTTTTTGCAAATCGTTCGGAACCATTATAGCCGAAATTAGCTTCCAAAAAATAGCGGTCATTATACGCATAGGTGAACCTTCCTGCCAATCCAACATTTCTGGCAGGCAACGATCTTTGCAAATTATTGGCATCAACAGAGGTTAGCTCATCCCTCATCGTGTATACCAACATGCCACTTATTCCGTGCTTTTCATTAAAAGCTCGATCATAATTAAGTGCAGTTTCAAAATAAGTATTTGTAATTACATTTTTTCTGTCTTCGCTTGTCGTTAAATAATCGGTCCCGCTATTGGGATTTAGGGCGTTCAAAACATATGTGTCTTTCAAGGGGTCATAATTGGTTGCCGTAAAATAATAAGGATTATAGGAACGCCTGATTCCGTATTCAGACCTTCGGTTTGTATTAAACATAGCCCGGAGTTTTAATCCGTCAGTAATTATATTTAGATCCTGTAATAATTCGAATTGTGCAAGCATTAAAGATGTCTTGGTATCTCTGTATCCTTTCACCATGTCAGCGTATGGGTTCAGATAGTCTCCATTTTCATAGTTCCCAAACAATACATAGGGCGTTGTTGCATTTGCGGCATCAGGTTGATAGTAAGGAGGATATAAGACTGGGTTTGTTTGGGTGATTTTTCTGTATAGGGTATTGCCAGAATCGATAGGACCCGAATAATCGTCCATTGTCGCATGTAGACGCACATTTGCTTTTGTCGTTTTGGTTACATTCACGTTGACATTTGATCGTAATAAGTATTTTATTAGATTAATATTATTATTAAAATTATTCAACTTGGATGTTTTTAATGACCCTTCGTCTTTCGAGACTGAAGAAGCGATATAATATTTCGCTACGTTTCCACCCCCACTAATATTAAAATTAGCTCGCTGATTCACTGTTGTTGGTTTGAAAAGCTCATTATACCAGTCAACCGCAGGGAAAACATTAGGGTTTAGTCCCAGTTCGGTGTTTTCTATTTTCTGAGGACTATGCATGACAATACCCAACGGATCCCGCGTCATGACTGCTTCATTTTGCAGACGCATGTACGTTATAGGATCAGACCATTCTGTCTCTTGGGTAGGAGAGGATATAGATAATTCATAACGTGCCGATATTTTTGCTTTGCCTTCCATCCCTTCTTTTGTCGTTACCAGAATAACACCGTTTGCGCCGCGTGCTCCATACAAGGCAGTTGCGGTGGCATCCTTCATGATTGAAAAACTGGCTATGTCATCAACCTGAAGCCTTGATAAGTCAGTTGAAGTTAATTCTATACCATCAATTAGGATTAACGGATCTTTCTTGTATCCGAAGGTTGTAACGCCACGAATAAAGAAATCTGCATTATCTTGGCCCGGTTCCCCACTTCGTTGATAAGATATCATTCCCGCGATTCGTCCTGCAAGAGCCGTAGTCAGATTACTGGTCGGTGCTTGTAATTCTGATGGTTTGATTGTTGAAATTGATGATAAGACACTCTCTTTTTTTTGTGTTCCAAAGGCTACAACCGTTACTTCATCGAGCATGTCTATTTTTTCGGCCAGCACAACGTTTATAATCCTTTGATCACCTACCTTCATCGTTTGCGATTCCATCCCGACGAAAGTATACATTAGTGCATTCGTTGAGTTTACGTCAATAGAATAATTTCCATCGATATCAGTAATCACTCCTCTTGTTGAACCTACCACTGTAATGGTTACTCCGGGTAATGGTTCGCCTTTTTCATCAACAACGTTGCCTTTAACCGTTATGTTTTGAGAAAACATAACAGTGCATATCATCCATAGGAATATGGACAAAATTCCTTTCATTGTTTTGAATAATTGTTTTCTTTTCATGCTATTTTTTTAGTGTTTTCAGTAATTATTGATTTATTTTTTTTATTCTTACCTATCTAATCCATATTGATTTGTTTTGATGTTTGTGTGCAATAATCATCCATTTATTTATTTATTTATTGCCACGACTATTCTGTTCTGTTCTGTGCTGATATTATTTGTAAAGTTGATGATTGAAAAATGAATCACTTAAATATCATTTACTTACAGGAATGATAATTCTTAAAAATATGTCAGTTTGTCGTGTTTATTGTTTTCTACTCTCTCAATCATGGGGCTGAGGGTTGGGGTTTGTATTTTTTTCGTATATATAGAAATCCCCCAGGAACAGCGATTCGTCCTTTATGCCGTTACTCGGTCTGTCGTCCGGATCGCTCAATGTCTTTCCGTAACTACGGTAAATGCCAAATTTATTGCGAATATTCGTGGCGCCTTTTCGCCACATATCAATGTTGTCAGTGGAATAATCAATCAATACCTTATTGTCTCTTATCCGGGTAATCTTGATCCGGAAGAAACCATTATGGGCATAGTGAACCTCTTCCTGTACCTGCACCCATTCGTCTTCGAACTCCTCCATGGAAATATTGTCCACAATGGTCCCTTTGTTTGTGGAAGAAATATCCCCGGTATGGATTACCTGTACCCTTCTGTTTGTACCGTCGTTGTTTCCACGCAGCGTGATGGTGATGATGGGAGCTCCGTTATTTCCTTCCTGTGCTTTTAACTGATGAATATGGCAAAAACTTGTTGATGGACGAAATCCTTTGGGTATTTTGAATTTCCACTCCAACCATTGCCGTTCATCCCAGTTACCATTCATTTTGTACCAGCTGCCTGACGTCTGCGATTTCATCTCGTTACGCTGCCTGTCCTCCAGTTTACCCCTGTCGCCATCTAAGAAAGGGTTTACATGAATCATAAACTTGAATACATGTTGCTTCAACGTTTCGTCATAGATATTCACACAGTGTATCCCATCATTATGATCCAGATCAGATGAATTAGGATGTTCTGAATAATCCCAGCCATATTGTTTCATATGGCTGTGAATCTGGGAATAATCTTTGTCCATCAGAGCCGGAGTACCCTGCATGGAACTTCGCAATGTATAACCAAGTGCAATTGGATCATCAGACACGGAATCAGCATTTTTGCCTTTTTGCACAATACGAAAGACACCTGACTTGTCGAATTTTTCCAGTTTAACCGTAATCTGGGCCGTACGGGATACTCTGGTAGGATTGGGCGCAACAAATACAGTCATAAAATCATTGCCGGTTTCCTTGATCTGTAACCATGAGGATGCTCCGCTTTCGACGTGTGCTTTCCAACCGGTCGTGGCCGTTACCTGTATAGTGCATATCCCTCCTCCGCTCTCTATGTTTTCATTGCCGCTGATCGATAACGTAGGTATTGTTTTCGCCTCTTCCTGTGAATTACAAGAAAAGAGTGGTGACAACATCACAAGAATAATTGATAGGTATTTTAAATAACTGATCTTCATTTTTTTCTGGTTGTAATCACAATTGCGCCGTTTGATCCTTTTATCCCATACATCGCACCGTCGCTCTGTACTTCCAGTTGTTCAATATCGTTGACATTCACAGAACGATCGGCATCGTAGCTCCCCCTGTATTCAACCCCGTCAATAATAAAAAGCGGTTCGTTGTTGAGGTCAAAAGAGCTCCCTCCACGGATGGTTACGTAGGTATTGCCATTGGCTTCGGAAACTGTCACCCCCGGGAGATTTCCTCTCAACAGATCATACAACGAATTTGCACCACTCTGTTCAATTTGTTTTCGGGTGAGGATATTCGGGTTGAATGGTAATATTGTTTTATTTGAATAGGGGACTGTGAATTCCTGCGAATTATCCTTTAAAAGGAATTCGTTCTTTCTCAATGTAATTATTAACTCATTCCCTCTGTCCTTGATTGGAATTACAGCATCCTGTTTTTTTGTGACAGAGATGATCAGTGTATCTTTTTCGTTCAGATCCTGTAGAATAAACGCACCTTGTTTGTCCGTTTTAACTCCGTCCAACGAGTTTTTCACCCATACATTCATCCTGTGCACAGGCTTTCCTTTCTCCGACAATATCACACCTTTTATGGTATCTTGTGCCGTAAGGGTTAAACAAGATAGCAACAATCCAAATATCAATACTTCCGTTTTCATTTGCTTGAAATTATGAATATTACATTAAAATAGAGAAAGATCCCCATGATCCGGTACATACTTGACTGTTTGCCTCCGGATCACGGGAATATATCATTTTCACGGCTCAAAGGCCGGTTGTTGCATTTCCAATAAAATCTTATTTAAGTAACTCTGTGGTCGATGCATATGCATCATCAAAATAAAGCATTGGCCTGTTGGCCCCTCCATTTCCGTTCGGGAAAACAATGCGCCAGTTGTCAATGAAAATGCCGCCCTGTATCTGATTTAATGTACGCAGCTCGCTGATTACCGGTGTTGTGAGAACCTCTTCTCCTTCCATAAAGACATGAAGGTGGTAATTTTCATCAATAGCCATTCCCACTTTTTTGTAATTTTTATTGGTGAAGGTCGACATTTTACTGATCGTGTAATAATAGTCGTACGTGGTGGTCAGGCCCATGATGTTTCTTGTCTGAATTGAAACCCTTGAATTGTATGTGGTTGATCCATCCGGCGAAGTGGCACCTTCGGGAACAACCGGAAATCCGGGGGTCAC
>DGZP01000054.1 GCA_002398565.1 Proteiniphilum sp. UBA4977
TACGGACATCACCGAATGCTTACCCTACAACACGCAGGAAGCAAGGGATGAAGCCATATATTATGTCGATTCGGTGAGGAGCAGAGCCGGACTGAAAGGCATAGAGGAGTCTTGGTCCAATTACTCAAATGACCCTTCCAAATATTTAAGACAAAGTGGATTAAGAGATATAATCAGGCAGGAGAAACTGGTCGAATTCGTGTTTGAAGGCCATCGTTTTTGGGACTTGCGGCGTTGGAAGCTGGCCATGGATGAGTATAATAAGCCAATAACCGGATGGAATCTAGATGCTTCCGATCCCTTGTTGTACTACAGGGAAACATGGGTCTATACGCGAAATTTCACTCCCAGGGACTATTTCTGGCCGATATCGGACGAGGAGATTTTGAGAAATAAGAATACACTTCAAAACTACGGTTGGTAACCATTAAAAAATTCAGATGACAATGAGACCGATTAAAACAGCATTATTCATAGTTTTAACTATCTTCTATTCCTGTGGGGATGATCAGGTGAACAATCCCACGGGAAGCACAGAGGTTCCTCTTCAGGTAAAAGTAACCGAGGTTAAAAATATCAGTGGCGCTTCCATCATATATTACGATCGTCCGAACGACGAGAACCTGCAATATGTAAAGGCGATCTGGACAACGGATGATGGACTGGAATATAACCAAACCGCATCCTTTTACACGGACTCGGTGTTGGTAGACGGGTTCGGCAAAGAAGGCAATTATAAGGTAAAACTATATTCAGTAAGCCATGGCCAGACCTTTTCCGAGCCGGTAGAGGTAACGGTCAACCCGATGCGTCCTCCCTACCTGGTTGCATACGATAACCTGCAAATCATGCCCACCTTTATGGGTATTCGCGTGATCACCGAAAACGAGACAGGCGCAAAGCTTGCTTTTCGCACATTCAGGCAAGATGAGACGACGGGTGAATGGGTGGAGGTAGGCACCTACTATACGGTGAATCCCGGTGTGGAATACTTTAACCGTGAGCATCAACCCGACATTGACCAGAATTTCCGTGTTCAGATCCGAGACCGGTGGGGTCACTGGTCGCCTCCAAAAGACACGGTCTGCTCTCCCTGGTTCGAAATGGAACTCCCGAAAAATCTCTTTAAGGAAGTTGCCCTCTGCAACCTGTCGGGAGACGGATCATACGTCCCGGACCAGACCGGTTACACGTTGCCATCTAACTTCTGGGGTCATAAAATGCACTCCTGGTCCGGTTCGGCCGTCTCGTTCGACAGGCTTTTTGACGGTACCGTAGGGAGTGGCTCACAGTGTTATCACACGAAACCGCTGGCACCCTTTCCCCAGCACTTCACCATCGACCTGGGAGATCGGTATAATCTCAGCCGCTTCGTGTTGTGGCCGCGCAACGACGCATCCAATCAGTTCCGAGGAGGACATCCGCAAATTATCCGTGTCTACGGGGCAGCATATAATGGGGATAACCCGAGTGAGTTACAGGACGATATCAACGATAGTGAAGCATGGTTCGACCTGGGGTTGTTTTATCTTTCAAGAGCCGACGGCTCGTTTGATCCCTATCCGGGCACGAACGACCGCACTGCCGAGGACAATGAAATCATCGCAAACGGACATGAGATGACACTCAATGCTATTGACCAGCCGGTACGCTATGTTCGTGTACAGGTAATTAAATGTTTTGCAGCAAGTGCTCATGCCGGGGCGGTTCAGATAGGAGAAATAAGCTTTTTCGGTGCAAACTGATGAACTATTCCGTCAAGTAAATGAGCAGAGCCAAACCTTTTACGCTCTGCCATAGAGAGAAGTAGTCTTACTTTAATAAAATATTACTCAATAATATCAGCATATGATGAAAAATAAAATCCCATTTTCAATCGTTTTGGCCCTCTTTCTGCTTTATTCATGTAGTCCCATGGATTACAAATACAGCGACTTCATCAAGGATGGGCCAATCACTTACCTCACCAAGCTCGATGAGTCTGAGGTGAAAGGTGTTGGAGGGCGCAACCGTATACGCATTGTAATTCCGCCACTGGACGACCCCCGTGCATCGAAAGTTGAAATATACTGGTTTAACAAGCGGGAACATCTTATTGAGTCCATCAATCCGTCCGAAGAGACGAATATATACATCGATGATCTTGTGGAGGCAACCTACATATTTGAACTTTCAATAACCGATGACAAGGGCAATGGCTCTATACCGGTAGCCATTACTGCAACATCATACGGCGATGTATGGGAGTCACTTTTACAAAACCGCCTTATTGCGTCCAAGGAACGGGAGGGAGATGACTTCATCGTAACGTACGATGTAAATATAGACAAGAGATTGTTGGGGACCGAGTTTGAGTGGAAACAAGATGGAGAGGAGACACCTCATACCCTGTTCATTGATTCAGTCCAAACAACCGGTTATCTGGAGAATTTTAAAGCAAGTTCATTCCGGTATCGATCTGTTTATCTTCCGGAGCCCGGCGGCGAAGACCTGTTTCACTCTCCCTGGGAGTATTACCTGGAGGCTCCCGATGCATCGGAGATTGAGTTCGATAAAGCCACCACCACCTTTACCCTGCCAAGCCCCAACGATGGATTTTGGAGTGGCTATGTGTTTACATGGACCGACAAGGCCACGGGTGAGACAAAATCGCAGTCTACCAATACGGGCAGCATCACCCTGAATGATTATAACGGCCTGGCGGTAACTTGTAAAAGAATGTACGAGTTTGACGGCGTAACGGTTTTTTCCGAGGGCGTTGAGCTATCCACAGTCAGGTATATCGATCTCGACAGGGGCAACTGGTATGCCGCACCCGAAACCCGGATCTCGGACGGTTCCCCCCTTAATAACAACAGTGAGTCACAGATAACGGATAAAAACAAGTCGCCCTATCTCTCCCATCCTCTTTTTTATGCGGCCTCGGGCCTTGACGCGCAAATCACCCCCCGGTCACATTTCGATGGCAATGAAAGCACTTACCTGTCCATGGTGAAAGGGTTTGGGAGAACGTATCTCGACAATCGTGCCCAAACCGGTGTTTCACATAGCTTCGGAGGTGTTGCAAGCGACGGGAACGATATCTATTTTATTATTGATCTTGGCAAAGAGGAATCGTTCAATTATTTCAGGCTCGCTTATAGGCCCGGCATGAATAATGGAAATCTGAAACCTCTGAAGGTGAGCTTCTTCGGGAGCAATGATCCCGACTGTATAACAGATATGGAGCAATGGTCGCTCATTGAGGAAAACATCCACCTGCCGGGAAGTGATCTGCCCTCCAACAGTTCCGATCCAAGCCATCCGGGCAGGTCGACTGGAAATGTCACAATACCTGAAAGCAGCTATCGCTTCTTCATGTTGAGGTATGATGAGTGGGCCGAGGCTGGAAATTCTGTTGCCATAGCAGAATTTTATCTGGGACTATATTATTGAATTCCTGATAAGTCAGATTGACAACTTACCAGAAGTTTAAGACAGCGGTGTCAGGATAGCCTCCGGTTGCAGGGAAGCATAGGGACCGTCCTTCACCTCGAAGATCACGGTTCCGCTCTCCCGTCCCACGAGGGTATGCCACTGTCCGGCAGGGATGTGAATACCACACCTCCCCTCCCGAGGGTTAATCATAAACTCGTTGGTGAATACCCTGTCGTCATTGTAAAAAAGCACCCCTCTTTATCACATCCACCACACGCTGCAGATCCTCCTCGGTGAGATTGGGATGGGAAGGAAGGCAGAGTCCGCGATCAAAAAGATTTTCGCTTACTCTTGATTCATCTCCGTAGAATGGTGCATTGGCGAAAACGGGCTGCAGGTGCATCGGCTTCCAGAGAGGACGCGTTTCAATGTTCTCCTGCTCCATGGCCAGGCGCAGATCCTCCCGTGTAAAGCCCGCTTC
>DGZP01000113.1:0-27149 GCA_002398565.1 Proteiniphilum sp. UBA4977
CACCCTCTTTTCTTTTTCAATGAATGATCTTATGTCTAGAATTTATATCCCACAGAGAGGTACGCTGTTTGATTTTTCACGTTGGCATCTTTGTTTCTGGAGATGTTCAGTAAGCCCATGTCCCATCCAAAATCCACAATGAACGATTCAAGCTCAAACCCGACACCCACACCCACGCCGGCGTCAAATGGCTTGTACCCGAGCTTTTCATCGAAAGTCTTCACGTTGACACCGCTGCTGTTTATCTGTTTGAGAACGGCATCTACCGCCGACTTGGCTTCTGCCGGCACATAACCTTGGACTTTCACATCTGGCTTTCCGGTGATCTTGCCTCCGATACCGTAAGCCGCATAAGGACCTGCGTGTAACACCAGGCGTGTTTCGGAGGCCACATTCACCTTATAAGCAAAGTGCAGGGGAACTTGCAGATACATGGCGTTAACCGTATTGTCCATAGAGCCGGAAATCTTAATATCCCCTACGCTCTGGTCTATTTTTGCTGAGGACAGCTTTGCACCCTTCGTCATAAAATAAAGCCCTGACTGGAGAGCCACATTGGGCGCAAGCTCATAATCTGCAGCTATACCTACATGATAGCCCAGTTTCATCTTGGTATCCTTCACCTCTTTTCCGTAAAGATTAGACATGTTTACTCCACCTTTCAATCCAAGGGAAAGTTCCTGTGCGTCTACGGCACCAAACATCGCTACCATCACGAGTAGCAGTACGATTTTTTTCATAATTTCTGTAATTAGATAGACAATCTGTAAAATTTTCTTGAAACGATTTTCTTTTTATTCGCTTCCGATTATTAGATGCAGAATGATTAAAATCCCTCACCCCATTGTAATTTTTTTCACAAAAAAATACAGGCAGAGAAGGATAAAGCAACTAACGACTATCGTACAGAATGTTACGCAGAGGAGTTGATCCATCTATGAATAAAAAAAACTCCTCCACGATTTCTCGTGAAGGAGCTTGCTGTGCGGCTGAAGGGACTCGAACCCCCACGACTTTCGTCACCAGATCCTAAGTCTGGCGCGGCTACCAATTACGCCACAGCCGCAAAGTGAAATACAAAGATACGATTATTTATGATACTGCTGATCCTCTTGTTCGCTTTTTTTCAGCAATGCACCGATCACCTCCGGGTAGTAGGTATACTCCAGTGCATGTACCTTACCGGCCACCACTTCGGGAGTATCACCCGGCAACAGCTGACAAGTGGCCTGAAAGATAATGTCACCCTCATCGTAGTGCTCATTGATATAATGGATGGTGATACCAGATTCCTTTTCACCTGCTTCCACTACAGCACGGTGTACCCGGTCCCCATACATTCCCCTCCCGCCGTATTTGGGGAGTAATGCCGGGTGAATATTTACAATACGTCCCGGATATGCTTCAAGAAGAGGCTGTGAAATTTTCAACAGAAAACCGGCCAGTACGATGAAGTCGATCTCATACTCGTGAAGAATTTCCAGTATCTCCATGCCATCGTCGAATTCGGCCTTCGTGAAAGTAAATGAAGGAATACCCAGTTTTGCGGCTCGTTCATGCACATAAGCGTCCGGATTATTGGAAAGAATGAGTGGGATATGCACCCCGGCATCCCCTTTAAAATAGTTGGCTATATTTTCAGCGTTACTGCCACTGCCTGATGCGATAATAGCGATTCGTGCCATGAAAACATTTTCATTTTATGCACAAAAAAACGTAATTTGTGCACTTTCTTCGATTTTAGTCTGCAAAAATTTGCACAATTAGAGAAAAAATGCGTTACTTTGCAATCGCAAATTTAAGAATAATATTTTTATTTATTAATTAATATCGAAAGTTATGTCTGAAGTAGCAGAAAGAGTAAAATCTATCATTGTCGACAAATTAGGTGTTGAAGAATCAGAAGTTACGGAAACAGCCAGTTTCACTAATGATCTGGGAGCAGACTCTCTCGACACGGTGGAATTGATCATGGAATTCGAAAAAGAATTCAACATCTCAATTCCCGACGATCAAGCAGAAAAAATTTCTACCGTCGGAGATGCTGTTTCGTATGTAGAACAACACGCGAAATAATCCATTTTATTCATGGAGTTAAAAAGAGTAGTAGTAACAGGCCTGGGGGCAATCACCCCACTCGGGAACGATGTGCAAACCACTTGGGAAAATGCCCTTGCTGGGAAGAGTGGCGCCGGGCCTATTACTCATTTCGATGCATCGCTTTTTAAAACACAGTTCGCCTGTGAAGTAAAAGATTTCGATCCAAGTGATCTGTTCGATCGCAAGGAAGCCAGAAAGTATGACCGTTACGCCCAACTGGCCATCCACGCAGCAAAGGAGGCGATGGAAAATTCAGGCCTCGATCTGGAGAAAGAAAACTTAGATCGTATCGGGGTAATATTTTCTGCCGGAATAGGAGGAATAAGAACATTTGAAGAAGAAGTAGGTGAGTTTTACCTTAACAAGGATAAAGGGCCACGGTTCAATCCTTTTTTCATTCCGAAAATGATAGCGGATATTGCAGCAGGGCATATCTCTATGATTTATGGACTGAGAGGTCCCAACTATGCCACTGTTTCGGCTTGTGCTTCGTCCACAAATGCCATTGTGGATGCTTTTAATCTTATTCGTCTGGGAAAAGCAAATGTCATCGTTACCGGAGGTGCCGAAGCGACCATCAGCCCATCAGCTGTGGGAGGCTTCAATGCCATGCATGCTTTGTCCACACGCAATGATAACCCACAGTCTGCATCACGTCCATTCAGCCTCAGTCGCGATGGTTTCGTGATTGGCGAGGGTGGCACTGCACTTATTCTGGAAGAGCTGGAACATGCTGTGGCACGTGGCGCAACCATCTATGCGGAAGTAGCCGGTGGAGGCATGTCAGCAGATGCTCATCACATCACGGCATCACATCCCGAGGGATTGGGTGCAAAGTTGGTGATGCGTAACGCGCTCGAAGATGCCAAAATGAAGCCGGAAGATATTGACTACATAAACGTACATGGTACCTCTACACCTGTGGGAGATATCTCGGAAGTAAGAGCAATCCTCGATGTATTTGGTAATCACAGCTACAACCTGAACATCAGTTCCACCAAATCTATGACCGGCCATCTTCTGGGAGGTGCCGGTGCACTGGAGGCCATGTTCAGCATCCTGGCAATCAGAGATCAGATTGTCCCCCCTACCATTAACCATGAAGAAGGGGACGAGGATCCGGAGATTGATTACAACCTGAACTTTACATTCTACAAAGCTCAAAAAAGGGAGATAAGAGCTGCGTTATCAAACACTTTTGGCTTTGGGGGACACAACGCAAGTGTAATTCTCAAGCAATACAACAAGTAGTGTGTTAAGAAGATTCGTAAAAAGGATCAAGGCTCTTCCTCATAAAGGTAAAGAGCCTTATCTTTCGTTTTACAATGTACTGGGATTTTATCCTGACTGGATAGATCTCTACAGGGAAGCCATGACGCATCGTTCGTCTTCGATCCGTTCAAAGAAAGGAAGATGGGTAAACAATGAACGTCTTGAGTTTCTGGGCGATGCCATTCTCGATGCTATCGTCGCCGATATCCTGTATAAAAAGTTCGAACATAAGAAAGAGGGATTTCTCACCAGCACGCGCTCACGCATCGTACAAAGGGAAACTCTTAACAAGTTAGCCGTGGAGCTGGGACTCGACAAACTTATTATCTCATCGACACGTAACTTGGCGCACAATACCAATATTTATGGTGATGCACTGGAAGCATTGATCGGTGCCATCTACCTCGACCAGGGTTACCGTGTAGCCAAGAAGTTCGTGTATGAGACCCTTATCAAACAACATTTGAACATAGAGACCGTACTCAAGAGTGAGGTAGACTTCAAATCGCGCCTCATTGAATGGGGCCAGAAAAATAAAGTAGATGTGTTTTTCGAGGTTACCGATGCGTCATACGATGCGCAAAACAATCCTGTCTTCAGTTCCTGCGTTAAAGTGGGCGGAGTGGAAATAGGGTCAGGCAAGGGTTACTCCAAGAAGGAATCCCACCAGATGGCGGCAAAGGTGGCTATCAGGAAACTGCGGGAAAGTAACGAGTTGCAGGAGGTGATTGCCCGAACAGCCAGCACCGGTATTTCAAATCCCGACAACCGCATGGAAAAAACGTCACTCCCCGATTTTGAAGAGGAACAAAACACTGAGGAACTTTGATTGTGCAGAAAGACACGAAGAAAGAGGCACCTGAAGTGCCTCTCTTTATCTCATCACCATACACCAAATGATATTCCCATTCTTTTCCCCTGTACTACAAGGTTAGACTCCGGATTCACCAGACGTAACTTTCCGGCTACTTCCGACAGGGGCACATCGGAAATCTTATTGCCCAGCCTGGCCACCATTCTGCCGAATTTTCCTTCATGAATCAGTTCTGCGGCATGTCCACCCAGCAGGGTTCCCAAAATTCGGTCATAAGGCGAAGGTGATCCCCCGCGCTGAATGTAACCAAGCACTGTTTCGCGTGTCTCAAAACCGGTCTGTTCCTCAATTTCGCGGGCAAAGTAAGCAGCCGGACGTTCTCGTGTAGGCACCTCTACACCTTCTGCCACCGCCACAATTGAATAAGCCTTACCCATTTCCATCCGTTTTTGGATTTTATCGATCACGACCTTCATATTATAACCCAGTTCGGGCAAGAGGATAATATCAGCGCCACCCGCCATTCCGGCATAGAGTGTGATCCATCCGGCATGATGCCCCATCAGCTCAATCACCATCACGCGCCGGTGTGAACTGGCTGTGGAGTGAAGTCTGTCGATTGCTTCGGTGGCAATATTTACAGCAGTATCGAAACCAAAAGTAATATCTGTGCCATACACGTCATTGTCAATGGTTTTAGGTATTCCCACCGCATTCAACCCTAACTCGGAAAGCATCCACGTAGTACGTTGTGTGCCGTTTCCGCCAATGCACACAAGACAGTCGAGTCCCAGTTCATGGTATGCTGCTTTTATCTGTTCACGATCCTTCTCATCGGGTGAAGTAATCATTTTCCGGAATACCTTTTCGCGTGCCGTTCCCAGAATTGTACCCCCCAGATTCAATATCCCGGACAAAGAGGGATCTGTAAGTTCCACTACATCTTTATACAATAACCCGGAAAAACCATTTTGAATACCAATTACCTGCATGCCGTAATTGTTAATGGCTGTCTTTCCCACACCACGAATGGTTGCGTTAATACCGGGGGCGTCTCCACCCGAACTGAGAATGCCTACCTTCATTTTTTATTATTTTATTATTTGCACAAAGGAAACAAAAAAGAGAGAAAAAACACCTCTTCGAAGAAATTAATTTATCATTTCTTCGAAAAGTAATATATGAGCTTCTTCTGCACAAAAGATCATGCAAAAAAATATCATAAATGCAACTGACTGTAAATAATTTCTGCGGCTCTGCGTGATGCACCCGGTTCTCCAAGCTTCACTTGCATCTCCTTGTAATTATTGAGCATATTTTGCCGGTAACTTTTCACGTGCAACAATTGTTTGAGTTCCGTCCGGATGTGGTCGACGGTAAATTTTTTTGCGAAAAGCTCCTTGACAACCTCTCTACCACTGATCAGATTTACAAGCGAAATAAAAGGTGTATGCAAAATATACTTAAATCCCAACCAGGTCAGTCCCGGCAATGGTGTTCTGTAACAGACGACCTGAGGCACATTGAGTAAGGCGGTCTCGAGCGTGGCAGTACCTGATGTTACAAGAGCAGCATCGGCCTGTGCCAAAATTCTATACGTACAATTAAACAACACCCGGACAGGTGGGAATGAATTTTCAAACTCCTTATAAAACAACGGGTCTATACCGGGCGCCCCGGCCACAATAATCTGGTACCCGTCGGCGAAACCTTTCACTGCCTCCAGCATCGCAGGCAGATTACTGGCAATCTCCTGTTTGCGACTTCCTGCCAGAAGTGCGATGATGGGCTTATTTTCAATATTGTGGGCAGATACAAATTCATCGAAGGATTCCCCGGGCTGGTCCCTGTTCACAATGGCATCTACGGTGGGATTACCCACATAATGTACCCTGTACTGGTGCTTCCTGAAAAAATCCACCTCAAAAGGCAGTATGCAGAGCATCTCATCCACATATCTCTTCAGTGATTTCACACGATATTCCTTCCAGGCCCATACCTTGGGTGAAATATAATAATGAACCGGAATATGCAGCTTCTCCTTCACATACCTTGCCACCTTCAAATTAAAACCAGGATAATCCACCAGTATTACCACATCGGGTTTGTATGCTGCAATATCTTTTTTGCAGAAGTCCAGATTACGCAGGATAGTCTGTGCATGCAGTATTACCGGAATAATTCCCATATATGCCATTTCGCGATAATGCTTCACCAGCGTGCCGCCTTTCGATTGCATCAGGTCGCCCCCAAAGAAACGAAAATCTGCATCTTTATCCAGTTCCCGGAGCGATTGCATCAGGTTGGAAGCATGCAAATCTCCCGACGCTTCTCCTACCACAAGATAGTACCTCATATCAATATTATTTACTTATTATCAATCGAATACAGGTGTAGAAAAGCTGATAGCTGAATGATAACCACTTTCATCTCATATCTCCCATTTTTTCAACTCCGGCATAAAATCATAGGCTGTCATATCAATCTTTACAGGCACAACAGCTGCATATCCGTTAGCGAGTGCCCACTCATCATTGTTGTCATTTTCCTCTTCCCAATTCTCGAAGTTACCGGTCATCCAGAAAACATCTCTTCCCGATCCATCCTTCGAACGGTGATATTCGTTCACCCACTTCCCCTGTGTCTGTGTGGTAACACGAACTCCTTTTATCTCTCCCATAGGTACGTTCACATTCAGACAAACACCGGAGGGCAAGCCTGCTTCAAGAACCTTTATTGCCATATTACGTGCAACGGCAGCTGTAGCCGTGAAATCAGCATCTGGCCTAAAATCGCAAAGCGAGAAACCAATGGAAGGAATATTGAAAACACAACCCTCAATGGCTGCACCCATCGTGCCTGAATAAAGCACACTTATTCCGGCATTGGAGCCGTGGTTGATTCCAGAAACCAACAAATCGGGTTTCCGATTCATGAATTCATTCAATGCCAGTTTCACACAGTCTACCGGAGTCCCGTTACAAATGTACGAAGTCAACCCTACCTCACTGTGAATCAATCTTGCACGAAGTGGGTTCGAGGTAGATATGGCGCAAGACATACCCGAACGGGGTGAATCGGGAGCAAATACTATAATTTCTCCTAAATCTTTCATCGCCTCAGTCAACGATGCAATTCCCTTCGCATGATAACCATCATCATTGGTAATCAATATCAGGGGCTTTCTGTTACTCATTATTATTCTTTTTTTTGAAATACAAATATAAGGAAAATCAGACTGTTTCCCCAATCTATGAGAAATGTCCGAATATACATTTACTCCATCTTGATTAAAACGTAACAACTATTTTATAACTTTGTATGTTCTACATTACAAACTAAAAATAGTTATTCAATGAAAAAGATAAACATCCTTTTTTTTCTGTTCTTTTTTTCTGTGATCCTCACGGCACAGGAAGTAAGGCCGGTAAAAAATATCATCGTCATGATCCCTGACGGCACCTCTGTGAGTGTTTATTCAGCTGCCCGTTGGTTTAAACAGTATAATAATCTAGGTATAGGATTACATATAGACCCTTACCTCACAGGTACCGTCACCACCTTCTCATCCAACGCTCCCATAGGAGACTCTGCCCCCACTGGCTCAGCCTATGCGACAGGTGTTCTGCAGCAAACAGGAAATGTGGCCATTCATCCCGAAGTATCGGAGAATGACCTTTTCCAGGTAGAGGAATCACGTACCTGGCAGCCTGCGGCAACCATTCTCGAAGCAATGAAGATAGAAAAACAAAAGGCAGTAGGACTGGTCGTCACCTGTGAATTTCCGCATGCCACACCTGCCGACTTCTCAGCCCACCATTATAAAAGGAGTAACTATGCCGCACTGGCCACTCAGATGGCCTACCAAAACCTGGACGTAATGTTCGGAGGTGGAAATGGCATCCTTACGGAGGATATCCGTCAACATTTCAACAACAACGGCACCACACTCATCAGTGATGATCGGAATGCACTTCTCAATTACACAGGTAACGGAAAAGTATGGGCATTATTTGGTAAAAAAGCTTTGCCATACGATATCGACAGAAATCCGGATAAGGTGCCTTCAATTGCCGAAATGACAGAAAAGGCACTGGAGCTTCTATCTAAAAAAGAGAATGGTTTCTTTCTGATGGTTGAAGGCAGTCAGGTCGACTGGGCCGCTCATGCCAACGATGCAGCTTCCATCATTCACGAGTTTCTAGCCTTTGATGAGGCAGTGGGAAAAGTTATGGAATTTGCCAAAAATGATGGAAATACAGCGGTATTGATTCTTCCCGATCATGGCAACAGCGGCTTTTCAATTGGTACAAGCAACTGTCCTGGTTATGACAAACTCTCTTTGGAGCAATTATTTGGAGCAGTATCTAAAATTAAGTTAAGTGCCAACGGTATTGAATCGGTACTTGTGAACACAAAACCGGAGGAGATCAAGGCCGTGTTCAAAGAATATACAGGCATTGACATTACCGGGGAGGAGTTACAAACATTACTTTCTTCCAAAAATTACAAGGAAGGGGATTATACAAAAGTGGGTACCAGCAATAACCTCGCACACAACATAGTAAACATCCTCAACTCACGCAATTGCTTCGGCTTTACTACAGGAGGGCATACCGGCGAAGAGGTGATCATGGCCTGTTATCACCCACAGGGTGATCTTCTTAAAGGCCATGTCATGAACAGGGATGTAAACAACTATATGCAGGAGGCAGCGGGTTTGGAAGTCTCACTTCAGGAACTTTCAGACAGGTTATTTGTAAAGCACGATCAGGTTTTCGCAGGCATGAATTTTACAATCGACAAAAAGAATCCCGATTTTCCCCTGCTCAGAGTAAAAAAAGGAAAAAACATTCTGGAGGTGAAAGCTTTTTCTTCTGTGGCTACGATGAACGGGAAACCCTTCGACATAGGTTCAGTGACTGTTTATATCGACAAAAACAATACCTTCTACTTACCTTCGGCTCTGGCAGAGAAACTATAATAAAAAAATCCACTGTTATGGTGGATTTTTTATTACTCCTCTCCTTTGGTTTCAATGGTTCCCTGAAAGCTGATAGTCTGCCGGTTCATGTCGTTCACATCGAGGCGGGCGGTTCCGTTTTCCCATAGATCGAAACGGAAAGTCACAGGCCGATTCAGATCGAAGAAGGTCACCTCCATGATCCAATTATCCTTACGGTTTCCGGGAAATGGCACTATCTTGAAATTGGTGCTGGTAAAATTAAAACCGCCTTCCCGTGGATCCATCGGAGCACGATAAGCCCGGCCATAATAAGGAAGATAAGCTTTCACCGTATCGGGAGATACCTTCACACTGTAATGAGGCGAAAGATAAACCGATCTGAATCCGGTAGGGTAGGCATAGGTAGCTTCAAAAATAAATTCCGACATCTCTACCGCCTGACGTATTTCAGCTGCCAGTTGTTCTTTTTCCGCCGCTGTCCGGGTACTGCCACAAGCTCCGAAAACAAGAACCATAAAGGACAACACAATTCCGTAAAATGCAAATTTCTTCATATTTTTCCTCCTTGTCTCATCTTACTCTCATTTGCACATATCCAGGTATCAAACTGATAATCAAAGGGAGTTACTAAATAAACAAACATTGTGAAGAGATTGTTTAGTCAATAAAACGCTATTTAAAGAAAATGTGACAAATAGAAGAGCAGCCCTGTTATCACGATCAGCAAAGCCAGATATATATAAGCTGGCGATTGGGTTCTCGTGTAAAAATAGGCATTCAGGTAGGATATGAGTGCAATACTGAGTGAAAGAAAAAAAAGTGTCTCCTGCCAATAAAGTATCTGGAGTAGTAACTGGAAAATAATCAGAAAGACTAAGAACTGCATGAAACTCATTGTTAACACTTTATCACGTGAGTAAATATTGATGCTGAGTACCATGTTGGAAATAAAAAAAAGGCCGGACAATACCACCACACCCCACTCCATTAGGGAGAAAGCAGGAAGTTGCGGTAATGAAAATGAAGCAAAGGATAGAAAAGGCCTCGCAAAGCCTGCCACATCATCTAACAGAAAATATAGAGAAAAGAGGGAAACATACACAAGAGACAGGCCGAATAAAGAAGATAAAAATGAACGAAACTGCGGTCCGCGCATCGATCGTTCTCCACGCCACCATAAAGGGAGCAGCACAAGTGCATAAATCTGAAACAGGGAAGCAATGCCAATCAGAATGGCCGAACGAAAGGAGTAGAGTGTGGCATTGGATATCTGATAAGATCTCAATAAGGGGAAAAAAGCAATCAATACAAAAATAAGTGCAATATAATCGGCCCTCATCACCATAAACCAGGGATGGAGGCTCAGCAGAAAGAGAGGAGCAATAAAAGGAAGACTGGAACGTGCGCGGATTAATGTAAACCTGTTATTTATCGCTGAGATCAGCGCTGCAATCAAAAAAACCGAAAGCGTGGAGGAAGCCAGGGAGGCCACCGGGGTGGCAAACCAATGAGCAACATACTGCCATAAATACCCGGTATCGGGGTACGCAACCGGTAAGCCATCGTCCCTGAAAAATAAAGCTGCACGCATGACTACGATAACCAAAGAGGCAAATGGCGTGACAAAACGTCCCTCAATTATGTATGTTCTAAAAGATTTGACAATAGCCTGCATGACTTGACCGCTTTTTTACTTGTTGCGGAGGTCAAACCCGATATCTTTCCGGAAATAGGCCTTATCGAACCTTATTTTGCCAATATTGCGGTACGATGTAGAAAGTGCTTCTTCCATGGTATTGCCGTAAGATGTGACAGCAAGCACGCGCCCCCCGGAAGTAAGTACGTCCCCATTCCGGCTGTTGGTCCCTGCATGAAAGACAACACTGTCTACCACACTGTCCAGCCCTTCAATCCGTTTCCCCTTTTCGTATGCTTCGGGGTAACCTCCCGAAACCATCACTACCGTTGTGGCATACCGCTCATCTATTTCCAGCACACGCTTTTCAAGTGTTTCTGTGGCTACGCCTATAAACAACTCCAGCAGATCAGACTTTATTCTTGGCAGTACTACTTCCGTTTCGGGATCTCCCATTCGCACATTGTATTCAATGACCTTCGGACTGCCTTCCACATTGATCAGCCCCAGGAAAATGAATCCCTTATAATCGATTTCCTCTTTTAGTAACCCCTTCACAGTGGGTTCCACTATCTGGGTACGTACCTTTTCCATGAAAATGTCATTGGCAAATGGAACAGGCGAGACAGCTCCCATACCGCCAGTATTCAATCCGGTATCCTTCTCACCAACCCGTTTATAGTCTTTTGCCACAGGTAATATCTTATAAGACTGTCCATCTGTCAGCACAAAAACAGAACACTCAATACCCGATAAAAACTCCTCAATCACTACTTTGTTGCTCGCCTCACCAAACTTTCCGTTAAGCATTTCCCAAAGCATTCGTCGTGCTTCATTCAGATCGTCGAGAATAAGTACACCTTTTCCAGCAGCCAGGCCATCGGCTTTCAATACATAGGGCGAAGAGAGTGAATCAAGAAATTCATTTCCTTCCTGAATATTTTCCAGCGTTACGCTCTTATAACGGGCTGTCGGAATAGCATGACGCATCATGAAATGTTTGGCAAAGTCCTTGCTTCCCTCCAGTTGAGCACCTTTTTGAGAGGGGCCGATTACGGCAATGTGACAAATGTCCTCATCGTTATGAAAAAAATCATACACACCATTCACTAGCGGATCCTCGGGACCTACGACAATCATGTCGATATCGTGGCTGAGTGAAAACTGTTTCATCGCTTCAAAATCGGTTACTCCGATGGGAATGTTGGTGCCCACCAAAGCAGTGCCGGCATTACCGGGAGCAATGTACAAATTATTGAGATAACTGCTCTTGCGTATCTTCCACGCCATAGCGTGTTCGCGGCCTCCGGAGCCAAGTAGAAGGACATTCATAATGTCAGGAATAATCAATTTTGAAATTACAGTTCAAGCCAATGCAGACACAATGGGCAACGGTGTGCAAAGCTACTAAAAAAAATCTAAACCAGAGATTAGATGGAGAAAAATGGAGATAATGTTATCTTTGCATAAATTTGGAAAATGAACAACAACAGAATTAATTCACTTTTCGGTATCCGATATCCGATTATACAGGCGGGAATGGTATGGTGCAGCGGCTGGCGGCTGGCATCGGCAGTAAGCAATGCCGGCGGGCTGGGACTTATAGGAGCCGGATCGATGCATCCCGACACATTGCGGGAACATATAAATAAATGCAAGGACGCGACCGACAAGCCGTTTGGTGTAAATATACCCCTCATGTATCCACAAATTGAGGAAATCATGCATATTGTGATGGAGGAAAAAGTACCCATTGTCTTCACCTCGGCGGGTAATCCCAAAACATGGACTGCCAGGTTAAAAGAGAAAGGAAGTATTGTCGCCCATGTAGTATCCAGTTCAAAATTTGCCCTAAAGGCTGAAGAAGCCGGCGTAGATGCAATTGTAGCAGAAGGGTTTGAAGCGGGTGGCCACAATGGGCGGGAAGAAACAACCACTCTCACGCTCATTCCCCAGGTAAGGCAGGCGGTGACACTGCCACTCATTGCAGCGGGCGGTATTGCGACCGGCGGGGCAATGGCCGCCATGTTGGCACTGGGCGCCGAAGGAGTACAGGTTGGCACCCGTTTTGCGCTGACGGAAGAAAGCTCGGCCAGTGAAACTTTCAAACAAAAGTGTCTTTCACTGAACGAGGGAGATACGCTTCTTTCACTAAAAAAAATAAGTCCCACGCGGATGATCAAGAACGAGTTCTACCAACAGGTACAGGAGCTGGAAGACCGGGGAGCCACACCCGATGAGCTACGTGCATTGCTGGGAAGAGGACGCTCAAAGAAAGGAATCTTTGAGGGTGACCTCACGGAGGGTGAGCTGGAGATCGGACAGATCGCATCACACATCAGACAGGTGCTTCCCGCCGCACAGGTAGTAAAAGAGATGATTGAGGACTATAACAGGACCGTGGTAGGCTTGTCCGTAAAAACGTTTTAAAAGATAGTTTTCAAAAACTTATTATCTTTGCATCCACTATGCAGTATAAACTATTCCAGGCAGACCGGATCTCCTTTTTCAGCCTAAGCAGCGGCAGTTGCGGCAACTGTTATTACCTGGGCAACGCACACTATGGCATCCTTATCGATGCCGGTCTTGGCCCGCGCGTAATCAGAAAACGACTTGCCGAACATGGTATAGAACTATCCTCTATCATGGCCATCCTGATCACGCACGATCATTACGACCACATTAAATCGGCCGGTTATCTGGGAGAGAAAATGCATATACCCGTCTATGCCACACGCGAGGTGCATCGTGGTATTTCCAACTGCCCCATGATACACAATAATCTCAACGGCTCCACCAAATATATTGAGAAAGGAGTTCCCTTTCAGATTGAGGATTTTCGTATTACGGCATTCGACGTACCGCACGACAGCAACGACAATGCAGGCTATTTCTTCGAGTTCGACGGACAGAGAATGACGCTGGCAACTGACGTGGGCTCCATCACCGATGAGGTGGCCTATTACATCGGCAAGGCGAACCACCTGGTTATAGAGAGCAATTACGACGAGGAGATGTTATTAAACGGACGTTACCCCTACTACCTCAAGCGCAGGATTACCTCCGGTACCGGACACCTGAGTAACCGGCAGACGGCCGAGTTCCTGGCAAACAACTTCACCTCCGATCTACGTAATATCTGGCTCTGTCATCTGAGTGGGGACAATAACAACCCCGAGCTGGCCTATAACACAACAAAAGATCATCTGTCACGAAAAGGTATCGAGGTGGGTCATCATGTGGCATTGCACGTACTGCAGAGAAATATCCTATCGAAAAAAACAGAGTTTTGAATGAAAATACTCTATGTCTTTGGCGGTATCCCACCCTATGCAAATGCGATGCTCAACAGGCTGGTTGAAAAGAATACCAAGGTCGTCGCTGTAATCCCTGCGCGCAGGAGTAAGGTGCTGGGCAAAGGCGTGAAAGTAATCGATGAAAAGCAGGCAGCATACAGGATCATTGACAGCAGAGAGCAAAAAACGGTTTTCGGTAAAAATTATTTCCCCGATTTACCGGATATTATTGAAAGAGAACAGCCTGACATACTTGTCACCGGCTGGCCCTACTTTCTGCAGTTCTTCAAATATGGCAGGCTCAGGAAGGTACTCCGTAAAAACGGAGTTCGTTTTGTGATTCGCGAGATTCCTTTCCAGGTGCCCCCGTATGGAAAAATACGTGCCTACTTCAAGGAACACCCTATGTACAACGAAGATATGAAACTGTTAAGCTGGGGACTGCCCTTCTACTTCAGACAGTGGGTCACCATGCTGATAAGAAAATATTGCTACCGCAGGGCCGATGGCGCTTTAGCCTATTCATCGCTGGGAAAAACCCTCATGCCCACCTACGGTATCCGTGAAGAACGTGTTTTCGTTACTTACAATACCGGCGACAGTGAAGCTCTGCTGCGCGAAAAGGAACTACTCCTGCAGAAGCCTCCCATCCTCCCTGAAAACAGTCACCGAATTATTCACATAGGGCGGCTCGTCAAGTGGAAAAAGGTTGATTTACTGATGGATGCTTTTGCAAAAGTATTAAAAGAGTTTCCTGATGCAGAGCTCGTAGTAGTGGGTGACGGACCAGAAAGAGGGTCCCTTGAAAGAAAGGCCAAAGCACTGGGTATAAAGGAAAGGGTTCTTTTTACCGGCGGGGTGTACGATCCGAGAACAATCGGCGCCTACATGAGCGCTTCTTCCATCTACGTGCTTGCAGGAATGGGCGGGTTATCCATCAATGACGCGATGGCTTACGGCCTGCCGGTGATCTGCTCGGTATGCGACGGTACTGAACGTGATCTGGTTACCCACCATGACAACGGGTTCTTCTTCCGCGAAAACAATGCGGACGATCTGTTTGAAAAAATATCCCTCTTACTCAGGGACACTACCCTGAGAAAACGGATGGGCGAAGCCTCTCTTCGCGTGATCGAAGAGAAGATAAACCTGGAGAGCGTGAGCAACCGCTATCTGGATGCCTTTAGAAAAATAGTCACATGAACATCCTTATCGTCAACACATCAGATGTGCACGGGGGGGCTGCCATTGCTGCCTTCCGGCTGATGAATGCACTCCTGGGGGAAGGAGAGCACGTGAAGATGCTCGTACGTGATAAACAAGCCGTTCACGCAAGTGTCATCCCTGCCGGCAGCAAGCTGCAGAACAAGTTCAACTTCTACCTGGAGCGTGGCGTCATCTTTCTCCGTAATGGATTCACAAAACGACACCTTTTCGATATCTCTATTGCCAACACTGGACTCTCCATTACCGACTTGCCCGCATTCAGGGAAGCCGATGTGATTCACTTACATTGGATCAACCAGGGGATGCTTTCCCTGGATGAAATTGGCCGCATTATCGCCTCCGGCAGGAAAATTGTCTGGACGATGCATGACATGTGGCCCTTCACCGGCATCTGCCATCATGCTGCGGGATGCATCCGCTACGAAAGATCCTGCGGAGACTGTCCCTGGCTCAGAACACCCTCACGAAACGACCTGTCACATCGGCTGTTTATTACAAAGCAGGTTGTTTATTCCAGAGGAAGGATCACTTTCGTTGCGTGCAGCAACTGGCTCAGGGAACTGGCAGCAAAAAGTCCGCTCACAACAGGGCATCGGGTGGTTTCCATTCCCAACCCCATCGATACCGCTGTCTATATTCCCATGGATAAAAGTGAGGCGCGTCGTCGGCTGAATCTGCCGATGGACAAGAAAATAGTGCTTTTTGCAGCCGTAAAAGCTGCTGATCCGCGTAAGGGGATGGATTATCTGGCAGAAGCGAGCCGCATTATGGCGCAGCAACATGACGACATTCTCTTTTTGATTGCCGGCAACGACGGGGAGGAACTGGGAAAACGCCTCTCACTGCCTGCAAGGAGTCTGGGATATGTGGCGCCTCAGGATATGCCCGGAGTATATAATGCCGCCGACCTGTTCGTGACACCCTCTCTGCAGGAAAACCTGCCTAACACCCTCATGGAGGCTATGGCCTGCGGCACACCCTGTGTGGGGTTTCATACCGGTGGTGTCCCCGAGATGATCTCCCACGGCACAAACGGTTACGTAGCTGCATACAGGGATGCGGACGACCTTGCAGAAGGTATCCTTGGAATATTGTATGGAAATAATGGGAGACTGTTTTCATCGGAAGCACGCCGTAAAGTGGTGGAGGAATACAGTCAGGAAAAAATTGCCCAACGCTATAGGCAACTTTATGCAAACGAATAACAACATCACCGACCAGGCGCACTGGGATGCGTACTGGACTCATTACAGGTATGACCGGATACCCGACAAGGTGGTTTTCCATCCTTTTGTGAATCAGTTAAGACGGGGCAAGAGTCTCATTGATGTCGGCGGATTTCCAGGTGTATTTGCTGCCTGGTTTTACAAACATGGTATCACCGATGTGACCGTCCTTGATTTTCACTTGAACAGGGATATCGTCCACAATTTCGAGAAGATTAACGGCTTGCCCGAAAACAGTATCCAGTGTATTCACACCGATTTTTTCTCCTTCACGCCGGAGAGAAGATATGATGTGGTCTTTTCCTCCGGATTTGTCGAGCATTTTGAAGATACAGCGGATGTAATCAAAAGACATGTCGATCTGCTGTCTGACGAGGGCCAGTTACTCATCCTCCTACCCAACTTTCTGGGGTTGAACGGAATGATACAACGAAGACTGGACAGGGAGAACCTGGAGGCACACAACCTGAAGTCGATGCAAATACCTGCTCTTAAAGAGATTATGCATTCCTATCCTCTCCACGATGTTTCAGTGGAATACATCGGTAAACCCATGGTATGGCTTGAACCTAAACCAGAAAATGAAAACTTGCGAAAATGGGTGAAAGCACTGAGCTACGCCATTAAAATATGTCCCCTTCGGGGCAGGATGTTATCGCCCTTCATCGCCATATACGCCCGAAAATGAAATCATTATCCGTCATTACCGTCACCTATAATGCCGCCCTCACACTTGAGAGGACACTGAAGAGCGTCAGGGAGCAGACATACCCCCACATCGAGCATCTGATTGTGGATGGAGAATCGAAAGACAACACGGTAGCACTGATACAGCAATATGCACAGGAGAAGATGGTCTGGGTGAGCGAACCGGACCAGGGTCTCTACGACGCCATGAACAAAGCCGCAGGGATGGCTTCTGGCGACTATCTCTGTTTTCTGAATGCGGGGGATACTTTTTTCGCACCCGACAGTGTGGAAAAGATGATGCACACCATGGATCCCGACAACGCTCCCGATATTATCTATGGTGAGACAGCCATAGTGGATGAAAGAGGAGCCTTTCTTTCGATGCGCCGGCTGAAGGCACCGGACAGGCTTACCTGGAAAAGCTTCAGGCAAGGGATGCTGGTATGCCATCAGGCGTTTATAATAAAAAGGGAGCTATTTGAACCATACGACCTCTCATATCGCTTTTCCTCCGATTTCGACTGGTGCGTACGCATGATGAAGAAAGCATCATCGATTCACAATGCCCGCCTCACGCTGATCAACTACCTGAATGAAGGAATGACCACTACCCACCGGAAAGCATCACTGAAGGAACGGTACCACATCATGGCCCACTATTATGGATCGTTCTCCACTTTTTTACACCATCTCTGGTTTGTGGTGCGCGCGGTTTTGAAATAGGATGAGGGTGGAGCGGCTGACAGGCTGGTAAATTGATACTTTTTATATATTTCAAACTGTAAGCAGAATAACAAGAGCTGTGGGTCTATCTCCAGCCGCTGTACTTACACTGTTTAATTCTAAAAAACTGATAGCTGATAACAAATCAATGAAAAGACGAAAGCTGAAACTTGAGGAACTACACCGCATCAGTGTAGGTGAGTTCCGTGTAGCACGGAAAATTCCCCTGATTGTGGTACTCGATAACGTAAGGAGCCTGCATAATGTCGGATCGGTTTTCCGGACGAGCGATGCCTTTCGTGTAGAGGAGATTATACTCTGCGGCATCACGGCGACGCCACCCAATGTGGATATCCATAAAACAGCTCTCGGGGCTGAGGATGCGGTCAAATGGCGTTATTTCGAAGAGACTCCAGAGGCGGTACAGACGTTGAAATCTGCCGGTTATACCGTTTTTGCCATTGAACAGGCTGAAAACAGCCTCTCACTAGAATCGGTTGTACTGGAAAAAGAAAAAAGATATGCCGTAATCTTCGGACATGAAGTACACGGCGTACAACAATCTGTAGTGGATTCATGTGACGGCTGCATCGAGATCCCTCAATATGGCACAAAACACTCCCTCAACGTGTCGGTCACGGCAGGCATTGTCATCTGGGACTTTTTCAGGAAGTTGATGTAATCCTGCAAGGATATTTTCATTAGTGGGGATGTTGCCCCACTGATTTCATACGGTACAGGCAAGCATAGGCCTACACGGATTCAAAATGTTCCAGCTTCACCATTTCCCCGTCGAAAACGGCATAAGAGAAAAAAGTAATCCAGTCACCCAACATGATCACATGAACCTGTTCCGCTATGGGTAGATCGAGCAGGATATGGCGGTGCCCGAAAACGAAGTAGTTGATATCGGGCGATGCAATCAGCTTTTTTTTCGCAAAAAGGATCAGATATTCCCGCTCTTCACCAAGATACGGCTGCACACCGCCGTTCTCACGGCTGCTGTTTGACCAGGCATGTGCCAGCGGAATCGTCCATCGGGGATGTATGGCAGAGAAGCACTTACGCAGAAACTTGCTGTGAAATATTTTCCGCAGCAGATGAAACGACCATGATTCATCTCCAAGGCCATCACCATGTGCCAGAAAAAATATTTTTCCTTGTATGTCGGTTGTCAGCGGCTCAAAATGAAGGATCATCCCACATTCTTTCGTGAGATAATCGGTGAGCCATATATCGTGGTTCCCTATGAAAAAATGGACCTCCACCCCGGCATCGGTCACCTCTGCCAGTTTACCCAGCAGACGGGTGAATCCTTTCGGCACCACATGTTTGTATTCAAACCAGTAATCAAAGATATCACCCAAAAGATAAATTGCCGACGCATCCTGCTTCACGAAATCAAGCCACCGGCATAACTTACGTTCTGCATCAATTGTGTTGGTATGAAACAGGGAACCCAGATGGGCATCGGCGAGAAAATAGACTTTTTTACTCACGGTTATGCTGTTCAAAGTCGTCGCGGAGTTACATCATCCCCAGTTCCAGCAAAGCCTCCTCACTCATCATGGAACGATCCCAGGGAGGATCGAAAGTGAGATTAAGGTCCAGGCTGTTCACTTCCGGAATGGACTCCACCTTTAGCTGCACATCCATCAGAATAAAATCGGCAGCGGGACAGCTGGGCGATGTAAATGTCATCTCTATGGTTACGTTGTTGTGGTCATCAATGTCCACATCGTAGATCATTCCCAAATCGTAAATATTTACCGGTATCTCGGGATCATATACCGTACGGAGCATGACTACTATCTTATCTTGTAATGCTTGTAATTCTTCGTTCATAACTTGCCTGTTTATTTATTAAACCGATTATCCGGCATATTGTTTATTTTACCCCAATATCCCTTCATCGGCATAACTGTAATAGCTCTCTCCGCACACAATGATATGGTCGAGCAGGGTGATATCCATCCACTGTGCGGCTTCCTTCAGTTTCCTCGTAATTTTTGTATCCTCCGGACTGGGCCGGCTATTTCCCGATGGATGGTTGTGTCCCAACAGGATGCCGGAAGCATAGTGTCCCAGCGCCTCGCGGAGGATCAGGCGAATATCCACCACTGTGCCTGAGATCCCTCCCCTGCTCACCTGTAGCATGTTCAACACCTTATTGGACCGGTCGGTAAGCAGCGCCCAGGTCTCCTCATGATTCAGGTCACAGAGGATAGGATAAAAATGATCGTAGGCATCACGCGAGGAAGTTATCTTCCTGCGTTCGACCGCTTCAGTCGCTTTTCTTCTTCGGCCCAGTTCCAGTGCGGCAATCACGGTAACAGCCTTGGCCTCACCGATACCTCTGAACTGCTTTATCAGATCGGTCACACCCACTCTTCCCAACCGGTTCAGGTCATTCTCCACACTGAGCAGAATACGTTTAGACAACTCGACAGCACTCTCCCTGTCATTCCCGGATCCAATCAGAATAGCAATCAATTCGGAATCCGAAAGTGCAGAAACCCCCTTGAGAACCAGTTTCTCCCGCGGACGATCCGCCTCGGCCCACTGCTTGATACTTAACTTGCTCATGATGTTCCGTTTCCGAAATTACATGCGACAAACATACATAAAAAAAATGAACCGGAAGTTCCCCCTCGCGGGAAAATAAAAGGACGGACATATATAATCACATGCCCGCCCTGGTGTAAAGTAAGGCTGAAAACAGATCTGCAATTATTCTCTCACACGTTCCACGTAAGAGCCATCGCGTGTATCTATCTTAATTTTTTCTCCCGTGTTGATGAACAAGGGCACACGCACCTCCGCACCGGTTTCAACGGTAGCTGGCTTCAATGTGTTGGTTGCCGTATCCCCCTTGATACCCGGTTCGGTGTAAGTAATCTCCAACACCACATGTGTAGGCATTTCTGCAGTCAAGATACTACCGCTTTCGGCATGCATCTGCACTTCCACCACATCTCCCTCCTTCAGAAACTGAACACCTTCTATCTGCTCCCCCGGAATAGGAATCTGTTCGAAGGTCTCGGTGTTCATGAAATTGTATCCCATGTCGTCGCGATACAGGTACTGAAAAGAACGACGTTCAATACGTACTTCATCTACCCTTACGCCGGAGTTAAAGGTTTTTTCGAGAATACGTCCCGTAGTCACATTTTTCAGTTTGGTACGCACAAATGCAGCACCCTTGCCGGGTTTTACATGAAGAAATTCAACAATAAAGTAATATTGTCCTTCCAGGTCGATGCACATGCCGTTCCTGAAATCAGCGGTTGTTGCCATAAATATTTAAAATAATTTTTTATAATGATTTGTATAAGAGCGCAAAAGTACTCAATCCATCGATAAAAAACAAATGAATTCCCTATTGTTTACAGGACTTTCACTGCATCCAACACCAGTTTAACGATGAACAACACAAATATGACCCACATAGTCACAGAGATATGTTTCCATTTTCCGCTTACTGCTTTCAACAAAACAAACGACAACATACCAAAGACAATCCCCTGTGCAATGCTGAAGGTAAAGGGCATCATCACGATGGTTAGAAAGGCGGGCAAAGCTTCCGTCATATTGTCAAAATTGATCTTTACCACCGCCGTGATCATAAATAATCCGACCAGGATCAACGCCGGAGCGGTAGCAGATGCGGGAACCATTAAAAAGAGAGGAGCCAGGAATAACGCCAGGGCAAACATAGTCGCCGTGGAGAGAGCCGTTAAACCGGTGCGTCCCCCTACAGCTACGCCAGATGCACTCTCCACATATGACGTCACCGTGCTGGTACCCAGCAGCGCACCGAAAGTAGTTCCGAGGGCATCGGCAAAGAGTGCCTTTTTTATCTGTGGAAAATTACCCTCTTTGTCGGTTATTCCAATTTTGGATGCAACACCCAAAAGTGTGCCAATTGTATCGAACAGGTTTACAAAGAGGAAAGTAAATACCACAATAAGCATGTCGAGCGTAAATATTTGAGTCCATTCAAACTGCATGAAAATGGGAGAGATATCAGGAGGCAGGGAGACGATATTTCCCGAAGGTAACTTTACAAGTCCAAGAATGATTGCAAACACAGTAGCCGCCACAATTCCAATCAGAAAAGCGCCATGTACTTTTTTAAAATAGAGTGCGGCTGTAAGAATAAGGCCCAATGAGGCGATCCATACATGCGGGTTCGACATGGTTCCAAGGGTGACCATCGTGTTTTCATCCCTTACAATAAGCCCGGCATTCTGCAGGCCAAGAAAAGTAATGAAAAGGCCAATTCCTACCGGGATGGCATTTTTGATCGTCGTGGGGATACTTTTTACAATCATTTCGCGCACATTGAAAAAAGTAAGGATAATGAAGACAATACCTTCAATAAAAACGGCCGTGAGCGCCATCTGCCAGGAGTACCCCAGGCCGAGCACCACCGAGAAAGCAAAGAAGGAGTTCAATCCCATACCCGGTGCCTGCGCGATGGGCAGGTTGGGGATAAATGCCATAAACAGGGTCCCCAGCACACTGGCAAGTGCCGTGGCGGTGAACAGTGCAGCTTTATCCATGCCCGATGCGCTAAGGATATTGGGATTCACCACCAGAATATAAGACATGGTGAGGAAGGTGATGATTCCGGCTATTAGCTCGGTACGTACTGTGGTCTTGTTTTGTTTTAACTTGAAAATTTTTTCCAGCATAATTGTCCCGTCTTATACATTAAAAATTCCACTTTGTGGCCAGGGTAGGAATGGCATAAAATTTACTTTCAGTGAATTTGTTTACAAAGTTGTAACTCAGCTCTATTTCGCTTCCAAACGAAAAGTTGGACGTGACGTTATACCATATCTGAGGCTCACTCAGGAAAACCATTTTTTTCCCTCCGGCATCGCTGCCTTCAGTAAAAGACTTATCCTCCGTCCAAAGATCCGCAAATCCGCCCAGGGAGAGCTTACCACCTGCCAGCGATGCATTCCAGGTGACCGTCCACTGTACATCGTTGCTCACCTCCTGGAAAGCATTCAGTTTATAGACCACATAGGTGTTCATATAAAATTCACCCAATTGGAACGGATAACCGAACCCTGCCATATAAGATGCCGGAATGGAGAAACCAGCATCGGACCCTCTTCTTAATCCCAGTCCACCGTTATATTCGATATGGGGAAAAAGTGGAAAATCGCCAAGTTTAAATTCACGGGCGATCTCGGCATAAACAAGTCCGGGATTTTTTTTGTCGTGATTGAAATCGAAGTCCGCAAACATGAATGTACTTCCCCAGCGGTCTGCCTTAAACATCTCAAAGGTTGCGGTCAGATAATTCGAAGGTGATACATCATCGCCATATAAAGAATGACGCGGATCAAAATGCAACTGTAAATTTTGTGCATGGACAGCTCCAAACACACAGAAGAGCAGAAGTGCAACTGAAATTTTACGTGTCATAAAATACATATAATGGTTAGTTTGTTTAAAGAAACGACAAAAGTATCAAAATATTGGCAAACCTCCATCAAACGCTTTTGACTTTCTGCTCTTTTTCATTCGGATTGCCAATCTTAACGCATAAATTTGTATTTTTGCCTTTTTAAAATTACCAGCCCCAATATGAACACAGATAAGGCAAACAATTTGGTTATTTACAACACCCTAAATCGGAAGAAAGAAGCTTTTGAACCGCTCCACCCACCCCTCGTTGGCATGTATGTATGCGGACCCACTGTCTATAGTGATATCCATTTAGGCAATTGCCGCACATTCATCTCTTTTGATTTGATCTACCGTTATCTGCTTCATCTCGGCTACAAGGTGCGTTATGTGCGGAATATAACCGATGCGGGGCACCTGGAGGGGGACCGTGATGAAGGTGAGGACAAGTTTGCGAAAAAAGCCAAACTGGAGCAGCTCGAGCCGATGGAGATCGTGCAAAAATATACCCTCGGCTTTCATGAAGTACTGGCACTTTTTAATACCCTTCCTCCCAGCATTGAACCCACTGCCACCGGCCACATCCTGGAGCAGATCGAAATGATTAAAAAGATACTCGATGCGGGATATGCCTATGAGGTAAGCGGTAGTGTCTACTTCGATGTAGAAAAATACAGCAGGGAGCATGACTACGGCACGCTGACCAACAGGAAACTGGAAGATATGATGGAAGGAACACGTGAACTGGACGGCCAGGATGAAAAAAGAGGACGCCTCGACTTTGCCCTCTGGATCAAAGCAAAGTCTGAGACGCTGATGCAATGGCCTTCACCCTGGGGGTGGGGTTTCCCGGGATGGCACATCGAGTGCTCGGCCATGAGTACCAAGTATCTGGGAACAACCTTCGATATTCATGGCGGAGGCATGGACCTGCAGGCTACACACCATACCAACGAGATCGCCCAGTCGCAGGCATGCAATCACACCGCACCCGTAAAATACTGGGTGCACACCAACATGCTCACTGTAAACGGGGCACGCATGTCGAAAAGTGCCGGCAACGGCTTCCTCCCCAAAGAGCTTTTTACCGGTAATCATCCCCTGCTGGAACGGGGCTACACTCCCATGACGGTTCGTTTCTTCATGGCCCAGTCACATTACCGGAGTACGCTCGACTTCTCAAACGATGCGCTGCAGGCTGCTGAGAAAGGTTATAAGAAATTGATGGAAAGCCTCTCTGCTTTGGAAAAAATTACAACTTCAGACTCCTCTTCGGTGAACATCAACGAGCTGGAGCAACGCTGTTATGCGGCAATGAATGACGACTTTAACAGTCCCATGCTCATTGCCCATCTTTTTGAGGGAGTGCGCATCATCAATTCTGCGCTCGACAAAAAAGAAACACTCACTGCAGCAGATCTGGGCACTTTGAAAAAGATCATGCATACCTTCATCTTTGAGGTGCTGGGGCTGGTAGATGAGACAAGACAAACGGCCGGAAGCGAGGTAATAGAGGGACTGATGCGGCTGATTATCGACATCCGTCAGTCGGCCCGAAACAACAGGGATTGGGCTACCTCGGACAAGATCAGGGATGCCCTGAAGGAGGCCGGCATTACCCTGAAAGACACCAAAGAAGGTGTGGAATGGAGGCTGTGACCATGCAAGTATTGATGTCGCCAGCAAAACTGATTTCTTTTCCGGACAAAAGAGACAAGTGCAAGACCACAGAGCCGCTTTTTCCGGATAAAACGAAGGAACTGATTGCCGTTTGTCAGCAGCTGTCGGAGAAAGAGATTGGAACAATCATGAAAATCAACCCCAAAATGGCACGTGAGGTTTATGAGCAGTTTCAGACCTTTTACTTCCAAACTACGCCTCAGCGTGCTGCAGCATTGGCTTATAACGGTATTGCCTACGCAGGATTGAATGCGCATAATTTTTTGGATGATGATATTGCTTTTGCACAACATCACCTCAATATCCTTTCGGGTCTCTATGGCATTTTACGCCCTTTTGACCTTATCAGGCCCTATCGTCTGGAGATGCAAAGACCGGTTGTATCCTCAGGCTATCGCAACCTCTACGAATTCTGGCAGGAGAAAGTAAACAGATATCTCGCAGACCGGTTCAAGAGGGAAGAAAAAACAATCATCAACGTCACTTCGGGTGAGTATGCAAAGGTGATACGGAAAAACGCACTTCCTGCAGGTTTACGCATTATCGATATCCGGTTTTTACAACATGAGAATGATTCGTTCAAACAAATTATCGTCCACACCAAAAAAGCCAGGGGACTGATGGCCCGTTATATCATCAAAAACAGAATCACCCATGCGGAGGATGTAAAGGGGTTCCACTACGAAGAGTACTTCTTCTATCCTGCCCTGTCTAAAGACAATGAGTGGGTCTTTGTGAGATAAAAGAATAAACATATGAACGGAAAAAGGATAACATTTGCCTCCAAAATAGGGGTAATCGCTGCGGCGGCAGGATCTGCCGTCGGCTTGGGTAATATATGGCGCTTCCCCAGTCAGACAGCCGATGGGGGAGGGGCAATCTTTATCCTGGTTTATATTGGATGCATTCTATTTTTTGGTATACCGCTGATGGTCAGCGAGTTTATTGTGGGAAGGTCGTCCCAGGCCAACACAGCAGGGGCTTTTCACAAACTGGCACCCGGTACGCCCTGGAAATGGGTGGGCAGGCTGGGCGTACTTACCGGTTTCATTATCATGGGATTCTACATGGTAGTTTGCGGATGGACCCTGGACTATCTGATGCAATCTGTCACAGGAAACCTGTATGCTGTAAATGATTTTTCAGCAAACTTCGCTTCGTTGCTAAGCAACCCATTGCGACAAATTTCATGGATGGTTCTCTTCACCCTCCTGACATCATTCTTCATCCTCTCGGGCGTGAAAAGGGGAATCGAACAATCATCGAAGATCCTGATGCCGATACTCTTTCTGTTACTTATCATTCTTGCTCTGCGGGCTATCACGCTGGAAGGTGCTTCCGGCGGCCTCTCTTTCCTCTTTATGCCCAGCCTGGAACAGGTGAAGCCTACTGTCTTTCTCGATGCAATGGGTCAAGCCTTCTTCTCCCTCTCCATCGGTATGGGCTGTATGATTACTTACGGCTCCTACTTCAATAATCGCATCAACCTCACAAAAACTGCGATGCAGGTAGCCATTCTCGATACGCTGGTAGCCATACTCGCCGGAATGATCATCTTTCCAACCGCCTTTGCATTGACAACCAACCCCGAAACCATTGTCGATGAGTTGGTAGCCGGCGGACCCGGTCTGCTTTTCATCACCCTTCCCGGGTTATTTAATCAGATGCCGGCCTCCATGTTATGGGCAGCCATGTTTTTCTGTCTGCTGACACTCGCGGCAATTACATCCACCATCTCATTGATGGAAGTAGTCACTCTGTATTTGCATGAAGAGTACCGCCTCTCCCGAAAAATGAGTACCCTTATTGTCACCGTGGGTGTCATCATCCTGGGAATGATCTCCTCATTCTCGGTTTCTTTTTTCAATTTACTCGACATCAGCTCTGCCAAGTTCATGCTTCCCGTCGGCGGTTTCTTCATTAGCCTTTTTGTGGGATGGTATCTGGACAAAAAGCTGGTATATGCACAACTGACCAACCAGGGAACACTGAAGCCAGCTATCGGTTTTCTGAAAACCTATATCTTCCTCTTGCGTTATATAGTACCTCCTGCCATCCTCGCCATATTTATCTATGGTCTAACAGGCTGACAACA
>DGZP01000113.1:27379-39482 GCA_002398565.1 Proteiniphilum sp. UBA4977
TGAAAATCACCGGAAAGAGACGGAAAATTAATTAAAGGATTTTAAACAACCTAAAACAGAAAAGAAACTGCCTGTCTTCGCTTTAAAATGATTATTTTTGTACCAAAAGCTCCACAGAGATGCCAAAGCAATATAAAATTTATCCTCCCGATACGATTCGTGCCACTGTGCAACTTCCTTCATCAAAAAGCATGAGCAACAGGGCGCTTATACTCAACGCCCTCAGCCTAAGCCACTACCCTATCCGGAATCTTTCCGACTGTGAAGATACCAGGGTCATCATTGATGCTTTCAATTCAGATTCCAACATGTTCGACGTAAAAGGTGCGGGTACGGCCATGCGCTTTCTCACTGCCTTCCTGGCAGGCATGGAAGGAGAGTGGATCATCAAAGGGTCCAAAAGAATGCATGAACGTCCCATCCATCCGCTGGTGGAAACACTCACTGCACTGGGCGCCGAGATTGAATATCTCGAAAAGGAAGGTTTCCCTCCCTTACGAATCAAAGGACGAAAACTTAAGGGAGGAGAAGTGTATCTCTCCGGCAATATCAGTTCGCAATTCATATCTGCCTTGCTGATGATTGCACCGCTCATGGAGAACGGACTGATCATGCACATCGAAAAAAAGATTGTTTCCAAACCCTATATCGACCTGACCATGGCAATGATGGCACAGTGCGGGGTTACAGCCAAGTGGGCCGGCAACGATATTCTTGTGAAGCCGCAGCAGTATCAGGCCATTGAATTGGAAGTGGAGACCGACTGGTCCGCAGCCTCCTATTGGTACGAATTGGCTGCATTGATGCCCGGTGCTGAAATCAGACTGCAGGGATTACGTAAAAAAAGCCTGCAGGGCGATGCCAATGTCGCTAACCTGTTCAACGACCTGGGAGTCACCACGGAATATATAGAAGAGGGAGTAATCATTCGTCATACAAAGAAAAAAGCCAAAAAATTCTTTCACGATTTTGTCAATGAACCTGACCTGGCACAAACATTTGCGGCTACCTGTTGTTTTATGGGTGTACCGTTTCTTTTCTCGGGCGTACAGAGCCTGAAGATCAAGGAGACAAACCGGGTACAGGCCCTGATCGATGAATTAAAAAAGCTGGGCTTTGTGCTCAGGGAAAGAGAGAACGGCATGCTAGAATGGGATGGAGAGCGTTGTTTCCCGGAGAAGGAACCTGCAATAAATACATACGATGATCATCGTATGGCCATGTCCTTCACACCAGGAGCTATCACATTCCGTTCACTGATTATCAACGACCCGCATGTTGTAACCAAATCATACCCCCGCTTCTGGGATGATTTGAGAGACGCGGGGTTTATTATAGAAGAATAGAAGAAAGGAAACTGATTATGCAACCCATTGTATTATTTATCGGTATCATTCTCTTTTTTGTGCTGGCCCTGACCATCACCAATCTTATCCAGCGAAAAAGAGGAAATACACAAACCCGTGTGATGCCCCCTCCCTCCATCGATCTGGGCGAAGGGGGTTGCTGTGGTGCACACGAGGTGTGTGAAAAAGACAGCCTCATTGCTGCTTTTGTAGAGAAACCGGAGTACTTCGACGACGAGGAACTCGACAAGTTTGTCCGTCGCGATTCGGGTCAATATAAGAATACTGAAGTGGATGAATTCAGAGAAGTATTTTACTCCGTCCTCGATGAGGAAAAACCGCGCTGGGTACGAAGCCTGCAAATGCGGGAAATCTCTCTTCCCGATCAGATGAAAGATGAAGTGCTGATGTTTGTAAATGAACTGAGAGAGCATAAGATGCACGCCTGACCCCGGACAGATGAATATCCCCGAACTACTTCAGTATGCCTTTTTCCGGAATGCCCTGTTGGGAAGCCTCTTCGCGAGCATCGCCTGCGGCATCATTGGAACATACGTTGTTTCACGCAGGTTGGTATTTATCAGCGGAGGCATTACACATGCTTCCTTCGGGGGATTGGGCATAGGTTTTTATTTCTCTCTCCATCCCATCCTGTCTGCCATGGCTTTCTCCATACTTTCCGCCTTTGGCATCCAATGGCTTTCCCGCAGGCAGAACGTGCGGGAAGATTCCGCCATCGCCGTTTTCTGGTCGCTCGGCATGGCCCTGGGTATTGTACTTACCTTCCTCTCACCGGGATATGCCCCCAACTTGTCGGAATATCTGTTTGGAAATATCCTCACGATCACACCAGCCGACATTATGGCTCTGGTTGTCTTGTCGTTTGCATTGGTGCTGTTTTTTGCACTTTTTTATCATGCCATCGTCTCCGTATCGTTCGACACCGAGTTCGCACAAACCCGGCGTATTCCAACCCAGTTTATTGAATATACCATGATGTTGTTCGTGGCTGTCACCATTGTGCTGAACATCCGCCTGGTTGGCATTGTCCTGCTCATGTCGCTAATCACTGTCCCGCAGATGACCGCCAACCTTTTTACAGTGAACTACTCTAAAATCATTTTTCTTTCCGTTGTTTTCAGCTTCATGGGCTGTGTGACCGGACTCATTCTGTCATACTATCTGAATGTGCCGTCGGGTGCGTTCATCATCTTCGTACTCATCGTCATTTTTTTCCTTGCCAAAGCAGTGAAAGCCATCGGAATAAAAGCCAAAAAGATGCAATTGGCAAAATAAAACCCTGTTTCTGTCGTTAACAAAAGGAACCCGTTACTCTTTAAAAAGGATTGTGGTGACGATAAAAATAAATACGGCATATTGCGTAATCATTCTCTCCGGAATGATTCTTGGCATGGGTTGTTCTACCAAAAAGAACACCCCGGGCACACGCGCCTACCACGAACTGACCACCCGTTACAATATCTATTTTAATGCATCAGAGGCTTATAATGAGATTCTGGAAAATCAGCCGGATAACTTCCCTGAAAACCATACGACCTTACTCCCCTTTTATCCTTCTGTGCCCGTGCAGGAGGAGAAAACACACGGCGGCCCGTTCGACCCGGTAGCAGACAAACTGTTGAAGGCCATCCAGACACATTCCATTACCGCAAAGCCACGACGTAACCCTTCTCAACCGCAGACACAGGCATTGAGGCAATGGCTGCAGCAGGAAGAATTTAATCCGTTCATCCACAACGTCTGGATGCTGCTGGGTAAAGTTCATCTGCAAAATAGGGATTACGAAGATGCACTGGAAACATTTATGCAAATTCAGCGCCTGTTCAAGCAGGAAAAAGACCTGATCACCGAGACCGAGATTTGGCTGCTGCGGATCTATACGGAGACAAACCGAACCTATGATGCCGAGAACATCATCTATATGCTGCAAAGTAAGACTCTCCCGCCCCATCTGCACGATCTGTACTTGGAGGCATATACTGCCTGGCTCATTCACAGGAAAGAGTATGCTGCCGCCATCCCCTGGCTGAAGAAAACCATTGACAGGGAGAGAAATTTCAGACAAAAAAAGCGTCTTCAGTTTTTGCTTGGACAAATCTATGCTCTTAACGGCGAAAAGGCAGCGGCGTACCGGGCTTTTGAGGATGTGAAAGGACTTAGGACACCGGCCGAATTCAGCAGAAATGCCACCCTGGCACAATTGGCGCTGCAAGAAAGGCCGGTCACGACCGAAATACCGGACCCGACTGAAAAAAATTCTTCCATTATAAAACCCGACTTGCCTGCAGATGGACTGAACAGCGATTCCACCCTGATGACCAATCCGGAACAGGCATATTTATTTCAGGATTATTATCGGGCCTATCTGAAACGCTCTTCAGTCAGGGAACCGGCAACCGAGTCCATACCAAGGCCTTCATCTTATCCCGAAACAGCCACTCCCTTTCCCGCGCAATCATCATCAACCCACAGAACAAAAACGATGGAGGAGCTGAAGAAGCAGCTTGAACAAAAAGCGGCCGAGGCATTACGACAAAATCAGAAAGCAGTCACAAACAAAAGCAGGGAAAAACTGTTGAAAGAACGGGAAAAGGAAAGAAAGGAGAAGATCCGCCAACGTGAAAGGGAGCTCCGGGAGCGGCAACGCAAAAGAGAAGCAACCATTAGACAGAGAGAACAACAGAGAGAACAACAAATGCGCGAGCAACAACGACAATGAATAAAATAGTATTTGCGACCAACAACAGACACAAGCTCGATGAGATCCGGAAAATAACAAACGGATTGTTACAAATCCTCAGCCTCGACGATATCCATTGTACCGATGAGATTGAGGAAACAGGTACTACGCTTGAGGAGAATGCGCTTCTTAAGGCACACTATGTGAAAGAAAAATATGGCTATGATTGTTTCGCCGATGACACAGGCCTGGAAGTGGAAGCACTCGGCGGTGCCCCGGGAGTCTATTCATCACGCTATGCCGGCGAAGCATGCAACCCGGCAGACAATATGCAGAAGCTGCTCCATGCACTGAGGGGAGTAGAGAACCGTAATGCCCGCTTCCGTACGGTAATAGCACTGCTGCTGGGCAATGAAAAGCACTTCTTTGAAGGGGTGGTTAACGGAAAGATCATCGAAGAGAGAAGAGGAGAAGCCGGGTTTGGGTATGATCCGGTTTTTATACCCGAAGGAAAGGATCAAACATTCGCAGAGTTGGGTAACGACGTGAAGAATCAGATAAGCCATCGCGCGCTGGCTACCCATCAGCTGGCAAAATTTCTTACCAAACGATAACAGTGTTTTCCGCTCATCTCTTCATCTGTTTCACAAAATTTACCTATCTTTGGAAACATACATTCTATAACTCAAAAAATAACCTATGTCGACCAACATTCGCACGGGCATTATCGGTTACGGACTTTCCGGCCGTGTTTTTCATGCCCCCTTTATTGATGTGGTGGAGGGATATGAACTGACCAAGATCAGCACCTCCAAACCCGAAAGCATCGCACTTATCGAAGAGCGTTATCCCGTGACGGCAGTCGTACCCGACGGAAAGAGTATCATTGATGACCCTGAAATCGATCTCGTCATTGTCACCTCTCCCAATACCGATCATTTCCGATGGGCCCGGGAAGCACTTCTGGCAGGTAAACATGTGGTGGTGGAAAAGCCTTTCACCGTAAACGTGATGGAAGCTGACGAACTGATTGAGATCGCCCACAGACAAAATAAGATCCTGACCGTCTATCATAACCGACGTTTTACCAGTGACACGCGAACAGTCAAAAAGCTACTCAACAGTGGACTACTGGGTGAAATTGTGGACTACGAATCTCACTTCGACCGGTATCGTACCGATCCTCGTCCCAATGGAGCCTGGCGCGAACAACCCCTCCCGGGATCGGGTATTTTCTACGATCTGGGTTCCCACCTTATCGACCAGGCGTTGTGGTTCTTTGGCATGCCCGAAGCCGTCACGGCCGAAATCAACTCCCAGCGTGCATGGGCGAAAGCCGACGACCATTTCGATGTACGGCTCCACTACACCACCTTTACCGCCACACTGAAATCGGGCATGATCTGCCGCATTCCGGGACCCACCTTTATGCTCCATGGGACACAAGGTTCCTACGTGAAATATGGACTCGACGTGCAGGAAGCGACTCTCGACAGCGGTGTCATTCCACAAGGAAAGGATTGGGGACGTGAGCCGGAAAACATCTGGGGAACGATCAACGCCGAATACAAGGGAGTGAAGATACAGGGAAAACTGGAGAGTGAGCCGGGCGATTACCGCGACTATTTTATCAACCTGCGTGATGCCATATTGGGTAAAAGTGAAATCGCTGTGAAGCCGGAGGAAGCCCGCAATGTAATGTATATCATTGAACTCGCATTCCAAAGCAGTAGGGAGAAAAGAACCGTCGTAGTATAATAAAGAAACTTACTAAAGAAATAGTTGCTCCGGCGATACTGATCACCGCCCCGATCACCTGGCGGGCGGTGATTGTCATATCCCTTTTTGCAATTTTCTTTATTCACAATCCCCTATTTTTATTATTTTTGTAATCTCTACAAACACTGATTGTCGATGCAGTTTTCAGAGAAACAGTTTTCCAAATATTTCCACACCCACTATCGTCCGCTTTGTCTGCACGCTCTACATTTCATGGGTAATGTCGAGGAAGCCGAGGACGTTGTACAGGAGATCTTCATGAAACTGTGGGATAAAAGAGACCAACTTGAAACGATACAATCGATAAAATCGTATCTCTATAAAGCGGTTCGGAACAATTGCCTGACCCGCATTCGCGATGCAAAGCCCACCACGCCGTTGGAAACAGTTGCACACGATCAACTGCTGCCGGAGGATGAGCAGGAAGAACGCAGCGAGATGGAAGCCCGCATCTGGAAGATGATTGACGAGCTTCCGGAACGCCGTCGCCAGATCTTCCTAATGGCAAAGCGAGATGGGTTAAGCTACAGGGATATTTCAGAACAAACCGGGCTAACCGTAAAGACCATTGAAAACCATGTCTTCCGTGCCATGCAATCGCTGCGCACCAAAGATTTCAATGCCTATCTTTTCTTCTTTGCCTGAACAATTGCCCTGAATAAAAACAGACAAGCTGCTCGAGTTACTCCCCTGTTTTTTCAACCGATAAGCCGCACAGGGAAGAATAATTGAAAATTCTTCGCGATCGTGTGAGAGATTTTATTTTTTTTGCGTCTCATGTATAGAAAGCGTTTGAAACTGATATATGCAACAGAACAGAAACGACATCGATGAATCTATCCGCTTTGTGGCACAGCACTACCGTCAAGGGGTGTTCGATACTGCAAAAGGGTGGAAAAGGCTGACACATTCACTTCAGGAATTCAGGAGGGTGCAATATCTCTCACTTGTGACACGCGTGGCAGCTGTTGCCCTGTTACTGATAGTCACCGGAATCGGTATCTGGATATCGGTAAACCGCCCGAGTCAGCTTCTGGCTGAATCCGACAACACCATATTCAGTCTGCCCGATCACACCGAAGTAGTGATGCAGGAAGGGGCAGAGCTGACCTACGACCGTCACTTCGGGAATCGTTACCGTCATGTCTCCATGCACGGCAATATTCGTTTCAGTGTGACGCACGATGAGACCATGCCATTTATCGTTTTTACACCCACAGCCAAGATCACGGTGTTAGGGACAGTGTTCAATGTGTCGGAGAACGATGAAGGAACGGAACTATCGGTTATTTCGGGGAAAGTCCTCTTCACACCCGAGTCACCCGCTGTACAGATTCTTTGTACAAAAGGTATGCGTGTACACTACCGGGAGAAAGGAAAAGAGATCAACGTATTCTCCGACGACACATCCATCTTCTATAGCGCCGAGCGAAATGAGCTCTCAATCAATAACGCCACCCTCGAACAGTTGCTCATGCTGTTATCACAATACTACAACGTACAAATGAAAGCACCTGAAGAAGAGTTGCCGTTGCGTCTGACCAGTACTTTTTCAGGGAAAAGCATCATTGAGATCCTGAACATCATAAATATAACGTTAGATTCCCATATACAAATCGTGAATTAACTTTATTCTTTTTTAATGGAACGCTACATCCTCTTTTTTCTGCTGTTCATTTGCCTCCACACGGGAGCATCCGAACAGCAAAAAATCACCATCCGCGCAGAACGGAAATCGATCACCGAACTGATCAGACAGATTGAATCCCAAACCGATTATCGCTTTTCATACAATCCTGATTTGCTGAAAAAACTTCCACCCATATCGATACGAGTAGAGGATGAAACCATTGAGAACGTGCTGGGAGCTTTATTTGATAAGACCGATATACAGTTTATCATTCGTGATAAGTTCATCATCCTGAAAAAACGGCAGAAAGAAATCACCATCAGTGGTTTTATCCATGACCGTGAATCACATGAGACCCTTATATCCGCCAACATCATTGATCTTGTTTCCGGACAGGGTGCCGTCAGCAACAATTTCGGGTTTTACAGCCTCACCCTTCCACCAGGGAGTTTAACCCTCCGCCCCAGCTACGTGGGATATGCCACCGAACACCATCCTTTTATCGTAACACAGGACACCGTGATCCATTTTTATCTGCGTCCCTCTTCGTCACTGAAGGAGGTCGTGGTGGAGGGGGACTTGCGAAACCCGATACAACATGCAGAAACAGGGAAGATCAGTTTTAATGCCGGAACACTGAATGCTGTTCCGGCATTAATGGGTGAACACGACGTGATTAAGGTCCTGCAGCAACTGCCCGGTGTGGCAGTGGGTAGCGATGCCATGGCAGGGTTATATGTACGTGGCGGCAATGCCGATGAAAACCTCTACCTTGTGGATGGAAATCCGCTCTACCATGTGCACCATCTGCTGGGGCTGTTTTCCACCTTCAATCCCGAGGCGGTGAAAACGATGGATTTTTACAAGGGTAGCTTTCCGGCGCGGTATGGCGGGCGGCTCTCATCTGTAGTTGATTTGCGGATGAACGACGGAGATATGAAACAGATGTCCGGAACCGCTTCCATCGGGCTCATCTCCTCTCGCCTGAACCTGCAGGGACCCATAGTCAAGGATAAAACATCATTCTCTGTCTCGCTCCGCCGTACCTATCTCGACCTACTTGTGCGGCCGGCACTCTACTTCATGAACCGGCAAAACAAAAAAGACGATCCGGAAAACCACGATAAAATTGACTTTGCCTATTATTTTTATGATTTCAACGCGAAGATCAATCACAAGTTTTCAGACAAGAGCCGTCTCTATCTGAGCTTGTACAACGGCAAAGACAAACTGTTCTTCAACAACGAATCAAGATACGGAGGTACGAACCAGTATGGCGGAACAACGGGAGAAGCCGAAGCCTATCCGGTTACCAACCACAGCACCGAAACGGCAAACATGGATATCGGCTGGGGAACGGGTATGGTATCGCTGAATTGGGCTTATGCCGTGAACAGCAAGCTGTTCTCCAGTGCCACACTGATATATAACCGCTTCAGTTCTGATATTTCATTTTATTCGGAAAACGAGGATTTTTATACAACTACCAATCCTGTGACGGATACAAAAGAGCTCGTGAAAACCTCCCAATTTTTTAATCCTGTATACCGGTCGGGCATCGAAGACTTGGGTTACCGCCTCGATTTTGATTATGCATACGACAACAATCACCTGATCCGCTTTGGCACAGCCCTCCTGCAACACAACTTCCGCCCCGAGGAGAGTCGAATCTACAGGAGAGAGACTGATGGGGAAAGAAAAAAAAACGACACCATCACCTATGCCGATGAACGAATCAGGGTGAAAGAGCTCTCTCTCTACGCCGAAGACGAAATGGCCTTCGGCAAGCGACTGAAGGTGAATGCCGGCATGCATCTCTCCGGCTTCTTCGTGCAGGGAAAATCCTACCTGAGCGCACAACCCCGTCTCTCGGCACGCTATCTCCTGTGGGACGATCTCTCGATGAAAGCCTCCTACGGCAGGATGAGTCAGTACGTGCACCTGTTGCAGAGCAGCTACCTCAATTCTCCCAACGATTTATGGGTGCCGATCACCAAAAATGTGAAGCCACTCTCCTCCTATCAGTTCTCGGCGGGGCTCTATGGCAGATACCATGGTTTTGATCTGTCGGCAGAGACCTACTACAAGAAATCGTCCAACCAGGTGGAGTATAAAGACGGGGCCAGCATCCTTACAGGCAATAGCAGATGGGAGGATCGTGTTGCACAGGGGATTGGCACATCATACGGCGTGGAGCTGATGGCAAAAAAGAACATCGGCAACAGTTCGGGATGGATCGGATACACGCTCTCATGGGCTGACCGGCGGTTCCCCGGGGGAGAGATCAATCAGGGAAAGAGCTATCCGGCGAAACAGGACAACCGGCACAAGATCAATGCCGTTTTCATGCACAAGTTCAACCGCAAATTCGATCTTAATCTTTCCTGGATCTATGCCACAGGTAACTGGACTACCCTGCCGGAGGAGGAGTATATCAACATGCATGGCGTGAAGGAGCCTTATATTGAGCGACGGAACAATTACAAGATGCCCAACTATCAACGACTCGACTTAAGTTTCAATTACTACCGCCACAAGAAGAGCGGCAGGACGGGTATCTGGAATATCAGCATCTATAACACCTATGCCCACCACAACTCCTTTCTGATACTACCTTCAGAGAAATTCGCTCCCAATCCGGACACGGTAGACGGATATCCGCAAAAGAGTATTCCGGCATACCAGAGTTACTGTCTCTTCCCCATCATTCCCTCCTTCTCCTATACTTATAAATTCTAAAAAAATGAAGCGTCCACAATACATACTGCAAACAATACTGCTGATGACTTTGCCGCTCCTTTTTGCCGCCTGTGAGAAAGAGATCAGACTGGATATGGATGGCTACAAGCCCAGGATTGTGATGAACGGTATCATCTCTCCCGATTCACTCATCGAGATAAGGGTCAGCAAAAGTTTTCTCTATACCGACACGTTTACCGAAAAGAGTCGCCTGGGTAATGCTACCCTCACATTGTACATCAACGGCGAAGAACGGGAGAAAATGGTGAAGATCGGCACCGAGAGCAATACAAACCAAGACCGTCTCGGGTTTCAGTATACCGCATTGATGACCCTTTTCCGTTCAACCGTGCGTCCCAAGACAGGAGACCGGATCCGTATCGAGGCCTCAGCAGAAGGGTTCAATACCGCCTGGGCGGAAACCACCATACCATTGCCGCCACAGATCAACCGGATCGACACAGCCACCTTCTTCACGGCACAAAGAATCATGGAAGAGATCAACAACGAATATTATCCCGGTTATGGAGTAGGCACCCTCTACCCTGACAGCATCCGTGCAGAGGAACTATACCGCAATCTGCGCATAAGGGCGTCAATCACCACTCCACCTTCCAAACTGTCTCAATATTTCATGTTAAGACTGCGAAGCTGCAACGACCGGATACCAGACCACCCGGATATGAACGGATACTTTCTCGGTTTGTATACAAATGATGATCCCATTTTTAAGGAGAGCTACCGAAGTAGCCTCCTCGAGGATCTCTTAACGGAGGGTCCATCCTACGAAGGAGTAAAATATTTCGACTCGGCAATATTTTCAGACAAGCTGTTCCGAAACAACAGCTACACGCTCGATTTCTCGATTACCGACTATTATCCGATCCTCACTACCTACGAGAAGACCGGGGAGACAACGGAATGGGGGTATCCCGTCTACATACCGGTAAAAACGGAAGTGCTCAATCCGCCTCTCGAAGTGCAGTTCACGCTTATTTCTCCTGAATTGTACCCCTATTACCGAAAAGGAAGATATGACCCACACAGCGACGAAGAGTCGTTCAGACAGATCTCCGAGCCGGAGATGACCTACGGCAACGTGCACAACGGCATCGGCGTTGTAGGGGCAGTATCTACCGCGACGGCGCATATTCATCTGCCCCCATTTTCAGGAGGTGGTAACAGGGTACCCAGGAGATAACCGGTTGCAGATACGAACAGCCATGGCAAAAAGATGCCAACACTTGGGGAAACGACTTATAAAAAGAAGATTGAAGCTCCGGCAATACTGATTACCGCCCCCATCACCTGACGGGCGGTGATCTTTTCTTTAAACATGATGGCAGAGGGAACGATAATGAAAATGGGCGTCAGTGCCATCAGGGCCGAGGCGATGCCTGTCTCGGTATGCTGCACGGCGAAGAGCGACAAGGCTACACCGACGAAAGGGCCGAATACAGCACCCACGGTAATCCCCTTCATCCCTTCCTTGTCGCCGGCAGCCAGGAAGACCCGCTTCCACCTGCGCATAAAGGTGACCAGCAGGGCAAAAGCAACAAACCCGAAGATGGCTCGTATCTGCGTGGCCGCCACTGCATCGTAATCGCCCATCCCCTTTTTACTGAGAATAAGGCCAACCGCCTGTCCGAGGGCACCACCCAATGCATAGAGAAATCCCCGTAGCGGCACATTCAGTTTTAATCTTTTTCCAGCCACCACAATCATGATGCCCGCCACACTTACCACGATACCCAGTATGCTCTTGGGCGACAGGATCTCCTGCAGAAAAAACCAGCCGATGACGGCAGTGATCATGGGGGCGAGGCTCATCACCAGTTGAGAGGTACGGGATCCGATAATAAGATAGGATCTGAACAAAAACAGATCCCCCAGGAAAAAGCCAACGAT
>DGZP01000035.1:0-418 GCA_002398565.1 Proteiniphilum sp. UBA4977
TTCAGGAAGAATCTGGAGCAACTCCGCAGGCACGTCGAATACATAGGCCTGCGCATTTCCCTGGTACTGCTCCAACAACTCACCTGCATGCTGAAAATCTCCCAACATCTGCTGCATGCCGGGAGTTTGGTTCAGCTGGTTCATAAGGATGTTCAGGTCCGGGAGAAATTGTTTCGGATCATTCGGAGCAATAGCCTTGATTGTATCAGACATATCTACTGCAAAAGAGCAAAAGAGTATCAGTTGGCATAGGATAACAATGGTAATTCTTTTCATGATTTTGCTTTTTATTTTTCAGAGTTTCACAAATTAACTCCGTTGATTTGTTTCACGACTCGGCAAAATTCAAACAAGTTCGATTTTGCACTCACTGCTTCACAAATTCAACCCTGCGGTTCAACGCTTTGTTAGCCGGTGT
>DGZP01000035.1:741-1492 GCA_002398565.1 Proteiniphilum sp. UBA4977
CGGTATGCCCGATAATTTTAACTTTTACCGGTTCGTTTTCCTTCAACACATCGGCAATGCTCTTCAGTGTACCGAACGATTCGGGTTTTACATCCGCCTTGTTCACATCGAAGGTGATGCCGTAGGTAACCAGTTTCCCTTCGGTGATCAGTTTGCTGCGGGTGTCGGGCGATGCGGTCGTGATTTTCAGGTTCGACACGTAGGGTGCACTGTATCGGTCCCATCCCGAGAAACGCATGCGGTTGAGCTTCACACCGGGATAGATGTTGGTGGGCATATCCAGTACTTTCGCATTCTGATGATAGATGCGTACTCTTCGCTTCTGTACCCAGATGATCACATGGTTCTCCTTTTCCCGGATCACGGGGTTTCTGGTCGCCTGACCGGTAATCCAGTCCTCCGTATCCTTGTAGCCCTTGGTATTCCAATTGTCGTATCCCAGGTCGACATGCAAACCCGACTCACCGGGATACAAGTCGTCGTTCATCTCTTTCGGGTCATCTGCTTTTTCCTGATAGAGTGTGAACTGAATCCCATATTGGTATTTTTCATCGGGAATAATATCGAACTCAACGATAAAGTTATCGGGTAAAGCAAGCGCACGTGTATAGCAGTATACCGCATCCTCCCCGTTCATATGGAACCACTTTCCCGGGGCAATATTCACCGTCTTCACCTCACCACTGCCGTTCGTCGTCCAGAGAGCCGGGAAGTCGCCGACTGCATCTTGTGAGAAATCGTCGTAAAAGAG
>DGZP01000035.1:1902-2586 GCA_002398565.1 Proteiniphilum sp. UBA4977
ACCTCCTCCGCTTTCTGTTCCACCCGTCTCTCCACGGTGTTCTTTGCGGCCTCCTTGGCCGCATTGCCCAGTTTGTTCAGCCATTTCTGTGCATCGGCCTGCGTAGTAAACAACAGGCAAAAACTCAACAGGATAAGTACTTTTTTCATGATCTGTCTTTTTTATAATAAATCTTGCGAACAATACAATCTGTACACCCACGCCATACCTAGTGAATAGAAAGATTAGCCGCTCACCGCGGTTCACACTTTTTAAGATTATAAAACAAAATTACTCCACTTAACTTGTAGAAAATACCCCCAAAAGGGGGTTTTTCAGACTACAATAGAGGATCGCACGGAGGTACTACAGATAACTACAAGGGAAATGAAGGAATGATTGCAGATGTTTGTTACAGGCTTTGTATCTGTCAATGACAGCCGGCAGATAAAAAAATGTACCGCATGGATGCGGCAAAATCATTCAGTTGGTATTATCTTTGCACCCACAAACAAAAAACAGAATTCACACAATAATGGCAAAAGAATTGAAGGAGATCACTCCCCGCAGCAAGGACTATTCACAGTGGTACCTTGACGTGGTGATCAAAGCCGACCTGGCCGAGAACTCGGCCGTGAGAGGCTGTATGGTGATCAAACCCTACGGGTATGCAATCTGGGAAAAGATGCAACGTCAACTGGACGA
>DGZP01000035.1:2886-25249 GCA_002398565.1 Proteiniphilum sp. UBA4977
CTGAGCCGCGAGGCCGACCATGTGGAAGGCTTTGCCAAGGAGTGCGCCGTGGTGACCCACTACCGGTTAAAAAATGCGTCCGACGGCAGTGGTGTGGTGGTCGATCCCGAAGCAAAGCTCGAGGAAGAGCTTGTGGTGCGCCCCACCTCCGAAACAATCATCTGGAGCACATACAAAAACTGGATACAATCCTACCGCGACCTGCCCTTGCTCATCAATCAGTGGGCAAATGTGGTGCGTTGGGAGATGCGTACCCGGCTGTTTCTCCGCACGGCCGAGTTCCTCTGGCAGGAAGGCCATACGGCACACGCCACCAAAGAAGAGGCGGTGGAGGAAGCCGAAAGGATGATCAATGTATATGCGGAATTTGCAGAGAAGTATATGGCGATGCCGGTCGTGAAGGGATTCAAGTCGGAGTCCGAACGCTTTGCCGGTGCCCTCGACACCTACACCATTGAGGCGATGATGCAGGATGGCAAAGCATTGCAATCGGGCACGTCGCACTTCCTCGGTCAGAATTTTGCCAAGGCATTCGACGTACAGTTTTCCGATCAGAACGGAAAGCGCGATTACGTGTGGGCGACCTCCTGGGGTGTTTCCACACGGTTGATCGGTGCACTGATCATGTCACATTCCGATGACAATGGTCTCGTGCTGCCTCCCAAACTGGCCCCCTATCAGGTGGTGATTGTGCCGATCTACAAAAATGCCGAACAGTTGCAGCAGATCAACGAAAAAGTGGCTGGAATCATAGAACGGTTAAAATCTCTCGGCATCAGCGTGAAATACGACAACGCCGACAACAAGAAGCCGGGTTGGAAATTCTCGGAATACGAACTCAAGGGTGTGCCGGTACGGCTCGCCATGGGCGGACGTGACCTCGAAAGCAACACCATAGAGGTGGCCCGCCGCGACACGCTGACCAAAGAGACCGTGTCGTGCGAAGGCATCGAGCAGCATGTCAAGGCGCTGTTGGAGGAGATTCAGGAGAACATCTACAAAAAGGCGGCCGATTTCCGTGCTGCCCAAACCCGCGAAGTAAACTCCTACGAGGAGTTCAAGGAGGAGATCGAAAAAGGCGGGTTCCTGCTGTGCCACTGGGACGGCACCCCGGAAACAGAAGCGCTGATCAAGGAGGAGACCAAGGCCACCATCCGCTGCATTCCGCTGGAGGGCGACAAGACACCCGGCAAATGCATGGTCACCGGAAAACCATCACCCCAACGGGTCATCTTCGCGCGGGCCTATTAATCTCACAAACGGTCATGCCTTCCTTCACGCAGTGGATCTCAGCCTTCAGGCTACGCACCCTCTTTCTGGCAGTGGCTACCGTCGTCCTGGGCAGTGCATTGGCCTGGCATGAAGGTGCCTTCAGTACCATTACATTCCTTCTGGCACTGCTACTGGCAGTCGCCATCCAGATACTGGCCAACCTGGCCAACGACCTGGGAGATTTTCAGAAAGGAACCGATATTACCGGCCAGCGACAAGGACCCACCCGCGCACTGCAGAGCGGCAGGATTTCACAAAAGGAGATGAAAAGAGCAGTCATACTCTTTACAATCCTTTGTGCGGTGACCGGCTTGGCGCTTATATGGAGTGCAACCCCTTTCAGAGACCCTTCGTCCGCATGGATCATGACAGCCCTCGGTGGCGGTTCCATCCTTGCGGCGCTCTTTTACACCATGGGAAAGCATGCCTATGGCTACCGGGGCTGGGGCGACCTCTTCGCCTTTCTCTTTTTCGGACCGGTACCGGTGATCGGCACCTGGTTTCTGCATACGCATGAAACGGGATTTCAACCAGTATTGCCAGCTATCGGGCTGGGGTTGATCAGCACCATGATCCTCAACGTAAACAACATGCGGGATATTGAAAATGACAAGGCATCCGGAAAAATTACAGTTGCCGTAAAGTTGGGATTACCCGGTGCAAAAGTGTATCATTCCCTGTTGACCCTTATTTCCTTTGTCTGTTTTGCCGGTTATAACTTCCTTTTTGAACCGGCACCGTGGTACAGATATGCTTATCTCCTTGTCTTTCTGCTTCCTTTTAAAATTGTGATCGAACTCAGGCACAAAGAAGGAGAGGCGCTCGATCCTTACCTGAAGCTCACCTCCCTCTCGGGATTCCTGCTGGCGGTCACTTTCGCCCTGTGCAGCAATTTATAAGACTGCGGACTATTTTAACTCCACTTCCACCACATAGGCGGTTTCATCGGGAACCCGACCCAGCTGCAGTACGATGCCACCCGCAACCTTTGTGAATTTCACCGGTTTCTTGTCGACAAATATTTTCACGGAACTTATCTGTTTTCCCTCAATTGGCAAATAAAGTGCCTCATCTTTCAGGTTCAGGATATGCACAAAAAGCCTGTTTCCCTTCTGCGTGGTCACTCCCCAGTCGCGGGGTGCGATAAAGCCGCCACGGGTACCGTAGATGGTCTCACCATATGTTTTCAGCCACGCACCCATTGCATTGTAACGCTCAATGGCTATATCGGGAAAGGTTCCGTCCGGCCGTGGTCCTACATTCATCAGGAGGTTGGCATTGTTTCCTGCCGCCTTCACCAGGTAGTGAATCAGCTCTTTCTCCGTTTTGTAATTTTTGTCGGTGATATTGTATCCCCACGAGCGGTTCATGGTCTCACAGGTCTCCAGCGGTAACTGACCTATCGTTGATGTGCCGGAAAAGCCCGATTGATTTTGTCCCGGCAAATCTTTTTCAAAGGTCTGCCCGTCTTCACCCTCAACGGGAGCAAGGTGGTGGTTGTTGATAACCAGACACCCCGGCTGAATGGCATGAATGTGGTCATAAATTTCCCGCATGCGCCAGTCGAAATCTCCCGGCTGATCCCACTGTCCGTCGAACCAGATGGCCCCTATTTCTCCGTAGTTTGTCAACAATTCAGTCAGCTGGTTCAGCATGAATCGGTGGTAGCTTTTCCAGTCTCCCTGCGCTGTGCGCCCTACCCCTTTACCGGTTCTGCCCAATGGGAAATAATCGGTCCGTCCCCAATCGAGCAGTGAATAGTAAAAGTGTAACTTTATTCCCTGTTTGTAGCATTCATCGGCCAACTCTTTGAGTACGTCCCGTTTGAAGGGTGTGGCATCCACGATGTTGTAGGGAGACTGCTTCGTGGCGTACATTGAAAAGCCATCGTGATGGCGTGAGGTGATGCAGATGTATTTTGCGCCGGCAGCCTTCACGTCCGACACCCATTTTGCGGCGCTGAATTTCGAAGGATAAAAGCCATTGGCCAGCCGGGCATACTCCTGGTATTGGATGTTCCTGTTGTTCATGATCCACTCCCCGTCGGCCATCATGCTGTAGATGCCCCAGTGGATAAAAACGCCGAACTTCATATCCTGAAAAGCTTCGCGATTTTTCAGATTTTCTTCGGTCGGGTGATAGGGCTGTTGCGCCAATGCGCCGGTTGTCATCCATAGCAGTGTAGTAAATAGTATGATACCTTGTTTCATGATATTTGTAAAATTGGTGATTAGTGATTTGCTGTCTCCATAAAATTAATCAGTCGTGCTACCGCCTGCTGATCCTCGAAATCGACTTTCTTTTCTTTCATGTACTGATCAAATTGCTTTCCGTTCTTTTTATACTGACCTTTCAGTTGTCTCATCGTTTTGATCTCCTTCCGTCCCGAGCCATTGTCCAGAAAATAGATTGTGTAAGGCTTCACCTGAAAATCGTCGGGTAGCTTCAGCTCATACAATCTGCCTCCACTCGACAAGCTGGAATAGCTGTCGGTGGACGATGTCTGCGACGTTCCTCCGTAAGCGGCAGGCTTCCCCGGAGGAATCACCCGGCACTTGTACTGGGCAAAGAGACTGTATCCTTCCTGATGAAGCACTTCCAGAAACTTTTTATTGTACAGGACAAACTTCCTGTCGTGGAGAAATACAGTATCCAACTGGCTCAGTGTGGGTTCAGCGAAGGCCAGCATTTGACCATTCTGTTTAAAAATCATTTCTTCCGAGGCTGCATTAAAATTGAGCAATACGGAGTTCTTCTGTCCGTTTTTCATCAGGACTATTCCCTGGGCAAACTCAGGAAAGAGATAATGGGAAATCTCCTTTACCTGTGGTTGTGCATACAAAACACCCTGCACAAGCAAGAGGGTAAACAGCACAATCTTTGTTCTCATACGATTAAGATTTATATTGAACTTTAAATGTAATGACAAGCGATTGCCTTAATAGCAGGTATGGACGATGCGGATAACTTCTGATCGGGTTATATGCACCGCCTTATACCGCAAAATAAGATTCCAGCTCTTTCAGTGTATTCTCGCTGGTGCGGATATCATTCACCACCAGCCCTTTCTCGAGCACCACGATGCGATCACAGACCTCGGTCACATGATTGAGATCGTGGCTGGAAATCAGCATGGTCATATTCCGTGTGGTCTTCAGCTCGTTGAGCATCCGTTTCAATCGTATCTGCGAGGTAGGATCGAGCGCGGTAAACGGCTCGTCGAGGATCAGTATCTGCGGGTCACTGATCAGTGCGGCGGCAATGCCTGTCTTCTTCTGGTTTCCCTTGGAGAGGTCGCGAATCAGCTTGCCCGATCCCACTATCTCCCCGTTAAAGAAATCTTTCATCGACTCCAGAAATGCGTGCATATCTCCTTCCGACTTGCGGTATACTTTGGCAGTGAAAGCAAAATACTCCTCGGCGGTGAGGAAATCAATCAAAAAACTCTCATCGAGGAACGATCCCACCTTCGCTTTCCACGCATCGCGACGGGCCACTGTTTCACCGTTGATCTGCACCTCACCCGAGGAAGCCTCGATCAGGTCGAGGATCAGCCGGAAGAAAGTAGTCTTGCCGGCACCGTTATTTCCCACCAGACCGAAGCTTTCGCCATTTCTGATCTGCATGGATGGAATATTGAGGACCGTGACGCCGCCGTAGATCTTTTTCAGGTTGGCAACAGTGATGATCTCTTCTGTCTTTCCGGCCGACAGGGGTACCGGGGGAGGCACGTCGGTAAGGTTGACTGAACGCTGTATATCTTCTTGCATATGCTTTATTTTTTTCTGTTTTAAATGATTGCAGACGAAAGAAATCCGTCAGGTAGTCACTCTTTCTTGCGGAAGCCTGTGCAGAGGGCATATTTTCTACGCAGGAACTGTTTCTCAACCACGCTCAAAAGTGCGTCTCTGAACAGAATACCGGTCAGTCCCATCAGTGCGATGATGATCAGTGCGATGTGAGTAGCGGAAAACAGGGTAAAGAGTGCGACCAGCGTGATGGGAATTACCAGCAGGGGGATCAACACAAGGAAGTTTTTATAGCTCACTCCCTGCATATTCATCGACGAGCCCCTGGAGAGCTCCAGCCGCTTGGTATTCAGTGTTGCTCCGAACAGATAGACATAGATGTTGATGCCGACATTGTAGACGAACGCCACCAAGTGATAGAGGATGATCTGCCTGCCAAACAGGAAGTAGGGAGTCGTTGCGATAAATGAGACTATGCAGAGCGCCAGCATCAGGGTATAGTTGGCCCGGATGTATGTGCGGGTATCGATATCGCGGGTCATGAGAAAATCGAAATGGGCTCCGTCCCAGTTGATGATCCATTGGCCAAACATCAGCATCCCCGTACCCGTGACAAAAATGGCTACGAAGAGCAACCTATTGGGACTCTCGTTATACATGGGATTGGGATAGAGGATCAGTCCGTAGAGCAGGAAGAAGAGTGCCGCGTAGAGAGTGCTCTTTGTCCGCTTGTGCCGTAACACCAGCTTGATCTCAAGGGAGATGAGCTCTCCTATCTTCCCGAAACGTTCCATAAAGGTGAATCGCTGCGTTCCGACCTCAATCTTTTTGTTTTTCCTTTCAACCTCGGGATAGTAGTTGCGGGCAAAAAATGACTTGTTTAGCAGAAAAGCCAGCAGGCCCAGCAACCACACGGAGATCCATACGACGGGTGACCCGTTCAGAAAACCGAAAAGGTGCTGCGACAGCGCAAACAGGGAGAAGATTTTGAAATACTCCAGTGCCGCCAACGCACCTGCAACAAGCAAAAACAGGATTACGCCGAGTAAGATATTGTTGAATTGCCGCTTCAGCAAGGGTGCCATCAATGTGTTGAACCAGATGAGGCCGAGAATGATGAAGATAAAACGGAAAGCTCCAGCAATACCGAATAAAGGATATATCCCCGTGACGGCAAAGGGAATTACCAGGCAGAGAACGAGATAGTTCAACGGATTGAGCAGCGGTTTCAACACCAGATAGGTGACCAACACAGACCTTTTGACCGGCAGTACCTGATAACTCTCCAGGTTCAGCCTGCTCAGCGGCTGCATCACATAACGTATCAACAGCAGAATGATCAGGGCGTAGAGGATGCAACCATGAAAGATCACAGCAGGGTCCTCCTGAGGGACTATCTCCTGCAGCATCTTCGGCAACATCAGCCCGAGAAGCACAAAGAGTACCAGAAAATAAAGCGCGACGGCACCGGCGAAGATATTCACTACCAGGTTTTTATAATAACCGGGCGATCGGACTGTCTGCAGCCAGTAATGCTTGAAGAGTATCTGGTACATGATTGTGTGGAACAATTATTTCTTGCCGAAAAGCGCACCCATCAGGCTACGGGTAATGGTTCTGCCCAGCTGGTAGCTGATCTGCCGGGTGGTGCTGCGCCCCACCTGCGTGATAATATCACCCAGGACACCCTGATTTGCCTTGCGCTGTCGTGCTTCGGCACGCTTCACCCGCTCTGCCTCCAGGGCTGCTTTCTGTTCCTCCTTCTGCAGGCGGATCCGTTCTTTCTCTTCCGCAGCCTGTTTACGTTCTTCCTCAAGCAACTCCTGCTTTTGAGACAGAATCTCGTAGGCCGACTCGCGATCCACCAGTTTTTCGTAGACACCGTAGATCAGAGAATTACGCATCAGCTGGTCTCTTTCACCCACGGTGATGGGGCCTATCTGCCCCTGCGGCGGCAGGATGTTGACCCGCTCCACCATCTGCGGCGCCCCCTTCTCGTCGAGGAACGATACCAGCGCCTCACCCGTATTGAGCTGGGTGATGGCCTCACCCGTATCGAATTTCGGGTTGGCACGGAAGGTGTTGGCCGCTACTTTCACTGCCTTCTGATCGTTGGGAGTGTAGGCACGCAGTGCATGCTGCACGCGGTTACCTAGCTGTCCGAGTATACTCTCGGGAATGTCGGCCGGGTTCTGTGTGCAGAAATAGACACCCACCCCTTTGGAGCGAATGAGACGAACAATCTGTTCCACCTTCTCCAGCAGGGAAGAGGGCATATCATTGAAGAGCAGATGTGCCTCGTCGAAGAAGAAAACCAGCTTCGGCTTCTCCATATCACCCACCTCGGGAAGGGTCTCATAGAGGTCATCCAGCAGCCACAATAAAAAGGTGGTGTAAACACGTGGGGAGTTCATCAGCTTGTCTGCCGCGAGGATGTTAATCACTCCCCTGCCCTGTTCAGTCTGGATGAAGTCGGTGATCTCCAGCTCCGGCTCACCGAAGAACCTGTCGGCACCCTCACTCTCGAGCCGCATCAGTCCACGCTGGATGGCGCCGATACTGGCAGGTGAGATATTTCCGTATTGGGTGGTGAACTGTGCCCGGTTGTCGCCAATATATTGCAACATCTTTTGCAGGTCTTTCAGGTCGATCAACAGCAGCTTGTTGTCGTCGGCAATCCGGAAGGCCATGGTGAGGATGGCACCCTGTGTCTCATTCAGATCCAGCAGCCGCTCCAGAAGCAGCGGCCCCATGGCAGTGACGGTGGTTCGTACCGGGTGGCCCTGCTCACCAAATACATCCCAGAAACGTACAGGAAAGGGCTTGAAGTCAAACCCTTTCTCTTTCAGGTGATAACTATCCACACGTTTTGTAACACTCTCCTTGTTCCCCCCGATTTTGGCCACACCCGAGAGGTCACCTTTCATGTCGGCAGCAAAGACGGGCACGCCCATCTCGCTGAATGTCTCGGAGAGTGTTTGCAGGGTGACTGTTTTTCCGGTTCCCGTGGCTCCGGTGATGAGGCCGTGGCGGTTTGCCATTTTGGGTATCAGGCATACTTCCGCTTCATCGTTGATGGCTATAAAAGCGCGTTTGCTGTTGTCGAACATAATGGTGTAAGAAATTGGTTTCTATATTGAACAAAATTACGTAAAAACACTGGAATAAACGAATGAATTTTTTGCTTATGCTTAAAAAATCACAATATTGCCTATATTTGCAACTCTTTCAGCTCGCATTGTTTTATCTAATTTAAGTTTCACATGGTTTGCACACAGCTAAATTCCGGACTGACAATGTTTTGTGACCCATAAAACACATTGATGGGTCTCATTTATAGCTGTATCTACCCAATTTTATGAACATGCCAGACTTGTTTTATCTAATATAATTCGGAAATCAATTGAAGTATCAGACCATCTTCCTGCTTATAACCTGTTTTTGTGCAAGTTCGGTGACTGCGCAAAATTCACAGGAACTCCGCGATACCATCGGTATCAATATCCACAATAAGCATTTTGTGTATACCGCAAAAAAGATGAAAGGTTCCATCACCCTCGACGGTATACTTGATGAACCCGACTGGCAGACCGCAGACAAGGCAGACAACTTCCACCTCGTTCAGCCTGTAGATACCGGATTTCCGGAACAAAAATCTGAAGTGATGCTGGCGTACGACGATAAGGCCCTGTACGTAGCCGTTATTTTCCACGATACAATCCCCGGCAAACGAATATTTGAATCGTTCCGTAGAGATTACGTCTTCAATAACAACGATAATTTCCTTTCCATATTCGATACCTTTCGCGATCAGACAAACGGGTACACTTTTGAATTTTCTGCTTCCGGAGCCATCTCCGACGGAATCAGATCCGGCGAGACAAAAAACAGCGAATGGGACAGCAAGGTAGAACTCAAACTGAAGAATTACCCCGACAAATGGATTACGGAAATGAAAATACCATTTAAATCTATCCGTTATCCGGCGAACAGCCAGACATGGTATGCAAATTTCGGACGACTGGATCTGAAGGCAAACGAAAAATCAGCCTGGGCTCCCGTCCCCCGTCAGTTTCCGCACTCATCGCTGGCATACACCGGCGTGTTGCATTTTGAAGAGCCGTTGCCAAGACCAAAAATGAACTTCTCTCTCATTCCTTATCTTTATGGAGGATATCACAGAAATTTTGAAGCAGGTGAAAAAGCCGGCTACCGAAGAGATTTTGGAATGGATGCCAAGATAGGAGTATCTACGGCCATGAATCTGGACCTGACATACAATCCCGATTTCGCTCAGGTGGAAGTCGATCAGCAGGTGATGAACATCGACCGGTTTGAACTGTTTTACCCCGAAAAAAGACAATTTTTTCTCGAAAACAGCGATTTATTTGCCAATTACGGGAATGAGAAACTCACTCCCTTTTTTTCCAGACGTATAGGATTGGATGCGCCGGTGCTGGGTGGGGCACGTTTAAGTGGAAAAATAAACAATACCTTCCGGCTCGGATTTATCAACATGACCACCGAGAAAACTACGGAACATGCTGTTAGAAACTATACGGTGTTATCCCTCCAAAAGAAGGTTCTAGCCCGATCCAATATCAGTTTTATGCTTGTAAATAAGGAATATATAAACAAAACCGACGGGATCTCTCGCTATAACCGGGTTGCCGCATTGGATTTTAATCTGGCAAGCAAAAATAACGAATGGATTGGCAAGGCATTCTACCACCGGTCTTTTCAACCCGGTAACCCCGATAGACAATATGCACAGGGCACTTCTGTCAGATACAGCAAAGGCAATATTCTTGTCAGCCTGGATCAGGCAGCCGTTGGTGAAAACTATCTGGCAGAAACAGGCTATGTACGTCGCAGCAACTATATCTCATTAAACCCCGAGCTGGCCTATTTTTTTATTCCCCGTAAAAGGATAACCATACACGGTCCATATGTCAAATTCAGGCACTATACCACACATGCCTTAGAAAAGTTGGACCATGAGCTGGATGCAGGATACAAAGTGGAATTCAGTGACCGCTCAGTATTCGCAGCCGGCCTGCGCAATTATTATATCAGGCTGGTGCAGGACTTCGATCCTACGCATGTGAGCAGCACTTTTCTGCCGGCTGGAAATAAATACAATTATTCCGATGTGTATACCACCTTCACCTCAAATAACCGAAAGCCATTCAACGGAATAGTGACCTTTGCCAAAGGTGGTTTTTTTAATGGGAATTACGACATGATTGATACAAAAATGGTGTACAGGTTTCAACCCTACCTGAATTTCTCCATGAACGTAACCTATACCAGCCTTCGTCTGCCACAGCCTTTTACACATCACAGGTTCTGGCTTGTCGGACCCAAACTGGACATCACTTTCACCGACAAATTGTTTCTTACCACTTTCATGCAGTACAATGAACAGCGTAACAACACCAACATGAATATCCGCTTTCAATGGCGCTATAAGCCTGTGTCGGATCTGTTTATCGTGTATACCGACAATTATTTTGCCAATACGCATGAAGTACGTAATAGGGCACTGGTATTGAAACTGACATATTGGTGGAATTGAACGGATACAAAGTGACCGTATTCCGAAAAACTGTATCTTTGCCCCTAGAAAAATAAAAAACCATAATGAGCGAACAAAGAAACATAGAAACAGCAAACAAGAGTGTGATCGGACCGGTGGCCGACTGGTTTATACGCCTTGTAAAGGGAATGCTTGTAGGCATAGGATTTATTCTTCCAGGTCTCTCCGGAGGTGTGCTGGCTGTGATATTTGGCATCTATGACCCGCTTATCCGTTTCCTTGCAAACATCCGGCAAAAGTTCATAAAGAACATTCTCTATTTTCTTCCTGTAGCCATAGGTGCGGGCATCGGTATTGTGTTGTTTGCCGTGGTGGTGGAGAAAGCTTTCGGCAAATATGCGGCACAATTTGTCTGTCTCTTCATTGGCTTTGTGGCAGGTACCTTTCCCTCACTTTATAAAACAGCGGGAAAAGATGGCAGAAAAGCCTCCGACATATGGATTCTCATTGCTTCCACCCTCACCATCTTTTTGCTAATGGTTATTGGTGGAAAGCAACTGACGGAAGTTACGCCCAACATCCTCGTATGGCTTGGTTCAGGATTGCTTATGGGACTGGGACTAATCGTGCCGGGCATGAGCCCCTCCAACTTTCTTATCTATTTCGGACTGTATGACAAGATGGCCATCGGGATCAAGGATTTTGACTTTGGGGTAATCATCCCGCTGATCATCGGATTTATATTGTGTGTACTTCTTTTCGCAAAAGTAGCATCCTATCTTTTTAAGCGGTATTACTCCGGAATGTACCACTTTATTCTGGGCATGGTGATCGGCTCCTCGCTGGCAATCTTCCCCACGGTAGTCCTCCCTGCTTTTACGGGAGAACAGCTTTCCATAGCCGGATTAAGCTTTGGCGGCGCCCTTCTCTTTTGTGCAGTGTTGTTTATGGCCGGCACTTTGGCCTCTTATCTCTTCAGCAAGGTGGAGGAAAAGTACCCGCGGGAGGAAAGCTTCTGACATCCATGTAATAAAACCATGTGAAAACCATATAATCCGGAGAAAAAGATAATACATTTCCTGAAACTTCATTTTAAGACAGGAGCTGATAGGTCAATCAAGGTTAAAAAGATAAAAAAGAGCCGGATATAGACGAAAGAGCCGTTTTTGTCGATGAAGCGGGTCGTTTTCCGGACAAACAGCCCAAAACGATCTATATACCACTGAATATATGGACATTACGCGACCAAAAAGAGTGTTAAAGCATAGTGATCGTATTAAACATTTTCCTACTTTTACGCGTCTTATTCATAAATATCTTTTTATTCACTCAATTAAATTATTACAAGATGAAAAAAGTAGCATTGATGGTACTGGTAGCCATTTTCACAATGAGTTTCTCAGTGATGGCTCAACAGAAGACAGGGAAACAGGGACAACGTGCACAAGCGGAGATGAGATGGAACGCCAAAGAGCGTGCTGCAAACATGGCCAAACAACTCGACCTGACTGATGAACAAAAGGCAAAGGTAGAGGCACTCTTTGAAAAACAGGATGCAAAACACAAAGAACTGATGGCTAAATACCAGGGTAAAAGAGAGGAGATGGCGAAAGTACGTGACCAGGTAATCGCAGAAAACAATGCCGAACTGGAAAGTATTATCGGAAAGGAAAAGATGGAACAAATGAAAAAAATGCGCGACGAGAATCAGCAAAAAATGAGGAATGCAAACCGTCGGGCCAGGCAGCATATGAATGCTCCGCGAAATAAGTAAAATACCCTGTATGAAAGGGTAATCTGATGGCAGTTTGAAAGCTAGCGGCCGGTTCATAAAATTGAACCGGCCGCCTGTTTTATAGATATCTGTCGTATATGGATTTAAATGTCTGGGTACTCATAAACCGTTCGAGCCAACTATTCAGGCTGTCCAGCAATACTGGCGAGTTACGACGTACTGCCCATGATTCCAGCTGCGTAAAACTGATATCCGTTTCTACATCGATCTCGGGAAGAGTCATTGACAAATGCCGGGCCACTCTCTCGTCGCACACTGTAAAATCTATGTCGCCTGCAGCCACCATCATCACCAGCTGTTCCACTTCATACACCGGATCCTCTTTGATGAATATGGTGTCTCCTATTTCGTGAGAAAGGTTCTTCAACCTGAGAATAGCGGGTGAGTCTTTTGCTACATGAATGGTGCTCTTTGCCAATTGCAGTTGTTGGCGGACCGGCTGTATACTGTCGTTATAAAACGCCTTTCGCTGTACCAGCACCTGTTTGTTCAGTACAAGTGGATCGGTAAAGGAAACATCATCTTTCAACTGCGTATTCACTGGAATATTCCGGGCCACCAGATCGTAGCGATGATACAGCAGTCCTTTCAGGTTATCATCCAGGCTGTTCTCCAGAAAAAGATTCACTTTTATACCCCATTCTTTTTCAAGTGCCTCCATCATCTCGAGCTGAAAACCGCGTGTTGAATCACCCGAGACGTAATAACCAATGGAATTATAGTCGGTCACCACATTCAACTCCCCCGAGGCCATAATCTCCTTATAATCCCTTGGTACAACAGGCAGCTTCCCCGGGCCACCAAGCACATTGCGCAACACGATCATGGCGGCTATGGCTACGACCAGCAAAAGAAAATAGAGATAGATACGTTTATTGAGTTTCACTGAAATTAATTATGCAGATTTACTGAAAGGCCCATTTTGAAAACAAAGGGGTTCACGGGATAGCCCGGCAGTGAAAAATACTCCAGTGGCTTGATGAACTTCGTCGCCACATTGTAAAACATCACAAAAAAACGGGTCTGCTTCAGGTGCATGTTAGCATAGACGGTAGAGATCGGATAGTTGCCAATTTCCTTTTCCTGCTGGTTGTAGAATTGCAGCAACGCGGGTTCATATCCCGGTGCAAAATACCGGGTATGGTAATGGGCGTCGACACCCAGCTGTAGCGTAAGCTCATTCACGATCTTCGTTTTCAGGTACATATTGGAATAAAGGCTGAGGGTAGGTACAGGAATCACCGCCTCGTCGCTTGAGGTCTGGTAAACCACCTCATTGTCCCAGTTGAACACGCCAAGCCGGAGATTCTGTTCCACGCGTGCAGTCAGCACCTGAATACTGTTACTCTCCTGTTGTATATTTTTATCCCGGTCGAAATAGATAAAGTTCTGCAGATTTTCCACACCTGCACTCAGGGTGGTATTCGTGAACGGGACATGCAGCCTGCCGCCCACATATACCCTGCGGATGTCCCCAAAATCGTGATTCCACATAAAATACTTGGAATAGTAATGTTCCTGCAAATACTTTGGCCGCAGATTTTTGATATAAGCCTCTGCCGAGAGAGTGGTACGGCGGCCCGCAATATTGAAACCGGTCTCCACATCGCCCATGGCCCTGAATTCACCCAGGTTGACACCCAGCAAACCCAGATCGGCCTGTAAGTTAAACAACAGGTTGTCACCCTGCTGCTTATTGAGTACGCCACCCACAGTGACGGCACTCTCCCGGTGTTGTCTGTAACCGGCGCCCACACTGTCACGCATTGAATAGTTACGCAGATCGTACTCCAGGAAGGCAGTCAGCCCAAACTTTACCCACTCCCTGAAACCTTCACGCAGACTCAGGGAAACATTGTTCTTGAAAGAGGTATAGCGTATGCTGTCGTCCACCGCAACCTCGTAGTAACGGTTGTCATAGAACTGGTCGATACGCTGCATCTGTACCCCGTCTACATTCACATAAGCTGTATCGTACGACAAAAAGCGGCGATGTTGCTGTGTATATTGCGACGAAAAGCCGATGCTTGCCACCGGTACGAAATGTCCGTCTCCCTGCAGCGAATCACCTGTAACCTCCTTGTAACCCAGATTGTACCGTCCCGATAAAAAATAACGATTGTTCTTCAGCGAGTTCCAGGTATTTGTAAATTTTACGGGAATGTCTCCCGAGGTAAAGCTCTGCTCAATGGCGTCAGGATTGGTGATGAAGAGTTCGTCGGTGATGCCGCCATTCTCAAAGTTGGTCAGTGAACCCAGGTTCATAAAAGCATGTGCCTCAAACCGGTCGGATATATAGTTGCCGAAGAGTGAAAAATTGTTGTGTTTCACCGATTGGGAAGCATAGAAGCCGCGTGCGTTGATCAGATCGATATCCATTCCCATATTCAGTTTTTTCCCAAAGTTAGAGGTGAGCCGTCCCTCGAGCCTTTCCTCCCGGGTCTGCTTGGGTCCCGCACGGAAATAATTGAGCCGTGAATAAGGCACGCGGGTATTGACAAACAATACCTTTCCGGGATCTTTCAGATAAGGGCCATACGCATTGTTAAAAACAAATGTTTCTGTCTCCTCCCGATCGGAAAAAATCTTCGATAGCGACGGTGATCCTGTGGGTGCAAGGAAGCCCATGGCCACCGACTGGCCATCGGGGAGTGTGGTGTGCTGGTAATTGTGCAGCAGGGTATCCGACCCGGCCATGATGCGGTTACCGGTACGTACATCGATCTTCCATAATGTCATCTGCGCCAGCTTTTGTAGTGAGTCCGCTTCTGCACCGTGATCATGAATCAGATGATCGAGTGGCGATGTCTGCCGGGGCAGCAAATCCAGTGAATCGGGGCTTGTGGTAATATGCGACGAATCGGGCATGATGATGCGTGCCTGGGAGAATGCCGCCGTCAGACCTATCATCCATGCAAAAAGAGTAATTAACAGCTTTTCTTTCATCGGGTGCAAATCTACATAAAAATTCGCCATACAGTGATATTCAGCACTGCAATTCCGCAGTTTTTGATGTTTTTTAGGATGCCTGTTATTCCGTGATACCCATCTTTCTCATAAGGAAACTGGCATTCATATTTCTCGCGATGCCTTCACGCAACTTGTAGTCGAAAGTAAGTACATCTTCACAGATAACGGCATCAAAATGCCAGTTCTTAATCTCCCGTGGAAACTCATTTTCCAGGCTTCCCAGTGCCAGGTCGTGCGTGGCAATGATACCGTTTCCTCCAAGTCCGGTCAGTCGTTTCATCAGTGCCAGTGAACCCCATTGCTTGTCTTCGGAATTGGTACCTTTCAGTATCTCATCCAAAATGATCAGTAGGCCTTCCTCGTCCGATTCGAGCCGGTCGATAATCATCCTGAGCCGCTTCAGTTCAGCCATGAAATAAGACTCACTGTTTACCAGAGAATCGGAAGTACGCAGGTTGGTCAGTAATCTACCCGGATAAAACGTCAGTTCATCCGCGCAGACGGGTAAGCCCACCGAAGCCAACACATGATTTACTCCGACCGTCCTCAGGTAGGTACTCTTACCCGCCATGTTGGCTCCCGTCACAATCATGAAAAACGGTTTCCGGGAGATATCGATATCATTCGTCACACATTTTTCGCGTGGGATGAGCGGATGTCCCAGTTCTTTACCCCGGAAACAGGGAATGTCTGAGATCTCCGGATAAATGTAATCGGGGCGATTGCAGGCAAAGGTCCCCAGTGAGATGAGGGCATCCATCTCCGCCAGCACAGCGAACCATGTTTCAATATCCCGGCCGTGCTTTTTCATCCAGTTTTCAATTTTTAGCGCATACAGGGTGGTCCAGAGAAATAGCGGATTTAGGATTAGCATGGCAAGAGTGAAACCCACGTCGAGATTGCGGCTGTACCGCGATAATTCTCCAATCGCTTCCGATGCCTTTTTGTTGTGCCCGAGTTGTTTTTGCAGGGAAATCAACAAGGGGGTATCCATCTTTTCATGTTCCAGAAGCTTTAACAGGGAGGCATAGGTATTTAATAATTTCGACTTTTTATCAAATAAAAGCCAGGTCATCTTCACTTTTTTCATCGGCAGAAGCGACAAGGCAAGCGTGAAGAGATAAAGATATAGAAACAGGCCGCCGGGAGCTATTCCGGCAAACCACAGGACGATAAAAACAGGATAAAGCAAGGGAACAATCCTGACAGCCGATTTCCAAAAGAGATGTTGAGACAGTCCGTTTTCAGCATTCGTTGTAAAGATAAAACGGGCATCGCTCCCGTTTGGGGAGGATATCTTCAGACCCGACATCCGGAAACGGAGGCAGAAACCTTCTTTCCCTGCCAATTCTGAGATCGCTTTCTGCCGGTCAATGATCGCCTCTTTTTTTGTGAGTGGAAATTGAATAATTTCGGCCAGTCTTTCCTTTCCCGCAGGCAATGAAGTTCTGTTGATCTGCTGAAAGACAGACCGGTCGCCAAAAATATCCAGATCAAAGCTGAAGGGGTGTGAAGGATCAATATTTCCCGAAGCACCGTCGAAAGCCGAAAAATCATGATGAAAAGCTTTTAATTCATTCTCGGCAATCCGGAGCAGCGATTCCGCCGACTCTCTCTCATCCGCCAGCCTGTTATGTTGTTGCAGCGACCATGCAAAAGCAACAGCCAGAAGCAGCAGTACGACAGCGAGCAACCAGAGATCCCGTGTGAGGGCATACACCACAAAGAAGCTCCCCGCAAAAAGTACCAGCCTGAAGATGCCGTGAAAGTAGATTCTTTTTTTCAACCTGTCGATATTTCGCCGGCTGTCTGTCGCCAGGACCTCATATTTCTGAATTCTCTCTTGCACTGTCATCTTATTATTATGCTGTTACACCTACACCCGATTTGCGCTGCAGTGATGTCGCAAAATTACATGTTTTTACCTTGAGAATCAAACCTTCGAAAAAAGAAAAAAAGCCGGACTCTTTCTCCTTACAAATTCATTGTTTTTTTTCGCGTTGTTTCAAATAATTCTATTACCTTTGTGACATTAAAACTACAAAATGAAAGTAAACAAGTTCCATCATCATCATTTTCATACTTGCAATCAGGCGAGTTGAGACCGATATGTGCGAACACGAAAGTCTATATATACACCCGTCTGAATAAGCTCAGGCGGGTTTTTTGTTAAAACGGCCTGGTAAATTCCGACAAAACAAAACAAGTAATGGAGAATATTAAAATTGCAATCCAAAAGAGCGGCCGGTTGAGTGAGAAGTCGCTCGAACTGCTGACCGAATGCGGCATCAAGGTTTCCAACGGAAACAGGAAGCTGAGGACAGAAGCGCGCAACTTCCCCATGGAAATCCTTTTCCTTCGGGATGACGACATCCCGCAGTATGTGGAGCAGGGCGTGGCCGACATCGGCATCCTGGGCGAAAATGAAGTATGGGAGAAGGACAAGGAGGTCGATGTGATAGAGAAACTGGGCTTTGGTAACTGCCGCCTCTCACTTGCCATCCCCAAAGATGAGGAGTATACCGGACTTGATTATTTCAATGGCAAACGCATTGCCACCAGCTATCCGAAAATTCTCCGCAAATACTTTCAGGTGAAGGGCATCGAAGTGAAGATCGAAGAGCTGGGCGGCAGTGTGGAGATCGCCACCGGCATCGGACTGGCCGATGCCATCTTCGATATCGTGAGCACTGGCAGCACCCTGCTGATGAACGGGCTCAAGGAGGCCGAAGCCATCATCAGGAGCGAGGCTGTGCTTATTGGTAACAAAAAGCTTTCTCCGGCAAAAACCGAACTCCTCGACCGGTTGTTATTCCGGATAAAGGCCTACAAAAACGGACAGGGTAAAAAATATGTATTGCTGAATGTCCGTAATGAGGTGATTCCCGACATTGTAAAGCTGTTGCCGGGCATGCGTTCACCCAGCATCCTGCCGCTCGCCGACGAAGGCTGGAGCAGCGTGCACTCTGTGATCAGCGACGACGACTTCTGGGAGATCATCGATGAGCTGAAGCGTCACGGTGCCGAAGGTATCCTGGTTGTTCCCATTGAAAAAATGATTTTATGATCACAAGTAATGAATTGTTTTTTCACTACATCTTAATTGCCGACCCATTGTCGTTTTACAGGCTATCTGATAAGAACTCGCTTCGTTCACTTACGTAGATATTTGCTCGCCATGGCATAATCCAAGCAAGCTTGTCTTCTGCTCATGTAGCTTATCGCAAATATTCAAACAACTTATCAGATTACGCCTGTTGCAACGAATGGGTCTCCGGTAATAAGATGAGGTTTCAAAAAACAAATTCATTTACAGATAAAAACTGAACGCTGAATGCGAATCCTGCAAACGGCTGAATGTATAAATTTTTCACAAAAGAAGCTGACAGCTAACAGCTGACAGCTGAACGCTAAACAATTATGAAAACAACATCCAACCCCTCTGAATCCAAGTGGAAGAAGCTGGCTGAGCGCCCGATGATCAAACAGCGCAAGCTGATGGACACGGTCGAAAAGATGTTCTACGATATCCACCGCAAGGGAGACAAGGCCGTGCTGGCCTACAGCCGCAAGTTCGACTTTGCCGACCAGGAGATGCTGGCGGTCGCCCCGGAAATCATCGACCAGGCTGCCGCGCAGGTATCCGAACGGTTGAAGCAGGCCATGGCGCTGGCGGCGAAAAACATCGAGGCCTTCCATCGCTCCCAGCAGGAGGAGATACGCAAGGTAGAAACGGCACCCGGTGTGGTCTGCTGGCGTGAAGCCCGCCCCATTGAACGGGTCGGCATCTATGTCCCCGGCGGCACGGCCCCCCTCTTTTCCACGGTGCTGATGCTTGCCATCCCCGCGAAGATAGCCGGCTGCAGCGAAGTGGTGCTCTGCACTCCCCCCGATGAGAAGGGAGAGATTCATCCCGCCATTCTCTATGCCGCCAAAATGACCGGTGTCTCCCGTGTATTTGCGGCCGGCGGCATACAGGGCATCGGCGCCATGACCTTCGGCACGGAGAGCATTCCAAAGGTGGACAAGATCTTCGGTCCCGGCAACCAGTATGTGATGGCTGCCAAACGGTCGGCACAGTTCTACGGGATAGCCATCGACATGCCTGCCGGTCCGAGTGAGGTACTGGTGATTGCCGATCATACCTGCAACCCGGCGTTCGTGGCAGCCGACCTGCTCTCGCAGGCCGAACACGGCCCGGACAGCCAGGTGATCCTGCTCTCCGACAGCAAGCAGGTAGTCAGGCAGGTGAACAGGGAGATCGACCTGCAGCTTCCCAACCTGCCAAGGCAGGAGGTGGCCTCGAAGGCACTGAAGAACAGCAAGGCCATCCTTTTCCGCGATCTGGACAGCTGCGTGGCGTTCAGCAACTTCTATGCACCCGAGCACCTGATCCTGGCAACAGAAAATCCGGTGCTGTTGAGCCGGGACGTGGTGAATGCCGGCTCCGTCTTCCTGGGTAACTGGAGCTGCGAGAGCGCAGGCGACTATGCCAGCGGTACCAACCACACACTGCCCACAAGCGGCTATGCCAAAGCCTACAGTGGCGTTTCACTCGACAGCTTCGTGAAGAAGATCACCTTCCAGCAACTAAGCGAGGAGGGCATCCGCCACATCGGTAACGCCGTCGAGATCATGGCCGCGACCGAGCAGCTCGATGCCCACAAAAATGCGGTCACCCTACGACTGGGAGCCGCCACAGCCAGACACCTGGACTCCGGTGCCGGCGACCTCCTCGCGGAAGACCACACTACGGCAATTCAGAACAATAGAGATACAATCAATCCGGAAACAGATACCGAAGCAGCACAACCGAATGAAGAACTTTGATTTGCAATCGTGGGTGCGCCCCAACATCTGGGCGTTGAAACCCTACTCCAGCGCGAGAGACGAATTTTCGGGAGACGAGGGCATCTTTCTTGATGCCAATGAGAACCCCTTTGGCAGGAAGAACCGCTACCCCGACCCGCACCAGCGGGCGTTGAAAAAGGCGCTGTCGGAGCGGAACCATATTCCCGTAGAAAATATCTTTATCGGCAATGGCAGTGATGAGGTGATCGACCTGGTCTACCGCATCTTCTGCGAGCCGGCAAAAGATCGCGTGATCATCTGCCCGCCCACCTACGGCATGTACGAGGTGTCGGCCAACATCCACAATGTGGAGGTGGTCCGGGTGCCGCTGACCGACTCGTTTGAGATGAATATCGACGAGATTCTCGCCCACCCTGCCCAATGCCTGTTTGTCTGTTCACCCAACAACCCCTCCGGAAACCGGCTGCAAAATGTGGAGCGGCTGCTCGAGGAGTTTCAGGGTATCGTGATTGTGGACGAAGCCTACATCGATTTCTGTGCCGAAAGAAGCTTTACGGAACTGCTGCCGCAATATCCCAACCTCATCGTGATGCAGACTTTTAGTAAAGCATGGGCCCTGGCCAGCGCCCGCGTGGGGATAGCCTACGCCAGTGCGGAGATCATCGCCCTGATGGACAAGACCAAGCCACCCTACAACGTGAGCCGGTTTAATCAGGAGGAGGCGCTCAAAGCGCTCTCCAAGCCGGAGAAGCATGCCTACAGGGTAACGACGATCCTCCGGGAACGGGCTTTGCTGGAGAAGGAGCTGCAGCAGCTGCCGGTAGTGAAACAGATCTATCCCTCCGATGCCAACTTCCTGCTGGTGGAGGTGACCGATGCCGATGCCATCTACCACTACCTGGTATCACAGAAAGTGATCGTCCGCAACCGCCACAGCGTCGTCCGCAACTGCATCCGCATTACGGTGGGCACGGCGGAAGAAAACAAGATCCTGCTGCAGGCGCTCAGGGACTATGGAAACGGAAACGAAAATTTATGAACAAGAATTAATCTGCTTCTTAACAGATTGATACCCACAAGAAACGATACATGAAGAAAGTACTTTTTATCGACCGCGACGGCACGCTGATCATGGAGCCGGAAGATGAACAGATCGACAGCCTGGAGAAGCTGGAATATTACCCCGGTGTCTTCCGCTATCTTTCCCGCATTGCCTCCGAGCTGGAGTATGAGCTGGTGATGGTCACCAACCAGGACGGACTGGGAACGGATTCATTTCCCGAAGATACCTTTTGGCCGGCACAGAACAAGATCATCCGTACCTTCGAAAATGAAGGTGTTCATTTCAGTGAGATCCTGATCGACCGCTCCTTCCCGAAGGATAACCTGCCGACCCGTAAACCGGGTACTGCCATGCTCACCCATTACCTGAAGGGAGGGTATGACCTGGCGAATTCCTATGTGATCGGAGATCGAATAACTGATTTACAACTGGCTGAAAATATGAATTGTAAATCTATATTCTTAAGTAATAATTCACATCCGGAAGCCACACTGAGTACAACTGACTGGGGCGAGATATACCGCTTCCTGAAAGCCGCACCGCGCACAGCCAGGGTACACCGCCAGACCTCTGAAACCGATATTTTCGTGGAGATCAATCTCGACGGCAAAGGAAAGAGCGACATCGCCACCGGCGTGGGCTTCTTCGACCACATGCTAGAACAGATTTCGCGCCATGGGAATATCGACCTGACCGTGCAGGCCAAGGGCGACCTCCATATCGATGAGCATCATACCATCGAAGATGTGGGCATTGCCCTGGGAGAGACTTTTCTGGAGGCCCTCGGTAAAAAGAAGGGAATCACCCGATACGGCTTCCTGCTGCCGATGGACGACTGCCTGGCGCAGGCAGCCATCGACTTCGGCGGCCGTCCCTGGCTTGTCTGGGATGCAACCTTTGCTCGTGAATTTGTGGGCGATATGCCCACGGAGATGTGCATGCACTTCTTCAAATCATTCAGCGACAATGCCCGCTGTAACCTCAATATCAAAGCGGAGGGCGACAACGAACACCACAAGATCGAGGCCATCTTCAAAGCTTTCGCCCGGGCTATCCGCATGGCGGTAGAACGGGGTGAAGAGGGTGGAATACCCAGTACGAAGGGGGTACTATAGATGATTAGCAGATTGGCAGATTGGCAGATTAGCAGATTGGCAGATTAG
>DGZP01000035.1:25512-38175 GCA_002398565.1 Proteiniphilum sp. UBA4977
GATTAGCAGATTGGCAGATTGGCAGATTGGCAGATTAGCAGATTAGCAGATTAGCAGATTAGCAGATCGGCAGATTAGCAGATCGGCAGATTAGCAAATCATCACATTATCAAATCAACACATCAAATTATGATTGCAATTATCAAATACAATGCAGGCAACATCACCTCGGTCGAGCATGCCGTCAAGCGGCTCGGCCTCCCCTGCAGGGTGACCGACGAGATCGACGAGATCCTCTGCGCCGACAAGGTGATATTTCCGGGCGTAGGCGAGGCGAAGTCAGCCATTAAATACCTAAAAGATAGAGAATTGGACGAGGTAATTAAATCGTTACTTCAGCCAGTGCTGGGAATCTGCCTGGGGCTGCAGCTGATGTGCCGCCATTCGGAAGAAGGCGACACCCCCTGCATGGACATCTTTGATGCAGCGGTGAAAAAGTTTCCCGCCCTCGACATCGTCCCGCACATGGGATGGAACAACCTGGAGAAGGTGCATACGCCCCTCTTCCGGGACTTTGCAAAGGAAGATACGGTCTACTTTGTGCACGGCTACTACGCGGAACTTTGTAGGCATACCATTGCCCAATGCGATTACATCCTGCCGTTCAGTGCCGCCATGCAGAAGGATAATTTTTATGCCACGCAGTTTCACCCCGAAAAATCGGGCAGCGTGGGAGAACGAATATTGGCAAATTTCCTGAGATTATGAACCGCCAGTTGCCGGCAAAGTGCCAATAACTGTCCACTTCAATCCCAGTCAATCCATAACAACCTGTCATATGAGAATCATTCCGGCCATCGACATCATCGGAGGCAAGTGCGTCCGCCTCACCAAGGGCGATTACAGCACAAAAAAAATATACAACGAGAACCCGCTGGAGGTAGCAAAGGAATTTGAAGCCCACGGCATCCGCTACCTGCATCTGGTGGACCTCGACGGGGCCAAGTCGCAACACATCGTCAACCACCGTGTCCTGCAGGCCATCACCACGCAGACCACGTTGCAGGTCGACTTTGGCGGAGGCATCAAATCGGACGAAGCGGTGCGGATCGCCTTCGAGAACGGCGCCCGGCAGATTACCGGCGGCAGCGTCGCCTTGCAGCAACCCGACCTGTTCCTGCAGTGGCTGCAGGCGTATGGTGCGGAGAAGATCGTTCTCGGCGCAGACAGCCACCACCGCCGTATCGCCACACAGGGATGGCAACAACAGTCGGAAACGGATGTGGTAGACTTCATCGCCGATTATGCCGGCAAAGGCGTCCGCTACACCATCTGCACCGACATATCGAAGGATGGCATGCTGGAGGGCCCCTCCCTCGATCTCTACAGGGAGATCCTGGAGCAAACCGACCTCCATCTGATTGCCAGCGGCGGCATCACTTCCGTCGACGACCTGCACGCGCTGCAGCAGCTTGGTTGTGAAGGAGCCATCATCGGCAAAGCCATCTATGAAGGAAGAATCAAATTAAGCGATTTACAGGAGTTCTTATAGGTATATTGTTTGAATTATTTTTCTTCACCTGCATCTTGTTTGCCGGCCCGTTACCGCTTTACAGGCTACCTGATAAGAACTCGCTTCGCTCTAACAGCTTATCAGATTACGCCTGTTTCCTCGAACGGGCACCCCGGAAACAAGCTAAGGTTTCAAAAAATCAATTCAAACAAACGAGCATACATATGAATTCCTGGACGCTGTATATACAAAGTTTTCACAAAAAGAGCTGAACGCCGAATGCCGACAGCCGAACGCTAAGAACCTATGCTAAAAAAAAGAATTATTCCCTGCCTCGACATCAAAGACGGACGCACCGTGAAAGGAGTGAACTTCGTCGGACTCCGTGATGCGGGCGACGCCGTAGAACTCGCCAGGCGGTATGTGCTGGAGGGTGCCGACGAACTGGTATTCCTGGATATCACCGCCACGGTAGAGCACAGGAAAACGCTCACGGAGCTCGTAAAAAAAGTAGCCGAAGCCATTAACATCCCCTTTACGGTGGGTGGCGGCATACGCACCCTCGAAGATGCGCAGGCCATCATCAAGGCGGGCGCCGACAAGGTGAGCCTGAACACCTCCGCTGTAGAAAATCCCAAGCTGATCACCGAAATAGCCGGGCAGTTTGGCAGCCAGTGCGTGGTCCTGGCCATCGACACCAAGCTGGAGGAGAATGGCGAGTGGATGGTATACGTCCATGGCGGCCGCACCGCCACCACGCTCCACACGGTCGACTGGGCCCTGGAGGGCGAGCGAAGGGGTGCCGGGGAGATCCTGCTCACCTCCATGAACAACGACGGCACCAAAAACGGCTTTGCCATCGACATCACACGCAGTGTGAGCGAAGCTGTCAACATCCCGGTGATCGCATCGGGTGGCGCAGGCAGCATGCAGCATTTTGCCGAGGTGTTCCAGCAGACCAAAGCCAGTGCGGCACTCGGAGCCACCGTCTTCCATTTTGGCGAGATCCCCGTGCCGGCGCTCAAACAATTTTTAAAAGCACAAGATATTCCCGTGCGATAGTCCACGGGATAAAGAGATAGATCATCAACCAAAAACAAACAAAGTGAACATCGATTTTACAAAAAATGAAGGACTGGTGCCGGTCGTGATCCAGCACGCCCGCACGCTACAGGTACTCATGCTGGGTTACATGAACCGGGAGGCACTGGAAAAGACCCGGGCAGAAGGCAAAGTAACCTTCTTCAGTCGGAGCAAGCAACGACTCTGGACCAAGGGCGAGACGTCGGGTAATTTTCTCACGGTAGAAGAGATACAGGTCGACTGCGACAACGACACGCTGTTGATCAAGGCCGTGCCACAGGGCCCCACCTGCCACACCGGCAGTACCTCCTGTTTCGGGGAGGAGACCGCCCGGGGGTTCCTCTACGAGCTGGAGGGAGTGATCGAGCAGCGCATCAGCGAAAATCCCGAAGGATCCTATACCGCCAAACTATTCAGTCGCGGGGTGAACAAAGTAGCCCAGAAGGTGGGGGAAGAGGCCGTGGAGCTGGTGATTGAAGCGAAGGACGACAACCTCGACCTGTTCAAGAATGAGGCAGCCGACCTGCTATATCATTTCCTGATCCTGTTAAAGACAAAAAAGCTGAAGCTGGAAGACATCGAAGCGATATTGGTCGAAAGACATAAATAGCCGCACACAAACCTGGAAGCAAAACTACTTTTTGTATTCTGAAAAGTACAAATATTCTATAATATTGTATTTAACATAATGCAATATCAGAAACTTTGCGACAGATGATCCACACTTTTCGTTCATCGGAGAGTGTGGTGGCGAAGAGGTAGGTATCGCCCCCCTCAGCCAGACCCGTCCTGCGGCGGATCTCGGCTACCGTCATCGGAAAATTGCGGACAGCGATGTTCGCTTTTTTCGTTTCCCGGGTGAAGGTTTTGCTGTGTTGCCTGTTCGGCACGAAGAAGGAGACCACTTCAAATGCCCGTCCCGGAAAACCGGTCACCCGCTCGTTCGAAGTATACAAGTGGCTGTTGATGTGTAGTTTTTGAAGATTGTAGGATTGGGCCACCCCTTTGAATGCGCCCGCTTTCAGGATCGACGCGTTGGGTTCGTAGAGATAATGCCCCGGAGCATCCGCGAAGGAGATCTCCGTCTGCTGCTCCTGCGCCATGGTAAACGAAAACCGCTCCTCCCCGCCCGACCGCTTCAGGTTCACGGCGACATACTGCGGTGCCTCTCCCGCCGTTTTCGAGAGCAGAAAAAGCAACTCCTTGCATTCATTGTCCACCGACACTACCTGTACCTCGCTTACGTGGCCCAGTGTCTTTACGGCAAGTGCGATGTCGAGTATGGGAGAATACTTGACCATCACGTGCCCCGCCTTCTCCAGCAGCAACCTGTTCATCTCCGTCAGGTCCGGCGTGCAATCTTCAATCCGTACCACCTTCCTGCCTGCCCGATCCCTTCTTGCCGGGTCAAGATAGATCAGGTCGTACGGATCCGCTTTCTGCAGGAACTGCGCCGCACCGGTGCAATGAACCCGGACATGATGCAATTGCAGCACCCCGAAATTGTGCTCCGCAATGCCGCACAGCTCCTCGTTCTGCTCCACGTAATCCGCTTCCCGAAAATCAGGAGACATAAAGGCAAAATCGATCCCCATGCCGCCGGTCAGGTCAGCAAAGCGTTCGCATCCTCCCGGAGAGGATGTCTCCATGATCTCGGGAACCAATGAAGCCTTGTAGCGTGCAGTCAGCTCCGACGAAGCCTGCTCCAGCGAGAGATGCGCCGGATAGAAGATATCCTCCCGCTCATACCACGAAGGGATCTTCAGTCGCGCCATCTGTCGCCCTGCGATCTGTGACAGCAGCAAAGCCATGTCATCCCGCGAAAAGCGAAGTGCCAGTTCACGCACATCCATCTGCCCGTAGGTACGAATAAATTCCTTTTGAGACAATGACAGCTGCATACTAAAAAAAACAACCCACTCGCTACAAGCAGGTTGTCCTTCACTAATAATATTTTATGGTTCAGTTCCTTTGACCGGAACAAAAGACAGTTGTCCTTACGCTTCTGCCTGTGCCTGAGGTTGAACGGATACGTAAGAGCGGTTGTCCCTTCTCTTGCGAAATACCACTACGCCATCGACAAGTGCAAACAGCGTATGATCCTTGCCGATACCTACATTTTCTCCCGGATGGTGTACGGTTCCGCGCTGACGCACGAGAATGTTGCCGGCCTTTGTAGCCTCACCGCCGAATATTTTTACGCCCAATCGTTTACTTTCCGATTCACGGCCGTTTTTCGAACTACCTACTCCTTTTTTATGTGCCATTTTCTTCTATTTTAAACTGATTAAGCCACGATTTCCTTTACCCTCACTTCAGAAAACTGCTGACGGTGACCGTTCAATTTTCTGTAACCTTTCCTTCTCTTCTTTTTGAAGATAAGGACCTTGTCTCCTTTCACATGCGAAAGGACTTCCACCACCACTTTTGCTCCTTCAATCACGGGCGCACCCACGGTGACTGCTCCGTCGTTATCCACGAGCATTACCTTGTCGAATTCCACCTCCGCGCCCTGTTCGGCGTTGATTCTGTGGACAAATAATTTCTGGTCCTGCTCTACTTTAAATTGCTGACCCTGAATATCTACGATGACGTACATATAATTAATAACTAGACGTTACGTGCCTGAGGCGAGCCACTCCCTGCGACTACTTCTTCAGCCTATTGGCAAAATGAGGTGCAAAAATAGACAATTTATTTGTAAAACGCAAAAAGAATCAATTGTTTTTTTCCAGATTCCGATAGGCATTTCCAATATTCTCAATGATATCGGTTGCGATGAATGCGCGGGGATGGATATGTTGCACTGCAATCTCCGCAGTCAGGCCATGCAGGCAGACCCCCATCCTGGCGGCCTGCAGGGGGGCATAACCTTGTGCCAGGAGTGAGGTGATCATGCCCGTCAGCACATCGCCACTGCCGGCTGTTGCCAATGCAGGGGTACCCGTGCTATTCAGGTAGAGGTGCTCCCGATCCATGATCAGCGAGTAGGCCCCTTTCACCACCACGATGAGATCGTACTCACGTGCGAATAGCCTTGCTTTCTGAATCTTTTCATAGTCGTCGCTCCACTCCCCGATCAGTCTTGAAAGCTCCTTCGGATGAGGTGTCAGGATAGTTTTAGCCGGCAGCAGGGAGAGCCATTCCCGGTGTTGTGCCAGGATATTCAGTCCATCCGCATCGATCACCAGTGGCGCGTTGTTTCTCTTCAGGAAGCCGTGCAGCGCCAGTTGTGTCTCTTCGTGCTGTCCCATCCCCACCCCAATGCCTATTGCATCCGGATGCAGGTCGTACAGGATGGAGGTCAGGTGCGTTTCCCCACCATCGGCAATCGCCATCGCCTCCGGGAAGTTCGATTGGATGACCGTCACTCCGCATTTGGGCAGGCAGGCCGTAACCAGTCCGCACCCAGTTTTCAGGGCAGCCTTTGCCGCCAGGCAGACCGATCCCGTCTTTCCCAGGCTCCCGCCGATAATCAGTGCATGTCCTTCCGTTCCTTTGTGCGCAAATTTGGGAAGCGGCTTCAGGAGGGCTTTTATCCTTTCCTTTTCGGTAAGGCTGACATCACTTTCCGCTTCCCCGATGGCCTCCTTGTCCAATCCGATGGGCACAATCGTCACGTTGCCCGTGTAGGCTTGATTCTCGGGAAGGTAAAGCGCCAGCTTCGGTATCTGGAACGTAATGGTTTCGGTCGCATGTACCGCAAACGGAGTACGTCGGTCGAGGAAAAGGCCGCTCGGCACATCGATACAGATGATTGGCTTCCCGCTTTCGTTGATACGCTGAATCACGGCTGCCGCCACCCCGCTCACCTCACGCGAGAGACCCGTTCCGAAGATCCCGTCGATCACCAGATCAAACTGCGACAGATCGGGGATCTCCTTTTCAACCAGTATCTTTTTGTGGAACACATTGTCCGCTTTGAGGCGGCGCAGGTTATGGGCCGTATCTTCGGTATAGTGCTGACTGTACTCCACGATGAAGGCCTTTACGTTGTAACCCGACTTGTGCAGGAGGCGGGCAATCATCAGTCCGTCTCCCCCGTTGTTGCCCACACCCGCAAAGACAGACAGGGAAAGCCGCTTGTTTGGATACTTTTCTGTAAACCAATTATAGAAGGCCGTCGCTGCCCGCTTCATCAGCTCGAGTGACGGAATTCCCTCCCGTTTAATTGTTTCGGCATCAATTCTCCTGATCTGCTCCGAGGTAAGAATCTTCATCTGGTTTTGTCTTTTTTTACCATTATCACGCGAAGTTACACAATTTTATCACGATAATCATCCATTAAAAACCAATAAATCAACTTATCCTCCCATTTTTATTCCAATTGTCTTCCTACATAAAAACGATGTTACTCCCTCTATTTGTCATTCCGGCAAACTTTTATTCCCATCCCAAACAATGTGCCCTCATCCTAAACAAAAGGACCTGCTCTGACCGTTTCGATCCTGCTTTTTCTACTATTTTACTGCATTCTCGCAATTTACTTATATTTCCGAAGGCACTTTAGGATTATTTAACGTCAATTTCGAAAAAGATGGGTTGGAAGAGAAAAAGATATCAAAATATTAACTAAACTTGCATTCCATAATTCTATTCAAGACAACAGACTGATAGTTTATGTGATACCAGTTGTATACATGACTTTTCATTCACACCGAAGCAAACTTCGTGAATAGAGCAAACCTTCGTAAACTGATTATTATATTATTTAAAATACGCATCATTAGACACTCATAAACAAGCACATACATATTTAATTCAAAGGAAACAGAAAATTGATTTACGCAAGTTATAAATGCAGCATTTACGAATGTTGGATTTAATTGCGTAAATAACACGTTAGGTGTCATACCAAAAAGAGCAACACTATGAAAAGGATAATTCTATTAACACAACTTGTTTTTGCTGTATTCTTCCACTGCAAAAGCCAAGTAAATGAAGTGAGATTTGAAAAAGACGGACATTTCTATATATATGCCACTGTAAACGACACAATTGAAGGTCGGTTTTTGTTTGATACAGGCGCAAGTGGTTTATATCTTGACAGTACGTTTATAAAACGACATAGTTTTATCATAAAAACAAAGTTGGATACTGCAAGAATGCGTGGAGCGGGTGCTACAGGTTACAAAAAGGTGCTACTTATAAAAGACACAACTAAAATACAAGTCGGAAATTATTTTCATAATTTTTCAGTTGCACCCATTCTGAAATTGACAGATATTAACGGAGAAAATATAGCAGGAATTATTGGTAACGAATTTATTAAAAATCAAATCCTATCTATTGATAATGAGCGTTCAGTATTAAGAATTGACACTTTTATAGATTCTAAAAAATATGATGAAATAATTCCATTTCAATACATTAATGGACGAATTTACCTTCCTGTTGAATTAAATATTCAGGCAAACCAAACGCATAAAGCTAATTTATTAGTGGATTTGGGTTGTGCCGACGCCGTTATATTAAACTCACCTTATTTTAACTCGTTAAAATCAAAAGGCGTTAAACCTCAAAAAATTGTTGATTACACCATATTATTTGGAGGTGCATTGGGAGGAAATTCTGATGGAGGAGATTTTAGGATTAAATCACTTATACTCGGGAATGGTAAAATTGACAATCCAATTATTAGTTTCTCAAAAGACACATTAGGTGCCTTCTCAAAAACAAATTATGACGGATTAATCGGAAATGAAATTTTAGACAGATATAATTACTCGATTGACTATCGCAATCAAAAAATGTATTTGACCAAAAACTCAAAATCAGAAAAATTTTTCAAATCGAGTTTGACGGGTTTTTATGCTATGAAAACAAATAATAGTGTAATAGTTATGTCAATATACTACCAATCAGGCGCTTATAAAAACGGGCTTAGATTAGGAGATACTATCGTTTCAATAAACAATAAAAATGTAAAAGATTTGTCTGAACAAGATTTTAATAATGAAATGAAAGAAGAAGGTAAACAAATAAAACTGACTATTATAAGAGATAACAAACCAAAAGAAATTTCGTTTTATTTGAAATATCTGTTATAAAAAAGTACGAACACCTAACATGGGTTTTGCGTCAGGCGGGGTGGACGTGCCAACATGGAGTTTTGTTACCCGTACCAGCGTTCGTCTCGGTTTGACAGAACTACGCCCGCCAACCCGCCCGAACGCAAAGCCCCGCGCGTTAGCAGTCATTGTAAAGGAACAACCGACAGCATGCAGAACAAACAAAAAATCAAATTTTTATGGCACGTCCTACAACAAAACAACAGCTTCTTGAGCAAAGCGAAGAAAATTTCAAGAAACTATTTGCTCTAATAAACTCACTAAACACAGATGAACAAGAAAAAACATTCTCGTTTGAGGATAGAGATAGAAACATTAGAGACGTATTAGTGCATTTGTACGAATGGCACCAACTGCTGCTAAATTGGATAAGTTTGAACATGGCAGGAAAGAAAACAAGTTTTCTGCCCGAACCATACAATTGGAAAACCTATCCGCAAATGAACGTTGAATTTTGGGAAAAACACCAAACTACGTCCTATCAACAAGCAATATTAATGCTACAAAAAAGCCACGCCGAAGTAATGTCGTTGATAGATACATTTACAAACGAACAACTTTTTACTAATAAATTGTTTTCGTGGACAGGCACAACAAGTTTAGGCAGTTACTGCGTTTCGGCAACTGCAAGCCACTACGATTGGGCAATAAAGAAAATCAAAAAACATAAGAAAAGTCTGACAGCTAAATAATTGCGATAAAACAGCTGTTTTCGAGCGATTTCATTTAATTTTGTGGATTATCATATTGAAATAAGGCTATGGCTAAAAACAAAATCATAAAAGTTGAGGGCAAAGAAATTACGGTTATTCTCGTCAAAGAGCAGGAATACATTTCTTTAACTGATATGCTAAAAGCCAAAGACGGCGATTTTTTTATTTCTGATTGGCTCCGAAATAGGAATACGATTGAATATCTTGGTATTTGGGAAACGGTTTACAATCCTAATTTTAATTATGGCGAATTCGCCATAATTAAAAGTCAAGCAGGGCTAAATAGCTATAAAATAAGCGTAAAAGAATGGGTCGAAAAGACAAATGCAATTGGATTGAAAGCTACCGCAGGGCGATATGGTGGAACTTACGCTCATCCCGACATTGCTTTTGAATTTGGGATGTGGATTAGTCCGCAATTTAAAATATATCTTGTAAAAGAATTTCAACGCCTCAAAAGTGAAGAAAACGACCGTTTACAATTAGAATGGAATTTGCAACGAACTCTTACCAAAGTGAACTATCAAATTCATACCGATGCAATAAAAGAAAACCTTATTCCGCAGGAAATTACCAAACAACAAGCGAGTTTTGTGTATGCCAACGAAGCCGATTTGTTGAATGTCGCCCTTTTCGGAATTACGGCAAAAGAATGGCGAGAGAATAATCCTGACAAAACAGGAAATATACGAGATTACGCAACATTGGAACAGCTTGTGGTGTTAAGCAATATGGAGAGCGTGAACGCTTTACTAATCCGACAAGGAGTGCCTCAAAGCGAAAGACTTCTACAACTTAACAAAGTAGCTATAACACAAATGAAATCGTTACTTGCAAGCAACACAATGAAGAAACTGAAATAAAAAACAACGAACTGCTAACATAGGCTTTAAGAAATGGCGGGGTAAAGTGTTGTATTCAAGTTTTGTAACCCGCACAAACAATAGTGAAATGCTGAGAATTACACGCCCGCAATCCGCCACTTCTTAAAGCCTCAAATCGTTTCCAGCAATTTAAAGATCCTGCAAAATGACAGAACCAAGAGAATTATGTGATTGTTGTAAAAACAAACTTCCCTTTGATTTGCCGACTGAAATTATAGAAGCAATCAAGGAGAAACGATTAGTAGTGTTTGCAGGTGCAGGAATAAGTACAGAAGCCAAAGATATATTCATTGATAGTTTGTATGATGAGTTCAGGTATGATTTAAAATTGGATGATAACGAATTCCCTGAGTTTCCAGATTTAATTAGCGCATATTGCCAACTACCAGAAGGAAGAAAGAAGTTTTTACAGAAAGTGAAATTCCGGTTCGATTATGTGCAACAATTCAGAGAACTATATAGAAGAGCTAGTCATTTCCATGAGCATCTTGCTCCAATTCATCAGATTGATACAATAATCACGACAAATTGGGACGACTATTTTGAAAAAGTATGCGGTGCAATTCCAATTGTTACACCAGAAGATTTTGCCTTTTTTGATTTTCCAGGAAGAAAAGTTTTTAAGATACACGGTTCCATAAATAATATTGGATCTATAATTGCATCAAAAGAAGACTACGACAAATGCTACAAGAGTTTATCTAAGGGTATTATTGGGAGCTATTTAAAAATGTTGCTTGCAACAAAGGTTGTTTTATTTATAGGTTATTCATTCCGAGACTTTGATTTTGTTCGGATTTATAACTTCATTAAAAAGGAAATGAAAGAATTGCTACCTCATTCGTATTTTGTTACACTAGACAACAATGTGAAGGAGAGACTAAATAGTGATAAGATTAGCATCATAAAAACAGATGGATGCTTTTTTATGGAAACCCTTAAAAACAAACTCATTGAGGATAAACTACTTATAGATAATGAAAGATTAGGTATCGTTTATACATTTTCAGATATAATTAAAACTATTCATCACACGTATATTCCAGAAACTGTCAATTATGTCAAGAGTCCTCAACTAATCTATAATACTTTTTACCAAGATGGTTTTATCCATGCACTGGATTTTCTAATCTTCCGTGCTGATAGCGGAGTAATATTTGATGAGCATTTTATGTCCCATACATTCCATAATTATGAAAGATTAAAGAAAGAGAAAATAAAGAATAAGGTGTACCATGATATAGCATATATTGATGGGTATCTAAATGGCTTGTTTGTAATTATGGTCGATGAAGTTGGTTTGGAAAAACCACCTTTTTTCTATTTTTACGGTTACGGTGAAGTGTTTGAAAAAGAAGATTTTGAGAAATTGATTCCAGAATCAAAAGATTTTCACAAGACAGCTACAAAATGGGCAACTAGATACGTTAAAGAAATAATGAAAAACAACAATGAGATTGCTATACACCATACTCCATTCTTATAAAAAACTGCTGGCAATAAATAGGACTCTGAGCGGTCGGCACGACCCAGCGATGAGTCGGTGTTGAACTACACCCACCGTTATTCTGTGCTATGTACTTAATGAAGGTTTTTGTTTTTCTGAAGGAAAAATAGACAAGCGATCTTTTACATTTTGCAGGTTTTTGTGCTTTCCGGTATAGGTTTTTCGGATGAATCAGGCTTAATAGAAGGTTCCGTGATCGCTTATTCTTAACAAGATGACATACCCTGCCCTGTGCTCCTTTAGGCGCATTCGGGTCTGATAGTTAAAGTTGGGGATCAGTCTGTATGAAAGTGGCTCCTGGAGGAGAACGTATGGGTGGCAGTTTTCTGATTCTAATCATTTGACCCGTTTTACAGACCGGACAATGACAAGGATTGAAGCCGGTAAGTCTTACGAAACGTTCAATGTTCGATTCAATCGTTTTCCGGGATTTTGACTTGCTGTCGCTATCCGATTCATCTTCTACCCTGAACTTGAGTCCCAGATTCCGTTTCACCGTGTGGTTGTAGATACCGTAACGTCGGATCTTTACAAATCTGCGTGGGAGTATGTGCAGGGCAAATCTGCGCAGGAATTCAGCACCACCGAGAGTGATGTACTTTTTAGCCGCTCCCTGTCGGTAATCTTTGGCAATGAAGGTCACTTTTTCATCAGTGACATTCACGATACGCTGGTTAGTGATGGCGACCCGATGAGTATATTGCCCCAGGTATCTCACCACATGTTCGGCACTTGCCATCGAGGGCTGACAATGAACCACCCAGGGAGTGCCATATGCACGCTGAATCTGATCATTGAAGAGTATCAACTGGTTTTGTTCGCGCAAGGCACGTTTGAGGCTGTCCAGGAACTTGGATTTAAACGCACTGCTCATCTGACGAACAGGATAAAGGAACTTCCCCCCATGACCGATATTTTTCCATCGGCCATCCAGGGAGTATCCGGCAGCCGG
>DGZP01000035.1:38445-80722 GCA_002398565.1 Proteiniphilum sp. UBA4977
TGCGAGTATCCAAAGCTGTTCAGGGTATGCCACACGGCTGAAAAAAGCAGGTTGTAGAACATCCTTCCATTATGCAGGCAAGGGACATTTAAATGGTCGGGCACAGTGAAAACGACATGATAATGCTTCACGGGCAGTGTGCCTTGCACCAGCCCGTCAATCCGGAAGGCTTGTCTGGCTGCCTGGCATTTTGGACAATGCCTGTCGCCACAACTGTTATAGCTATAACGGATTGTGCCGCAGTTGTCACATGCTTCCCCGTGTCCGCCAAGCGTAGCGGTTCTGCAGAGTGCAATTTTAGCAAACACCTTTTGTTGCAGGGGAGTAAGCTTTCCGCGGCTCTGCAGCGAAGGAGCAAACCGATGAACCACATCGCCAGCTCAAACCTTGTTCTCATTTTGTGGTGAAGTTGTACAGGGAATCGAGCGGACTGTGTGGTTTAATGAGGGGACATTGAGCTCCGTGAAGGTAAATCATGGTGGTGATATCGGCATGACCGGGCAACTTTTTCAGGGTAACGATGTTCAGCCCCTGTTCAAGCAGGTGGTGGCATACGAGTGTCGCAGTGAATGCAGGTTTGCCTCTTTTGCGATGGATGTCTTTTTGAGGTTCTCACGCATCACCCGGGAGAGCCCGCGCACGCTGTATCGACCGTCAGGTTCTTTTCCGTTGAACAACCAGATATGAGGGTTTTCGGATTTGAGGTACTTTTTTAGACCAATGGCCATGCTGCCGGCCAATGGAACAACGCGATCTTTCTTGTACTTGCTCTGACGAATATGTATGGTTTTACGATCAAAGTCGATATCGGAGATCTTCAGGTTAATTACCTCCTGTCCTCTCAATCCGGCCGAATAAATCAATGTGAGTACTATCCGTTGTTTGAGCAGTGTAGGGGCAGCAAACAACTCTTTGAGTTCTTGCCGGTTCAGTATTACCGGCAGCTTTGAATCTTTTTTAAGTGACGGAAGGGCGATGGCTTCACGGTTCATACCCGACAAGCGATAATAATAGCGCAGTCCGTACACCATATGTTTAAAACTGCTTCGCGAGGGAGATCGGGGATCACGCGCCAATGCGGCCAGGTATTCATTGATCTCTTCGGGATCAATCTTCTGGGGGCAGCTTACCAAAATGAATGACAAAAAGGGCAATCCGGCGGATGTAGTTTTGTAAGGTACTCCGACTCTGCCCCCGTAACGTGACCTGTTGTTCCAGTTTGTGGACAACCATCTTAAACTCGGGAACAAGCACAATGGCCTGCTCGACAAAAGTAAAACCTGATTTCTTTCTCATATTCGGACATTTTTTGTGGTGAAAAATCTTCGAATATATAAAGAATCAGGTACTTTTGTCAAATGCTACCCGCGTATGCGGGTTTAGTTCAACACGCGGTATAAAAAATTGCCGGGAGTGTAGGTTATTCAAGGGTTGTAGCCCGGTGTAACTTGTTAGGAAATCGCCCGCAATCGGCAACTTTTCATACCTCCGTCCGTTGGTGGCAAGCAAAGAAACGACAGCAAAAAGCAGATTATAAAAAACAAAGAATGATTCTAAACTACTTATTATGAAACATATATTTATTAAACCAATTTTGCTTTTAGCATTTTTATTTCATTTATGTAATTACGTAGAAGGTCAGAATAGAAATAATTCGGAAATTAACATTTTCGCAACTTATATTTCGACCCATGGTAAAGAACCTGTGGATTATATAATGGATAAATTTAAAAATCATTATGTAGTAGCCTTAGGCGAAGACCATTGGATTAAGGATCACCCATTATTCTTGTGCGATTTAATAAAGCGTATAAATGAAAGAAAAGATTCTCTTAATATTGACGTTTTGGCTATTGAGTTTGGAAACGTTGTCAATCAAAAGTTAGCAGACGAGTTCATTAACTCGACAACATACAGGGAAGACCTTGTAATAAAAATACTGCAAAGTTCTCCTGATTTATACGGTTGGCCTTATTTAGAAGTTATGCAAATATTTAAAACCGTTTGGGAGGAAAACCAAAAGAAAAGTGAAGAACAAAAAACAAGAATTCTAATTCTTGACCCACCTTATATGATTCAAGTAATGAATGGAGAAACATATAATTATACCTGTTCTCGTGATGAATCAATGCTAAATATTATCCGTAGTCAACTATTAAAGAAAAAGCGCATTCTATTTTATGCGGGATTACTGCACACAAGAAAAACTGTTTACGGTAGCTATTTATCGTCTGACAATATTTACTATAATCAAACTTCTGCGGGTTTTTTACTAAAATCTCTTTATCCACATTTAGTTTTTAGTATAAAACTTTGGGGTGGTTTAATGGGAAGCAATGGATACAATAAGACTTATGAGCCGATAAAATGGGAAAGACTGTATAATGGAACGATAGACGAAGCTTTCAAAATCAACCATAATAAGCCCGTCGGATTTGACATTGACAAATCACCTTTTTCTCAAATACCTGTAACAGAATTCTATAAAACTTCAAATGAAACATTAAACCGTAGCGACAACAGGCTTGTAGGCTCACCGTATAATAAAAGTATTCTGTTGAAAGACGATGCTGACGGGATAATATTCTTTAAACCTGTGGAAGAATTTACAGGTGCCACAATTTATCAGAATTTCTTTGACGATGATTTCATAAAACTGATAAATAAACGTACCGATGGAAAGGTTACAAATCGAGCAGACGCTGTGGAAAAATTAAAAGCACTACGCCCAATATTAGAGACAGATTAGATAAATTGTAAGAAAAAGAATAATTAAAGAAATGAAATGCCAGCCACCACCAACACGGGCTTTGCCGTCAGGCGGGCTTCAGTGCTTCGTATGAAAGTTTTATCTATATTTGAACATTGGTTCTTCGCATCAACGTTTGTGCTAAAAATCCCGCCCGCAAAGCTCCGAACCGTTAGCGGCAAGCGGACACAAACACAACTAATACAGAGAATAAATATGAAAACGAAAACAAAATTGAAGCTCACTTTCTTGTTGACAACATTTTTATTTGTTGGTTGTGAACAGAATAACAATAAAAAATCGGATAATAGTTTTATTGACAACTCTTACATTAAAGAATTAGTAGAAAGACAAATCGGAGAAAGTAATTATTACATATCTATTCCGAAAGACTATACATTAGAAGCAACTGATGGGCCAGACTTTTCTGTTTACTATTTTTATCCAATAGACACGACAATCATAGCAAACTTTTCTGGCGGTTTTTATTTTGGAAATCACCCAAGTCAATTTCCACCAGACAGCGGCAGTTGCAAAATAAACAATTCTAAAAGTAAAATGCTTGACGAAAATGCAGACTGGACAATTTATAATTGCAACGACGAATACGCAATCCAGACAATAATTGACAGTAAAAGTGGTGAAGGTTGGAATGAATTTATTCACGCTTTTGGCAGAGCAAGTTCAACGGTAGACCGAAACAAGCTATTGACTATTTTTACGACAATGAAAAAGAAATAATAAATGCCAGCTGCTAACACGGGTTTTGCGTCAGGTGGGCTGACGTGCAAACTGGAGCTTTGTGCTTCTACTAAACTTTAGTAAAAACTTTGTACTTCGAAACCCGCCCGACCGCAAAGCCCCCCAACCGTTGTGGGCAACTGAAGACGACACTACAAACATAAAATTTCATCATGAAAAAACTGATTTTAATACTTGCGATATTAATTAATTCAGGATTATTATTCGCTACTGAACAAGAACCTGATTTTTTATACTATAATGGGAAAGAGCTGACTTTATCGACAGGATGGGGATACCCCTCTCCCCTCGAGACCTATTATTCTCAAAACGACATTGAATATCCCTTTACAATGTTAAGTACTGCAAATTATCGTGGTCATATTGCTATATGGGATATTTCGGATGATAAATTATTTTTAAAAGAGATACAGGTTGAAAAGGCAAAATATAAACCTGAGAAATTTAAAGTAAAATCACAATCGGACTCTTTATCATATAAAGACAAGGTATTTGCTGATTGGTTTACTGGAGTAATAATTGGAGAAGAGCGTAATAAAAAAAACTATTGGAAAGTTGTGAAGTCTTATTATTTCTATGTCAAGCACGGCAAAGTAGTCGACATACAAGAACTGACAGAAAAAGATTTTAAACAAATTGAAAATATTTCAGAGAAAGATACTTCAAACCACGACTTAATGGCAAAATACTCAATGCTTTATCTGAATAATAATTATATCTCATACTACTTTCGGATACATGGAAATGATACAATAAAATTTGATACCAAAGGTGGATATTTAAGTGGTAATTCAGGTTTGAGTCCAGTCTTATTATATTTTTCTAACGACCATATGAAATGGCCTTATAACTGGGAAAACTTTGAAAAAAGTGGAGCACCTTTTTGCACATGGATTATAGAAAACGACAGTTTATTATTGACAAATATTGAATTACACACTGGTACAGGTTTTTATTCGATTGACAAATATTCTGTAGATTTAAAAGAGATATTTCCAAATAGAATAATTGATAAAAAGGTATTTGGTGACTGGATTTCAGAAATTTATGTTGTTCGTCATGGAAAAAATGAGGAAGATGAGAATTTGCCTGGCTATTTCGAGTTCAAACCATCAGAATTAACATATATGAGACTCAAAAATGGGATTGTATTAGAAAAATATACCGTTCCTGCTGATTTCGACTTTAAAAATTTACCAGCTAATACGGATGACGGATTAAAGAAAATATTAGATGAACTCAAATAAACAACTGCCCACAACACACAATACAAAACAGTTGGTTTTCAGCGGTTTGCGAGCATTTGTTCTCGCTTCAACTTTCTGCAACGGTGGATACGAACGCGCTCCGAAAACCCAACCGTTTCATATTGTCAACCGTTATGGGCAACCTTATTAGAACGCTGTACAACTATGAAAAATTATAGAATAATATATACACTTATTCCAAAATCATACTTGATTGGATTAATAATTGGGATACTTCTAAGATTGCCTGGTGGAGAGTATATAATTCTATCAAATATTATTTTGAATATTACTTCATTATTGATATTCTCAAAGATTGGTGTGATTATTCATGAGATTGGTCATTTACTATTTGCCAAAATGGTAAACGGGAAACCACGCAGATTAATATTAGGTAATGGGCATGAGGTCTCAAGATTTATATTGTTTAATATCAAAGTTGTAATTAATACACCTTTCCGAAGTGGATATGCCTTTTCTTCATTTGATGATCTGAAATTCATTAAATGGAGGTATTTATTTTATATTTCGGGTGGATTCTTATCTAATCTCATATTTGTTCTTATTATTTATAGATTATATGGATTTAATATTGATGCAATATCTGGCGAATATGGAATAGACTTAGCTTCAGCATTTATTTTCTCAAATTCCATGTTAATTATTACAACATTAATACCATATCGTATTAGTTACATGGGGATTAAAATGCCTAACGATGGATTGAATATAATAACTCTGCCATTTAGAAATATTGAAAAACTTAATGAACGTATTAATACCAATGATTTATTAGATGCGTACGAATATTTTGAATTAAAAGAATACGATAAAGCAATTCAGATTTATGAAAACTACCAGAAAATCGACAACTCACAATTAATTGTTAAGATTAATTTGAGTGTAATGTATATGAAAAAAGGAGAGTATTTAAGATCACTTGAATATTTAAACTCTGTAATCGAATTGCTCAATGACAAGAAAAATAAAGCATATAAAGCTCTAGTTCATAATAATCTAGCTTGGTTATATATGATTTTAAAGGATTACGACAAAGCAGATTCTTTTTCTAAAATTGCAATAGACCTTGTTCCAAGAGAAAAAAACTTCCAAGGCACAAGAGGTTCTGCATTAATTGAGAAAGGAGAAGTTGAACAAGGTATAAATATGTTGCTAACCTTGGTTGATTTCAATTTTCCTAATAGTCAAACCTTAGCTGCAGCAATGTACCTTTGTTTAGGATATTCAAAACTGGATAAGAAAAAAGAAATAACAAAATATCTTGATTTTGTACAGACTAATATTGACAAACTTGATATTGATGAAGTTAAAATATGGAAAAGTATAAAGGATAGAATTGGATAAAAGGCAGCCCATAACACGAAGGATTACATCCTCAAATAGGGAAGGTTACACAAATAGGGAAGGTTACAATTTAGCTAAAAAAAAGATTGGAAAATCGGAGAAATAGAAGATGTGGGGACCACCACCGACTGACTCTGTCCTTGCGATCTCAAAACTATTCGATTAATTTTTTGATAACAATGACGATTCAATAATTTTCATTAATTTTGCGACAATCGGCAAAACGATGGGGATACTTTGGAAACTCAGGTCTCAGCATTATCCATTAGAAAAACGTATTGAATTAACTATAAAAATAAAAAACCTGACACAGTTTAATTTACACAATCATGTAATTTTCCTGATTTCAGGCTTAATCTTAAAAAAATAAGTGATATGTACTTATTAGGTTACGATATAGGTAGCTCTTCCGTGAAAGCTGCGCTGGTCGAGGTGGAGACCGGAAAAACAACAGCATCCGACTATTTTCCAAAAGTAGAAATGTCCATGCACGCCGCACAGCCCGGATGGGCGGAACAGGATCCCGAGATGTGGTGGTCGAATTTAAAGCTTGCCCACGCTTCTGTACTCGAAAAATCGAAAGTGGACCCGCAGGACATAAAAGCCATCGGCATCTCATGGCAGATGCACGGGTTGGTGATGGTGGACAAGGAGAAAAAGGTTCTCCGCCCCTCGATCATCTGGTGTGACAGCCGTGCCGTCCCGTATGGCGAGAAAGCCTTTCATACCCTTGGAGAAGAGAGGGTGTTAAAACACCTGCTCAACTCGCCCGGCAACTTCACTGCAGCAAAACTGGCCTGGGTGAAGGAGAATGAGCCCGAACTCTACGAACGGATTTACAGGATCATGCTTCCCGGCGATTATATAGCAATGAGGCTGACCGATGAAATATCGGTGACGGTAGAAGGGCTCTCCGAAGGAATATTCTGGGATTTTAAAGAGAACCGCATCTCTCAGGAGGTCCTCGACTACTTTGGCTTCGACCGGGAGATACTTCCCGAAACGACCGCTGTTTTCGGAATACAGGGCAGGGTGACTGCCGCCGCCGCAAGGGAGCTTGGACTAAAGCCGGGGACACCCGTCAGCTACCGTGCAGGGGATCAGCCCAACAACGCGGCCTCGCTCAACGTGTTTAACCCCGGAGAGATTGCCTCCACTGCAGGCACTTCGGGGGTGGTGTATGGGGTGCTTGATGAAGTGAAGCATGACCCTTTGTCGAGGGTAAACATTTTTGCCCATGTCAACCACAAACCCGATCAGACACGGTTGGGTGTACTGCTCTGCATAAACGGCACCGGCATTCTGAATTCATGGATGAAGAAAAACATGGTCCCCTCCGGCATGACTTATGACGAGATGAACGCACTTGCGGCACAATCTCCCGCGGGCGCAAAAGGGATCTCGGTAATCCCGTTCGGCAACGGTGCGGAACGTGTACTGGAAAACCGGAATGTGGATTGTTCCTTCCGGGGAATCAATTTCAATATTCACAACCTGTCCGACATGCTTCGCGCAGCCCAGGAAGGCATTGTCTTCTCCTTTCAGTACGGAATGGAGATCATGCAGGGGATGGGCATGGACATCCATGTGATACGGGCGGGAAATGCCAATATGTTTCTCAGCCCCCTGTTTCGTGAAACTTTGGCAAACATCAGCGGGGCCGTGATTGAGCTGTTCGATACGGACGGGGCGGCAGGTGCTGCAAAAGCGGCCGGCATGGGTGCCGGAATATATGCATCGAATATGGAAGCATTTTCCTCATTAAAGAAAATCATGACCGTAGAACCCGACCCTGCACAGAGCGCACAATACCAGGATGCGTACCAGCGTTGGAAATCATTCATATAGTACAGTAAAAGATAAAATAATAGAATTTATAAACTCATGGAAACCAAGAACAATGTAAAAGAATATTTTCCCGGAATAGGGAAGATCAAATTTGAAGGCAAGGAAAGTACCAATCCTTTGGCATTCCGCTACTATGACCCGGAAAAGATGGTTTACGGGCGTAAGATGAAAGAGTGGTTCAAATTTGCAATGGCATACTGGCACACCCTTTGCGCAGAATCCAGCGATCCTTTTGGAGCAGAGAGCAAGGATTTCGACTGGAATAACGGGGACAATGTGATTGAAAGAGCCAAAAAGAAAGTCGATGCCGGCTTTGAATTTATGCAGAAGATCGGAATTGAATATTTCTGCTTTCACGATGTGGACCTGGTGGATGCGGGAGATTCTCTGGAGGAGTATGAGCGCAACCTCAAAACCATCGTGGCCTATGTAAAGCAAAAAATGGCAGATACCGGTATCAAGCTGCTCTGGGGCACCGCCAACGTATTTGGCCACAAGCGCTACATGAACGGGGCCGCCACCAATCCCGACTTCGACAGTGTGGCCTTTGCAGGTACACAGATAAAGAATGCCCTGGATGCAACCATCGCACTGGGGGGCGAAAACTATGTCTTCTGGGGAGGACGTGAAGGATATATGACCCTGCTCAACACCGACATGAAGCGGGAGAAGGAGCACCTGGCCATGATGCTGGGCAAGGCACGCGACTATGCAAGATCGAAAGGTTTCAAAGGTACATTCTTCATCGAGCCCAAGCCGATGGAGCCCACCAAGCATCAATACGACTACGACGCGGAGACTGTGATAGGATTCCTGCGTGCCCACGGCCTCGACAAGGATTTCAAACTGAATATCGAAGTTAATCATGCCACGCTGGCCGGCCATACCTTTGAACATGACCTGCAGTGTGCGGCGGATGCAGGAATGCTGGGCTCCATCGACGCCAACCGGGGCGACTACCAGAACGGATGGGATACCGACCAGTTCCCGGTGAACGTGTATGAATTGACTCAGGCAATGCTTGTGATTCTTGAAGGAGGAGGACTGCAGGGCGGTGGTACCAATTTCGACGCCAAGACCCGCAGGAACTCCACCGACATGGAGGACATCTTTATCGCCCATATCTCGGGCATGGATGCGTTTGCACGTGCACTGGAGGCGGCAGCCGCCATTCTGGAGAAATCGCCCTATCTCAAAATGAGAAAGGAAAGATATGCCTCCTTCGACAGCGGCAAGGGGAAGGCTTTCGAAAACGGGGAACTCTCGCTGGAAGATCTGCGCGAATATGCACTGGCACTGGGCAAGGAGCCGGCACAGACCAGCGGAAAGCAGGAGTTGTACGAGGCGATGCTGAATATGTATATTTAATACGTTCACGACTCATTGTCCCCCCTATGCAAAAAGAATGTCATCCGGTTTGTTTCATTCGCTTAATTAAATTAAAATGAATTCTGGTAAAAAAAACAATTCCTATATTTTTGCAATCACGTTTGTCGCCACACTGGGCGGACTGCTCTTTGGATATGACACCGCGGTAATCTCGGGAGCGGAACAGTCGCTGGAGGCTTACCTGATTGTACCCCTCGGATTAAATTCACTTGTGCATGGAGCTACGGTCTCCAGCGCGCTGATAGGATGCATCATTGGCGGTGCGATCTCCGGATGGCTCTCCACCCGTTTGGGAAGAAAAAGGACCCTGCAGGTTGCTTCCGTACTCTTTTTCATCTCTGCCCTGGGATCCGGCTTTCCGGAAACATTCTTTTTTACAAAAAATGAACCCTCCATCGCCTTGCTCGCCATGTTCAACTTTTACCGTATTCTCGGAGGTGTTGGCGTGGGACTGGCATCGGCAGTGAGTCCGATGTATATCAGCGAGATATCTCCTGCGGATATAAGAGGCAGACTGGTTTCCCTAAACCAGTTTGCCATCATCCTGGGGATGCTGGTCGTCTATTTCGTGAACTGGGGAATAGCAAACGGACAGACCATCGAGTGGATAAACAGCGTGGGATGGAGGTATATGTTTGTTTCGGAAGCGATCCCTGCAGCCCTGTTTGGGATATTGCTGCTTTTCGTGCCTGAGACACCCCGGTACCTTGCGCTGGTACACGAAGACGGAAAAGCATTGTCGGTACTTGCAAGGATTAATGGCAGCAAGGAAAAGGCACACGGTATTCTCATGGAAATCAAGGAAACGGTGGGTGAAACACTGCGCACCGGTATCTTTACTTACGGAAAGAAAGTAATCATCATCGGCATCCTCTTGTCTGTCTTCCAGCAGTTTGTCGGCATCAACGTGGTATTGTATTATGCACCGAGGATTTTCGAGAACCTGGGCGCGGCCAAAGACGCCTCCCTGCTTCAAACCATCGTGATGGGATTTGTTAACGTCGTTTTTACAGTGGTAGCCATATTTACGGTAGATAAATGGGGAAGGAGACCTCTGCTGATTACCGGATCCATTGGTATGGCAATAGGGATGTTTGCCATCTCCACGCTCTCGTTCAACAACATAATAGGGATGAGCACCCTGATATTCATTATCATTTATACCGCTGCCTTCATGATGTCATGGGGACCTATTTGCTGGGTACTGATATCTGAAATATTTCCAAACAAAATAAGAGGAAAGGCGGTGGCAATTGCGGTGGCATTCCAATGGATTGCAAACTACCTGATTTCATCCACATTCCCGTTCATGGTGGGATTCAGTGCATGGATGACCTACGGTTTTTATGGATTGATGTCTCTGCTTTCCGCACTGTTTGTCTGGAAAATGGTGCCGGAAACCAAAGGAAAATCGCTGGAACAGATGGAGCATCTTTTTAAATAACTGCACCCCGGAATGTAATTCCTTCAGTGCCGGTATGACTTGGGACGTTTAAAAAGTAATAAAGCGATTATTACCAGGATGATGGAGAGTAACCCTCCGTATAAAAATGAGCGTGCAGGAAAAGTTGTTCCCAGATATCCGGCAACCGGATAGGCGATCAACCACCACAGGTGTGAGAAAGCAAAGTGCGAACCATACACATTCGCCTGATCCCTGGCTGCAATATTTTCTCCAATCAACGTTTCCGACGGTAAATCGGCAAGTGTCTGGCCGATACCCGCAAGTACCCATAGTACAAGTAAGCCATTGAATGATACGAAATTTGCAAAAAGTACAGAAAGTCCAACAAGCAATGCTCCACTGACAAGTGAAAAACTACGGGTTTTGGATTTGTCCAGGCTGCCAAGCAGAAAAGCGGTAGTCGCGCCGCCCACGCCAAACAATGCCATAACCAGTCCATAATGACTGTCTTTCAATTGCATTGTGGTCTTTATGAGTGCCACCGTATTTACCAAAACGAGTGCACCTGCGATGGCAGCCACAAATTCCATACTCAACGCAAAACGTAGAATGCTGTTTCCGAAAAGCAGTTGAATCCCTTTTGCCACGTTGTTCCAACCTGATTTGAAATTAATTTTGTTTGTGATAATTCCGGTTTGGAGTGATGCGGATGGAATGGAAATGATCACGGTAATTCCAAGGGACAACATGACCGCACTGACAAAGAAAAGTTGCTTTACTCCCAGCCAAAGGGCAAAAATACCGGCCAGTGCCGGTCCAAAGACACTTAACAGCTGAAATACCGCCATCGACAATCCATTGGCTTCGCGGTATTCACTTCTGTCGACTATCTGCGGAATGATCGCCCTGTATGTGGGAGTGTAAAATGCGGCACCCATGTTCAGTAGAAATATCAGTACAAGCAATTGCCATTCGGCGGTCACAAAAGGCAACAATACAACAATTGCCATTCTGAAACCTTGTGTGATCCACAAAATATTTTTCCGTGCAAAACTTTCGGAAACTGCACCGGAAAACGGCGAAAACAGGATATATGCCAACACCCGCATTGTAAGTGCCGAGGCCAAAATAGCGGATGCACGCCTGGGATTTAATTCATACGAAATCAAAGCAAGCCCCAACCAAGTGAAAGCGTCGCCCACAAGACTGGCAAGCTGTGATATGAAAAGTTTGGCAAAAGTCCTGTTCTTGAATATCCTGAAAGGATCGACGATCAACTTCGTCATCATCTGTTTCATCGTTTTTTCCTTCTATTTTTATATTTCAGCGATCAGCGAAGTCATTTAAACAGGATTAGCCTGTGGTGATAAACAAAAATAAATATTTTTTTCGAAACGGCAATAGATTGCCTGTTCTCCAGTCACCTGATGCCCGCATTCTCCGATGCTTCACTCATATCATTCTGTTATCCCCCTGACACCACTCTATCATCACCCTGTCACCATATAAGGGATACCGGACCAAAATAAGCCCCGAATACGATATTATTGAATTTTACGTTAAATTATTCGCATAATTTAAATCTTATAGATATATTTGCTTAAGAAATTTGGAATTATTTTATTATTAACCCATAAAATGGATTGCCTATGATATAAAAGCCCATAAAAAACAAATCATTTTTTTAAATATTCCACAATATTAATTTAATAATTGCAAATGTATGATTAAAAACGATTTAAGGGATAACCACTTTACCCAAAAAAACATCTATAAACATTTTTTGTTGATTATGCGAACGGCATTGTTACTTTTATTTATCAATGTTCTATGCTCTGTAGCCAATAACTCGGATAATTTATCCGGAGAAATCTCTTCTCTTACTATTCAGCAGCAGAAAAAACAAATCAGAGGTAATGTTACTGATGAAAATGGAGATGCAATTATTGGTGCAAATATTATAGAACGTGGTACAACAAATGGCACCATTACTGATATTGACGGTAACTTCACACTGAGCGTTGCTGAGAACGCAATGATACATATATCTTATATAGGTTATCTGGAACAGGATATTAATACTGCGGGAAAAACCAGCTTTAACATCAAATTAAGGGAAGACACACAGACTTTGCAGGAACTGGTTGTAGTAGGCTACGGTGTACAACAAAAGCAGACGCTGACAGGTGCTGTGTCTGCAATTTCAGCCAGTGACATCATTACGACGAAAAACGAAAACGTGCAGAATATGATCACCGGTAAAATTCCCGGTGTGCGGGTGATGCAAAGAACTGCGGAGCCCGGTGCGTTCAACAATAACTTCGACATACGCGGTATGGGCGCCCCGTTGATTATTATTGACGGTATCCCCAGATCAAATGCCGACTTTCAGAGACTCGACGGAAATGACATTGAGTCCATTTCTGTACTAAAGGACGCTTCTGCAGCCATTTATGGCGTACGCGCTGCTAACGGTGTTGTTTTGGTAACAACCAAGGCGGGCAGGGTGCAGAGTAACGAACTTACTTATAATGGTACTTATACATGGCAGATTCCTTCGGGACTCCCGGCTACCATTGATGCCATCGGTTACATGACATTGCGCAACGAGCTGGCGATGCATAGTCTGAACGAGTCTCAGCCTTTATTCCATGAGGAGGATTTTGAGGCATACAGAAGCGGCGAGAAAAAATCTACCGACTGGTATTCTCATGTTTTCGGCCCTCATGCAATACAAACGATGCATAATTTAAGTGCGACCGGTGGTAACGACCGCATCAGATACTATGCATCTCTTGGTTATCAGTATCAGAATGGTTTTTTTAAGTCCAATGATCTGAACTACCAGAAGTACAACATCAGATCTAATATTACTGCTAAGATTGCCGAAAACCTTACCTTGGACACCAATCTTAGTTTTATTATGGATGAACAAAACCGCCCCTATCAGGATTCATGGTGGATTATTCGCGGTTTCTGGCGTCAGGGGCCCCATATTCCGGTGTATGCCAATAATGATCCAACCAAATTGTATCATGGAGAAATTGAAGGGGATAACCCTGTTTCATTTATGGATAAGGATGTGGTGGGCTTTAGAAAATACAATACCAAATGGATGCAACCCTCTATAAGCCTTACTTATGATATTCCCGGTGTGGAAGGCCTGACTGCAAAAACTTTGCTTAGCTATGATTACTCTATTTTAGATGGTACAGTCTATCAAAAACAATATAATCAGTACAGATACGACGAAACTACTGAAAAATACCAGACATTTTCAAGACAGCGTAATAATCTTAGTCGTGCAAATGACATGAAAAGTCAGTTGCTCACGCAAACTTCATTGAATTATGAGAAAACGTTTGCTGAGTTTCATAAGACAAAGGCGTTGCTGGTTTGGGAAACACAACGCAGAGAAGGGGACAACTTTGAAGGCTCGAGAGACCTGATATTCCAGATGCCTTATCTCTTTGCCGGTTCTTCTTTAAACCAGATTGGCCAGATGTCAACCTCAGACAGCAGATTATATGAATATACCAACCTGGCGCTGGCGGGTAGGTTAAATTACGATTTTGCCGGAAAATATCTGTTCGAATTTCTGTTCAGATACGACGGATCATCAAGATTTTCTGAAAATCAACGTTGGGGATTCTTTCCTGGTGTTTCTGCAGGTTGGGTAATTTCCGAAGAGAATTTCTTCAAAAACTCTATCTTGTCGGATGTCAATCAGTTGAAATTCCGTATTTCGTATGGTGAGGCTGGAGATGACAGTGCGCTTGCTTATCAGTACCTGTCCGGCTACACATACTCTTCCGGTGGTGACAGAAGAAATTTCACCCAGGGATATGTATTAAATGATTCATTCTTTGGTAGTGCTGTAAACAAGGGGATTCCAAATCCTAATTTAACGTGGTTTACTTCCAAAACATTTGACGTGGGTGTGGACTTTACGGCATGGAACGGATTGCTGGGCATTTCGGCAGACTATTTCTCAAGAAGACGTGAAGGGCTGCTGGCAAGAAAAACCGGTGGAATACCTACTGTGGTGGGTGCTGCCCTGCCTGAAGAAAATCTCAATAGTGACCAGACCTACGGTATGGATATGGAAATTTCACACAGAAACAGTGTGAACGAATTTAATTATGGACTGAAAGGCCTGTTCTCTATTACGAGGGTGAAACGTTTGTATGTGGAGTCGGCTCCTTATGGCAGTTCATGGGACAACTGGAAAAACAACCAGAACAACAGAATACAGGGAATGCACACGGGATACAATGTGATCGGACAGTTTGAATCGTGGGAACAAATATGGAACAATCCTACCTATATTGGAAGAGGAACAATTATTGGCGACTTCATCTATGAAGACTGGAACGGTGATGGTGAAATCAATGGTAATGACGAATATCCTATCAGATACAACCAGGTTCCCTGGGTGAACTTCAGTTTAATGGGAGACGCAAGTTATAAGGGATTCGACCTTAACTTCCTGTTCCAGGGTTCCGCACTGGGTTCTGTTGAGTATGGCGAGCAACTTCGCCAGCCTCTCTGGGGTAACTCAAACTCAAGTGCCATGGAGCAGTTCATGGATAGATGGCATCCTGAAGACCCGACCGCTGATCCTTACGATCCGGCAATAAAATGGATCCCCGGCCACTTTGCCTACACTGGAAGTCTTCCTCAAAACAGGTCTTCTTTTAATGTGGAGAACGGAGCTTACCTTCGTTTAAAATCACTGGAACTGGGTTATTCTGTTCCGAAAAGCATGGTGTCAAGAATAGGCGTATCTAACCTGAGAATTTACGCCAACGGATACAACATATTCACTATCACCAAGGTACAGTTTATAGACCCGGAACATCCGGCTGACACCTATGGGTATCTGTATCCTCTGAATAAGACTTTCTCTCTCGGTTTAAATGTTACATTTTAATAAAGATACATCATGAAATTAAAAAGATATATATACACTCTGTTTTTAATAGGTGGTTTGATTATTTCGTCTTGTTCAGATTATTTGGATGTACCGCCGAAAAATGTGATTACAAACGACGATGTTTTTGCAAATTCTGCGTCTATGACGGTCTATCTGTCAAGAATGTACAGTCAGATGCCCTATGAGGATTTTAAATATTCACCTGCACGACAGTTCTTCGACGACTGGCTGGTTACTCCGGGAACAAATGAAGGTTCTTCTCTTGGAAGAGATGCCGGAGAGGCAATGGTTTCCGAAGGCTGGGCACGTAACGGCGCTTATTGGACAAGAGCTTTTGAGTTGCTTAGAGATGCAAACAGGCTGATTGAAAGTTTACCCAACTATAGTGGCAACTTTGAAGTGGCCGAGTATAACTATTTGATGGGCGAAGGCTATTATACCAGGGCAATTGTATATTATGCACTGGCCAAGCGCTATGGCGGCATGCCTTTGGTTACAAAAATGTTAAATTATCCCGAACAGCCTATTTCGGAATTGGAAGTACCTCGTTCCACAGAGGAGGAAACATGGAATCAGGTATTGGCAGACTTTGACAAGGCAATTCAACTGTTGCCGCCGACCAGCTCGAGAAAAGGTGGTGCCAATAAATTTATTGCGTTGAGTTTCAAATCTGAGGCAATGTTATATGCCGGTTCGATTGCCAAGTATAACAAAATTACAGGTTTTGGGGATAAAACCGGTGTAAGGGTCATTGGATTTGATCCGAATACGGCTGCAGCTGCTTCAAATAAATATTTTACCGAAGCCTACAACGCTGCCAGGGAGGTAATCAATTCAGGAAAATACAGCCTTTATCTGAACAAATGGAGCGCCAACGACAAAAACGCTCAGTACCAGAATATGGTAGACATGTTTTTCGATGCGGGCAGTAAAGAAAACATTCTAATTAAACAATACTCTTTCCCCGACTTAACTCACGGCTTTGATTCATACAACATCCCACGCCAGCTGATGGGAGGAAATGGCTATTCTGCAGGGAACTGTCCCACACTCGATTTTGTTGAACTATTTGATGGCATTAATAAAAATGCAGATGGGACAATCAAAGTATTTGATGAAAATGGGAAGTACATTTTATTTGATAATATCACAGATATTTTTGCGAATGCAGAACCGCGCTTAAAGGCCAACGTAATGTTGCCGGGCTCTGAATTCAAAGGTGAAACCATTGATATAAGAAGAGGTATTTACACGGGTAGCGTAGCCGGCGGAATTAATCCGCTGAGGGTTGTAAACGGAGGAGCACCCGATTATTCTATCTCCGGCCCATCGAACTACAATCAGGTAGATGCATACACAGCCAAAGGCAATTATAGCACAAAACAACTGTTTTTGTCGAGAGACGGCTCCAACCACGAAGTGGTAAAACTGCCCAACGGCTCAGATTTAAATGCTGCCGGCAGGAGCGGACCATTTACGGCCGACAGGACAGGTGCTTTTACCGGTTTTGTTATCCGCAAATGGCAGAACCCGAATATGCCTCAGGCTTTGGTATTGGAGGCACGTTCTGAACAGCATTTTATCCTGATGCGCTACGCGGAAGTGCTGCTGAATGCTGCAGAGGCTGCCACGGAGCTAATGATTGCTGGTAAGGCATTGCCTGATGGTGCCAATGCAACAGACCTTGTCAAGGATTATATCGGCCAGATCCGTTTACGCGCAGGAGCCAACGCGATTACGGCAAATGAGGTAACCAGCAGCCAGGATATTCTTAAAATGGTTCGCAAGGAACGTAGAAAAGAATTGGGATTTGAGAATAAAATATTGTGGGATATCAGACGCTGGAGAACCCAGCACTCAGACCCTCTGAATGGTTCAACTCAGGCGGATGGGGCTTGGTATAGAGGTTTATATCCATTCTATTCCACTGTGGCGGATGCGTACTTCTTTGATGCTGGTTTTGAAGAAGCCAGAAAACGTTTCCGCATTGGAGAACAGGAGTATTATTTCATGATTCCCAGTGGAGAGGTTGCCAAGAGTCCTGTGATTGATCAACAACCTGGTCGTTAATGCTTATAATTTTAAAAGAATGGTTATGAAAAAAATAAGTTACATACTATTAATTGGCTTCATTGCTTTTGTCAGTTCTTGTGAAATAGATAATTATGACTGGCCCGAAGAAACGCTGAAAGGGAGAGTTATCGATGTGGCTACAGGAGATCCGGTACTTACCGACCAGGGGAGTGAGGGAACCCGCATACGCCTGAGGGAGTTAAGCTGGGATAAAACTCCCTCTCCCACCCCATTTGACTTCTGGTGCATGAAAGAGGGTGTTTTTCAAAACACAAAAGTCTTCAAGGGACACTATAATGTACGCATTGACGGTGCTTTTATCCCCCTGCTAAGGATAAACAACAGTGGGGATACCATTGCCGACGAGACAAAGTATATTGACATCAAGGGCGTAACTGAAGTTGAATTCAAGGTACAGCCGTTTCTGAAATTGAAATGGGTGGGTACACCCACTGTGAATCAAGGCAAGATAACTGCCACATTCATTGTAGAAAGAGCCGTCAGCCGTGAAGATTTCAGAGCCAAGATCGAACCAATGGGTAATTATAATGAAAACTTCCTGAATGTGACCGATGTGCGCCTGTTTGTCAGTCAGATGCCCTATGTGGGTTATCGCGAATGGGATAACAGATATTCAGTGGAGAAAGGTTATAGCGGCACCAGTTTTGAAGCTGAGCTTGGTAAACCGGTCACAATTACCACCAATGGTGTGATTCCTGCAGGCAGAACAGTATTTATCAGGGCTGCGGCAAGAATTAACTATGCTACCGAAGGAATAAAGCGTCATAATTACAATGAGGCATTAAGAGTTGAAATCCCGAGGTAATACTCTTTCAAACACTCCAGGGCTATTCCCAAAAATTGGGAATGGCCCTGGTTAATTGTGCTTGTATAATATGAAGAACTATGCAAATACGATATAGATATTTTACATTGCTGCTTCTACCCCTGTTTATTTTTGGAACATTTTGCGAATCGAGTGAAAAAAGTTCGAAGGTGATACCTTCAATTAATGAGAACATCTTTGGTTTTTACTACAACTGGTACGGTAACACCGAATATGACGGTAAAGAGATACACTGGGCACATCAGGTGATTCCTCAGAATAAAAATGAAAGTGCCACTGAGTTTATTCCCGGCAAAGAAAACCTGTCCTCTAACTTCTACCCCGAACTGAAAAATTATAGCAGCAACGATCCCGCTATCGTTGCCAAACATATGAAAATGTATGCCAGGGCGGGTATAGGCGTGGTAGCCGTAACCTGGTGGGGAGATCACTATCAGGGGTCAGGATCTTTAAATACCCTGTTCGATGAAGCCCACAAAAATGGCTTGAAAGTTTGCTTTCATATTGAACCCTACAACGGCCGCTCTCCCCAGTCAGTGAGAAATAACATCAGTAACTTTTTGGATAAATTTGGCCAACATCCCGCATTTTACCGAATTGACGGGAAACCCTTATTCTTTTTATACGATTCCTACCTTATCCCTGCGGCAGAATGGGCCGAACTTTTGAAGCCTGACGGTGTAATAACAATCCGGAACACCAATTTAGATTCTAAAATAATAGGGTTGTGGGTTGGTAAAGGAGAAGAGGATTATTTTCTGCAATCAGGGATGGATGGCTTTTATACATACTTCGCATCAACAGGCTTTACGTATGGTTCAACCCCTTCCAACTGGAACTATTTACAACAATGGGCATCAAGTCATAATCTGATATTTATTCCCAGTGTAGGTCCGGGCTATATAGATACTCGTGTGCGCCCATGGAATGATGCGAATACCAGAGACCGTGAAAATGGAAAATATTATGATAGAATGTTTGATGCAGCATTACAGAGCAATGCAAAGTTTATTGCCATAACATCCTTTAATGAATGGCATGAGGGAACTCAGATTGAACCTGCGGTACCATTTGATATCCCTGAATTTGACTACCTCGATTATAATCCACTTGGTCCCGACTTTTACCTTGAACGTACTGCATATTGGGCGAACAGGTTTGGCAAGCAGCGGAAGCTATGAAACCAAAATAATATCTTTTTATATGAGGACAAATAATTTAAAAATAAATAGATCGATCTGGCATATGATGTTATGTGTGGCAATAATTTGGGTTCACAGCTCAGTTGTAGCCCAAACTCCCGCAGATGATGTGTATATGTATATCGGTACTATAAATCAAAAGACGAGGGGTACAACTCCCGTAATTAAGGTCCCCGGCGGGTCGATGTCATTATTCCCTGCATTCACACAGATGACCGACTGGTATTTTGCAGACAGGATTTTGGGGTTTCCTTTGGGTATGGGAAGTGTAATGGCAAGTAGTGGCGTGATGAAGGTTGGCGACTGGGATAGAGGGTCCCGTTTTGATCACGATCTGGAGCGTGTTGCACCCTACTACTATCAGGTATTGCTTGAAGATCCGGATATCAATACCGAATTTACCGTCACAAAAAATACAATTATTTTCAGATTCACACTTCCTGAAAGTCAGACATCCAACCTGATGTTTCGCTTGAATGGGAACATGAATCTGGTTGTCAAAGATCATTCCGTGATTGAAGGAAAATCATTACCCAACAGGGTAAGCGAGGAAAGTGGAAGTAACAGAATGATGAATCGTAATTCTTTTTTTTATGCAGTATCAAGTGAGCCATTCGCTTCGAGCGGAACCTGGAGCAACGATACCCTCTATGCCGGATCACAGACACAATCGGGTAATAATATTGGTTGCTATGTTGTTTATCCCGGAGCCGGCACATCACGGGTTGTGGAGTTGAAAGTGGCTGTTTCACGCCAGAGTATGGAAGAGGCTCGTATGTTTATGGATAAGGAGATCGGCACAAACAGCTTTGAACAGCTGAAGAATAATGCTAAACAGTTGTGGAATGAGGAGTTGGGACTGATTCAAGTCAAAGGTGGAACAGAAAAACAACGCCGGCTGTTTTATACCACCCTGCATCGCACCCGCTCTCTCAGGATGGGAAATGTATGGGACACCTATCGTGGAGCTTATCCGCTGTTGTCACTGATTAAGCCGGAAGAGACAAACCTTGCTATTCAGAACTGGCTCAACAGGTATGACGAGACCGGCTGGCTACAAAGCTCGGGTGCAATGATCGGGCATCATTCCACCGCTGTGATTGTGGATGCTTATTTCAGGGGAGTGCGCGACTTTGATATCGAGAAGGCGTATGAAGCCATGAAGAAAAATCATAACGAAGCAACAATGATTCCCTGGAAGGATGAAATGTATATCACTGAGCTGGAACAATGCTATTTTGACAAAGGTTTTTTTCCTGCGCTGCCTGTCAGGGAAGATTTTGACACTGTACGTCAAAAGTTTATCAATCATCAGTGGCTGCCCGATATAAAACCCTATGACAAATACAACAGATTGCCATATCAGTCACAATGGCTGCCCGAGCCTGGCGTGGAAGAGTGGGTACCTGAAGTGGATGGCTGGCACAGAAGACAATCTGTATCAGTCACGCTTGAGCATGCGTATGACGACTGGTGCCTTGCCCAGATGGCAAAAGAGTTGGGAAAAAAGGATGATTACGACCTGTTTATGAAACGGGCGCACAACTATCAGAATTTATATAAACCTGAAATTGGATTAATGGCGCCCAAATCTGCCGACGGGAAATGGATTGAGCCATTTGACCCTATGTATTCTGGTGGTTTTGCAGGCGAAGGATATTTTGCTGAAGGCAACTCATGGAAATATACATGGCATGTGCAACATGATGTGCAGGGGCTTATTAATCTGATGGGTGGGGAAGAAAAGTTTCTCGACAAATTGAACCAGCTGTTTGTGACAGGCCACCGCAACGATAAACTTCAGTTTCTTGCCCAGTTCCCCGATATGACAGGCCTGATGGGTATGTACACACATGGAAATGAGCCGGCATGGCATATCCCTTATCTTTTTAATTACGCCGGCCAGCCATGGATGACACAAAAAAAGGTGCGGCAGATGCTGGATATATGGTATGACACAACTCCTTTCGGACTAAGCGGGGATGAAGATGGAGGCGCAATGTCGAGTTGGTATGTCCTGAACGCGATGGGTATCTATCCACAGTGTCCCGGAAGGCCAATTTTTGATATTGGCAGTCCAATTTTCGAGGAAGTCATCATCAATGTAGGTGAAGGTAAGAAGTTTATAATTGAGGCAGAAAATGTGTCTCAACAAAACAAATATATTCAATCGGCTGAGTTAAACGGAAAACCGCACGACAAGACGTGGATTGAACATTCGGATATAGTAAAGGGAGGTAAGCTGGTGTTTATAATGGGGCCAAGGCCCAACAAAAGCTGGGGCAGCTCACGTGATTCGAGAGCTCCTTCCATGTCGGAACCATTAAAATAAAAAATAAACTTATGAGAACTACAATATTGTTTATATCAACCATACTTATCGCTTTGAGTATGGTATCCTGCCAGAATCAAGGTCACAATCAGCTTGACAGGGATGTCAGTAAAGAAAAAACAGCGTTTCAGACGTCGGGGCAGTGGAAACCGGTCACAGACGTAAGGGCGGATGTGGCAATCGTGTATGGCGCCGGCGACAGGCCTGCAAGGGATGGACGTCCTGCAATGACTTTCGAGGAGCGGGTGCAGACATGGCGCGACCGCGGTTACACTACTCATTTCATGACCGGTATCGCATGGGGCAATTATCAGGATTACTTCACAGGAGAATGGGACGGGAAGTGGCATCTCGACGAAGGACAAAAAACCGTGAAAGGAGATACGATATGGCACGGCAGAATGGTACCCTATATTGTACCTTCGTTGAATTTTATCGAATACATCAAGCAGAAGCATGTGAAGAAGGTCATTGATGCCGGTATTGATGCAATTCATATGGAAGAGCCCGAGTTTTGGATGCGTGCCGGATACAGTGATGCATTCAAACGTGAATGGGAAGAATATTACGGCTTTCCGTGGCGTCCGCAGCATGAGTCGCCCGAAAACACCTACCTTTCAAACAAGCTGAAATATCATCTCTACTACCGTGTCCTGGATGAAGTATTTACTTTTGCCAAAGAATATGGAAAGAGCAAAGGAATAAATGTACGCTGTTATGTGCCTACCCACTCGCTGGTAAACTACTCATCGTGGCAGATAGTAAGCCCTGAAGCCAGCCTGGCCTCATTACCCGCCATGGATGGCTATATCGCCCAGGTGTGGACCGGTACTTCACGTGAACCGACCTATTTTGACGGACTAAAGAAGGAACGTGTATTTGAAAATGCATTCCTGGAATATGGATCAATGGAGTCGATGACTCGCCCCACGGGACGCAAGATGTTTTTTCTGACGGACCCGATTGAGGACTGGCCCCGCGACTGGGTGGATTACAAAAAAAATTATCAGGCCACCTTCTCTGCGCAACTGCTTTATCCCATGATTGCAGATTATGAGGTGATGCCCTGGCCCGATCGTATCTATGAAGGTTTGTATAAAACATGTGACACATGTACTACGAAGGAACGGATTCCACGCTTTTACTCCACACAGATGCAGGTGATGATTAACACGCTTAACGACATGCCACGCTCTGAAAATAAAGTAAGCGGCTCTCATGGCATTGGTGTACTGATGTCGAACTCACTCATGTTTCAGCGTTTTCCCACGCACGACGGGTATGATGATCCGCAGTTTTCTAACTTCTACGGACAGACGCTGCCCTTGTTGAAAAGGGGAATACCTGTAAGCACCGTACATATCGAGAATGTGGGGTATCCCGATACCTGGAAAGACCTGAAAGTGTTGGTGATGTCATACGCCAACATGAAACCGATGAAGGCCGAGTACCATCAGTTTATAGCCGACTGGGTGAAAAATGGGGGTGTGCTGGTATATTGTGGCAAGGACATTGATCCTTATCAGACAGTGATGGAATGGTGGAACAGCGACGGAAACAGCTACAAAGCACCATCACAACACCTTTTTGAGTTAATGAAACTGGGAACTGACACGCCGGGTACGGGCGAGTATGCCTGCGGCAAGGGAAAAGTATATGTGATACGTGAAGAACCCAAGGAATTTGTACTGAATGCGAACTATGATTCAAACTATTTTGAAACAATAAAAAAAGCATTTGAAACTACACCCAACGGGGGTCAACTTGAAACAAAAAACAGCTTGTATCTGGAACGCGGGCCCTATATGATTGCCGCTGTAATGGATGAGAGTATTTCAAACGACCCCATGACTTTGAAGGGTGTGTTTATCGATCTATTTGACCCTGCCCTGCCGGTACTGACTGAAAAATCGGTCATTCCCGGTGAACAAGCATTCCTGTACAATGTGGAGTTTATAAAGGGCAAAAGTAAACCTGCCGTACTATGCGGTGCTTCAAGGATATATGATGAAGTTTCTAAAAGAGGGTTTTACTCGTTTGTTGCCAAAAGTCCGCTCGAAACAAATAATGTAAGTCGTGTTTTACTTCCCAAAAAACCTTCCGAGGTGGTGGTAAAGAACCCCGCTGGCGAAGTGATCACGAATGCTGAACATGCCTGGGACGATACATCGGGCACCTGCCTGTTGAAGTTTGAGAATGACCCCGACGGCATCTTAGTGGAAATAAAATGGTGACAACATGATGATTCCAAAAATATTCACAGGCATACTCCTGACAATCATATGGATTGGTTGCGGATCGAGAACTGACAATAGCCGCGGGGGAATCGACAATAAAGAAAAGACCGCGTTTCAGACTTCCGGTCACTGGAAACCGGTCACTGACATAAGATCTGACGTAGCAATTATATATGGCGCAGGCGACAGGCAGGCGAGAGAAGGACGGCCTGCAATGACGTTTGAAGAAAGAGTGCAGACCTGGCGGGATCGCGGTTACATCACACATTTCATGACCGGTATTGCCTGGGGTGGATATCAGGATTACTTTACCGGCCAGTGGGATGGCAAAACGCATTGGGATGAGGGACAGGTGACTGTGAAAGGAGATACAATATGGCATGGACGAAATGTACCTTATATTGTTCCCACAAGAAACTTCCTGAAATACATGAAAGAGGTGCAGGTGAAACGGGCAATTGATGCAGGAATTGATGCCATTTATCTGGAAGAACCCGAGTTCTGGATGCGTGCCGGATATAGCGATGCCTTTAAGCGTGAATGGGAAGAGTATTATGGCTTTCCCTGGCGTCCACAGCATGAGTCGCCCGAAAACACCTACCTTTCAAACAAGCTGAAATATCATCTCTACTACCGTGCTTTGGATGAAGTGTTCACATTTGCCAAGGCATATGGCAGGAGTAAGGGGATGGATGTTCGCTGTTATGTACCTACCCATTCACTGGTGAACTACTCCTCCTGGCAGATCGTCAGTCCCCACGCCAGCCTGGCTTCACTACCCAGTATGGATGGTTATATTGCACAGGTGTGGACCGGCACGGCAAGGGAACCAAACTACTTCAACGGCATTCGCAAAGAGAGAGTGTTTGAGAATGCTTTCCTGGAATATGGCTCCATGGAGTCCATGACAAGACCGACTGGACGCAAAATGTTTTTCCTTACCGACCCCATTGAAGACTGGGCACGTAACTGGAGTGATTTTAAAAAGAACTACCAGGCAACATTTACTGCGCAACTACTTTACCCAATGGTGGACAACTATGAGGTGATGCCCTGGCCCGACAGGGTGTATGAGGGATTATATCAGTCATGCGATACCTGCAGTACGAAGGAGAGAATACCTGAATATTACTCCACACAGGTGCAAATAATGATCAATACACTAAACAACATGCCATTGAGTGACCACACAGTAAGCGGAACGCAAGGCATTGGCGTGCTGATGTCCAATTCACTGATGTTTCAGCGTTATCCCACACATAACCAAAATGGTGAGGTGGTGGAAGTATTTAACAAAGGCAGCATGCAATATCAGGAAGAAAATTTGGCAGATCCTCAATTTTCAAACTTTTACGGGCAAACCCTGCCTTTGTTGAAAAGAGGAATACCCGTAAGTACAGTACATATTGAAAATGTAAGTTATCCCGATACCTGGAAAAACCTGAAAGTGCTCATCATATCATACGCCAACATGAAGCCCCCTAAATTGGAATTTCATGAATATATTGCCCGGTGGGTAAAGGATGGCGGTGTGCTTGTATATTGCGGTTTGGACAATGATCCCTACCAGACCGTCATGGAATGGTGGAACAGCAACGGAAACAGCTATAAGGCACCATCGCAGCATCTGTTTGGATTGATGGGACTGGAATCTGACACTCCCCGCACGGGTGAATATACTTATGGAAAGGGAAAAGTGTATATAATGCGGGAAGAGCCCAAAGAGTTTGTTATGAAAGAACAGGGTGACAGACTTTTTGTAAGTACAGTGCAAAAAGCATTTGAGACTGCCACAGCAAACAAAGAGAAGTTTGATGTAAAAAACAATTATTATCTGGAGCGGGGGCCCTACATCATTGCATCTGTTTTAGATGAGAGCGTATCAGGTGAGCCACTCACGCTTCACGGTGTTTTTATAGATCTTTTTGACCCTACCCTGCCCATACTGGAGGAAAAGGTGATTCACCCCAACGAACAGGCTTTGCTTTACAACGTTGAACAGGTAAAAAACAGGAAAAAGCCTGCCGTCTTATGCGGTGCTTCACGGATATATGATGAGGTTTCTAAAAGAGGGTTTTACTCGTTTGTTGCCAAAAGTCCACTCCACACGGAAAATGTAAGCCGTGTATTACTTCCCAAAAAGCCTTCCGAGGTGGTAGTAAAGGACTCTGCAGGCAAAGTGATCACGAATGCTGAACATGCGTGGGACGAAATATCGGGCACCTGCCTGTTGAAGTTTGAAAATGACCCCGACGGTATTTTAGTGGAAATAAAATGGTGACAACATGATGATTTCAAGAATATTCACAGGTATACTCCTGACAACCTTATCCATCGGCTGCGCGTCCAAAACTGACGATGGCCGCTTCAGCTATTCATCATTCCATGATGCGTTCAGCGATGTGGGACAATATTGGATTCCTTCAAATAGCAGACTTCCGGAAAGGTACTGGAACCTTACAGACATCCTGGGTAACAGCCAAAAAAACAATATTTCACAAACAAGCATAACAGAAGGACTTCAATATCATTTGCTTGCGCAATCCATTCAAGGTTTATCATTTCTTGCGACTGAAGAGGGAAAAAGCAAGGTTGCCGTATGGATGGATGAAGGCACGGACTATCCGGCTTATACAAATAGCAGGACTGCTTTTGAAGCCATGGGTATCAAAGAAATTGGTAAGCGCACAGCCGTGGAGCTGGCAACTGAACAATTTGAACCCGGTGAAGACCTGAAACAAATATGGACGGGCGACGATGGCAAACCGGGATATATACTTTCAGATGTTGTAAATAATCCCGAGAGTGGGAATGTGGCAGCGGTAGCGGCCCACGTGTATCAGGCAATTATTGTGGATATCAGGGACAAGGATTTTTTTGATGCCCGGGGGTATGTGATGCGCTACGATGCGACAAAAAAAAGTGTGGCTGACTCATGGAGGGAATTTAAGGACAAATGTAGTAATTCAGCACTGGTAGTGATGCCTGTGCAGACGGGTGAATTGCGTTCATATGCCATAGCGCATAAACTGTTTGTGATTAATCTGAACCATATATACCAGTCGAGTAGTGAAGGTCAAAATGTGGAACTGTTTGAGGAGATACTACAATGGCTTGAGCCCAATGCACCCGTTTTTGGCTGGGAACAAGGCGTAGGTGAAGATGTGTTTGTAAGAAGAGTGACCAAAACCGGAAACAGGATGGTGCCCTATGACTGGGCTTACAATACAGATTTTACGGCACTGGATTACAAAAACAGACAAAAGGGTCTTGTAAAAGTTGATAATCCCAAAAAATATCTTTACGATCCTTCCAAAAACTATGCTTCATTCTATCTTTCTGACGGCGATAACATTCAGTGGATGATGAACAACTTCAATCGTGATATATATTATGCGAGTAAGGATGTGACGGCTACAAAATTCTCGTTCGGGTTACCGGTGGCCAATCTGGACATGATTGCCCCCGACTGGCTGAATTATTTGCTGGAAAAGCAAAACCCGGCAGGTTCCGTTTTTGAAAGTTTTGGAGGGGGTTATTTTTACGCTGACGAGTTTGCCCAGGACAAAGACAGATTGAATACATTGCAAAAAACAGTGGTAGCTACCACAGCCCATTTAAGGCAACATAATTGCAAAATACTGGGACTCTTTACAATGGATTGTGACAGCCCCGTTGCGATGGAAGCCTACAAAGCCTATATAGAGGCCAACAATATGCTCGAAGGAATTGTTGTGGTTCAGTATGCACCCTATGCTGCAGGCGATGGAAAAGTGTTTTGGTTTAAAAATTCAGATGGGCTTCATATTCCTGTAATCACCACGAAATATGCACTCTGGAATCATGGAGATAACAGGCCAAACCAGGGAAGTCCCGCATACATTGCATCGAAAATAAACCAACTTGGTGAAAAATCTTTTTCTGCCGTTTGCGTGCATGCCTGGAGCCGATTCAGCGACATTGGTAGTTCAGATGATCTCCAGGCAGAAAATACACCTGGAGGAAATGTAATTGGAGTTGCAGCTGCAAAAAAGTGCATTGAAAGAATTAATAACAATACCCGCATCGTGAATTTGCAGGAACTGATCTGGCAGATGCGGATGGTTCACTACCCCAAAGAGACAGCGCTGTTTTTAAGTAGAATAACTGACTAAAAAAATAAGATATGAGATCAATAATTCTTTTCCTGTGTATCGTCTTAATGAATTTAAATATATCGGCGCAGAATAACAATCAGGGAATGTACTGGCCCAAAGGACAGGCATTTCCAACGTTCTCTCTTCCCGCAGACACGCTCGACGCCGTTTGGGTGGAATACAGAAATGACAAAAGTGAGGAAGGGGTAATGTTTTCTGCGCTGCAAGGGCTTGTGAACAAGACAAAACCATCTATACTGCTGATACGCACTTCAGGGCCGGAGAGCAAGGTGTGGCCACAACATCTTAAATTAAATCTCAGGGAATACAGAGAGGATAACAAATGGGAAGTGGTAAAAAAATATCGCAACAGCATAAAGGGTGTGGTCTTGTATAGTGTGGATAAAAGTCCGCATTACCGTAACCTGGCAACAACAGTTGCCGGATTACGCAATGCACTTCCGGTGACAAGGGCTGAATACGAACAACTGCAGAAGCGTGGCATGAAATTTCAGGTGTTGGCCGATTTGACCAGTCTCGCTTACACCACTCCCGAGGATATTTATCTATACATGTACAATACCTATTGGGGTGCATGTTCTAAAAGGATGCTGGTTCACCATAGGGCAGTTCCATATATACGGGACATAGCTGTGGCAGCAAAAGCTGCCGTTATCTGGCTTGACCCCCGAAATATTCCGGAAAGGAACGTGCTCCGGCTCTATCTCCGGGACATGACCGCAGGGGAAGGAATTATCCTGGGCTGGTGGCCCGAGGAACGATCGGGAATTGGCATAGGAACAGAGTATGGCATTTCTACCGTGCCAGCAGATTTTTACGAAAATGCAACTGTATACGCGGGCATGGATCATATTATTCATTTACCGGTGGTTCCTAAAAAGCCTGAACTCGAAAACAAGATATATCTCGCCCTTTTTCTGAGTGACGGAGACAATATCCAGTACTGCCAGAACGCCCTGGCAAAACTGTGGCTAAATCCTGAAAGGGGAATTATTCCTATAAACTGGACAATTAGTCCCGCACTGTCGGATCTGGGGCCTGGTCTGCTCAACTATTATTACAAGACAGCCACACCGAACGACTTTTTTGCTTCCGGCCCCTCCGGCCTGGGCTACTCCCTGCTTTATGATGCGCATAATTACAAGTGGAACAATACGGGGGGCAAAGCATTTGAAGAATATTTGAAGCTTACACAACGGTACCTGGAAAAAAGCGGACTGAGGGTGATTACGGTGTGGGACGAGATCAATCAGGGACAGATGGATGCATATGCAACACATTGCCGTTATCTTTATGGGGTCACACAACAGGACTGGGAAAGGCAGATTGGAAAAATTCCTTCCTACAATTCACAGCACCGTCTTGCCTTTCTTCCCAATTATCCTTGTTATGCCAATGGACCGGATGTGTTTGTGAGAATGAACCGCGACACCGTAGCCCATTTTGAAGGGAAGAAACCCGTCTTCCTCACTGCCCAGGGTACATCGTGGCGTATGGGACCCGACAGCATGGTGATATTAAAAGAAAAACTGGATGCCATTTCTCCGGGAAATATTGTGATATGCCGCGGCGACCACTTTTTTGCTCTTTACAACGAAGCAAACGGGCTGGACTTCAACCTTACCCTTTCGTCAAAGATGAAAATCACTTCCAGTGAAACAGGTACCCATGCAGATTATGCCGCGGATGGCACTGCCTCCGCCGACCGGACATGGGTGTCTTCTGCGACGGGAAACAAATGGATACAGTTTGATTTTGCAAAACCTTATCGTATCAATCGTATTGTAATAAGACATGCGGGAAAAATCAACGGCATGAATGAAAATTACAAGTTGAAATCTTTCGTGGTTGAAACAAGCGAAGATGGGAGAAAGTGGGAAAAGGCATTTGAACAGACGAATAACCAGATGAATACTACCGATAGTGACATCAAACCCACATCCGCACGGTATGTAAGGCTGGCAATAAATGACAAGAAAGATGTTGCTATTGCTGATATGGAAATTTATGGGTCAGTATTACAAGAATAATGTATATATTTGAACAATAAATCTATTAAGTTCATGAACAGACGGAATTTTTTACGATATGCGGCCACTGCAGGAGCAGCTTCATTGCTACCCGCTTCTTTTACTTCATTGAAAGCGGAAAGCATGAGCCTTAATGCAGTAAATGAGCTGTCTGACCATTCATTGGAAAGTATGCAGTTCACAAATGTAAAGCTGAGTTATCCTCGTCTGGTAGGAAAAAATTCCCATTTGGGCATTCATGGTCATGGCCCATCGATGACTATTTGCAGACTCACAACAAATCAGGGAGCATCTGGAATTGGGATGATGAGAGGGTCCCGAGAAAAGGCAGTAGAGATTTTTGATCAGATTAAAGGAAAAAAGATTACCGATGTATTCGCATTGGAGACGGGTGTAACAGATGTTGCGCAGATATTTGACATCCCCTTGCATGACCTTGCAGGTGTTATTTTGAATAAACCTGTATATCAGCTTCTGGGCAGTGAAAGTCCAATTATAACCAAATGCTATAGTGGAATGATCTATATGGATGATGTAGATATGAATGATAGCAGAAAAGCATTTGATAAAATACTTCAAGAATGCTTTTATGATTATAGCAAAGGGTATCGGCAGTTTAAACTGAAAATCGGCAGAGGATTCAAATGGATGTCTCCCGAAGAGGGCTTGAAGAGAGATGTTGAAGTTACCCGGATGGTAAATGCTTATTTTCCGGATGTTGATATTTTAGTTGATGCGAACGATGGCTATACATTGAAAGACTTCATCCGTTATCTTGAACAACTTGAAAATGTATCGATATGGTGGATAGAAGAACCTTTCAGGGAGACACTGGACGATTTTACCGCGCTGAGAAAATGGTTGTCGGAAAACAGAAAAAGGAACACCCTGCTTGCCGACGGTGAGGCGAGACCTGATTTGGATCTTGCGTTGGAAATGGGGAGAAACAAAGTACTGGACGTTTATCTGGACGATATAATGGGCTATGGATTCACCCACTGGAGGAAATTAATGCCCCGGTTAATAGAAAACGGGTTGCAGGCTTCACCTCATAATTGGGGTGATTATCTTAAAACTATCTATACCGGACATCTTGCCGGAGGTATTGGAAATGTTGTTACGATTGAAGGCGTTACTTGTTTTTCAAATGATATCGATTTTGGCTTTAACAGAGTAGAAAATGGAGTTTTTATACCTTCAAGTGCACCTGGTTTTGGTATTTCATTATTAAAATAGACGCTACAGCTATATGTTGAGATAACGACTACCAATACCTGAAAACATGAAAAAAACATATCAATATCATTTTGTTTGTTTTTTACTTGTATATTTGCAATATCTTGAGATAACAGGCTCATTAATAAAGAAACAGTTAAAGAACTCGTATCATGGAACGAGCATGACAATCATATTACAGAAGTACATGATTAAAACGAGTTCCTGTGATACTCTTGAACATTTTCGATAAGTGAACACGGGGAAAAGAGTAATGAAATTGAAAATAATAACTTTAACTACATGAAATATAATTGTTTTGCTTGTCTAATATTGTTCTTTTCATCGTTCGGTGTATACTCTCAGAGTAGACAAATAGATTCCTCAACAGATATGGAAGCCCTGGTGGATAGATTTAAAGAAGAGAAGGTAACAAAAAACCGCAATGGCTGGTTTCATTATTATATTCCCAAAGGAATGGCCGACACTCTGACAGTAAAAATGTCGTGTGTTTTTGAAGGCACTCAAACACATGCACCCCACATTCACAATGAAGACGAAGCTTTTTATATTGTAAAAGGTCCGGTGAGGTTTCATATCAACGGTATAGAAAAAAATCTAAACGAAGGAGATTTTATCTATACTCCCAGCGGATCTTCTCACAACATCCAAAGAATTCACAACGACACAATCAAATATCTTGTCATAAAGAGGGAATCGCTTATTGCCCTTGAAAAACCTTATTCGGTAGGAAATACCAACTACACCTTTGATGATTGCTATGTACCGCATGAAAATTACGGCCGGTTACAATTTAATGAGAAGACCCTTTTAAATAAGGATTTTGCAGATGGATTTCAGGTTACATTAAATAAGATCCGCAAAAATGAATTATACACTTATAAAGATAGTGCACAAAGACAAAATGCGATCTATATTTTACAGGGGAGAACCAAAGTAAGAATCAACGGACAGGAGACCATTATCAATAAAGACAATACCTTTTATTCACCTAAAGGATCAGGTTTTACGTTAACCAATGTAAATAATGAGCCTTTATTGTTTTTGAGTATAATCACAGAATAATCAATGAAGAAAAATATCTTTCTTTATTTTTTTTTACTGCTTAAATCTATTGTTTTCGCACAAACAGCGGCAGTGGATAGCGATTCTGTGGTGGTACGCATGCATCGTCAGCTGGTCACTTTTCCGCAGGAGAAGATCTACGTGCAGACAGACAAGGCCGGATATCTCTCGGGCGAACGGATCTGGTTTCGGGCTCACATGGTGGATGCGCTTACCCATCAGCCCGTTTTCATAAGCCGTTACATCTATGTGGAGCTGATCGGCCCACTCGATGAACTGGTACAACGGGTGAAGATACGGCCCGATAGCACCGGCGCTTATTCGGGTCATATCGATCTGGAGGATGACCTTACCCAGGGTGCCTATACCCTGAGGGCATACACGCAGTACATGCGAAACAGGAGCGAAGATTTTTTCTTCCGAAGGTCCATACAGGTGCTCGACCCGTTTTCATTGCAGCTGGAGCCACTGGTGACGTTCGATGTGGAGAAAAATGACGTACATCTGTCTCTACAGTTCATAGACAGGCAACTGAACGACACGATAGTGCCCGAGGTGGTCACAAGTAAGATCGGATACAATGCGGTAAAAACACTCAAGCCCGGGAAAGACGGGGTGTATCATCTCGATATCAGGTTATCGGAAAAGGATAAAAACAGGACGCTGCTGCTGGGACTCATCTACAAAGGCAGGAAATATAACCGGTACTACACGGTTCCTCGTGATCCGGCAGAATATGACGTACAGTTTTTCCCGGAGGGTGGTTACATCATCCCCGGCATGATTACGCAGGTTGCCTTCAAGGCGCTGAACACCGATGGTCTGGGCACACAGATAACGGGGACATTGTATGACTCAGCAGATCGTGAAATACTCACGTTCAGAAGCCTGCATCTGGGCATGGGCCTCTTTCATTTTATTCCTTCCGGGAATGAGTCATATCATGTGATCTGCCGGAACGAAGCCGGCACCTCCCGGCGTTTCGCATTGCCGGAATCGCAACCCGACGCCCATATCATCACTGCCCGCAATGCGGGGGGCCAGCTGAGAATTACACAAAGCAGAGGCAAGGAAGCGCCGCAAGACACCGTGTCACTGCTCATTCACCACAAAGGGCTGGTTCTTTTTCATGAACGGTGGAACCCGAAGAAAGAGATATACAGCTTCGAAAACAAGGATTTACCCACGGGGATATTGAATATCATATTACTGAATACAAGACAGGAGGTGCTGAGCGAGCGGCTTCTTTTCAACCTGAACGGGAACGAGTTTGCCCGCCTGGAGGCCGACACGCCCAAACCTGCTTACAAACGCAGGGAACATGTCACGATCATGCTAAAACTGACCGGACCGGATCTGATGTCCTCCACCGGTAATATTGCAATGTCGGTGACCAATAAGGAAGCGGTTGTCATCGACAGCACAATAAATATCATCAGCACACTCCTGTTGTCATCGGAACTGAAAGGAACGATCGAGTCTCCGGTGTCCTACTTTCAGGACGGACAAGTGAACAGGTATGCCCTCGACGCACTGATGCTGACACAGGGATGGAGAAGGTACGATATCCCGGCTGTCCTGCAGGGCAGGATCGCCAAGCCTGATGATTTTGCACCCGAGCTGGCGCAGAAGGTGACGGGAAAGGCAGAGAGTATCTTCGGGGCACTGAAAGAGGGACAGATCAGTCTGATGGCGCGGCTCGACACGCTGGTCAGCACACGGACCACTCAAGCAGATGACCGGGGCCGCTTCGTATTCGACGTGGAGTATCCGGAGGGAACCGCCATCCTGGTACAATCACGGAGTAAGAAAGGTGGTTCATTCAATGTGATCAGCCTCGACCAGGAGACATTTCCCGCCCTTCAGGGCGCTGCCCTGCCGGCTAGAGGGGAGACTGTCAACCGGCATAATACAGACCATGATCCTTATCTACAGATTGCCAATGAGGACTACACCCAAAAAAACGGCATCCGCACCATTCTGCTCGATGAGTTCACCGTCACTGCACAAAGTCTTGAAAAATATAAGGAATCGTCCTTTTACTCACCCATCAGCGCCACTGGCGTACAAACCGCGGCGGACATAGAGAAGATGCATGTCTCCAGCCTGCGGTCGTTGCTCCAGCGTCAGCCGGGAATCGTCATCAGGGGTGACGTGGTAACCACCACCCGGTCTGAGATGCCGGTGTTGTTTGTAATAGACAACATGAAATTTGAAGATTTTTCGGGAAGGATTGACGACATTGAGGTCTCTTCCATCGAGAGCCTCTTCGTACTGAAAGACAACACCTCCATGCCCGGTTATTTTCCCGGCACCAGCGGTGCGGTGGTGATCACCACGAAAATAGGAGGATATAAGGATTCGTCGCACCGTCCTCCCAGCATCGACGACATCATTCCACTCGGTTATCAGCAGGCAGCACACTTTTATGCTCCTGCATACGAAAAGCCGGAGCAGGCGGAGTCATCAGTGCCGGACCTGCGCACTACCCTCTTCTGGAAACCCGATGTGCAATTCTCTGCACAGGGCGAAGCGGTAATCGATTTTTATTCTGCCGATATGCCGGGCGTCTATCAGATTATTGGTGAGGGAGTGACCCACGATGGAAAGATGATAAGACTGGTCAAAGAGATTGCCGTGAAAGACAGCAACACACAATAGGAAGAGGTCAACACCGCACCTGAGGGATCGCCAATTTCCACGGAAGACAGCAACATACGAAGCGGTCACTGACACGTGGAATCAATTTCTCATAAATTTCCTGTAATTTTTTCGTTATTACGATTAACCCTCTGCAAATGAGATTTAGGAACAGAATAGTTGGCTGCCATAATCGTTATATATATTTCCATGTACATAACGGCCAATCAAACTTGAAAGTCAATGACTTACGCCATATTGGTGCGCAGAATGAGACTCGAACTCACACGCCGTAACCGGCACTACCCCCTCAAAGTAGCGTGTATACCAATTTCACCACCTGCGCAAAAGTGCCCGGAACAGGACTCGAACCTGCACATTGTAACCAACACTAGTCCCTGAAACTAGCGCGTCTACCAATTCCGCCATCCGGGCGTTTCATGATTTTCGGGATACAACGGGCCGCTGCCCGCTCCCCAAATAAAAGAGATGCCTGCGCACCTCTTATTATTTGCGGATGCAAAGATAGAAGTTTTTTTAAACGAAAACCAACATTTTTGCGATTATTTTCTGTCGAACTGTTTTAAATTTAATTTTGGGTCAATCCGTTGGGGGGTATATGCCAATTCATCCCAGGTGACTTTCTCCTGCCGTGAAGCAGCTTCTCTCCCTAAAATTGCACTCATGGTAGAGTTGTACCCCGATTCCAGCTGATTCAGATAGGAGCCGCTAATAATACTGTCTATAAAGGCTTTGCCTTTGTTTGTATCCGCATCATCCAGCGACGACGAGCTGGTGCCTCTGGCGATGGATTCGGGGGTGAGGTCTGATGCCGAATGTGCTATACCGGAATCCCACTTGTTTTCGCCCAATATAAACACACCGCCGCTGTAATGTGCCTCAGCCATGCCCTTTGTTCCGATGAACCGGGCACATACATCACCAAATACTTTTCCGAATTTGCTTGAATGTACCGATACATTCACCTCGTCGGGATATTTGTAAATCACCTGATAGTTCGTCCATGCGTTTCCAAATCCGGGACCTCCCTTCCTGCTTCCGTCTCCTATTGCAGATAAAGGATGGGTACCAAGAATCCAGTTGCATGTGTCGATCATATGAATGGCCTGATCCAGATAACAACCGCCGGAGATCTCGTGAAAATGATAATGGTTTCGGATACGCATCTCATCGTACGACATGCCTTCGTGGGGTACGATGGCACCGCCGGAAGAAAAATAATAGAGCTGCACGGTGACAAGGTCCCCGATATCGCCTCGTTTAATCCGCTTTGCCATCTCTACATAAGGTGAGGCATAACGAATCTGGAAACCATCGAAAGCGGAGATCTTTCCCTGAACATTTTGTGCCGTCCGGAGAATCTGCCTGCATCCGTCAGCATCCACAGCCAGCGGTTTTTCACAATACACATGTTTTCCGGCGGCAACCGTGTCTTCCAGTATCAGGGGGTGCGAATAACCGGGAGAAGCGATGATGACTGCATCTACCTCTTTATTCTCCAGTAATCGCAGATAGGCATCGGAACCTGCATACATGTTTTTCTTCTGCACAGAGGCATACCCTTTCTTTTGATTCAGTTTATTCACAAAATCGGCGCCACTAGCCAGTTTATCTTCAAAAAGATCGGCCAGGGCCGTAATCTGAATATTTGAACTTTCCGACATGGCACCCAGGATCCCTGTGGCACGTGAACCACACCCCACAAGGCCTATTCTGACGGCTGAATTGTTATTGGAAGCAAACACGATTTCCGGTTTTAAAACAGTAACCGCTGAAAATGCGGACACATTTCTGATAAAATTTCTTCTGTTCATGGGAATATAATTTAACATAAAGATTATTTTCCTTCATCTGATTGCATGTAGATCAGCGGACGATCCATTTTTTGCCTGTAACTACCAGCTCTTTCTGAACGGCCTTTTCAGTTTTTATGATCTCTTCGGAAGGCTGCTGACCGCCAATGCTGACTGATACCTTTCCGGGTTCCACACAGCGTTGCATCAACGCATCGATACTGGAAAGCTGTTCCGGTGCAAGCGTGAAGTCAACCTTACGCGATTCTCCGGGTTCCAGCTTTACGCGTTGTATGCCCTGCAGTGACCGCAACGGCACAGGTACCTGTCGGTTTAAAAGAGAGACATAGAGCTGTACCACTTCTTCGCCACTGCGACCTCCGGTATTGGTTACCGATACCGATACCTTCACAGAATCTCCTGTGACTGCAGTCTCAGGAACCTGAAGATCGGAATAGGTAAACCCGGTGTAGCTTAAACCGTAGCCAAAAGGATATAGGGGCTTGCCGGTAAAGTAACGATAGGTTCTTCCTTTCATGCTATAATCCTCATAAGAAGGCAAATCGTCGTCCGAAGCATAAAAGGTGACCGGCAACCGCCCTGAGGGATTATAATCGCCGAAAAGCACATCGGCCAAAGCGGTGCCTGCATCCTGACCACCATACCAGGCATTGACTATGGCTGGGAGATTATCATCCTCCCATTGAATTGCAAGGGCACTTCCGGTAAGCATCACGAAAATCACCGGCTTTCCCGTGGACTTCAGTGCCTTCATTGCTTCAGTCTGTACCCGGGGCAGGGCAATAGAGGTACGGTCTCCTTTGTTAAAACCAGGCACACTCACCGGCATTTCTTCTCCCTCGAGCGAGGGAGAGATACCTCCGACAAACACAATGGCGTCGGCCGACTTCACAGACGCAGCCAGTGCATTCAGGTCGCTTTTCTGTCGCTCCACCGTAGTAAGGCTGACGCTACCGCCTTCCATTCTCTGCACAAACTCGAAACGAAACTTTCGTTTTTGCCCTGCTTTCAGCTGCAAATGACAGTATTCCACACGTGCTTCCTGATATGAAAAGCGGTCAATCAGGAGCTGATCATCCACAAACAGGCGAAAGCCACTGTCGTCGCTGGTTATTTCAAACGCCACCTCCATATCTTTCCGGGGAGAGAGTACGCTCGTCCAGCGTGCTGCAACCTTACCCGGCTTTAAATTGGCCAGGATGCTGTGTTGTTTTGTTCCAAAAAAATCGATCTCCTTTTCATACTGGACAAACGCAGGGGTTCCTTTAAACTCCGTGTTGTCGAAATATTCCGCTTTAAATCCATCTCTACCCTCTGCAAGCAACAGGTTTTTGATTTGCACGGGAACGGAGATAGAATCATCGGTCAGCCCCACTCCCTGATGATAAATGACTTTTGTGTTTTTGCTCACCTTCTTGCGTATTCCATCAAGCGGTGTCACAATATAAGAGGGAGAACCATTGTAGTTTCCCAGCAGGCAGGTCGGATTATCAGCATTGGGGCCGATCACGGCAATGGTTTTAATCTTCTTGTCGAGCGGCAGCGTCTGTTGCTCGTTTTTTAACAATACGATGGATTTTCGTGCCATCTCCAGTGATTGCTCGCAGCTTTTTTTTGACGCAACCACGGAAATGGGGATCTTGCTGTAGGGCACCCGATCATCGGGATCAAACATACCCAGTTTCATGCGGGCAGCAAAGAGACGCGAGACGGACAGATTGATTTCCTCTTCCGTAATATCTCCGCGCTTCACGGCATCCATCAACGTGCTGTAGCTGCCTCCACATTCGAGGTCTGTGCCTGCAATTACTGCCTGGGAGGAAGCTGCGGCAGCGTCGGGCGAAGTCTTGTGCGTCCGGTAGAAATTGTTGATGGCGCCACAGTCGGAGACCACATACCCTTCAAAACCCCATCGGTTTCGCAGGATGTCAATCAATAGCTCATCGCTTCCGCAACAGGGTTTGCCTTCATAACGGTTGTAGGCACACATGATCGAATAGACATTGCCGGTTTTTATCAATTTCTCGAAAGCCGGCAGGTAGGTTTCCCACACATCCCGCAAGGGTGGACGGGCATCAAAAGAATGACGGCTGTACTCGGGGCCACTGTGTACGGCATAGTGCTTGGCCGTAGCGATGGTCTTAAAATATTTCTCATCGTTTCCCTGGAGTCCTTTTACAAAAGCTACGCCCAAACCGGAAGTCAAATAAGGATCTTCCCCGTAAGTCTCCTGTCCCCTGCCCCAGCGTGGATCGCGAAATATGTTGATATTGGGTGACCAGAAGGTCAGTCCGGTGTATTGCCTCTGGTCGTGATCACGCAAAGCCTGATGATATTTGGCTCTTGCTTCGTCGGAGATGACTTCGGCCGTACAAAACATGGCATCCGTGTCGAACGTGGCAGCCATCCCTATTGCCTGGGGAAAGACAGTGGCCCTGCCGGATCGGGCAACTCCGTGCAGACATTCATTCCACCAGTTGTAGGCGGGGATCCCAAGTCGGTCTATTGGAGGAGCGGCATTCATCATCTGGCTGATTTTTTCTTTCAGCGTCATTCTTTCGACAAGGTCTTTCACCCGTTCGTCGATGGGTAAATTGGGATTCTGAAACGGCAGACTTTGTGCCGCAATAGAAAGTGGCATCAAAAGTGCCGATAAGATTAATAAATAAAATAATCTCATTCAGATGAAGTCATTAATTGATGTGTAAATATAGTGCCATAAACAAGCTTTTATGACACTTTTTCATGAATAATTTATTCAATTAAAATTGATAGATTGGAACATAACTATGTTCAAATTGTGAAACTTGTAATATTGTGATCCTCCATGCGGTCATAATGGACATCACACAAGACTAAAAAACCTGCTCCCGTACATTGATTGTTGAAGCAATCAATAACAAAAAACAAATATAACACATTTTCATGTACGTTATCTATATTCCCCAGCCCTTATTTGCCTTTGCCCCCATTTCAAAAATAATTTTTCCGCCTTTCATGATCTCATTGTGGTGAATAAAAGGTCTGTTCAGGGGTTTCCCGTTCAATATGGCCGACTGGATATATTTATTCTCGGGAGCATTATTGATCGTTTCAATTTCAAAAAACTTCCCATTTCCCAAATCAATCCTGGCATGATCAAAGAACGGACTACCGATGCTGTATTCCGGATTTCCAGGGGTGACAGGATAAAAGCCCATCTGCGAGAAGACAACAAAAGAAGACATACCTCCCCCATCTTCATCTCCGGGCACACCCATCAGGTCGTTTCGAAACCACTGGTGGATAAGGGTCCTGATTCGTTTCTGGGTCTTCCAGGGTGCACCGGCATAGTTATACAAATAAGGAATATGCAGGGAAGGTTCATTGGCCATTGAAAATTGTCCTACGTTGCCGGTATGGTCGGGCAACTGACTGTAAAAATCATACTTACTCTTTCCCAGCGGAGTGGCAAACATCTCATCCAGATTATGGACAAACTGCTCCTTTCCTCCCATCAGGTCGATCAAGTCGGGAATATTGTGTTGTACATCCCAACGATAGATCCATCCGTTGTTTTCTCCATAATAACCGCGTGCACCTATTCCACCCGAATAGCGATAATCAAAGGGTTGGATAAAATCTCCGTTTTTATCTTTGGGGTGGAAAAAGCCGGTCTCCTTATTGAACAGGTTGCGATAGTTAAAGGATGCGTCCATAAAGTAAGCATAATCATCCATCAGGCCCTGCTCCTTTGCCAGTTGTGCCAGGCACCACTCATCGTATGAGGTACCCAAAGTCACGGCAACAGGTTGGCGACGTTCGAAACCATGTACCTCCGAAATCGTTTCCTCCTCCTCTTCCCGCAATGCCGGTATATATCCATGTTTTTTATAAAATTTGTCCAGCTCTCCCGCCGGTTTACCCGACCAGGGAGCCAGAGTCTTGTCCATGATGGCAGCCTTGGCGGCAAGATATGCTTTTTTCAAATCAAAATTGTCCAGACCCTTTCGATGGGCATCCAACACCGAGGCGACACCATGATTGGAGTTCATGCGGCGACTGTCGCCGGTAATTTCCGGAAAGGTAGGCATCCAGAAATGCTCCATCTGTTCGGCCATCAGTACAAATGAATTCAGAATATCCTGTTCCCTTTCCGGTTCAATCAGGACACGCAGTGGATGATGTGCCCTGTATGAATCCCATATCCAGTCGTCGGTATAAAAAGCGCGTCCTCCATCCTCATGTACTTTTCCGTCGAAAGCACTGTAATAACGACCATCTTCCGAAATGGATACAGGTCGCTCAAAGCAGCGGTAAAGTGAGGTATAAAAGACCGTTTTGTCGTTTTCCGAACCGCCCGATATCTGAATTTTATTCAAGGCTTCGTTCCATACCTTGCGCCCTGTTTCACGGAGAGAAGTCAGATTTTTCCCATTCAATTCCCGCTTCATATTCTCTTGTGCCTGTGCGGCATCGATAAAAGAAATTCCATAACGAAGTGTAAGCTTTTTGCTGCCCGCGGGGTAGCTCATGACAAGACATGCATTCCTGCCGGTAGCAGAGGTTTTGTTCTCCAGATTTCCCTCTTCCAACAGCGATACACTCTCCGGCAATTGGTCGGGGAGAAGGTAGAGATAGACCTTCGTATCGTTCTCTATCATCTGAAATCCCGAGAAGGCCGTTCCGTCCCAGGTAAGATCTCCCCTTCGGGAATTAAGCGCCACCCTGACTGCTTCCTCTTTTTCGAAAAGAAGCTCATAGATCGCAGATTGGTGAGAAAGTCCGTACTCCGCGGAGATACCCTCTTCATCGAGATAAACCGAGTAGGAATAAGGTGTTATCTTTTCATTGTCGTAACTGTAGGCAACGACGGGTTTCAGCTCTTTCCTGCTTTCGTAAAAAGGACTCAGGTTGAATGCCGAACTTCCCCGGTGGCTGGT
>DGZP01000035.1:80915-81243 GCA_002398565.1 Proteiniphilum sp. UBA4977
GCCGAACTTCCCCGGTGGCTGGTAACCACAATGGGGAGTCCTTCCAGCACGTCGCCGGTGAAATCACGCCGTTCGGGATACACACGCAGTATGCTGTGGGGAAGGTGGATGGTCGGAAAGGTAGGCACCAGCAAATGACTGATGTTCCCCATGTAGGGATTCACATAATCGACCGGTTCCCTGGCTGACTGGTTTTGGACTGACGAACATGAAAGCAACAGGATCGCGATCCCTATTGCCAACACAAAATAAGAAATGTTTGAATTTCTAAAAAATAACGAATGTTTCATATCTTTTTCTTTACTTTGAGTTTGACCGCATTCTCTTT
>DGZP01000035.1:81447-98562 GCA_002398565.1 Proteiniphilum sp. UBA4977
TGAGTTTGACCGCATTCTCTTTGAATGCCTTGTCAAAATGTGTTCATTGTTTTCTCATACTACACAAAAATAAGCTTTTATACTTAACTCTGTATCCCTGCCAGTTAGTAATTCCAAAATAATTCAAACTAATTTCGGAAATTTTGGTTTTACACAAGAAAAGAGGGCCGCCCTTCTCAGACAGCCCCCGGAATTCACAATGAAAGTTATAAAGAATAGATAAAAAGTAGATTATAATGAGTCGTATGTGACTATGGTCCCTTTCTGGTCTTCTGCTGTTGCAGGCGTGTCCTGATAGTTCGTACGGGAATAGTTTCTGATTCTTTTCCGCACTACGGAGGGCGGTTGATTATTTTTATATTCATCCAGCGCGTCGCTAATTTCAACGGTCTTGCCGGCCGGCACGGAAACCTCTATGGTAATGCTCTGGTCGCGGTAACCCTGACTGACGGGTACCATCAGAAATTCAGGCAGCAACAAAAGTGAATCCTGCTGTACAATCTCATAGCGAAATGCGGTAATGTCGGCTCTGGCCGTGCGAAGATCCTTTCCGCGTGATACAGCAATGGTTCTCACATGAAAAAGTGAATCCGTGCTCTTTCTGATATGCAAATTGATGTTTTTGAACAGCAGAGAATCTTCGTTCACTGTGGCATAAGGTAGCTCATCGATCCCCGAATTCATCCCGTATCCCATTTTAAACTCGGCGTAATCGTCGGCATACGGCTGCATGTCAAGATAAAGCCTGTCGGAAGTGACGGGCGTCAATGAGATCACCGACTCTTGCGAGCTTTCCACACTGTATTTATCTGCTATGCTTTTCGTCAGTACCCCTCCAACCGCAAGGCCGGCAAACCAAAGTATAAAAGAAACAATGCCGATAGCCGGACACGACCTGACTTTCATTACCCGCCGGATGATCCAGGTAATGATGGATATCACCGGCACCAGCATCACCAGTGCGAGCGAGATGATGAGCAGGTTCGTTTCATAACCGGGATCAATAAACAGGGATTTCAGTGACATAAACTGTGCTCCTGCAAACAGAATGCCAATAAACACTCCCACAAGCACCAGTGCAAAAAAGCCGACAAAGGTGAAGAAGATTATTTTCAAGAAGATAATCAGTGCACTCATGCATCCGGAACGTTGAGGTTGTTGGCTGGTTGCAAAATCACGCGGGTCGTTTACCGGCGAGACCGGCGGCTGCGGCATGATGGGCGGTTGTGGCATCACGGAAGGCTTTGGAGATGTCTCCTGCGTAGATGCATCTTTTCTATCGGGCTTTTCCTCCGTCACCCCGCCCATCACCGTCGTCCCGGCAGTTTCATTCTTCACGCTCTCTGTCGCTCGATAGACCGGTCTTTCGGATTCAGAGCGGGCTCTAGAGCCGGACACATTATCGCTCACCTTTTCGCGGATGCTTTGTATGTACTCTTCCTCTCCCATCATCTCCAGCTTCTGCTTTACCGTTTTGGCTTCGGGAATTATAATCCACAGGACAACATAAACCACCCCTATGCCTATATTAAGATTCCAGCTGAAATCTATGTCATGGAAGAAATAATTCAGCGGAAAGAAAGAAACCATCCCGATCAGATTAAACAACAACGGGAGCAGAAACAGTACACGTGGAATCCAGCTGTCGATCCGGAAATAGGCTGCTATTCCGCCGCAGACACCACCCAGAAAACGATCGTTTGGGTTGCGGTATAACCGCTTGCTCACGTTCGTGACAAGCGGTTTGGGTTTCAGTACAATCCACAATACAATGTAAACCCAAAAAAGTACACCGAAAAATAACACAAACAGCAAGCGCATCAGTACCGGATCGATTTTAAAATAATGTGCCAGGCCACTGCACACACCGCCGATAATTTGATCGCTGGCATTCCGGAAAAGGGAATGGCGTTCTTCACTACTGTCGTGCGAAGCATCTTCGGCCTTGCCCTGTGAGGCTTTATGAGATGTCTCCGGCTCCACCGGTTCTTCATAGTCCGTATCAAAATCTTTGGGGCGACCGATGCTGGAGATGACCGCCTCCACATCCTCGTCGGTGATGCAGTTGATACCATGCTTCAACCTGTTCCCAAACAACTCAGCAATACGGCATTCAATATCATTGACAATCTCATCGCCACCCTCTTCCTGTGAGAAATAACTCTGGAGACTCTCGATATACCGCTTTAATATCTCATAAGCGGTCTCCTCGATGGCAATGACCTGCCCCTGAAAATTAATGTTGATTACTTTCTTCATGCGATTCGTCTGTTTATTTTTTGGTGTTGATGTGTTGTTATAATGATGGATGTTGATCTTGTTCCTGATCTTGCCGCGTGACCATGGCTACACCTGTGGCCAGCTCCTGCCAGGTAGCTTCAAGCAAGGTGTAAAATTTTCTTCCCTTGTCGGTGAGACGAAAATATTTGCGGGGAGGGCCCATTGTACTCTCTACCCATTGATAAGTGAGGATCTCTGCATTCTTCAGTCTGTTAAGCAAGGGGTAAAGGGTACCTTCCAACAGTTGCAGACCGGCACTTTTCATTTCGTCGACAATGTCGCCGGGATAAGCTTCGCCCCGCTTAATAATAGAAAGGATACAATATTCCAAAACTCCCTTTCGCATTTGACTCTGCGTATTCTCAATATTCATTTCTTATCTTTTATGTACATTCAACTTTACAAAGTTACATTAAACAAAGTATTATGCAATACATAGTACCAAGTATCTCTATTGATTTATATTTATTTAACAATTACAATTGTCAGCAGCAGATTCCTGTGCACAATATGTATTGCGCTCATCACGATTATCGGAACAGATTGTTCCGCATGAAGGTACCTCTCTCTGAAATTACTACTGGAGAAAAAATCTCATCAAATCACTCTCACCCTTAGCACACCGTCGATAGCGTTAATGCGTCTTACGTTTTCATCGGTAATTTCTTCTTCGAGATCGACCATTGTATATGCATAATCGCCACGGCTGCGGTTAATCATATTCGCGATATTGGCGTCCTGTTCGGAAAGGACGGCAGAGATTTGTCCAAGCATTTTAGGGATATTTTTATGCGCGATGGTTAGTCGGTGTTTTACCACACTCACACCCATGTCGCACGATGGGAAGTTTACCGAATTTTTAATATTCCCATTCTCCAGGAAATCTTTTGTCTGCAACACGGCCATCACGGCACAGTTATTCTCGCTTTCGGGCGTTGACGCACCCAGGTGTGGGATAGAAATGATACCCGGTACGCCAATCAGTTTCTCATTGGGAAAATCGGTTACATATCCACTCACTTCCCCATTGTTCAATGCGGCAATAATATCGTCACCGTTCACCAGTTCACCTCTGGAGAGGTTGATGATGCGTACTTCATTTTTCATTTGTGCGAACGCATCTTTGTTGAGCATTCCTTTGGTTTCGTCGGTTAATGGAATGTGCAGTGTAATGTAATCACAGTGTTTAAACAGTTTTTTAAGGTCACTGGCTTTCTTCACTGCACGCGACAGGCCCCAGGCGTGATCTACGGAGATATAAGGATCGTAACCATACACTTCCATCTCCAGATTGACCGCTGCGTTGGCCACCATCACACCAATTGCACCCAATCCAATTACACCCAGCTTTTTTCCCTTTATCTCGGGACCTATAAACTGAGCCTTGCCTTTTTCCACCTGCTTCGCAATATCATTTCCCGAAAGGTTGTTCACCCAGTTGATGCCCTCCACAATCCTGCGCGATGAAAAAAAGAGCGCAGCCATTGCCAGTTCTTTTACCGCGTTGGCATTGGCGCCAGGGGTATTAAACACAACAATTCCTTGCTGGGTGCACTTCTCAGTGGGAATATTGTTTACACCCGCGCCGGCACGGGCAATGCAGTGCAAGCTTTGGGGAAACTCCATTTCATGTAGCGAAGCGCTACGCAGGATGATGCCGTCAGGCGACGCTGTAGTTTCACTGATCTCGTATTTTTCTCCGAACTTTTCCAACCCTGTCTCGGATATTCCATTCAGGGTTTTGATTTTGTATTTGCCCATTCTCAATTGATAAATTTAGAGGTGTAGTACCTGAAAGTTTCACTTGTGTGAAACAGTGATAAAAAAAAATTGTAAATAGATAAACACAAATGTACAAAAAATATGAACGAAACGTAGTCAAGTGAGGTAAAACACTCAATTTTTATCGGTCCGTGTATAAGTAATGACTTTTATGTATATTTGTGCTTTATTCATCAGTTATGTCATTACAAGGGAAACATATCGTCTTGGGTATTACCGGCAGCATCGCCGCCTATAAGTCGGCCATTCTCACCCGTTTGCTCGTAAAGAGGGGAGCGGAGGTGCAGATTGTGATCACACCGGCCGGCAAGGAGTTCATCACGCCGGTTACCCTCTCCGCCCTCTCGGGTCGACCCGTAATCAGTGAGTTTTTTGCCAGTGGCGACGGTACCTGGCACAGCCACGTGGACCTGGGCCTGTGGGCCGACCTGATGATTGTAGCTCCCGCCACTGCCTCCACCCTGGCCAAGATGGCTCACGGAGTGGCCGACAACATGCTTATCACCACCTACCTCTCCATGAAGGCGCCTGTTTTTGTAGCGCCGGCCATGGATCTGGACATGTTCCGCCACATCACCACCAGCCGGAATATTGAAAGGCTGAAGCGCGATGGCGTACAGGTTATTGAACCCACGGAAGGAGAGCTGGCCAGTCACCTCGAAGGCAAGGGACGGATGGAGGAACCGGAGCATATCATACTCCTCATCGAACAGTTTTTTGCCGTCCAAAACGATCTGCAGGGAAAAAAAATATTAATCACGGCAGGCCCCACCTATGAAAGGATCGATCCGGTGCGTTTCATCGGCAACTTCTCTTCCGGCAAGATGGGATTTTCTCTGGCCGAAGAGTGCGCACAACGGGGTGCAGAGGTGTTGCTGATTGCCGGACCTACCGCCCTGAAGACCATGCATCCCCGCATCGGGCGAATTGACGTGGAGTCGGCTCAGCAGATGCACGACGCCGCAGTAAGCGCTTTCCCGCAAATGGATGCAGCCATCCTCTCCGCAGCCGTGGCCGATTACCGTCCCCTGCGGTCCCGGCCTGAAAAAATGAAAAGGGAAGGGCAGGAAGAATTCAGCCTCACCCTGACGACCAATCCCGATATCGCCGCATCGCTCGGCCAGATGAAAGAGGCACATCAAGCCCTCATCGGTTTCGCACTGGAGACGAACGATGAGTTACTGAACGCCCGCAAGAAACTGGAGAGAAAGAATCTCGACTTCATCGTTCTCAACTCCCTGCAGGACGAAGGTGCCGGCTTTGGCGGTGATACCAACAAAGTAACCATCCTCTCCCGTGAGGGCAACAAGACGTCGTTTGGTCTGAAATCAAAAAAAGAGGTCGCCAAAGATATTGTCGACATCGTTTTTCACGTTGGACCGTCCCACCCTATTCAGGATAATTCAGTCAAAACCGGGTAACCGGTTTTTTAATGAAAAAACCACACACAATGAAGATCAACCTCTCTCCCTTTATATACATTGCTTTATTTGTCGTATACGCACCCTCCGCCTTCTCTCAGCAATACAGATATCCCGTCACCATTCCGCCCGCCTTCAGTGCAAATTTCGGTGAACTACGCAGCAACCATTTTCACTCGGGCCTTGATTTCAAGACACAGCAGGCGGTAAACAAACCCGTCGTGGCCGTTGAAGAGGGTTATGTCTCCCGCATCAGCGTCTCACCCGGAGGATTTGGACTGGCACTCTATGTAGATCACCCTGCCACAGGCCATACCAGCGTATATGCCCACCTGAACAGTTTCTCCAAAGAGATTGCCGACTGGGTCAAGGAGAAGCAATATGAGCAGGAAAGTTTTCAGGTAACCCTTTATCCGGAGAAAGGGCAATTCCCTGTAAAGCGGGGCGAGCAGATCGCGCTGAGTGGCAACACAGGCAGCTCCGGCGGACCGCACCTGCACTTCGAGATCCGGGATAGCCACACCGAAGAACCGCTGGATGCGCTGGCCTATCTGCCCCTTGTGGCCGACACCCAGAAACCGGATCTGCGGGGCATCGCCCTCTATCCTCAAAAAAACAAGGGTCTCATTAACGGCAGCAGCAATCCTCTCCGGATCAATATCAGTAAAGATGGCAACGGGCACCCACTCAGACCCGACCGTGTAATCAATGCCTGGGGGCGGATTGGCGTGGGTGTGAAAGCTTACGACCGGATGAACGGTCAATCCAATATATACGGAGTAAAACATATCCGGCTGTTTGTGGATGAGAAGCCGGTTTTCAGCAGTTCCATCGACCGGTTTTCGTTTTCAGACACCCGCATGCTGAATTCTTTTGTAGACTTTGAAGACTGGCAGGAGCGGCGCTCCTTTTATATGAAGTCTTTTGTAGACCCGGGCAACAGGCTTCCCTTCTACAAAACGACCAACAACGGCTACATCGACATCACCGAAGAGCGGGAATACGTTTTCCGTTACGAGCTGGAAGATCACGCGGGTAACCGCCTCGATTACCGCTTCACCATACTGGGAAAATCACAGGACATTCCGGCTCCCCCATCCTGTGAAAACTGGTTCACCTGGAACCTGAATAACTCCTTTCTCGAAATGGGATTCTCCCTTTCCATACCGGCAGGCAATCTGTACAGCGACCTCTGTTTCACACATCGCAAAACCGAAAACCATGCCTATTATTCGCACCTGCACCGGGTGAACGACAAGCCGGTTCCGCTTCATCGGGGTGCGGAACTGTGGATCGGGCTGCATACCGACACGCTGCGGAACAGGAGCAACTATGGGATTGTAAAAATCAATGACAACGGCTCGGAGAGCTGGGTTGGGGGGACCTATAAGCGGGGTGGTATTTCTGCCACCATACGGGAACTGGGCGACAGCTATGCCGTGTCATCCGATACCCAGCCCCCCGTCATCACGCCCGTTACTCCGGAAAATTGGGTAAAGCAGCGTCATATCAGAGTAAGGCTGAGCGACAACAAAAGCGGCATCACCACATTCCGGGGTGAGATAAACGGAAGGTTTGTACTCTTTACCCACGACACCAAATCGAACGTGTACAGCTACCTTTTCGACGAGGCAAGGCTGAACAAAGGAGAACAACTGACACTGGTTTTTACGGCTACCGACGGAGCGGGCAACAGCAGCGAATACAAAAAGGTGTTATAACCCCAGCGTCTCTTTCACTAGGGCAATCTCCCGCTCGCTACCGGTATGCTTTCCCTCTACATCCGACAGCTTCACGCACTCCTGCCACGGCTCTTTTGCCGTCATCTTGCAGCGGAAGAGTTTCATCACGATGTTCATGCTTCTGGTCTCAACCGACACATCGTTGGTGAGGTTGGTGCCAATGCCGAAAGTGACGCCGATACGGTCACCGCAATAGTCCTTTATTTCGATCGCCTTATCCACATTCAGGCTGTCGGAGAAAACAAGGTATTTCATTTTGGGATTGACCCGCAGCTCTTCGTACCGCTGTATTACCTTGTCGGCAAACAGGAACGGGTCGCCACTGTCGTGCCTCAGGCTGGTGAAGAGTGCAGCGTGCTTCTTGCTGAAGTTGCGCAGAAACACGTCGGTGGTATAGGTGTCGGTCAGCACCGTTCCCAGATCACCGTCGTAGACGTTGATCCAGTCTTCCATCGACATATAGTTGGCCATCTTGTAGCCATAGATGGAACCGTGAAACTGCACCCACTCATGGGGATGGGTTCCGGAGACGTTGATATTGTGCTTGTAAGCCATGTAGACATTGCTCGTACCGAACAAGCTTTCGCCGGCATGCTGCTTCAGCAGTTCGGTGACCCTGTCCTCCACATCGAAGCTGAAACGGCGCCGCATCCCGAAAAGCGAGAAGGTGATGCCATGCTCCTTCATGCGAATGGCTTTGTCTATGGCTGCCTGCTCCATATACCCCACGTCGGGATGTTGACCCGACTCCCGGAACCAGAGCTCGGAAACGGTGGCCAGTATGGGCGTCTCCCATAGCGTTACCCTGTAGAGAAAGCCGCTTGCCCTGATCTTCAACTTCGATTCCTCCAACCGGATATCCACCTCGGAAGGGTCGAACCGGAACCCTTTCAGAAAATCAATGTATATGGGCGGCAGATAGGGCATCTGCTTCCGGATAAACGCCTCCTCCCCGGACGTGAGCGACAAACCGGCCATCTGCTCCAGCTCCTTCTTCAGCAGGTGATCGAATCCTTCGGGATAGTCCCCGTTGCTTCTGTCCACGAACTCAAACTCTCCATATGCCCGGGGAAAGAGCTTGGAATAGGCATAACTGGTAGTAAACTTATACAGGTCGGTATCAAGGATGCTGCTGATTATTCCCATTTCTCCGCATTATTTATTGGTAAAAACATAAAACGTTTCAGGGATTCATTTCGTTCAACATTCCCTATGATAACAAATTTTTGAACCTAATCGAAATATTTAGCCTAAATTTTGAACAATCAAAATAAAGAAGGGGCGACACCTCTCGGCCGCGCCCCTCCCCAAAAAATAAGTATCCCTTCAGATCATCTCCTCCACGTTCCACACGAAGGCGCGCAAACCCAGGTTGGCAGACTCTTCATCCTGTTCTTTCAGGTATCTCAGCAACAGTGGTACCCTGTCATCCTCCACCACTGTGAGGATGGCGTTGTTCACCGAAGGCCATGCATGCGATCCGTAGTGGGGATAGCCATCTTTGCTTCCTTTGCCGAAGACCTCTTTCCAGGAAGTGAAGCCCCGGATATTCATGGAACTCAGGTCATCCACTATCTTGTCGTAGTGTGCCTGGTCTAAAACTATCATTACTGCTTTCATAAGATTGAAATTATGTCAAATGTATCGTTTAATTACCATTCCCCACCAATACCTCACGATGCTTGCGACGTCTGCGGCGTACACCATAGCCGGCCATGGAGGAATAAAGCGCCGGAATAAGAATCAGGGTGATGATGGTGGAAAAAGTCATCCCGCCAATAATGGCGATACCCAGTGTCTGCCACATCTCCGAACCCTGTCCCGTGCCAATGGCCAGCGGAACCATACCCAGAATGGTAGTGAGTGTGGTCATCAGCACCGGACGCAGTCTTGAACGACCGCCATGGGTCACAGCGGTGATGATGGACATACCCCTTTCCCGGTTCAGGTTGATGTAGTCGATGAGTACGATAGCATTCTTTACCACCATGCCCACGAGCATGATCATCCCCACAAAACCCATGATGCCCAACGGCTCACCCGTAATCGCAAGCAACAGGATGGATCCGGTGAAGGCAAAGGGCACAGTCAGGATAATCATAAACGGATAGGTGAGCGATTCAAACTGAGAGGCCAGCACGATATAAACCAACAGCGAGACAATGAGAAGTAGCAGCGATAAGTCGGCGAAGGACTCCTGCTGATCTTCCAGCGTTCCACTCATCTCGACCTGCACACCTGCAGGGGGATCTAGTTGATCAATGATGAGGCTTACATCTTTTACCACCTCGCTCAGGGCACGACCATAGAGCGTGCCGCTAACTGTGACAATCCGTTCGCGGTCCTGTCGGTCGATCTGCGGCAGCGTGGATGATTCCACTACCTTGCCCAAGTCACGCACCCGCACGCCGGTACCCATTGCGTTATAGACGATGATGTTTTCAATGTCCTCGATGGACTGCCGGTATTGTTCTTCAAAACGTACCCGGATGTTGTACTCTTCCCCATCTTCACGAAAACGCGACATGGTGAGTCCATTAATACGATTACGCACAGCATTGGCAACCGTACTCATGTTGAGACCGTTCAAAGCCATCTTCTCGCGATCGAACTGTATCTGGTATTCCATACGGTATTCCTTGCGGGAAACCATAATATCTCTGAGCCCTTTCACATCCTGTAACTTCTGCCGCAACTCCTGAGCCATTTGATCGGTATCGGCGAAACTATACCCGAAAATCTCCACAGCTACATTGCTGCCCGTTGTCATTCCCATATCTCCGCCACCGGGCATTACCTGAAAACGGTGCAGTTCTGGCATCTGAGAAAGATCTTCACGCATCTCGTCCGATATATCGAAGATGGTCTTTTTTCTATTCTTTGCTTCGGTCAGCCGCAGCTGGTAGCTTATGATATTGGAGGCATTGTCCTGCATGGCAGCCCAGGTATCGTCTTCCCCTGCGGCACCCACGCTGAGAGAGATGATCTCGATTTCAGGATATTTTTCCCGCATCTTTTCGGCAATAAGCTGACCTGTTTCACGTGCCACCTCCATGCGGGTACCAGTAGGCATCTCCACAGTCAATCCAATGGTGTTATTGTCTGAAGCTGGCATAAATTCAGTTTTGAGGGTGACGGCACTGATGCCCACGCTCACCACGAAGATCAGGATAATCACCCAGATGGTTGCCTTCCGCCGCCTTGCCACCCGGTTGACCAGGCGTGCGTAGCCGTGATCCAGCTTATTGAGTGCGGGGAGGATATTTTTGTTGTACCAGCGGTCGAAATAGGACAGTTTCTTATTTTTATTTCCCCGCATCATTTTCGCGCTCATCATCGGCGTCAGTGTTAACGCGATAACCAGAGAGAGTGAGATAATGATGGTTACCATCCAGCCGAGCTGTTTGAACATGACACCGGCAAAACCGCCTACCATGGTCATCGGCAGGAACACCGCGATGATTGTCAGCGTGGAGGCGATGACAGAGAGTGAGACCTCTTCCGTGCCATAGATGGCTGCCTGTTTTGGTCGGCTACCCCTTTCAATGTGGGTGGTGATATTTTCAAGCACCACGATGGCATCGTCCACCACCATCCCGATGGTGATGGAGAGTGCGGAGAGCGAGATGATGTTGATGGTGTTCTCGGTGAGATAGAGATAGATGAACGACCCGATCAGCGAGATGGGGATCGTCACCATGATGATGATGGTGGCGCGCCAGCGTCCCAGGAAGAACAGCACCACAATACCCACAATGATCAATGCCAGCAGAATGGTCTCCAGCAAGCTATTTATAGATACCTTGATATAATCAGAGGTGTCCATCACGGTCTCAATCTGAATGTCGGGCGGCAGGTTCTTCTGCAATTCAGGCAGCTGTGCATGTACCGCATCGGCAATGGCTACCGTGTTGGCACCCGACTGCTTCTGTACCACGATGCTGGCACTGCGCCTGCCATTGGTATAGTTTTCTTGCACACGGCTCTCGAGGGTGTCGTTCACCGAGGCCACATCGCGCAGGTAGACGGTCTTACCCCCGCTGTTGCCGATAACCACGTTGTTGAGGTCACGACTATTTCTGAACTCCCCTTCCAGACGCAACATGTAGGTCTGCGAGCCAATATCGAAATCACCTGCAGGTACATTCACATTTTCAGCAGCAATGACCTGGGCTATCTGTTCCAACGAGATGTTATATGCTTCGAGCTTGGCAGGAACTACATTCACCTGTATCTCCCTTTGGGGTGCACCGGCAACAGAAACAGTTCCCACACCCGATACCCGGTTGAGCGGGTTGGCAACCTGCTCGTCGAGTATCTTATAGAGAGCACCGGCACTCTCTTCGGCAGTAGCCGAAAGAATGACCACCGGAATCATGTCGGAGCTAAACTTCAGGAGGATAGGATCTTCCGTACCTTCGGGCAGGAAACCTGATACCAGACCCACCTTGTCGCGCACGTCATTCATCACGGCGTCCATATCGGTACCAAAGTCGAACTCCAGCATGATCATCGACATTCCGTCGCGAGATTGCGATGTGATCTCTTTCAATTTTTCTGTCGTATTCAGTACATCTTCCAACGGCCGGGTCACATTCTCCTCCACGTCCTGTGCACCTGCGCCGGAATAGGTAGTCATCACAGACACCATATTCAGGTCGATATTCGGATAGAGGTCGATGGGTAGCTGCCTGTAAAACAACAACCCGATTAAGACAACACCAATAAATATCAATGATGTCCCCACGGGATTTTTCACCGCGGATTCATATATCTTCATAAAATCTTTTATTTATACAGTTCACAATCTTTTCACTTCGTTCTGTGCCCACAAATCATTCGATCACTTCCACTTCAGTGCCGTCCACCAGACCCGACTGGCCCTGTACGATCACCCTGTCGCCGGCTTTCAGTCCGGACACAATTTCATATTTATCGTCAAGTCTCACACCCAGTTGTACCAGCGTGTAAACAGCCTTGCCCTCTTTCTCTACGAAGACATAGCGATCGTTGGAGCCCACCTGTTTCAATACAGACCTGTCACTCAGGAGCGGACGATCGTGGGTACCAAAATTCATTTTCACACGGGCAAACATACCGGGGCGCAGGCGCTGGGCGGTATTGGCTACGGTGATCTCCACGGGGAAGGTATGCGAAACCGGGTCGAGTGTGGGATAAATGAGTGATACCTTTCCTTCGAAGGTTTCACTGCCGAGTGCATCAGCCTGCACCTCAACCGGCATACCCTTCTCCACACGGCTGTAAAACGACTCGGAAACATTGACTTTCACCTTCACAGGATTCATGGTCTCGATGGTGAGAATGGGCAGCTGTCCTGCCACATCTCCCGGATCATAGTTGCGGGCCGTCACCACGCCACTCACGGGGCTGGTGAGGGTAGTGTTCTCGCCCAGGTTTCCCAGCGCCGTCTCAGCCACATCGAGTTGTGTTTTAGCCTGGTCGAGCTGCTGCTTGGAGACGCCGCCAACCTCAAAAAGTTCTTTGTAGCGTTCATAGTCTCTTTTCAGGGTAGCTACCTGTGTTTCCTGTTGGGAGAAAGTTGCGGCATCCATGGCAACTACTGCCTGGCCCTGACGTACCGGGGAGCCTACATCGACGTAAATTTTGCGGATGCGGCCTCCCATAGCGGGGGCAATATTATTTACCTTGTCGGCCTCTACCGTCGCAGTAAAGGTGGCATCCTGATTTACCGGCACTACCTGCACCGTTTCTACACGCACCTTTTTTGTTTGTGTCGCTTCATTTTCGGAACGCGCGCTACGATCCGATCCCCCGCAGGAAGCAAGCAATGCCACTGCCAATAAAGGAGTAATTCTCAATAAGCTGTTTTGTCTCATATGATTATCTGTATGTTTTTTTAATTGGGTTTATCAATCATTTTAGTCTTGTATCTTGCGTCTTGCGTCTTGTGTCTTGATTCCGAATCAATCCAGCTGCACCGGTGCGATATCGTATCCCAGCACCTTCTCCAGATCCGATTTTGCAGAGAGGTAGTCGTAAATGGCATTCCGATACTGCAGCTCGGCATTGAGCACGGCCAGTGCTGCCGCATTCACATCCACAATGGTGCCCATACCGGTCTCATACCGCTTCAGCGTGATCACATGTCCCTTTCGGGCCTGGGCCACGGAAGACTGTGTAGCCACTACCTGCTCGATACTTTTGTTGATCAGGTCATAATTGTTCTTGATCGACAGCTTCAGTCCCCGCTCCACATCCTTGCGCTGCTCACGCAACTGGAAGAGTTGCACTTCAGACTGTTTCAGGTTATGATAACGCTGTCCCCCGTTGAAGATGGGAATCTGCAGGGTCAGACCCAGCATGGAATATGGATCCCAACGATAGTTGCTGAACCGGAAGTCGTTGTTCTGACTCATGTAGGTCCAGTTGAAGCTGGTAACCAATGTGGGAGAGAACTGGAGCTTCTGCATCTCGAACGCATTTTTTGCCTGTTCCGCCTGCAGATCGAACTGCTTGATATCGCTGTTGTTAATCAAGGAAGTGTCGGCCGGAATGATCGCATCAAACATGGTCGCTTCATAGTCGTCGAGCGAACCCATCACCTTCAGCGGTATCTCACCGTCGACCCCCATCAGCATCTTCAGCTGCAGCTCGGCGATCTTCATCATGTTCTCCGACTGGAGAATGTTGGGTATAAGGCTCTTGAGGCGCACGTCTGCTGTGATCACATCATACTCTGCCACCACACCCTGATTAAAGCGGTTACGGATATTTTCGAGGTTGATGGAATCGTTCTCGTAGGTCTTCTTCAGTACCGCATAGCTGTCTTGTGCGAGCAGCAGGCTAAAGTAGGATTTTTTTACCTGGTTTACCAGGTCGATACGCGACGAGCGTGCCTTCTCCATAGCCAGGCGGATATCCACTTCGCTCATCTGGATGTTCTTCCAGAGGGACGGCATCACGATGGGAAGACTCACATTGAGGCCGGCCGACCAGACGTTGAATCGCCCCATTTGAATTCCTTCTCCGGACGTCTCGGAACCGCCGCCCATCATCTTTCCCAACACCTCCATAATTTTTTGTTCTTCGGGGGTATATTGCGTGGGATCCACTTCACCGCCAAAGCCAAACCCTTCATCAAAATAGACAGTCTGACGCTTAATGGCTCTTTGGTATTGGCCGATGATGTCGAGCTGCGGTAGCAGTGCGCCATAAGCCGATTTTCTAGCGTATTGTTTCTTGGTGATCTCCATATCGGCCACCTTCACCGTAGGATTCTCGCTCAGGGCGATATCCAGCGCCGTGGGCAGGTCGATCCGTAAGCTATCGGACTGCTGAGCCCACAAGATTGATGTGACCGTGAGACTGAGCAACAATGGCACGAAGCGCGTGATTATTTGTGGTTTATTCATTTCTTTCTTCATTTTATATTTAATTTTTAGCTTTTTGCTTTTCTAAATAGGCATCAATAATTTTTATTCCTTTTTCGGTCAGAATTCCGCGTACAAAGTTGATCATCATTGTATAAAAAAGTTCTGAAAAAGTAAATAACGGTTTTTCGAGTGAGGTGGCACGAATATAAATGTAGGTACTCTGTTCCACCAGGAAGGCAGTCGCTTCCACGTTCAGGTCTTCCCGAATATAACCCTGCTCAATACCCTTTTGCAGAAATTTAACCAGATACTCCTTGTTTTTTTCTTTTTCAGCCTCAATATTCCGATTGGCCCGGGGATAATATTTTTGTATGTCTTCGAAAAATTTCACGTCGCAAATGGGTGTCGATTGTTGGATCTCGATTATTTTTATAAATATTTCCACCACATTGTTTCTACCGGATATCAGTGAGTCGAAGACCTTCCTACGTTCATCCCTGAGGCTGACAAGCAAAGACAACAGTATCTCTTCCTTGTCCTTGAAATTTTCATAAATGGTTCTTTTTGAGATACCCAGCGAAGAAGCCAACTCATCCATTGATACACTCTTTATCCCATACTGGAAAAAGAGGTCTCCCGCTTTTGCAATGATTCTTTCTCTAATCTCCATGTAGCAATTTAAAAAACGCACAAAGATAAAATAGAAAACTTAAAACATCAAATCAGTTTTTTCAGTTTTAACATACTTTACAACCATCGGAGAATACTACTTGAATCCATCTCTACAACATGATCATGTATCACAGATTCAATGCCAGTCGCAAGGCCTTGTAACCTGAAGCGCTGGCCCTTATCTTATCACCGTTTTTAAGTGTAAGCATCTGGCTCTGTTTTTCATAGAGTTCAATGCGTAATATCTTTTCCACGTTGACAATATAAGAGCGGTGCACCCGTACGAATCGTGATTGTGGCAAGCTGGTCTCAAAATACTTCATCGTTTCTTCCTTCATGTAAGCGTGCTGATCGGTTACAATTTGTACGTAATCACCATCTGATTGGATGTAAAGAATATCTGGCACAAGAATCACATGGATCTTTTGTCCTACTTTTACTGCCACGCGTTCCAACTCACTCTCACGGGGATTTTCACTTACCGGGAACGGCATGATAGCTGCCTCGTCCTGTTCGGGGTCCGAGGGGTCCTCATCAAGCTCGCCTTCCTTTTTTATGATTTGCATATGAATCATCTGAGCGAAAATCACGTATAACAGTGATCCGATGAACGCGGCGGCAGGAAGCAGTTTCCTTATCTCCATGACAGACGTTTGACGAAAGAGAAGCCAGGAAGTAAGTAATTCCATACTCAGCCAGAGAACCACGAACAAGACACCAATAGCAAAATAGTTAATAAACCGCTGGTATGTACCCAGCTTTACATAATTGGAAGATGGGACAATGATACTCAGCAGCCATCCCATGCCTGCAAGTATCAACGCGTCGATAAAGCTCTTCAGAAAAACCGGACCAAAAGAAAATGAGACCAGGGGAAACAGTGCCAGCGCCTGCATCAGTGCGTAAAACACAACCAGTATAATGGCCGGAAGCAACCGCAGGGGTATGTATGTCAGGGAGGTTTTCATTCTTTTTCCCGAATTGGATTACCGCGCTGTCTCCACTTATCTTATTCCACATCCTCCGAAGGTAAGATTCCCCTGGAGAATTAATTTTCGTGAATGATCGGGCTGTGAAACAAGCCGTTTATCCTCCACCCCACCTAATACGGTATGGAACCGTGTTTCAATCAACCAGTCACCTGGAATATAAAGTTCCACACCTCCAAAAGTGGCATCAATATCGAGACAGGTTTCCCCCTCCGGCAGTGTGGTCTTACGCAGGTCGAGCACCACACCTCCAAAAGTCGCGTTGATGACGCCCCCGTTAAAAACAGGATCCAGAAAGATACTTTCTGAACCGCCGAAGAGTACATTTTTTTCAATTCTCCCGTTTACATTTTCTATCGGATCGGACTCCGTAGACCGGGAAAGGCATCTTCTGTCGCGCTTGCAGTTGCCTACCCTGAACACCATGATCAGACCGAGCAGAATAAGCAAAACAGGCCAAAAATCATGGGTGAAGGCAGGGTTGACGCCGGGCATGAGTCCGGGATAAGCTCCGGCGACACGGGGAAGCAGGAAGAAACAACCCACGATCAGAAATATCGCACCCAGTGAGTAATCCCTTTTAGAGAAATTGATGATTGAAAAGAGAATGAAAATCATCGGCCACGAAAAAAGGATCGGCTTAAGTGCCTCATCAATCCATCCGAAATTAAATGACAAAAAGAGAAGTCCGGTAATAATCAACAGAAAACCGAAAATGATTCCTTTTGATTTGGGAGATTGATGAAATGAAACATTTAAGTTATTTTCCATATAAATGAAATTTATAATTTTTGCAAATTTACGTACTCCGGGGATTCGCACATAACGTCAATCGATGAACATATCTTTTTTTCCCGACGAATAAACTTTTTTC
>DGZP01000050.1:0-19547 GCA_002398565.1 Proteiniphilum sp. UBA4977
AGCGTGTATTGTGACTCTTGAATGATAAGGGGTGCATCACCCGGTAAGATTTTGGCCTCTTTGTTTTTCCAGGGATACATGCCGGTCATTAATGCATAACGGCTCGGCGTAGACGTGGCTGAAGTGGCATAGCCGTTCATGAACTTTATCCCCTCGTTACCCAAACGGTCAATATTCGGTGTATGGATCGTTTGCGCGCCATAAGCGCTCACATCACCGTAACCCAGATCATCTGCCAGAATAACAATGATATTTGGCTTTACTTCTTTCTCTTTTGCACAACCCATTAAGCTCAACGTACCGGCTGTGCACAATGTCAATTTTGATTTTATTTCCATTTTATACAAGACCTTTTAAAATACAATGAATGTCAACAGATAAAAGACTTATTCTATCACTCCTTCTTCGTAATCACTCCTATTGACCCACCCGGTCTGATAATCTTTAATCTCCCCGTTCATAAATCTTTCATAGAAATTATGGTTCTTTTCATCCATGAACGGATATTTATCGAATATATCTCCTTCTCCGGATACACGTGGGTCCTTTTGTTCGCGCAAATTATCGAAGAGTTTCTCATTCATCTCTTTTCTCAGGTTATAAAATAAAGGGTTCGCGGCTAAATTAATCAGACATTCCGGATCCATTGCTATCCAATAGAGCTCTTCCTGAGGATTTTTTCCAAACGACATGTTCCAATAACGCATATCTTTTCCCTCTCTGCGTAAATTAAGAATTTCCGTTTTTGTAGGTGAACCATCTGTATTAAGATAACCGGTTTCAGGATTTCCAGCCGGCCAAAGATCAGGCTTAAAATTATAAATGTACAAGTACCCGCCTTCCATGATAGAGCGTATAGGGTAACCCTGATTCATTGGTCTGCCGTAGTCATGCCTTTCCTGACCTAAGAGTGTATAAGATCGGTCCTTATCGGGAACATTTTGGAATATATCGATCATCTCTTTTCCTGAAGGTTGCATGTCGTGTTTTTTAACTCCTGCAATTTTAAGGAAAGTTGGAGCAATGTCAACAAAGTTAATATATTCATCAAAGGTTCTTCCCGGGTCAGTAATACCATCAGGCCATACTATAGCTAATGGCATATGATTTGAATACTCATATTGCAAGCCCTTGCTTCGAGGAAAGGGCATCCCGTTATCAGAAGTTATTACAATTAAGGTATTATTGAATAATCCTCTTTCTTCAAGCTCCTTTATCATCATCCCTATCTGTCTGTCAAAATACTCTACCTCAAAAGCATAGTCAAGCATATCGTTCCTGACTACCTCATTATCAGGCCAGAAAGCGGGAACTTTATCTACATCACTTAGCTCTTTACCACCTTTGGAGACTCCGGTTCCAAATTCGTATACCCGATGGGGTTCATGACTACCAAACCAAAACATCCAGGGTGTCGATTCGGGAACATCATTTAAAAACTCTTTAAAATTGGCCGGATAGTCTATATTTGAGATATGTTTTGTAGGAGGAGTCAATCGTTTTTCCTGATAAGGGGTACCGGTTAATCTACGTTTTCCAGGATCACCCGGCGCCCAACCTTTACCCGTAAAGGCAACACGATAACCATTATCTGCCAATGTTTCTACGAATGTAGGGAATTTGCCTTCCGGCCAAAAGCCGATATGATTTGCCGCTTCCTCCAATTGCCATGAATACTGCCCGGTAAGGATGCTTGCCCTCGATGGCGCCGATTTAGCATTGGATGTATAAGCATTGGTAAACAATATACCTTCCCTGGCAACCCTGTCGAATACGGGTGTGTTAACCCATGTGCATCCGTAAGCTCCTGCATGGGGAAACGACATATCATCTGCTATAACAAAAAGAATGTTCGGACGGACCGGGTCTGAAGCCTGAACAACAGAACCATATGCGCTTAGGGTAAGCGTCCCTGCTAGCAAATTAACACTTTTAATAAATGAGTCCATAATCTTCTTTATAACTTCAACTTGATTCTTGACGGTTTACTTTCATTACCAAATGCATCGAGAGCGGTAACCACATAGATATATCTTTTGTCTCCGCCCTCATAGGGCAGCACAAAAAAATTATCAGGTGTCACCTGTATGATATTTTCCGCGCGGTTCAAATCTATCTTTTCCTTGTGATGAAATCGATATACCACAAACTTTTGTGCCGTTTCAGGCTGCAGGGGTCTTTTGTTATGTTCCCACGTAAGAAAGTGCATATCTTCGGTAAACACTTCCGTAAGTTTTTTTACAGCTCCGGGCCGGCCGTCATGCATGTGCGTGTAGGCTGGTATCAATGCCCTGGCAGGGTGGATATCGGTTTTTAGCATACCCGCCACACCTTCAAAATCATCCAGGATCTGGTAACCGTACCAGTAGCAGTTGCCATGTACAAATGTCATTTCACGGGACTGACGGATCTTGGTCTGAAGTTCATTTTTATCGATACTCCGTTTCAGATCCTGACCGATATAAAGATGTTGCTGAAAATTATTGGCGTTCCACCAGTGTAGCAAGGTAGTGTAATCAGCGGCAGCGTGGCCGATCTCCCAGTAAAGCTGCGGCAGGTTGTAATCGATCCATCCCTTTTCTACCCACAGTTTAATATCGGCATAGAGATCGTCATAATTCTGCAAGCCGTTTGTATCACTTCCTTCGGGATCGTTTCTTCTGTTTCTGTAAATACCGAATGGACTGATACCAAATCGCGTGGAGGGCCTGGTGCCGGCAATTGTATACTTTATCTGCTGTATAAGCAGGTTCACGTTGTTGCGTCGCCAGTCGCCCCGCTGCGACGGAGAAAAACCCTGTGAGGCAGCATACGTGCTGAAACTTTTGTCGTCGGGAAATGGAGTACCTGCAATGGGATACGGGTAAAAGTAATCGTCCATATGGATGGCATCCACCTCATAGCGTGAAACAATATCCCGTACCACCTCACAGATAAAGTTCCTGTTTTCGGGTAGACCCGGATCGAAAAAGAGCTGATTTCCATATTGCACGAAGCGCTCGGGATAACGCTCATAGATATGTCCCCCGGCTAGCCGGTTGCTGATATTTGTTTTCACGCGGTATGGATTCAGCCAGGCATGCAGTTCCATTCCACGCCGGTGACATTCCTCGATCATAAAGGCAAGCGGATCGAACGAGGGATCATCGGGAGCCTTACCCTGCACTCCCGTAAGGAAACGGCTCCATGGCTCCAGTTCCGACTTGTAGAAAGCGTCGGCCTCGGGACGTACCTGAAAGATGACCGCATTAATGCCTGCCTCATCCAGCTTCCGCACCATCTCTGAAAAATAATGCTTCATGGCCGCACTGTTCATATGTTGGTAGCGCGACTGGCCGACGGTCTGTATCCACGCTCCACGAAACTCACGCTTGGGCATGGCAACGGACTGCCTTGTAAGTATTGTTTTAGGGGTACCACACGCCGCAAAAAGAAGAATCACAAAAATGAAAAATAAAGGTCTGAAAGCTTTTATCATAATGGGATATAGAATGGAATTTTTTCAGGGAATAAAAATATAATCATCTGTTCCGAGCAATTGTTCGGCAAGAGGCTGTTTTGGATAAACAACAATGCGGCTGTAATGCGGAAAACGATTCTCCAGGCGACTGGGAAGATTTTCCAATATGGGTATATGAGAAATATAACCACTATGGGCAGAGATGAGGATGATCAAATCATCCTTCCTGATCTGATCACCACAGGAGAGAGGATTATCCCAATCCTGGAACGGCTGAAAAGTAAAGTTTCCTGATTTTTTCTGACCTGAAATGACCTGCTGCGTATCGGAATGGCCCAGATGCAATACCGGGACAGAAAGCTCCGATGAAAGCTTGGACACCTTGCTTACCCACATGTCAAAGCCATCCTCTTTTTCGGCCAGGGGTGGTGAAATGACCACAATTCGCTTGTGAGTAATCAGCCTCTGCTCCACATGACAAACCCACAGGTTTTTATCCATATACTTTATAATCTGTTCGATTTTCTCTCCCAGTAGTTTGTCCCACAGACCGGCTTTACCTGGCCAGCCAATGATTACCAGATCGGTCATCGTCTCACGGGCTATCCTTATGATGCCGTCAGCGGGGTTATGATCTATGGTTGTGATGATATCCACATTTACTTCGGCTGCTTTTGCGGTAGAAACAAATTCCTGAAGTTTCTTCCTGAAACTGACGATATTCTTTTCTGCCTCCTTATTATTGGGCACCACCCCAAGTAATGAAATGGGATTGACTGACTTCTTGTCCTTCAATAACAAAGCCAGATGGACATGATAACCAATATTGGTCGGATTGGCAATGGGCACTAGTAGTTTTTCCTCCGCAAAATGCCCTATTGAGGAAGGTGACAGCGGTTCATTCTCTTCACTGATAGCGATTTTGCGTGCCGACCGCTGGGTGAAGACAGAAGCCACAATGCAGGTGATCAGGATAAGGATGATGGTTCCATTGAGAATATATTCATCCAGAATTCCGGCCCTATAACCGACCAGGATAATTGCCAGGGTAGCTGCAGCATGCGAACTGCTCAGCCCGAAAATAAGCGTTCTTTCGGTTGTGGAGTAACGGAATGTTTTCTGGGTTGCCAGTGCCGCCAGCCATTTTCCGACTAACGCCACAACGGTGAGAGTCAGGGCCACGATCAGAGTACGGGGACCGTTAAGTACGACAGAAATATCCACCAGCATGCCGACCGATATCAGGAAAATAGGAATGAACAGGGCATTACCAAAAAACTCAATCCGGTTCATCAACGCTGAGGAGTGCGGTATCAGCTTGTTCAAAGCCAGACCGGCCGTGAAGGCCCCTATAATGGGTTCGATTCCTCCCAACTCAACCAGGAAGCCGGCAGAGAAAACGACAAATAAGACAAAAATAAAATTGGAATATTTTTCTGATTCGGCTTTTTGAAAAAACCATTTCGCTATGTGCGGTGTAATGATAAAAATGATAAGTGAGAAGATAATCAGCGATACCACAAGCTTCAGGAAAAAACCAAAGTTAAGCCCGCCATTACTGTTTGATAGCACGAGTGCCAGTATGATAAGCACAGCCGTATCAGTAAGGATGGTGCCACCCACCGTGATTGCTACCGACTGATTTCTGGCAATTCCCAAACGGCTGACAATGGGATAAGCGACAAGCGTGTGTGTAGAAAACATGCTTGCCGTGAGAAAACTGGCGTTTACATCATAGCCCAGCAGATAATGACATACCGGGTAGCCTATCAGTAAGGGGATGATAAAAGTAAAGAATCCAAACGTAAGGCTTTTGTTGCGATGCTGGACAAACTCCCCCAAATCGAGTTCCAGTCCAACAATAAACATGATATAGAGTAACCCGATGGTTGAAAACATTTCCACACCACCATGCGTATTATCAATCCAATTCAGACCATAGGGACCAATAATTACTCCTGCCACTATCAATCCGATGATACTGGGAACGTTAAACCGTTTCAGAAAAATAGGTGCCAGGAGCACGACCAGCAAGAGAATGGCGAATATCAATACCGGATTGGTAAACGGTAGTGTAAACTCATGTTGTATTTCTGTAATATAATCTGACATTGGATAACTTTATTGATCCCCGAACAGAGTTCTCGCACGAAGGAAGCTGCTGTCAACGACAAAAATAAACAATTAATTTGACTTATTTGACAACTGTTTCTTTTTTGGCGCTGCGAAAGTAATTATCTTTGCGGGTTATATATTCGAGATATGAGCAATCAAAAGAAGATCGAAATAAAAGGTGCACGCGTCAATAATCTTAAGAATATCGACGTGGACATCCCCCGAAATACCTTCACCGTAATTACAGGCCTCTCCGGTTCCGGGAAATCATCACTGGCCTTTGATACGCTCTATGCAGAGGGCCAGCGCCGCTATGTAGAGAGCCTGTCGGCCTATGCACGCCAGTTTCTCGGACGGATGCACAAACCGGAATGCGACTATATACGGGGTATACCGCCCGCCATTGCCATAGAGCAGAAAACAACCTCCCGCAATCCACGCTCCACGGTGGGCACCTCCACCGAGATTTACGAATACCTGCGTCTCCTGTATGCCCGTATCGGCAAGACCCTCTCTCCCATCTCCGGTAATGAGGTAAAAAGACACTATGTACACGATGTGGTGGGAAAAATGCAGGAATATCGCGAAGGAACACGAATGGCTGTACTCTCTTCCATTCAGTTAAGAAACAACCGTGACTTGCGTGAACAGCTTGAGATCCTGCTAAAGGAGGGCTTCACCCGTGTGGATGTGGGTGAACAGTTTTACCGTATCGATGAGCTGCTAACACAAAAAAGTCTGCCTCGCGTAGAGGAGGTGCTGCTGGTCATCGACCGCCTCTCATGCTCCTCAGATAAGGCGACCGTGAACCGGATGTCGGACTCGGTAGAAACAGCTTTCCTGGAAGGGGATGGCGAGTGTATTGTCCGTTTCTGGGGTGAAGAGGGTATGGAAACATTCCTTTTTTCCAACCGGTTTGAGGCAGACGGCATCACTTTCGAGGAACCTTCAGAGATGATGTTTAACTTCAATAGCCCCGCAGGAGCCTGCCCGAAGTGCGAAGGGTTCGGGAAAGTCGTCGGCATTGACGAGAATCTGGTAATCCCCGACAAAAGCCTCTCCTTGCAGGAGGAATGTGTACAGTGCTGGAAAGGTGAGAAGATGAGCGAGTGGAGGCGGGAGTTTGTGCAGAACGCCTACAAAGCCGATTTTCCGATACACCGGGCCTATTACGACCTGACCGATCAGGAAAGGGATATTCTCTGGAACGGACGGCACGATTTGGGAATATACGGAATTAATGATTTCTTCGGGATGCTCGAAAGGAATCTCTATAAGATACAGTACCGGGTGATGCTGGCTCGTTATCGTGGTAAGACAGAATGTCCCGTATGCCGGGGTGCACGACTCAAGCCCGAAGCTCTCTATGTGAAGGTCGGGGGAAAATCGGTTTCCGACCTCGTGCTGATGCCCGTGACCGAACTGAAACAGTTTTTCAACGATCTCCGGCTCAGCGAGACCGATGCGGCTGTTGCGGAACGGTTGCTCACTGAGATCAACAACCGCCTGCAGTTTCTCACCGACGTGGGACTGGGTTACCTCACACTAAACCGCCTGTCAAATACTCTTTCGGGCGGTGAAAGCCAGCGCATCAACCTTGCCTCCTCTCTCGGCAGCAGCCTGGTGGGCTCACTTTATATTCTCGATGAACCCAGCATCGGACTTCATTCGAGAGATACCGATCTGCTCATCGCCGTGTTGCGGGAATTGCAAAGCCTCGGAAACACGGTAGTGGTGGTGGAACATGATGAAGAAATCATCCGTGCGGCAGATTACATCATTGATATTGGACCCAGAGCTGGGCGATTGGGTGGAGAACTGATGTATCAGGGAAAAGTGGCGGAACTGGAAATGAACAGCCACAGCTACACCGTAAAATACCTTACCGGTGAGGAGCAGATAGAAGTACCCGCCAGCCGGCGCAAGTGGAATAACTACATTGAAGTGAAAGGTGCCCGCCAAAATAACCTCAAGAACATCAACGTGAAGTTTCCCCTGCACGTGATGACGGTGGTCACCGGGGTCAGCGGTTCGGGAAAATCATCACTCGTGAATGATGTGTTCTTCAATGCGCTGCAACATCATTATAAGGGAACGGCCCTGGAGCGTGCCGAATTTAACAGTATCGGGGGTGACATCAAACTGATGAAAGGAGTGGAGTATGTGGATCAGAATCCCATTGGCAGGTCGTCCCGCTCCAACCCCGTAACCTATCTGAAGGCATTCGACGAAATCAGAAAGCTTTTTGCGGCGCAACCGCTGGCAAAACAGATGGATTTTACCCCGGCCTACTTCTCCTTCAACGTGGAAGGAGGACGATGTGAGGAGTGCAAGGGGGAAGGAACCATCACCGTGGAGATGCAGTTTATGGCCGACATCCAGCTGGAATGTGAATCTTGCCATGGCAAACGGTTTTCACCGGAAGTACTCGAGATTGAATACAGGGGAGTTACCATTTATGACATTCTGGAAATGACGGTAGACCAGGCGATTGAATTCTTTCATACACAAAAGGGAACTACAGAGAAGAAAATTGTCAAAAGAATCCAGCCTTTGCAGGATGTAGGACTGGGTTACATCAAACTGGGGCAGGCCTCCTCCACCCTGTCAGGTGGAGAGAACCAACGCGTGAAGCTGGCCTTCTATCTTGGTGAAGAAAAATCCCAACCCACCATTTTCATATTCGACGAACCGACCACGGGATTGCATTTTCACGATATCAAGACCTTGCTCAAAGCATTTGATGCCCTGATAGAGAGAGGGCACACGGTCATCATCATTGAGCATAACCTGGAAGTGATCAAATGCGCCGATCATATTATCGACATCGGTCCGGAAGGCGGTAAGGCTGGCGGCTTTGTGGTATGTGAAGGTACTCCCGAACAGGTTGCCCAATGTGAACAGTCTCACACCGGCCTTTTTCTGAAAGAGAAATTACAGCGGGAGAGAGGCTCCGATTCACAATAGATTTCTGAGTATCCAATAAGCAATAATTACAACCAGTAAGACAACCGCAGACCATCTTCCGTAAAAGATTCTTTCGAGCCCCGGATGCCGTAGTCTACCCCCGAGATATTGGAGATAAATACCAAGAAATATATAAGGAATTGCCAGGACCATAAAGGCATTTTGCTTGAGCGCAGATCCTATGTTGGCATGCAACAGGCTGTGTACTGCCCTTTGTGAACCACAACCGGGACACTGGTATCCGGTCGCCATCAAAAAAGGACATTTGGGAAACAGGGGTTGTGTCTCCGGATCGAAACGATAAAACAGAAAAAGTGCCGCCACGAGCAAAAAACCCACCACGACACCCGATAAAGTCTTTATCATTCTGTTCACGGTCAGCGCGACAAATATCAGAAATTATACCCGCTGGCCGAGTTTTCAATAATCTTTTCCATATACCCGGACATGTTGCCCGTACTGAGAAGGCCGATCCAGCCGATGAGGGCCACAATACCCAGGATGAAAGCCACGAGAACCCACGTCCTCGCCGAGCGGGCTGCAGTTTCCGCATCCTGGTACCTGCCATTGAAATACAACACATCTACTTTCGCAGCATATACGATACCTGCAATACCGAGCGGAACACAACAAAACAAAGTCACAACGATAGATTGCCACAGCCAGTTATTCGGTTTTAATGGCGGGATTTCCTCCATTCGTTCAGCTTTTTGCTCCGGTACTGGCGGAGGAGTAAAATATTGATCTTCCATATTTTTAACGATTATGTTGCAATTAACTCTTCCAGATTTGCCAGGGAACCCACAAAGACAATGAAAAGGACGATGGCAATCACGATGAGTAGTACCCAGCCGATGGCAATCCACATAGCTATTCTGGTCCATTTTGCCGCAGTACGGGACGATTCGGCCGCAGCAGTGTAGTCGCCCCTGTTGTAAAACGATTCAACCTGAGCGGCGTAGACAATCCCGATGATTCCAAGCAAGCTCAGAAAACTGCTACAAAAGACAAAAGGAAGGATGGTTACCAGAATAGACTCCACCAGCCATGTTTTTGGCATGGGCCGGGAAGTATCTGCAACGTAGGGCGCGGCATATTGCGGATAAGGACCGGGCTGACCGGGATAATCCGTCCGGTAGGTACCGGAACCGCCGGAGAACAGAAACCGCAGCTCCTCCACTTCATCGACCCGTTTCCATTGATCCATGCCCTGGGTCCAGACCAGTGTATCCCTTTTCACATGTTCTTGTATGAGTTCCTCGGGGGAGAAAGTTCCCTTTTGCTTTCCTTCCGTGTCAATATAAAAATAGCGATTCATAGAATGTGATTTAATAGTTTTACAAATGTACATAAAAGTTTATGGTTTGTTGAAAATATTTATGGTTAATTTCTACAGGAGTCCAACCTCTCATTTCTATCCTGAAACGGGCGGATTAACAGGCATTAAACTTATCCGACAGTGCAGGATATATCAAAATTGGCAGAATGTCTCTCGACACTCTGCCAAACATGTTAACCTTAAATCTAATACTATTATGAAAAAACCACGAGACAAATATAAAAAAGAAATTAAATCTCACCAAATAATTTCAATAAAAAAACAAAAAAGATTTATTTTAATCAAATTGTAAGCAAGCTCAGACAACCGGCAAACCCATTCCCGTTATTTTGCGGTACAGATCGAGTGCATAAACATCGGTCATTCCCGAAACATAATCGATCACTGATTGAATTCTGCCATACATGCCGGCTGAATCGATTTCATATTGTTCGGGAATCCTGTTCAGCAGCAATCCTGAATAGGCATGTTCCGGATTCTGTATCGCTTTGGTAAAGACTTCCAGCAGAAAACCTATAATCCGGTAGCCTGCCAGTTCCACATCCAACACATCCCTGGAACGGTAAATATGTTGCCGGGCAAACAAGCTACAGGCATGATAGGCATTCAAGGATAGCGGTGATATGCGGTCAATGAGCGACCCGGAAAAGGATCCTGAAAGAATAGACTCCTCGTTTGCAAGAAATACCTTTGAACATTCATCCACCAGCAAGCCAATCACGCCGGAACGCAAATAAGCAATCTGTTCATTCACATCGGTGACCCTGGTCAATGTTTGCTCACGACGCTGACGGGCTTCAGGATCAAAAAATCCCAGTAGCAGTTCAACCGCTTTTTCGGTAGTGACCAAGTGCAGCTTATGGGCGTCCTCAATGTCCATTACCTGATAACAAATATCATCAGCAGCCTCCACAAGGTAAACCAGAGGATAGCGTACATACTTCAGCGGATTGTCCTGTAGCCGGATTATGCCCAGGTCATCGGCAATACTCCGGTAATCGGTCTCTTCCGAAGCGAAAAAACCAAATTTATTTTTGCCACCGCTCAATACCGATGAATAGGGATATTTCACGATGGAGGCCAGCGTGGAGTAGGTCATGGCAAATCCGCCTTTCCGTCTTCCACGAAATTGGTGCATAAGCAGCCGGATGGCATTGGCATTTCCTTCGAATGAGGTAAAATCGGACCATCGTCCTCCCTCTTCCTCAACGGCATTCTGAAGATACATCCCCGTTCCCTCTGAGAAAAATGTGGAGATGGCCTTTTCACCCGAATGGCCAAAAGGGGGATTGCCCAGGTCGTGGGCGAGGCAGGCCGCCGAAACAATCGCACCGATCTCTTCAAAATGGGCCTCCGAACCGGCATGCCTCAGGCGCAGCGTACGTCCCACATTTTCGCCGAGTGAACGTCCCACACTGGAGACCTCCAAGCTGTGAGTCAATCTATTATGCACAAATATACTCCCCGGAAGCGGAAAAACCTGCGTCTTATTCTGCAGACGCCGGAAAGGGGATGAGAAGATCAGCCTGTCGTAATCGCGCTGATACTCCGTTCGATCGTGTTTCGTGGCATGGACATAATGCTCCATACCAAATCGTTTTGCTGACAACAACTGTACCCAATTCATTCTAATTCTCCTTCATGAAACAAAGATAACACATTTTTTAAGAGAAGATATCGGTATAAAAACAAACGAATCTCCACAAATAAATGTAAATTTGTGCCTTAATTACAGAAAGGTTCATCAATGACGGACATCATAAAGCATGAATGCGGTATCGCTGTGATCCGCCTTCTCAAACCCCTCGACTATTATTACAAGAAATACGGGACCTGGCAGTATGGGCTGGATAAGCTTTATCTGCTTATGGAAAAACAACACAACCGCGGCCAGGAGGGTGCCGGACTGGGTGCTGTAAAGCTGGAAGCGTCTCCCGGCAACGAATTTATTTTCAGGGAGAGGGCACTGGGATCAGGAGCCATATCGGAAATATTCTCCAAGGTACACACGTCGTTTCAGGAATTCACGCCGAAACAATTGCAGGACATTGAGTTCGTGAAAAAATCCGTGCCTTACGCTGCGGAGCTTTTTATCGGTCACCTGCGTTACAGCACCACCGGGAAGAGCGGACTGACCTATGTACATCCGCTTTTACGCCGCAACAATTGGGCTTCACGGAGTCTTGCCCTGGCAGGTAACTTCAACATGACCAATGTGGATGAGATGTTTCAGCAGCTCATTGAAGAGGGCCAGCATCCGCGTGACTATGCCGACACCTTTGTGATGCTGGAGTCTATCGGACATTATCTCGACAGGGAGGTACAGTACCAGTACGATCATCTGGAAAAAAATCACATGAACGGTCAAGAGGTGAGTCACCTCATTGAAGAGAAGCTCGACATTCCTTTTCTGCTGGGGAGAGCATCCAAAATATGGGACGGCGGCTATGCACTTTGCGGCCTTGTGGGCTGCGGGGATGCTTTTGCACTGCGCGACCCATGGGGTATCCGCAGCGCTTTTTATTATTACGACGATGAAGTGGCCGTGGTGGCTTCAGAGCGCCCCGTTATCCAGACAGCCTTCAACCTGAAGAAGGAGGATATTCACGAACTACAGCCGGGCGAAGCTGTAGTAGTCAAGAAGAACGGCACAATCTCACTTCATCAGATTCAGGAGAAAAAAGAAAAAATAACACCCTGTTCTTTTGAGCGGATCTACTTCTCGCGGGGATCCGACTACGACATATATCGGGAACGAAAGAGACTGGGGGAATTACTGGTGCCCAAAATCATTGAGTCCATCGGTGACGACCTCGAGAATACGGTGTTTTCTTTTATTCCCAACACCGCTGAGGTCGCCTACTTCGGAATGCAGCAGGGACTTGAAGATTATTTCAACCACAAAAAGGCATCCACGATACTTGAGAAGGGTAAGACACTGAGCAAGGAAGAGATCGATGAAATCCTCTCCAAACGCGTTCGCTCGGAGAAGGTGGCCATCAAAGATATCAAACTGCGCACATTTATTGCACAGGGCAATACCCGCAACGACCTTGCCGCACACGTCTATGATGTAACATACGGGTCCCTGCGAAGAGGGAAAGACAACCTGGTCATCATCGACGATAGTATTGTGCGCGGCACGACACTCAGGCAGAGCATCATCAAGATACTCGACCGTCTCGATCCGAAAAAGATTGTCATCGTCTCCTCCTCGCCACAAATACGTTATCCCGACTGTTATGGCATCGACATGTCGCGCATGAGTGAGTTCATAGCATTCCGTGCCGCCATTGCCCTCCTGAAGGAGCGGGGTATGCAGCACATCATTGACGAGACATATGAAAAGTCGGTTGCACAAAGCCGGAAGAAGAAGGAGGAGATTGTCAATTACGTGAAAGAGATCTATTCTCCCTTTACCTATGAAGAGATTTCGGACAAGATTGCACAAATGCTCACCTCGGCTGATATCAAGGCAGAGGTAAAGATTGTCTTTCAAAGTATCGAAGACCTACACAAGGCATGTCCCAACAACAAGGGTGACTGGTACTTTTCAGGCGATTACCCCACCCCTGGCGGGAACAGACTGGTGAACAACGCCTTCATCAATTACGTTGAAGGACAGGAAGGACTTCCTCATCAATATACGCTGAATTTCTAACCAGAGAAGATGATTGAACAGGTAATCATATTGGAGAGTGTGGATCCGGTGGTTTTCTTCGGAATCAACAACAGCAACATCCAGTTGCTGAAAACATTATACCCCAAACTGCGCATCGTGGCAAGGGGTAATGTAATAAAGGTGATTGGTGAAGAGGAGGAGCTGGCCGCATTCGAAGAAAAAATACACGAACTGGAAAAATTCAGTATCGAGATGAATGTGCTCAAGGAAGGGGATATCCTCGATATTGTGAAGGGAAAGACACCCGCTGTGATCAATGTGGATAACCTGATCATTCACGGATTAAACGGGAAACCCATCCTTGCACGCACGGCAAACCAAAAAAAACTGACGGAAGCATTCGATGGAAATGACATGGTCTTTGCCATCGGGCCTGCCGGATCTGGAAAAACCTATACAGCCATTGCCCTTGCCGTGCGCGCCTTGAAGACGAAACAGGTACGAAAGATCATCCTCAGCCGTCCTGCCGTGGAAGCCGGTGAAAAGTTGGGATTCCTGCCGGGCGACATGAAGGAAAAGATCGATCCCTATTTGCAACCCCTCTATGATGCTTTGGAAGATATGATCCCCCCGTTGAAGCTGAAGGAATACATTGAGAACAAAATCATTCAGATTGCACCGCTGGCCTTCATGCGCGGGCGAACACTCAACGACGCTGTAATCATTCTCGATGAAGCACAGAACACCACCAAGCCCCAGATTAAGATGTTTCTCACAAGGCTGGGTATAAACGGGAAAATGATTATTACAGGAGACATTACGCAGATTGATTTACCCAATTCTCAACCTTCGGGACTGGTTCATGCCATGAAGGTGCTGCATCATATAAAAGGTATTGCCACAGTAGAATTCAATAAGAAAGACATTGTACGCCATAAACTCGTGCAACGGATTGTGGAGGCGTATGAAGGAGAGAAACAAATCAGCGGATCGGTAGATATGTAGATTGGCAGAAGTACGGATCCGGGTTATCTAATTATCAAATTATCAAATCATATGGATGCATTGACAAGAACAGATTATCACTTTCCGGGACAGACCGGGGTCTATCATGGAAAAGTACGCGATGTATATAGCATAGGCGACAACCAGCTGGTCATGATCGCCACGGACAGGATTTCGGCATTCGATGTCATACTGCCGAAGGGAATCCCCTACAAGGGACAGGTACTCAACCAGATCGCCGCTAAATTCCTGGACGCCACAGCCGACATTGTACCCAACTGGAAAGAGGCGTCGCCCGACCCGATGGTCACCGTAGGCGTACGCTGTGAGCCCTACAAAGTGGAAATGGTCATTCGCGGTTATATTACCGGCAGTGCCTGGCGCGAATACAGGCAGGGAGCACGCACATTATGCGGTCTACCACTTCCGGAAGGTCTGCGTGAAAACCAGAAGTTTGAAACGCCGCTGATCACTCCCACCACCAAGGCCGAGGAGGGACACGATGAAAACATCTCGAAAGAGGAGATCATTGCCCAGGGCCTGGTAAGCAGGGAAGAATATGAACAGCTGGAACAATATACCTATGCGCTGTTCAAGCGTGGTACCGAGATGGCCGCAGAGAAGGGTCTCATCCTGGTGGATACCAAGTATGAGTTCGGAAAAAAAGATGGTAAAATCTACCTTATCGATGAAATTCACACCCCCGATTCATCCCGGTATTTTTACAGCGATGAATATTCAGTACGCTTTGAAAAGGGGGAGGAACAAAAACAGCTATCGAAAGAATTTGTCCGCAAATGGTTGATGGAAAACGGATTCCAGGGACGGGAAGGGCAACAGGTGCCGGAGATGACTGATGCATATTGTAACAGCGTCTCCGACAGATACATCGAACTATATGAAAAGATTACAGGGGAAAAGTTTATAAAAGTAGACGCCGCCGATCTGGAAATGCGCATAGAGAAGCATGTAACCGATTATTTGAATAAATGAGCTACAAAGTTGAAAGGGTAAATCCGTATAACAACCATCAGCCTAAAAAGGAACAGGTTACCCGGATGTTTGATGAGATTGCGCCCAATTACGACAGGCTGAACGGCACCCTCTCGCTGGGAATCGATGGTTACTGGCGCAGGGATGCCCTCAGGGAACTGAAGAAGTACCATCCCCGAAATATCCTCGATATTGCTACCGGAACGGGCGATTTTGCTATTCTGGCCCGGCACATCCTACATCCGGAAAAAATTACAGCCATTGACATTTCAGATGGCATGATGGAGGTTGGTAAAAGAAAAGTAAAAGCGAGAGGACTCGGAGACATCATTTCTTTCGACAATCAGGACTGTTCGGCCATGTCGTTCCCCGATAACAGCTTTGACGCAGCCACGGCAGCCTTCGGCGTACGTAATTTTGAGAATATCGATATAAGTTTTCAGGAGGTGCTTCGCGTGCTGAAGCCGGGTGGTGTCTTCCTTTTCATTGAGTTGACATCTCCTGTAAAATCACCGGTGAAGGAACTCTTTACCGCATATACGAGGTATGTGATGCCTTTTCTTTCTGGTCTGTTTAATACCGAACAACGCGCCTACCGTTATCTTCCCGAATCAATTGCCGTCTTTCCGCAGGGAAGGGATATGATGCTGATTCTGAAAAAAAACGGATTTACGAATATCAGACTGAGAAGGTATTCCCTGGGGATTGCCACCTTGTATATTGCCGAGAAACCCGTCGATTGATACGATGATTTAACGATGTGAATAAGATGGATACCTATGGACTGATCGGATTCCCTTTGAAACACTCCTTTTCTGCGAAATTCTTCACGGAAAAATTCGAGCGGGAAAAGATTGATGCAGAATACCTTAATTTTGAAATTGAAGATGTGCATGAAATACGCCGGGTAATTCTCTTTCATCAGCATCTGAGGGGCATCAATGTGACCATACCCTACAAGGAAAAGATTATTCCCTTTCTGCAGGAAATATCTCCGGAAGCAGAAAAAATTGGTGCCGTCAATGTTATCCGGGTGGAAAGGAAACCGGGCGACATGTATTTTTACAGGATGACCGGCCATAATACCGATTATGTTGGTTTTCGTGATTCCCTCGCTCCGATGCTAAACCCGGCCATCCACAGAAAGGCCCTCGTTTTGGGTACTGGAGGAGCATCGAAGGCTGTGGTGCAGGCTTTGGACGATATGAATATCGACTGGCTTTATGTGTCACGCACCACTCCCGGGGAAAAAAGACTCACCTATGAAATGTTATCACAGGAAATATTATCGTCTTATCACCTTATCGTGAATGCCTCGCCTGTAGGGACCTTCCCGCACAGCGACACTTGTCCCGACATACCCTATCAATTTCTTACACCCGGCCATCTGCTATACGACCTGGTATATAACCCCGAAGAAACCCTGTTCCTTAAAAAAGGAAAGGAAAGGGGTGCCCTGATAAAAAACGGAAAGGAGATGCTGGAGATACAGGCCCGCGCTGCATGGAAAATTTGGAATCCCTGACCCTGCACTTCGTACAATAAAAAACGCCCTCCTACATATCACATGTAGAGAGGGCGATGAAAACTCCTTAGTTATTAATTGGTGTAGTGTTAACTAGGAAATATATAGAGGTGCGAAAGAGTAGTTTGTTCCTATAATAACATGGGAGCCTCTGTAGTGTTTTGCGGAGCTGCTTCCGGAGTTATTTCCTTTCCTTCATCATCGAAATAAACGGTCTTTACCGACTGATCTTCCTTATCTGTTGCAGTAACCTTCGTTATTTTCTTCTCTGCATGATACTGCAACGCGTTAATGTCATATTTATCGATGAGCTTACGGACAGCCTGCTGTACTTTTTCATTCAGGTCTTCGAACTTGACATTTGCAAATCCGTCTTCTTTTTGTTGCGTTGCCTCAAAGACTTCTACTGAAGGAGTTTCTTCCTGTCTGTTTTTTTCAGCGGCCTCGGCTTTATGTTGCGATGCCGGTACTTCGTTGCCTTCCGCATCGAGATAAACTTTCTTTGTGGATTGGTCATCTTTCTTAATCAGCATTACCTTCGTAAGCTGTTTGCTCGCATTAAACTTCAATGATTTGACATCATATTCGGCGCTTAGTGCATTAACAGATGCCTGTACTGCCGGATTCAGCGAGTCCAACTGCACTTCCACGTATCCATTATCGTCGTCCATTACTATATTAACTGCAGATACTTCATTGGCTGCATTGACCTGTTGCACACTTGCTGTTGTAATCACAGCTCCCATCAGAGCAATTGATAAAATAACTTTTTTCATAATGATAAACTTTAAATGATTTGCCATTGATTTTTTAATTCCATTCTTGACAATTCAACGAGTCATTGTCTGCAATCAATGTAACAGATTTCATGCCAAAGGAAGTTACATGGAACCAGAACAAACATCATTCACTTGTATTTCAAATATTTAATTAAAAACCGCCGACAAGGAGAAGTGAAAAAGAGTATGTGGAAATCGTGTGGAAGGGTGTAGAATCATTCCACACCCTTCTGGGGTATTTCCACATTTCAAATAAATTATCCGAAACAGCATATATGGTTGTATGTAAAATATATCCTTTATATTTGGATATAAAAAAGGAACCTCATGCGAATGGCACACTCACCGGAATATAAAATCAGAATCAAGATCGGGCTAATCCTCCTGGTAATACTCCTCTATTTCATAGGCCTGTTTGTTTATTCTTTTACATTAAAGAAGAAAATAGATATGCAGAAGCAGGAGATGGACAATGCTTATAAAGTGCTTTCATACAGCAATGATCTGATTATATCGGTTCAGGAAGCACAGGACGTGCTGAACAGATATCTGGTATCTCCTTCGGGGAGATATCAGCGGCAGTATGATTCCATTACCCGTGACATTTTCAGGCAGATCAGTTACATTAAAAGCATATCACTTGAAGGGAGGGAAGACATGCTTCTGGAAGACATTGATTCCCTGCTGCAGGAAAAAAACGGGATTGTACGCAGGCTTACCATTCAATTGAGGTCTCGTAATCCGATGGTGGAGATAGACAAGAAGATTGAACACTACGATGAAATTATTCAGGACTCCATAGTAGTCACCATGAACAAAGACACCACCATGGTGCCTGTTCCAAAAAAAGATTTCTGGGGACGCCTTAGGGATCTTTTCGATCCGCAAAAGACACCTGACTCCACTGTAACCATTGCTCGAACAGAACAGAGAGCCCTTTCCGTATCGCGCGTAGATACCACGTTGTATGCAGACCTGAAACAGGTCACACAAGAAGCATCAAAGACATATATTTCCCAAATGGCAGGCATAGAAAGAGAGGTCCGTGAGCTTGTTGTCGCGGAACAAAGCATCTCTTTAAAAATATCTAAACTGATCACGCAGTTTTACAATGCAGCTATTGAGACAACACGCATGGGTACTGACAATAGCGAGATGTTAAGCCGGAGAACCATTACTTTTGCACTCTTGGTGGGGGCCATTTCCATTATTTTGATCCTGATTATTGTCTTCCTGATTATTGACGACCTGAATAAAGGACAAAGGGCACGGGTTGATCTTGCACGGGAAAAACAAATCACTGAAGAACTGATAAGCAGTCGTCACAAATTATTGCTTTCTGTATCTCATGATATAAAAACACCGCTCAGTTCCATGATGGGTTACATGGAGATGTGGGCTTCGGAAGAGTTACCCGTCAATATAAAAAGACAACTACAGTCTGCCAGAAATTCAGGATTGCATATTTTGAGCATGCTTGCCAATCTGCTTGAGTTTTCGCGCATGGAAAGCAACAAGAGCGCCCTGCATTTCAGTCGTTTTAATTTAATTGAACTGATGGAAGATGTTATAGGCATGTTTCGTCCTTTCACCAATGAAAAAGGACTTGTCGTAAACTTTGAAAATCATCTGGATACCCCCTTTTACACAGTGACGGATTATACAATGCTCAAACAGATACTCATCAATGTGATATCAAACGCGGTAAAATATACTCCGAAGGGAACAATATCAATCAGACT
>DGZP01000050.1:19802-43374 GCA_002398565.1 Proteiniphilum sp. UBA4977
AAAGAGGACATCGAACAGATTTTCAAACCTTTTTCCCGATTAAAGAACCGTTTAAAGACAGAAGGTAACGGATTCGGGTTGTATGTTACAAGGGGACTTGTCGATTCCCTGAAGGGAGAGATTTCTCTCATCTCCGAAAAAGGAAAAGGCACTACCGTCACCATCCGTCTACCTGTTACTCAGATAAAATATAACACTGAAATGGATCAGTCTTCGGAAGGGGTCGTAAGTGGCACACCGCCTGAAAAGATTCTGCTGTTTGAAGACGACACCTCACTGGGAAACATGCTCAGGGAATATCTCACCGGGAATGGTTTTAAGGTAAAGCTCTGCAGTAACGCAAGTGACGTAAAAGGTTTTATCCGGCTCATTTCATCTTTCGATATCGTGTTCACCGACATGCAGATGGGAGAAATAACGGGGCTTGACATCCTGCAGCTAATCCGGGAAAAAAATGATCATATACCCGTATGGCTGATGACCGCATATGATGAATACACATCTGAGCTGGCATTGCAATATGGATTTAACGGACTTATAACCAAGCCGGTATCCATGAATCAACTCCTTGTGATACTCACAGGGAAAAAGGTGCACACACGGGACGGAGCCACGCTTTCCGGCCGGTTTCCGCAGCTGGCAGCCATGTTTAACGAGGACACAGAGGCCATAAAAGATATACTTTCAGGTTTTGTACAAACCTCACACAAAGATCTGGATGAATTAAAGGAATTGATAAGGCGTGACCGGTTTAAGGAAGCCCGGCAGTTATGTCACCGTATTCACCCCTTTTACGGCCAGCTTAACGCCGGTCATCTTTGTGACGCATTACGCAAGATGGACAAGTTTCCGGGAGATGGTGAAAAGGAGTGGCCGGAATGGAAGGAAGAGCTTCTGGAGACAATTGGCAAGCTCGAGTCATTTCGTGAGACCATCCGGAGAGATTTCTTATAGCCCTATGCCATAAAGGTGAATCTTGTTGTAAAGTGTCTTCCGGTCGATCTGCAGCAACATGGCGGCTTTTGTCTTGTTACCTTTTACACGTTCCAGGGCTTCAATGATCTTTTCTTTTTCCTGATCCGGTTCACGCAAAAGGGATATGTCTCCTTTTATGCCATTGCCTGTTTTTTTTTCGGTTAAAACGGGCAAGCTCTCCCCGGTGATTGTATCACCAACTGAAAAAAGCACTGAACGGCGGATTACATTACGGAGTTCACGCAAGTTTCCGGGCCAGCTGTAATTTTCAAGTTTCATACATGCTTCGGCAGAAATGGAAACGACGTGCCTGTCGAGTTCTTTATTTGCTTCCTCCCGAAAATGGTTGGCATAGCGTTGCACGTCAGATACACAGGCCCTCAGTGGAGGCACCTGTATTATAAATTCATTGAGGCGGTGATAAAGATCTTCCCTGAAGCGCCCTTCGGCAATGGCTTTTTCCAGGTCCTCATTGGTAGCGGTGATAATGCGTACATCCACATCGATATCTGAGGAGGTACCCACAGGCCTTATTTTTTTCTCCTGCAACGAACGAAGCATCTGCATCTGAACACCGTAGGGCAGGTTTCCCACTTCATCGAGAAAAAGCGTTCCGCCACAGGCTTCGGCAAAAAAGCCGGTTTTGTTTTCAATTGCAGAGGTAAATGATCCTTTCTTGTGCCCAAACAGCTCGCTTGGCGCCAGTTCCAGGGAGAGGCTTCCGCAATCTACGGCAATGAAAGGCCCCGAGGCGCGGTTACTCCTTTCATGAATCATCCTGGCTACACTTTCTTTTCCCGTACCGCTTTCCCCTATGACCATCACAGCCATTTGCGTGGGTGCTACCAGGTTGATATGGGCATACATCTGTACAGAAAGAGGGCTGCGGCCAAATACAATACTCCTGGAACTGTCAGGCGGGATTTGTGAATTCGTTTTCCTGGTCTTTGAAGATTTATCCGTTCTGGCTGTCTCGAAAACATCTTTTATTTTTTGATTAAGCAGAGAGGGATTAATCGGTTTTTCGAGATAGTCGAAGGCTCCCAGTTTAATGGCAGAGACAGCCGTCTGCACGTCCCCATAGCCGGTCATGATGATCACGGGAATATCTGTTCCTTTCTCTTTTAACCAGCTAAGCAACATGATGCCATCACCATCCGGCAGGCGCAGATCAGACAAGATCAGTTCATACTCCGACTTGGACAGCGTTTCGCGTGCCGTAGTCATACCTGAGCACAACGTTGCCATGTATCCGTTTCTCTCAAACCATTTCACCAACATGGTTCCAAAAGATCGGTCATCTTCTACTATGAGTATCCTTCCGTTCACCGGTCTACATATTGCGACGGCATAAAGATAGGTTTTTTTTTTATACAGCTACTCACATTGACGATTGGTAACGTTTTATTGGACTGATTAAGTTTTTTTTTGAACTGTCTTCATCCTGGAGCAATACAAGATGGAAAGAATATTGTATATTTGAACTGATTAAACCCTCTTCATGAGCAAACTTCCAAAAACAGAAACAGACAAACGGTTGCAAAAGCTGCAACAACTGTTGTCTACTATGCAGGCCGAGAGCTGCCTTATCACCTCACAGGTAAACAAATACTGGCTTACCGGATTCATTTTTGATGGTTATATCCTGGTATATGCCCAGAGCGACCCGCTGCTGTTTGTAAGGCGTCCCGCCGGGTTGTGTGGAAATAATATTTTTATGATCCGTAAGCCTGAACAGATACCCGGCCTGCTTCGTGAAGCGGGCTTCAGGGTTCCCGGACAGGTTTTATTGGAAAGTGACACGATCACGCTCAGCGCAGCGCTCCGCTTACAGGCAGCGCTGGAGATGCCGGAGATCAAGAATATCTCTGCCGCGATCAGGGAAATAAGATCGGTCAAGTCAGCATACGAACTGGATCAGATTCGCGAGAGCGCAGCCATTCATGCAAAAGTGTATGAATTGATCCCCTCCCTCTACCACAAAGGGATGACCGACCTGGCGCTGCAGATAGAAATTGAACGGCAGATGCGCCTGCACGGATCAATGGGTATCTTCCGCTCTTTCGGTGAGAACATGGACATCTTTATGGGAAGCATGCTCGCGGGTGACAATGCGCAGGTTGCCTCACCCTACGATTATGCCCTGGGTGGTGCAGGCATCACCCCATTGCTTCCCCTGGGGGCCAGTGGTACACTACTCGCACCCGGAACCACCCTGATGGTGGATATGGCGGGAAACTACCGTCCCTGCATGGACGATATGACCCGTACTTTTGTGATTGAGCATGCCCCTGATATTGCTTATCGGGCACATCAGGTATCGCTTGACATTTTACACACCATTGAGGCGACCGCAAAGGCAGGCGTTCCCTGTGCAGTGCTCTGGCACATCGCCGAAAAGATCGTCAAAGAGAATAAACTGGAGGCATATTTCATGGGTACCGCACAACAGGCCAAATTTGTGGGTCATGGCGTGGGGCTGGAGATCAATGAGCCTCCCGTGCTCACCCCCCGCTCAAACGAGGTTCTGGAGGCCAGCATGGCCATTGCAATCGAGCCCAAGTTCGTATTACCGGGCATTGGTGCCGCAGGTATCGAAAACACCTATATCGTGCACGACGACCGACTGGAGAAGGTTACTCTTTGTGAAGAATCTCTTATCATTTTATCATAATACATGCGAGGGGCAAAACCTGCAAAATAGAAAAAGAAACCGGGTCTACCCAAGACTAAAGAGCTGGAGTAAACCCGGATTCGATTCCGTGAGGGAAGAACTAACCTGGGATCTATTTCTTCAATGTCTTGATAAAAAAACCTCCCACTACCGATCGGGCCTGGAAGCCTATCTGATTGGCGTTGGTGGTTTCATACCAGTCGGATAGCGGTACCCTGTCCGTTGTCTCTGTCACGTACGCGTATAGCGGATCAATAAACCGGCGAAATGTATCGTCATCGTCGGCCATCGTAGCCGTCCACACAATCCAGTCGGCTTTCGTATATGTCATTCTGTTGTCAAGAGGAAGGCCGTACCGGTTTTGTTTGGTGAGGTAATATGCAATTTCTTTTTCAACAATCTCGTCGGGGAAGATATCCAGCTCCAGCAGTTCATCCCATACCAGGTTATATTTTTGGCTCCAGGTGTCGGGCTTATCAAACGTAAGGCGATAATGGTTCCCATCGTCGGCCATCTTCGTCCACTCCTGTGCCATCTCCCTGGCAGCAGCGGTATATTTCTCAGCCACGTCGGTTTTACCAAGCATCCCTGCCAGACGGCCATATCCGGCAATGCCCATGATCGCCTTTACTGATAGATTCGCATTGTGTGCGAAGTGCCCTGCAAAGTCATCGGTACAGAGCTGGTTCTCGGGATCAAGTCCTTTCTCGAGCAGATAGTCGGCCCAGGTGGTCAACACCTGCCAGTGTTTTGCAGCGTAATCAGCATTCTTTTCTATCTGCGCAATGGCAGTAACAAGAATCAGCATGTTGCCGCTCTCCTCAATTGGCATATCTCCGCCATAGGTTTGCCCGTTGGCCAGGGGATATGTACCCACATCGTGAGCTGCAAATGGCCTGGTCCACTTGCCGCTTTCAGAGTAATAGAAGATGGGATTCATCATTCCCTTGAGCAGCTCCGGATTGTATTTTAGATAAAGCGGCGAGGAGGGAAAGGTTATGTCGACCGTGCCTATGGAGCCGTTACTGAAGTTTTCTTTCGAGAAGAACAGCGTTTCTCCCTCTGCACCTTTCACCAGTTTATGGGCGGCGACCGACTGCCGATAGGCCAGCTGGGAGATACGGGCATAATTCTCACCTCCAGCCTGAAGAAGGTCGTTGTATACCTTGTTGTCCCACCGGTCACATCGTTCCATAACCGACTCATGAGTGGCTACAGCATCGGCAAGCACCTCTTCAAACGTTGTTTCACCCCCGTTTGTCCACCATGCCTTCAGATTCTCTCCGAAATACTGGATGGATTCAATATCATCATAGCCGAGCATGACAAATCCCTTGACCGGCCTGGCAGCTATTTGTCCAAGCTTGTCGACTGTAGCCAGTACCGGCATCGATTCTGTCATCAGGGCTGTGAAACGTTCAGCATCACGCGGTAGTTTACCATCCGACTTGAATGCCTCTTTCAGGGCGAAATAATCTCCAATAGCCACCGTCCTGTTTTCTTCCTCGGCCGCAGCCAGATAAAAATATCCCCAGTCGATCCTGACATTGTCACCCTTGCGTTGCAGAACTGGTTGCGCAGTGGTACCGGTGCGCGCAAAAGTCACCTCTCCGCTTCTGCCGGTAATCAGCTCCACCTCCTGATTCAGTTCGTGCACAGCCCATTCGGGTGTTGCCTCAAAATAAATTTCCACTTCATGCTGCTTCCCATTATTGGATACTACCTCATAGTTGATATAATTGACCGGACGGGAAAGCAGGTTCAGGTCGTCCATCATAAGTGGTGAAACAAATTCAACCATCAGGTCCACGGGGCCGCAGGTAAAGTGGTATTTTGTTTGTGTGGCAGTAATTTTCACTTCATTCTGTACTGCTGTCTGCGCGAAGAAATCCTGCCGGTCGCTCTCTTTGAATATTCCAAAATCCACGTAGGCCAGTCCTCCCCTGTCGAGACACCAGGCTGCGATAACATTTTCACCTTCGGCATTTAGTAAATCCTTGTCTATTTCCACTATCTGATCGCTTTTTGCCCTGTTGCCGGTATCGATGACAGGAATACCATTCAAATAAAGCAGAAAATCATCGTCGTGCGAATAGCCCAGAAATAGTTTTTCACCTTCAGCCGTCTCGGGCATGGAAAAAGTGCGCCGTATCCATATCTCGTCGGTCTCCCAAGGTGTGGAGGTCTCCCCGCTGCCAGGAGTGCCGAAGGCTCCTTTGCCGTTTTTCCAGGAGGAATCATCGAAACCGGGCTGTTCCCAACCTTCTGCAGGAGCGGTATGCACATATTTTCCCTCCCACGCGTCGAACTTGGCTGTAGGAATCACCGGTTGCAGGGGAATATCCTCTTTTCCGAGAAACCGGTAAGTTTCGCCGTTCACGCGCAATACCCCTGTAAGCGATTGATTTCTTCCGGTCCAGTGTTTTACGGGAGCGTCAAAGAGTTGATCAGTTGTGGACCACGCGCTGAAATAGGGATCCACGGTGATGAGCGGATAAGCGGGTGCCCGGAAGGAAGATCCTGCCTCCTCTTCAAAGCCGGGGCCTGGAGACTGGCAATTCTGACACAACAAGCCCATGGCTATAAGGACAATACAAATAGATACAAATGGTTTCATATATATATTTTTATGGGTGTGGCATTTATTTTCCACCTCACCCCTGTTAATTAATTGGTTTCTTTTCATACACCATCATGTAAAAAATGATTTAATCGTATGAGAAGGAATAAGGAAGATCCTTCTCTCCCGTTCCCCTCTCTTTATTGGGTTGGGGACTCATCATAAACATAACCTCGCCGCCCTTCATCAGATCGTCATGGTGCAGGTAGTTTCGGGTATATTTTTTACCGCCTCGCTTCATTTCCCGGATATAGCGATTTTCCGGTCCATTGTCTCTGGCCTTTATTTTCAGCAACTTCCCGTTCTCCAAATCGATCTCCACAGAACGAAAGAGAGGAGATCCGAGTATATATTCATTACTACCCGGACATACAGGATAGAACCCTAATGCGGAAAAAACATACCAGGCCGATGTCTGGCCGTTGTCTTCATCACCGCAGTAACCATCGGGCGTAGCCGAATAGAGTCTGTCCATGATCTCACGTGACCAGTATTGTGCCTTCCAGGGCTCACCCGCATAGTTATAGAGGTAAACCATATGTTGAATGGGCTGGTTTCCATGCGCATACTGTCCCATGTCCATCACCTGCATTTCCCTCATTTCGTGAATCATGGAGCGGCTCTTCAGCCCCTCCGACCCGGGAATGAGAAATACGGAATCAAGCATTTCAGTGAAAATCTTTCTACCCCCCATCAGGTCGATCAATCCCTGGGGGTCATGAAAAACGGACCAGGAGTAGTGCCAGCTGTTGCCTTCGGTGAAATCGCGACTCCAGGCAGCCGGATCGAATTCTGCCGAGAAGGAGCCGTCGTCGGCACGACCCGCCATCAGCTTATGTTCCGGATTAAAGAGGTTTTTGTAGTTCATCGCCCGTTCACCAAAGATGGCAATCTCGGACTCCGGCTTGCCCAGGGCTTTTCCGAAGCTGTAGATGCTCCAGTCGTTATAGGCGTATTCCAGTGTACGGGCCACATTCTGGCTGATTCCCACGTTATTGGGGATATAACCATACTTGTTATACTCAACATAGCCGGTACGTCCCGATGCAGGTACTGTGGGGTGTACGCTGTTCGCACCATGCTTGAGTGCTTCCCAGAGTGTTTCGGTGTCATACCCCCGCAGCCCTTTTATATAGGCGTCGGCGACAACCGAGGCAGAATTGTTTCCCACCATGATATTCCGGTGGCCGGGGCTGGCCCATTCGGGAAGAAAGCCGCTCTCTTTATACGCATTGACCAATCCCTCCTGCATCTTCAGGTTCTCGGAGGGATAAACAAAATTAAGAAAGGGAAATAAGCTCCTGAACGTGTCCCAGAAGCCGGTGTCGGTGAACATGTAGCCGGGAAGCACCTTCCCGTTGTATGGACTGTAGTGATAGATATTTCCATCTGCATCGATCTCCGAGAGGTTCCGGGGGAAGAGCACCGTGCGATAGAGGTTCGAATAAAAGGTACGTATGTTGTCGATGTTGTCATCCTCCACCCTGATCCTGCCAAGCACATCATTCCAGCGTGCTTCGCCCCTCTTCATGATTCCATCGAAAGAGTCGTCTCCCAGTTCGCGCAGGTTCAGCAACGCCTGCGCCTCACTGATGAAGGAGGAGGCCACATATGCATGCACCTGTTCATTATTGGTTGTTTGAAAACCTATTACCGCCCCGGCATGATTCCCGGTATAAGTTGTCTCTTTTTCCGTAATGGTACCCTCTTTTACAGCACCATACCGGGTGAAGGGCTTATCGAAACGGATCACAAAATAGTTCCTGAAGTTATCGGGCACACCGCCCCTGTTACGGGTAGTGTATCCGGTAATCATCTGTTTTTCAGGAATGATTCGCACATGGGAACCTTTATCAAAAGCATCAACGATGATGAAAGAGCTGTCGCTTTCCGGGAAGGTGAACCGGAACATGGCAGCCCGTTCTGTAGGGGTAATCTCGGTTGTCACGTCATGATCGGCCAGATATACTCTGTAATAATGAGGTTTTGCCACTTCAGCCTTGTGAGAGAACCAGCTGGCTCTCTCCTCTTCGTCGAAGAGAGGCTTCCCCGTGACAGGCATAAGTGAGAACTGGCCGTAGTCGTTCATCCACGGGCTGGGCTGGTGGGTCTGTTTGAATCCCCTGATCTTGTCGGCGTGGTAGGTGTACATCCATCCGTCACCCATCTTACCGGTTTGGGGTGACCAGAAGTTCATTCCCCAGGGCAGTGCGATGGCCGGATAAGTGTTCCCCGTGGAGAGTTCAAATTTTGAATCTGTACCCACCAGTGTATTGACATAGTCCACCGGTGCGGAGGGGCGGGCATTCAGGGTAATGATGATCCCCAAAAAGTAAAGGAATCCCGTCAAATCAATTTTCTTCATTGTTGTTCAGTTTATCTGTTTATCTCTTCCTGCTCATTCCCATTTTAACAAAACCGATATGCCGGCGGGATCATTCTCAAACCGGAGGAAAACGGTTTTGCTTTCCTGATCCCACGACATCTCGTGATCAATTTCACCGTTCCCGTTTCTCACCTCACTGAGGACTGGTTTCTCCGGCAGGAGAATACGCATTACATTGGTAGTATTTATCGGACTCCTCACGGTGAAGGCATAGCTATATGTGGTACTCCTCTCATCACTCACGCCTGCCGCCGTGGCAAGCACACGCGGTTTTTGCCTCTCTTTCAGCGAGGTTATATCGAAAAGAAATGCCTGTTCACCGGGGTGGACAATTTTTTCGTTTAACACGGGTACCTCGGGATTGAAGAGATCAACAAAAGTGCCTTTTGCCACATAAGGAGTGGAAGCCACCGACTCGTCGAGTACGGAAATAATCCTGTAAGGGCCTCTTTTCAGGCTGAAGTAGTTCTTGAATTGAAGCTCTTCTCCTGCCGGCTCCCGATAAAGTCTTTGCAACAGAGCGACAAACTTTTGGTCTCCATTTTCACTGAGTATGAACTCTTTGGGATCGTTTCGCAGAATATACACTTTTCCCTTACCCACCTTGTATTCACCTTCGTCAAGGGAAGGGTCCAGTCCTAGTTGTGTAAACAGATGATCGGCAGCCGTGGCAAAATTGTTCGTGCCACTGTTCCACCATTCCGGTACTTGCTGAAAAGGATCGCTATCCCTACCGCAGTAGAGAAGTATACCTCCGTTGTTTACCCAGTGTGCAAGGTATGTGTGAGCCCCGGGTTCCATCGGCTTCATTCCGGAGTAAGAGAGGATAAGCAGGTGTATATCCTGTAGGGTTTCACGATAGGAAAGATTTTCCATATGCACAGTTTCCACGGGAACCCCTCTTTTGAGTAAGGGAAGCGTCTGTCCGTAGAAGCTGGCCAGCTGCGGATCCTCATAACCCTCATGTTCGGGAAAACGCTGGAACATCAGAGAATTGGACATCATCACGCCAATACCCTGAGATCCTTCCACCCGCTCCTTGGTTTCAGGCATCTGCCCCAGCGTGTTCACCATCACCTGCATTTGCGTGGAATAGTGTCGGGGTATGCGCTCTTTCTTGTCACTATTGCGGCTGGTACGGTACAAACCCTCGTAAATACGTTCCGGCCAGGGCATGATCTCATACTTGTTGATACGGGGATAGAGCAGCTGGGCGGTAAATGTAGCCTCATAGTTTTTTTTGTAATCCACCCAGTCGCGCGGCCAGTCTTCGATAGGATCGGTCAGGAAGAAGATTTCTCTTCCGGTGGGTGCCGTCATTGATTCCATGGAGCCATACTCCAGGAAGGCAGTCTCAAACACCCGTTCTTTCATTTTTCCGTTGAAATAGTTCGGTTCACGGGAGGTACCGGTCCATACCTGGGCAATATACCCGTCGACCGAAGGCAATGAAGCCAGGCTTGCTTCGGGGCTGACGATTTTCCATTGGGCGTAATTAACCAGCGAATGCGTGGGAACATAACACTTCACATCCATCCCTCTGCTTTTCCCATACTCCCGGGCATAGGAGAAGACCTCATCGAGCGCCTTGTAATAGAGATGATATTTCAGTTTGTTGGAAAGGTAGGTGTTTTCCGGAGACAGATGCTGCGCACGCCAGGGGAAACCGTAAAACTTTTCCCATTCCCGTTTAAAAGCCTCACTATAGCCCGCCCTGGCCCAAAACTCGGGTTCTTCCATAAAGATGGCATCAATGCCGGCGTCGATAGCTCGCTTGATATGTCGCTCCTTCAGATAGGTAAGAAAATTATCCGTGGGCACAATATAAGGCACCATGTGTCCATGCCATATGGTATCGCCGTTCAGTTCCACCTGTCCTTCATCGAGATGCATCTTTCCATCCCATTCACCCGTGAAATAATCCTGATACTCGCCCCAGGCAATACCCGTCATGTAATGAGCAACGTATCCCTTGTCTCTCCATGAGCGTACCCGTTCTTCAAAAGGGATTTTTTCCGATTTGTCGGAAGGGTTACCACCCACCCCGTAGACCATGACCGCATTGGCTCTCACATCGATGGTTGGCCTCCACTCGCGGGATGTTTGGAAAGTAGTGTGTACCTCTTTCACGTTCTGGGCGTGAAGTTGCATGCCCGAAAGCATGAAAAGAGCGATCCATAATCTTCTCATATGACCTGTTTTTAGTTACAAGAAATATGGTTCAAAGTCTCTCCCTAAAAGAAAGACTTTGAACCATAAAAATAATCAATTTTTACGGAATCATCACTTCCAGCGGCTCATTATAATTCCAACGTCGGGTACCGCTACCCCGTGGTGTATCGTAATTTATTCTTGCTGCAGCGCGAATAAAGACAATCCGCCCGGAAGGAATGGTTCCGTTCGACTCGAGGGTGATGGTTTCACCCAGCAAATCCTTGAACGATGTGCCGGAATATTCAATTGATTTGGACCATCTCTCATCCCGGGCGCGGTAGCCCACGGTGGAGGAGTAGCTCACAAAAAGCTGGATGTCGGTTACGTTCAGAAAGGTACTACTGTACCCACCCATGGGTTCTATCTTCTGTCGGAATTCTTCCTCTGACACTCCGCGGGTCACTTTCACCTTGGCTCGAATCTTCCCGTTGATCACACGGGGTTCTTCCACCCATTCCACATTCAAAAAGGGTTGTACTTCAAATCTGACTTTCGTCACACCCTCGATTTGCATATTCTGCGTTTCGTCGGCAATGGGTACTCCACGGTCATCCTCTCTCAACAGGGGAATAAAGGGGCCGTCAATTCTCACGTTATATTCCCCTTTAAAAAGCTTGGTATTGCGGAAGGTACCGTCCGGCATACAGAAAAAATCGGGGTTGTGAGTCACATTATCTCCCCAGCTGAGCTCCGTAAGGCGCACCCTGATTCCTTCGCTTCCCTGGTCCGTGAGTACAGGTTTTCCGGTTGCCGCATCCACGACTACCCCCTCCAGTGTCTCTGAAGGAGCCTCATAGTTATCCAGCTCAAACATGCTGCAGGAAGCAAGCAAGAGCAAAGAAGCCAATAAAAATACTATCTTGTTCATACGATTATATATGTTATGTTATTATCTGTTAGGCTGCTGGTCGATGACAGGGCTCTTGGTCACCTCGCCGCCCGGAATGGAAAAGTAATAATCTACTACATTGTATTCAAAGGTCTTCAGGCTCACCCATTGAAAACGGGCATCGAAGAAATATTTCCCGCTCCCGGTAGAGAAGAATGGGTAAAGTCCGCGGAACCTGTAACGGTTGTTGTTGCTGAAGGTGTCCTTGTTTCTCTCTTCGCCCCAGAAGCCGTCCCGGTTTTCGTAATGCTGCACGCGCCAGCGACGGATATCCCACTTCGTTTTATGCTCCAGCGCCAGTTCCTTGCGTCTCTCCTTGCGCACTATATTACGTCCTTCTTCATTGGCAGTGATTGCAGTAGAAAGCAATGAAGCGCCGGCTCTCTCCCTGATGAGATTGACATTATCCGTTGCAACAGTCAAAAGATCAGACCCATCGGGTGAAGGTTGTCCTGCCAGGGCAAGTTCCACGGCCGCCTCGGCAGCATTCAGCAATACCTCGGCATAGCGCATCAGCACAAAATGTTGATCAGACTTTCCCTCTCCTGCCTCAAAGGAAGGATCATCCTTCAGCCATTTTCTTCCGTAAAGGCCTGTCAGGCATCCTTCTCCATTATCATAAAAAGGTCCGTTGGCACCGGCCGCAGTCATCTTGGCACCTTTGTAAATCAGGGTGTCCTGACCGCTCCCCTCCCTTGGACTGAGATAAAGTGTCTTGGGCTGTTGTTTATAGGCATCCAGATGTTGATATCTCGTTTCTGCTGTCTGATAGGTATAATTGTTGAACAGGGGGTCGATGGGTTCACTCCCTGTATATACCCCTGCCCGTATCTCGATATTCTTTCCCTTGAACCGATCACCCGGAAAAATCACATAAGCGCGCAGTCGCGGTTCGGCATTTTTGAAAAAGTCGAGGGGTGAGTCGTACATCAGATACTTGCCCGCTGTATTCGTATTTCCGGTGGTCACTTTTACTGTGCCGTCAGGATATCTGTCAAAACCTTCATAAAGTTCCAGGAAGTCTAGCGTGACACAGGTACCCGATGCCAGGGGAGCCTTGAAGATGAACGGTGCGCTGTAGGCATCATAGCCGTGCGTGAGGGTCGGGTATGCATATTTTTTCACGTAGATATTCTCGGGGCTTTCCGGATCACTGAACATATCCACCATATTTTGGTATTGTGCTTCGGGATTATTAGCAGCCCATTTCTTTTTATAAAGTGAATAGCCTCCCTCCTTAATGATCTCTTGTGCTGCAAGGTATGCTTCCCGGAAGTATCTCTCAGATGCAGCCTGCCATCTATCCTCTGCAAAACCTATGACCCTTACGCCGGTCTTCTCTCCAAATCCGGTGAGACGGCCAGATACGGTCTCGTTGTATTTGGCTACGCTACCGGCGTACAACATGGCTTCCGACTTGAATGCCAGTGCTACATACTTGTTGGCATATCCACTTTTGGGACTTTCTTCCGACAACAGTTCGGCAGCCCGGTTAAAATCGGCCAGCACCTGATCCCAGGTCTCCTCCTCAGATGCACGGGGTACTTCCAGTGCCTCCTGTGATGCCGGGTATTGAATCACTTTTGTCACCAGCGGTATACCGCCAAAGCGGCGTGCCATGGCATCAAAAACAAAAGCCCGTACAAAATAAGCTTCCCCCAGGTAATGATTATACATCTTCTCAGGAAAAGAAGCTTCGTAAAGCGGCAAATTCTCTATCAGATAATTGGCATCCCTGAGAAGGGTGAATGCCTTGCCCCAGTAGGGAGTTCTTTCGGAGGTAAATGCCCGGGAGATACCGTCGCGGTTCACCGCCTCACCCGTGCCTTCAATTCCCATTGCCCCGAGCCAGGAGTTGAATTCCACACCCCATTCGGCCATATATTTGAAATCTTCAAATGGCATATTGCTGTACATACGGGCCATGTAGATCTCCATACCCGATTCATTGGTCAGCAGGTCTTCATCGCTGATAATATTTTTGGGAGGAATGTCCAGATCTGCACATGCAGTGGTCAACAGGAACAGAGCCAGTACAAGTTTAATTATTCTATTCATTTTTTTCATTTTATGTATACTCAAAAGATTAAAACTTAAGGGAAAGTCCCACGGTAAACGTTTTGTTCAGCGGATACATCCTCCCCAAATCATCGTCGGGATGTTCAGGGTCTACAAACCTTACACCGGTGAACGTAAGCAGGTTATAAGCATTGGCAAAAAGCCGCAAATCCATCGATGAGAACGACTGCAGTTTTGGCAGCGTGTAACCCACTTCTATACTTTTCAGGCGAAGATAGGCCGTACTTACACGGTTAAATCTTGAATTTCCGAACGGATAGTTCCCGGTAAATCCATAATATCCTCTTATCCACTCCGTTTCCGGATCATAGGGGTCGGCCAGTGGATCTGTAGGATGCCAACGGTCGAGGTATTGTACCAATGTGCCCCCTCCGTTACTTCCCCAGATCGAGTAGAGTGGTTCCCTATACTCCATGGAACCCAAAGCCGATCCCTGCAGGAGAATGCTCATATCCATATTTTTGTAGTTTCCGTCGAAGGTGAGGCTATAGTTCAACCATGGAGTCTGATCAAACGCGATGGGGTGCACATCCAAACCATTTATCTCTCCGTCACCATTCCAGTCCTGGTATTTATAGTCGCCCGGCAGGATGTTCCTGTCTTTATAGATCGGATATCTCCAAATATCTTCCCAGCTTTCATAGCGCCCTGCCGACTCGTATCCGAACTGCATACCCTGATAACGGTTCGTAAGGTTGTCGTTACGCCACCTGTCGTACGAGTTACCATAAGGGCCTTTTTCCGAAGCGGTAAGATACTGCTGGCGGGTAATGGTGCCAATTGCCTTCATCCTGTAATAAAACTCACCAATCCTGTGCCGGTGCGAAAGTTCCATATCCATCCCAAAGTGACGGTCGCTATCGAGGTTTTCTCTGGGTGCCGTTGCACCCACCACGGTGGGTAGATCACCCGACCGGCGTGCAAAGCGTCCATGTCTTTCCCTGTTGAAGAAGTCGAAAGAGAATCCAAAAAGGCCGTTCCACCCTTCAAAATCTACACCCACGTCGAGCGTACGGGCAGTAAACCAGGTGATAAGCCTGTTGGGAAGTGCGAGCGTGGATACTCCGTACACAAACTCATCTCCATAGATGTATCCCGGAGCGTATTGATTGTAGTATCCTTTTTCCGCATTTCCGGAAGTGGCGGGATAGACATAGCCTGTTGCCCAGTCGTATTGCAGTTCTCCGTCGTCACCCAGTACGCCATAGCTTGCCCGTAATTTTAGCTGGTCTACAAAGGATGCCCTTTCCCACTCTTTAAAAAACGGTTCTTCCGATATACGCCATCCTACGGAAGCAGATGGGAAGAAGCCCCACTGATGTCCTTCCGCGAACTTGGATGATCCGTCATAACGGAACTGCGCTTCTGCAATATAACGGTCGGCATAAGTATAATTTGCCCTGCCTATCAGGGCAGAGTTGGCCAGTTCGTAAATATCATTGAGTCCGCTCTGCATGCCTCCCAGCTGATTTTCATCCACACCCGCCAGAAGATAATCCATGCCGAAGGCGAGATCACGCTGTGCATAAAAGTTGTCACCGGTACGTCTCTGGGTTTCCCAGCCCAGGATACCGCTTACATTGTGTAATCCCTCAAACTGCCTGTTGTAATTCAAGATGAACTGTCCCAGCAGCTGTTGCTTGCTATAAAGTTCTCTTCTGATCTGATTGGGAGAGCTGTTATTATAAAGCTTCGCATCATAGTTGCCCGTCAGTTCGTTATACATGTACTGATAGTACTCTCTGCGTTTGATGTTGTTATCATCCATCCGGTAATCGTAACTTAGCAGCGCTTTTGCCGAAAGTCCCTCCAAAGCATCTGACAGTTTCCCAAAATCATAGTTAAGGCCTGCCGACGACATGAAATACTTCTGTGCATATTTTCTGTAACCGGAAATATCGGAGGTCATCTTGGCCACCGTATTTTCCTCCAGGTCCAATCCTTCGTAATTGAGCATGGTGTTTTCCGGGTCGGCGTATGCCGGAAAGAGTACACCCTGCCGCCAGTAGTTACGGATGATATCCACTGAACTGGAATAGGGATTATTGCGTTGATCGGCAATACCGCTCAGGTTCAGGTCGAAGGTCAATCCGTCAAAAATCTCTGTGGTGATATTGGATCGCAGGTTTATTTTATTGTAGTTCAAATCGCCCGACTTGAAAAAACCTTCCTGAAAAAGATAACCCATACCGATGTAATATTGTGTTTTCTCGCTTCCTCCCGTAATACTCAGATCCTGCTGGGTCTGGGGTGAATAATCGGAGAAGAGCAATGATGTCCAGTCGGTCGTGCGGCGTGTACCATTACGGTATGCTTCGAACATGCTCTCGGGAAAAATGATATTTCCCCCGTTGATATTATTCATTGCACGTTCGTTGTAAAGCGTCATTGTCTCGAAAGGATCGGCAAGCACCGGCATTCCCGAAGGTCTCTGAAAAGTGTAGGATGCATTAAAGGCCACATCGGCTTTTCCTTCTTTCGATCCCTTCTTGGTGGTCACGAGCACCACACCGTTGGCAGCCCTTACACCATAGATGGCCGCCGATGCATCTTTAAGTACCGACACATCTTCGATGTCGTTGGGATTGAGTCTTTGAAACTCGCCGGCGCTGCGGGGAATTCCGTCAATCACCACCAGCGGACTTCCCAGACCACGGATATCGAAACTATTGTTAAATGATCCGGGCTCGGCGCTTTTCTGCCATACCCTCACTCCGGCAATCCGTCCGGTGAGCATATTCTGCGGATTTTCATTTCTTGTCTGGATCATGTCGGAACCTTTCACACCCGAGACGGCCCCTGTAAGGGTAACCTTTTTCTGTGTGGCATATCCTACCACGACCACCTCATCGAGGCTCTGCTGCTCATATTCCAGAACCACATTGATGACGGTACGCTGATTCACGGGTTCTTCTTTTGTAGTGAACCCTAAAAAATTGTATTCGAGCACTGCATCGGCAGGAGCCACGATGGCATACTTTCCATCTATATCGGTGACGGTTCCTATGGTGCTGTTCTTGATGACCACGGTCGCCCCGGGTAACGGTTCATTACCACTGTCTCTCACCACTCCCGTCACATTTACATCCTGTGCCAGTGCTGTGGCAGGAACAAGTAAAAGTGCAAGCAGGATCATTTGCGAAAATAATTTCGCACGAATAAAAAAATTCTTCATCATTCCAATGTATGTTATTTTGTTATTTAGTCATCTCATAGCGTGATAACACAGCATATTCAGCAGCGAAAGCAAAGCTAAACATCCCTTCAGTCCTGTTGTTGCTGTTATTCTGACTCCATCCCACCAACAAATTGGTGGGTAGAAAACCCTTGTACAGAAAGTGGTCATACCCGTAGTCGAGATTCTGCTGAAATGTGGCAATATACGTCGACACCTTGTCATTTACCGGAAAAAGATCCACATAGCCCCGCATCAGCACCCCATTGAACCAGTTATTGAATCCGCTGATGTTGTAGGTATAATGGTCGGGCAGGTTGGTTCCTTTCTTCGCAAAAAAAGCAAAGCTTGCGTCCGAAAGCTTCTTTCCGTCGGACAGGTATTTTCCATCCGCCGTAGCCCTGTACAGATCTGCAGCTCCCGAAAGCATGGTGCCGCTGTTGTAGCTGATTGCCGGCCCCACCTTATCACGGCAGGTGATTCCTTTCCGGTAAACAACCCCATCAATGGTCTCCCACTCGGGCGTACCTGGCGTGCACCCTCCCATCATGTCATCATACACTCCGTCTCCACGCAGCAACGCCTCTTTTTGCCACTCATAAATTTTTTTTGCAAATGTGAGGTAGTAATCGCTTTTTTTCAGGGATGTTGTTTTCCTTGTCTTTTTATCCCCGGCATCGATATAACGGTATGTCACTTCGTCGTTTTTCCCTTTATACAATTCATGGAGCCAGACGAGGGGACTTACCATGGGGCCGTTACTACAAGCATGTTTGGTCACGTAACCGGGTCCCCATGTAATGCCGCCGGACTCATTTCCGTTCGCATCGATCGTGCAATCCCATCCATCGAGTACATATTCGGTCAGATATTCGGCTTTCTCCAGGTAGGCCGCATTGCCTGTCAGCTTATATGATTCCAGAAGTTCGCGTACAAGCCACATCTGGTCGTCATACACATTCTCGATGCCCTCCACTTTGGCTCCTCCTTTCGAAGATCCCCTGTTCACACCGTATACCGTCCATTCTTTGGTCTGTGTATATGAGGTGAGGGAGAAAGTTCCCAGATAATAGTCGGCATTGTCATATAGATTACCCAACACTTCCACAAACCTGGTGTAATGCTTGTTATAAAGGGATGCATCTCCTTTCCCCTTCTCTGTCTGAAGTCCGTGCAGAATTGCATTTACCGCCTCAATGGCGCTGGTATACATCCATACGCTTCCTTTTTCATCGGATCGTGTGCCTGTATAAGGATTATAATATCTGGCCATGGCCATCCCGCTTCCGGTGAAATGCGCATTAATGGCATTGTCGGCGAGTTCTATAGCACGTGTCAGATTTATCTCAGCCAGAGGCTCTTCCTGTGGTGGCGGCTCCTGGGAACCCCGATCCGGCACATTCTCCGTGCAGGCACAGGTCATGAGCCACAGGAGACTTATAAATGCAATAATTAGATTTTTCATCCTGTTCATGTTACTAAAGATTATTTCAATTCAATTTTATGAATAACCAGCTTGTTCTCGCCGGTATTGGCCTCTCCATTATATACACCGATGGCCAAGGTGACATCTGTCCCATTAAACTGTGTAAGGTCATATTTGAATGATGCATATCCCTCGGGATTATCTGCGCCTCCATTGCCATGTTTGAATTTCCAGGTTCCGTTGGCGGCAGCCATGGCCTCCTGGGCGGTATTGGATACCGGTGCGAGATGGGTTACCGTTCCATCATTCCCGATTGCGGTTATTTTAAAATAGGTAAAGTTACCGCCGAAGCTTCGCGTACTGAGTGTGAACTGGTTGCTTCCAGTTGCAATCGAAAACTTGGCGTATATATATGCTTCGGGCACTTTCGTATCTATATCGGGGGTATTTCTCGTTTTGATGATATAGCCTTCCGAGGGGAACACCTCGGGATCTTTTCTCAGGGGTACGAACGACCATTCGGCACCCACATGTCCGACATTTCTCCAGGCACGGTAGGCATTTACATAATTACCGCGATCTCCGGTGACGGGGCTGATTCCGGTAAACAGCTTTTTGGTATGCGGCATTGTGGAGCGCACGGTCTCTCTGGTCAGCTTCCACCCTTCAATCACTTCGGTGCCGGGCAACCAGCCATAGTTTTCCACCTTCCTGTCGGCAAACCTGATGGCACGCAACACAAGCTGCTTCCAGTAATCGCCTGTCGACTGACGGTAGATTCCGATGGCCAGAACGACCTCTTTCCCTACATAGGCGCTCAGGTCGAACTCGAAGTCTGAATAATTACCTGAACCATACGTACGTGTTGTTCCTATTTTCACAGCTTTGGGTTGATTTTCAGACAGGTCTACAACCTGTACACCAAAATAGGCAGGAGCAGATGCGTCGGCATTATGTGTGCGTGCTCTCAGTGAGAGGATCTTATTCTCTGCAGTGATCAACTTACTTCCGAATACGAAGGAGTCAAACACATCAAGGTCGGCCGGATTCTTACGGTCGCTGTCATTATTTCTGATTTGAAGTGTGGTACCTTCATTCTGTTCTTCCCATGCCCCGCGGAAATCAAGTGTGGACATATAGTTGCAGGCCCAGTCCCAGTGAGGATATTCATCGGCATTTCTTCCACCGCGATATTCGTTATAATACCATTTCTCGGCATGTTTCAAATCGTCGGCCGTTAAGCCACGGAGAAGCTCCTCGCCGCCCATTCTGAGATCGATCGTCACAGTTTCATCCACAAAATCGGTCGCTGCAACCTCCTTTATAATCGTCACATAGTCTTGCTTTGTGAAAGTGAGCGTGTATTTATCTTTCACCAGATTTGCAATGATATACTTACCGTCGTTTCCGGTGATTACCGTTCCTGCCGGCCCGGCCGAGACAGTCACTCCGGCAAGCGGTGCTCCATTATTCTTGGCATCAGTCACGATTCCCGTTATCTTTGCCGAAGCCCTGATCATTTCAGCATCTCCGATTGCGCGGTTGTTTTCACCGAATTTATCGGCTGTAATGGTTACACTGACCGTCTGCCACCCCTCCCTGGAGAACATGATGGCATGTGTTTTCAAGGTTACATTGTTCATCTGATACCTTCCCTCTTCGTCGGTGGTTGTAACCATGTTCTCTTCATTAATCCCGGAAAGAGTGACATTCACTCCCGGGATGGGGTTGCCGTTGACATCCTTTACCACTCCGGCCACTTCACCGAGCAGGCTCTGTGAAGATTCTTCCTTTTCGCAGGAAAACAGTCCGATCGATATAAACACAATCAAAGACGTGTAGAATAATTCTCTCAAGTTTTTCATTCCATTCATTAATTAATTTGCATTTTTTGTTTTTCATCCCATATCATCAAATATGTCATGATATCATTTTTCCCGTGCAGCCTCTCCAATATAAGCCTGCTGCAATTTCTCTGCACCAAATATAAAGGCGGACGGGTTAGCCAAAGGGTTACATTGGGGTTACATTTTACAAAATAACAGTAATCAACACGCTATTTAACCTTTTCCCAAACAGCTCTTAATCAATAAACAAAATTGATCATTTGCAATATAAGACTGATTATGGTATCTTTGTAAAGGCAATAGAGAATTGCTTCTCACGGGAAGGATACGTCCTTCCATCGGTTCCAAATGCTATTCATTTTCATGGTTACATCGACAAAAAAAATCATATATACTCTCCTCTTTTTTTTCATCTTTCTCTCCCGGCCTCTTTTCGCAGAAGGACTTCGTTTTCTTGGAAACGACTATCCAATTGAGCAGAGAACCTCTTACGATGTCTTCAGTGAACGTCAGGTTGCTTTTTCGGATCACTTCAACATCAGTTTCCGTCTATCGTTGTATATGACAACTGATATTGGTAACATTCTCAGAATAAAATCGGCTGAAAACGGGAGCATCTTCAATCTTTTTTATGATGGACACGAAGAAAACCATCTGTTTCTCTTCAATGAGGAAGGAAAAAACAATTTGATTCATATCTCGCTGGAAAAGAGTCAATATCCGCCACGTGAATGGTTTCAGATAGATATCTCATTCGACCTTGAAAACAATCTCATCACGCTAACCATTGGCGACAGCACCAACAGTGCGGCCAATGTAACCCTTCCGGAGTCGTTCACACCCACCCTCATATTCGGTAAAAGTGATCATGTGATTGACGTGGCTCCTTTTGCCATCCGGAGCCTGAGGGTGGGCAACACGCGAAGCTATCGGTTCCCATTGAAGGAGTATCAGGGCAATGAGGTGCATAACAACAAGGGAACCGTCATGGGAAATGTTATTAATCCCTATTGGTTGATCAATGACGCCTATCATTGGAAACCGGAGACTTCGACACGTTCGGCACAGGTCTCCGGGACTAATTACCATGAGACACGAAAAGAACTGTATCATTTCAACAGAGATTCCATCATCATCTATAACCTGAGAACCACGAACAAGGAAACGGTGATCTTCAAGGAGCCTTGTCCGGTAGACATCAGACTGGGAACCAACTTCATTGATCCTGTACAGGACAAGCTCTACTGTTATGAGGTATATTACGATAGTACCTACCAGGGGCCTACGGTAGCAAGTCTTGATCTTCGCAGCTACGAATGGCGCATTGAGAGTTATGACCGGCTGCCAATTCAACTTCATCATCATGGTTCCTATTTCGATTCGTCAAAAAAACAGTACCTGATATTCGGAGGATTCGGTAATATGCGCTACAGCAATATCTTTTATCTCTATGATATCAATTCACAGCAATGGGATACACTTTCCACGCGGGATGGAGAAGCAATCAACCCACGTTATTTCACGTCAATGGGGCACCAGTTGAAGCAGAAGAAACTCTACCTCTTTGGGGGCATGGGAAATGTTACGGGTAACCAGCTGCTGGGAAGAACTTATTATTATGATTTTTATCAACTGGATTTGCAGACATCACAGATATCCAGAATATGGGAAATCCCGTGGGAACAGGAAAACATGGTACCGGTGAGGGGCATGGTGATCAATGACGATGATTCATTTTATACCTTATGTTATCCAGAGCATTTCACCCAGTCTTACCTAAGATTATACCGCTATTCACTGAAAGATGGTAATTTTAGTATATTGGGTGATTCCATCCCGATATTCTCCGACAAGATAAACACCAATGCAAATCTCTATTATGACGACGATCTGCACGCTCTTTATGCGGTAGTACATGAATTTTCCGACGATATTGCATCAGAGGTACATGTATATTCACTTGCTTTTCCACCGATCACCGGCCATGAGCTGGTCAGTTATGCAACGAAGACGCGTTCAGATAAACTCCTCTTTATTTTTATCCTCACGGGAGTTATCGTAGTTATTTTCGTCATTTCTCTCGGACGTTTCCTCAAATACAAACGCAAAGAGACCTTTTCTCCCGATAGTGGTACACCCTTTAAAACAAGCCAGAAACAGGTATCCACATTCCGGTCCAACGCAATTTATCTATTTGGAGATTTCATGATTCGCAATCGCAGCAACAGGGATATCACTTATCTTTTCAGTAAAAAACTAAAAGAGACATTTTGTTTACTCCTGCATTTTAGCGCTGTAGAGGAGGGTATCACCTCGCAGCATCTCAGTGAGATATTGTGGCCCGGCAAACCGTCTCATACAGTAAAAAACACGCGTAATGTCACACTGAACAGGTTGCGTAAAATACTGGAAGAACTGGATGGCATTGAATTGTTGTACGAGAAGGGTGTTTTCAAGCTAGTGCAGGCAGATCCCCTGTATTGCGACTTCACTATATGTTTGGAGATCCTTTCGGGAAGCCGCGACGAGGAACAACTAAAAGAATTTATAGCCATTGTTACCCGGGGAAAATTTATGAGAAATGAAAACGAACCGGAATATGACTTTCTGAAAGAACATACCGAAAAAAGTATTGAGCCGCTGCTTATCAGCACTATTGAATGGAGCTACGAAACGGAAGCATACCTTACAACTGTAGAACTGGCCGATGCAGCATTTCATATTGATCCGGTAAACGACAGGGCCATAACTTACCTGGTTGCGGCATTGCAGAAACTCAAGAGGCACGAAGAAGCGAAATTAAGATATCTCTCGTTTCTGATCGAATATAAAAAGACGATGGGAAAAGAATACCCCAATCCTATAAAATTATAAACCAATTACCTCATCCGTTCATTGTTCCGCTCACTTTTCAGTTCACAGTCCCCTTCCCCGCCCCATTGACCCCCGACAAGTGGAATGCCATCCACATCAGGATATTACATGAACCTTAACGCCCGTGAGACGGATTATAAAACCGTCCTACGGGCGCTCCAGCACAGTGTCGCCCTGTTTCGAACGTCACTGTTGATTTAAACTAATCGGAATTATTTGATGACCCTCACCTCTTATTTGATGACCCTCACCTTATACACGTCAATTTCGGGGATCGTTATTTGTTTGGTTGGATTCATGGAGTAAATGTTGTGGGTCCACCAGCTTATTTCACCCTTGGTATAAATGAGATGATCCGCTTTTTCGTCGTAATGGACCGACTTGACATCGGGCTCGTTCGCAAGGGGAGCAAA
>DGZP01000050.1:43563-44726 GCA_002398565.1 Proteiniphilum sp. UBA4977
GGCTCGTTCGCAAGGGGAGCAAAAGGCTCGAACGCATTCCTGTTTGAGCTGAAGCCACCGCATTGCCGTAGCGATGTCTTTTTTCATCTTTCTCATGTTTATCTGCATTGAAACGGGCCATAGGCTGACTTAATCCGCATTGACTCATTGTTGCTGTCTAGCAGTATGATGGAATAAGTATCACCTCCCGGATCTACCTTAATCACGACATGACCTCCCTCCCCTGACATTTTCCTTACTTGATCTTCACCCAAATAAGCACGTGACAATTCAGGTATGTTGGTGGGAATAATATGCTTTAAATTGGGGTTTATACTTTTATTGGCCATACTTTGCAATACCGATAAATTAAGATGTGATACGTGGGACACCTGTATAATGATATTTTGAGGCTGTATATGCTGAAGAAAAGATTCACTCATGGCATCAATCCAGGAGTGATGATTTGCCTCGCACACCTCTACGGCACCAAGCACCTCTCCAACAGGAGTTTCCACATCAAGCCACTTCTCAAGATTAATGGGTAGACGTCCATTGATATCGCCACCATTGAAATAATCAAATGCTCCGTAACTGATACGAACTCCTGCACATAGTTTATTTTCATGCACATTTTTCAAATCCAGAGGAAAGAGATTGCGTGTGTTCTCTCCTTCTCCGGTCCATATTATTCCGTTCGCAATGATATTTCTTACTTCAAAATCAGGATATCTTTCTGGCTCTTTAAGCAGGGCAAATTGGCTTTTACTTCCCGGGACAAAACCTTCAATAACTGTTCCGCTTTTCCCGTGATGCCATTCTATAAATTTTAAATAGTTTTCAATTGCTTTACCCTTCAGCCGAGAAGGATATGAATAGGTTGGCCAACCACGATCTACTATTTTAGAGAATGGAACATGTTCATACAACTCTGTGACCCCACTTAAAAAATAATCACCTCCTTTTTTTGTTTTAACGGAATTGGTGTAGACACCTCCCAAATGATCACCGTGAAAATGTGTCAGCAGAAAGTAGTCTAACTTTACTTCATCCCTAAAATCTAATCGCTTGGAAATATAACGTGCAATCCATTCTCCAGGTTGTCTGCTATCATCGGGAAAACCCGGAGTGGTTCTCGGATCACTGTGTGGCCCGGAATCTCCCGCATCGATCACCATGGTAGT
>DGZP01000050.1:44986-53302 GCA_002398565.1 Proteiniphilum sp. UBA4977
TACTGTGCCTGTCTCCTGAGAGAAAAGTTTCACAAAGAAGAAAAGAAATATTGCGAAAAAAAAGATCAATCTGTGCATATCCATTTCATTTTTCAAAATTCCACTCATCAATGACTGCCGGCGTTCTCTTGCGAATAATTTTATCAAATTCAGATACCAACTCAGGATGTTGGGAAACCACATTCTCCGACTCAAAATCATCTTCAGAGATATTATAAATTTCCCATTTTGAATCAGCGTTACCACGAACATTATTTTTCACACCTTTCCATTCATTCATTCTGATGGCGTACTGGCCCCCGCTTCCCGAGAATTCCCAGTATAAATATTCATGCTTCTCCTGTGCTTCATCATTTCCCAACAAAGTATTGAGAAATGAAATTCCATCCGTATCTTCAATAATATCCCCCGTCAGTTCAGCGAATGTGGCCATAACATCATATTGTGCAGAAATGTGATCGGTTCTAGTACCTGGCTTTATCTGTTTCGGCCATCGGGCAACAAAAGGAACCCTGATTCCACCTTCATAAAGTTGGCCTTTTTGACCTTTAAGTCCTCCCGAGCTATTGAAAAACTGTGTATCCAAACCACCTCCCGAAGCAGGTCCGTTGTCACTAGTAAACATGACGATTGTATTATTATCCAGCCCTGCCTCTTTTAAATAATCCATGATTACGCCTATTTTCTCATCCATTCTTGTAATCATGGCTGCATAGGCACTCAAAGGTTTTGGGTGAGGGGTATACCCTCTTTTGCCATCATAAGGAATTTCGTCCAATAACCCTTTATACATTTTTAAACTTTCATCTGGAACTTGCAATGCTTTATGAGGAACTGTGAAAGCCAGATAAAGAAAAAATGGCTTATCCTGGTTGCTCCTGATAAACTTGACAGCTTCATCAGCCATTAAATCCAGGGAATAATTCTTTCCCTGATATTTCTTGTATGCATCCAAAGCGACTTCTTCCTCTTTTGATATTTCAGGGTGCACAGTTGTCACATTCCCGTTTAAAAACTCCTGCTTGTCGTTTCTCCACAAAAAGTCAGGATAATGATTGTGCGCATGAACCTGGTCAGCATATCCATAAAAAAAGTCAAACCCTTGCTTGTTTGGAGAACTGTGTGACGCAATACTTCCTAATCCCCACTTTCCAATAAGCGCGGTAACGTACCCTCTTTCTTTTAACATGTCAGCCAGAGTGTACGTGTCTTTTGGCAGTGGTTCTTGTCCTGTTTTACGTGGATCGTCTTCTTTCAACTCCCTGTTGTTCCTTATATACGCATTACCCAAATGTTTCCCGGTCATCAGGCATCCTCGCGTGGGAGCGCTTACAGGGGCGCTCGCGTAATGTTGAGTAAACAAAATCCCTTCATTTGCCAACTTGTCAATATTGGGTGTTTTGACGTATTTTTGTCCGTAACACCCTACATCCCCGTATCCCAGGTCATCGACAAGGATATATATGATGTTTGGATTTTCGTTATCTTTTTGACTATATAGTGGTAATACACAAAAACACAATGTCAAAGAAGCCAATTCTGATGAAATAACAAAGTTTCTTTTCATAACACTCCCAATTTAATTAGTTGTAATCAACTTGCTTAAATTAACTGGCACATCTGTTTCGATGATACCCGCACCCATTTTGTGAATCGATTCGTACTTGGATCTTATTTCTGCAATATTTTCATCATCATGCTGCATAAGCTCCTTGTCCAATGTTCTGGAAGTCCCTACCACACATGTACTGCCTCTACTGTTGATCATGTTAAACAATTCGGGACTTTCCGGAATTTCATGTGTGACAAAAACAATAACATTCTTCCAGGGTACACCAATGTTGTCAAATTCAAGTACTTTATCTTGATTGTTTATAAAAATCTGCATCATTACGTCCTTGTTCATAACATAACAATGTCTTGCCTCCTCAAATGTGTAAGCCATAATGATGGCGTTAGCCTCGGCGTCACATTCTTCCACTGCTCTTAATCGGTCTTCCACTGACACATCTTTTTTATCTAGAACCAATACGGATTTTCCCTTCGCCCACTTCAACGCTTCTTCAAGCGTGGGTATTTTAAATGGCGTAACATTGCCATCTATATCCCGCAAGAACAGTTTTTGCAACTCTTCATAGGTGTAGTCCGATACCAAACCGGTACCGGTTGTTGTCCTGTCAAGTGTCTTATCGTGATGCAAAACAATCACGCTGTCTTTTGAATATCTTGGGTCCACTTCTATTATGCTATAGGTATATTTCAGCGTGTTCTCGAAAGTTTCCAAACTGTTTTCCGGTAATTCTTTTCCCGCCCCTCCTCTGTGCGCACTTAATAGATTTATCCTGTGGCTATTACGGATAGTGTCATTCAAATAGGAATGAAGATGGGCTGCAGAATCAAAATTTAAATAATATCTGTCATCTGTAGAAATTTCCTTGTGTCCCGATGAACAGGAGCAGGAGAGTAACAAAAAAATAATTATAGCACCCGGTCTATTTATCAGCATATTGCTTTTTATATAGTTAAGCATAATTTCATCAATTATAATTTGGGTTTTGTTTTAATCTGGTATTTTGATCCATGGCATACTGCGGAATTGGTTGAAGATAATTTTTATCAGGATCAAAAATTACAGTACGAACAGGTATTTTCTCATAAATTAATTTACCACTTTTCTTTGTTATCTTCATCCCGTAAATTGGTCTTTTAAATATCGTTTCGGCAGTACGCCATCTCATAATATCATAGAAGTATTTTCCTTCAAATGCCAATTCTATTCTCCGTTCATGTCTGATCTTTTCTCTCATTTGCTCTTTGTTCAAATTGGGTGGCAGAGGAGGTTGTCCAGCCCGTGCCCTCACCTTGTTAATCGCATCGTACACCTCACTGTCCGGCCCGCTTACTTCATTCTTCGCCTCTGCATAGTTCAACAATACTTCTGCATATCTGTAAACGATGAAATTTGTTCCATCCAACATGCTATTTGTAGAATAAATAGTTGAATCCTGCAGTTTCTTTGTAAAATATCCTGTTCTACCGGCATTACCCGATTTTCCTACTATATTAATCTCATTGTAGTTATTGGGTATGCCCAATCTTGTGTAAATAGTATCTCCCCTCCATACAGAACCATCATAAATGATGGATGCGTAAAAACGACTGTCTCTGTTCTTATAAGGCGCGTCAGGATTGAACATGGAAGAACCTTCCGCTTCAGTTTTCCCGTCTGTAAATTCATAACAGTCAATTAAATTCTGTGTTGGATCACAGGATCCCCATCCTGCACCTTTTTGCACCATAGGTACTCCCCAGAACTGGTTGATTCTCTTTCTTTTCACTTCAGGTGCGAATTGAATATCAAAAATAACTTCTTCATTGTTTTCATTTGCTGCGTAGAATAAATCACCATAGTTGTGAAAAAGATCATACACTCCAAGCTCCATAATTTCTTTATGCGTGTTTACTGCATCACTCCATTTACCAGCATATAACTCCTCCTCTCCTTTTAACGCCAGAGCGGCTCCTTTAGTTGCGCGACCCAAGTTTGCCCCGCCAACAGTCAGTGGCAGGTCTTTAGCAACTTCATCACATTCATTCTGAATAAATGAAACACAATCTTCATATGAATCTCTCGGATAAAATATTTCTTCACCGCCACTATTTCTTAAAACCTTCGTAATAATGGGTACCCCTCCATGCAAATCTATTAACTGCCTATAAAAATAGGCCCTTAAAAATCTTGCTTGCGCAACAAACCCCTTTTTTGTTTCATCATTAAAATCTGAAGCTGTTACTTTCTCAATAAACAAATTACATTGCCGTATGTTTTGATACATTTTTCTCCACTGGTTATTAAACAAGGGGTTAGAAGGGCCATAACTTCCATTGTCAAACAGAGAGTAAGATGGAGTACCTGTGGGACCATATGTGGTGTTATCAGTGAAATTATCCAATGGATCGTTACTGATCTCACTCGGTAAATTTGTCCATACTGAAGGATAAGGACCTGCATTTAAACTGTTATAAATATCATTAAGGAATAAATCGGCAGTTTCCGGATTACTCCAGACCGACTCATCGGACAATCTGTCTTTTGGACTGATTTCGAGCTCAGTACATGAGAGGAAAATGACTGATGGTATTATAAAAAATAATATCTTATTCATAATTATGTTGATGCTTGTTGATTTTTTAAAATGAAATACTTGTTCCTATGGCAAATACTTTCTGCTGATAATAATATCTGCCCCGTGCGCTCGTCAGCTCAGGGTCCATAAACTTCAGACCGCTGAAGCTTAATAAGTTCTGACCCGTGACATAAATTCTAACTGACTTTATCGAAGTTTTATTTATAAGTTTTGTCGGGAGATGATACCCCAATTCTATATTTTTTAATCTTAAATAGGTGCCATCCTTTACCCAGAAACTTGAAGGCTGGGTATTATGAGTAATTGGATTCGGAGTCAAGCGGGGATATGTCGCATTTGGGTTTTCCGGAGTCCAGTAATCAGTCTGTTCCTCAAAAATTTTCGCTCCATTAAAGAAAGGCGCTGCCAGTTCATTATCTATGTAGACACTCATTTCACCGGCTCCCTGCCATAACATGTTCAAATATAAACCTCGCCAGCTCAAATCGGTATTAAATCCGAATATTAGCTGAGGAAATAATGGATCTCCAATCACGGTATAATCATTAATGTCTATTTTCCCGTCTGGGGCGGTAATATTTCCATTTTCATCTGGTGCACCTGCAATATCAGCATATTTTATATCCCCCGGCTGAACTTTTCCAAAAGATGGTACAGGCAAACCTGCTTTCAAATTACCTTGATCATCAAAATCACTTAGTTGATACAATCCAAGTGACTTAAGTCCGAATCTGGTATTAAGCGGTCTGCCGGTCTCTCTTCTATTAGGATTATTATAAGTTGCTTTTGTTTCAAATGTTTCTATTAACTCATTTTTAGCATGAGACAGATTCACCCCAAAATTAATGTTGAAATCATTAAAGTCATGATTTAAGGCAATGCTAAAATCAAAACCTTTATTCTTCATAACTCCGGCATTTACTTGAGAAAGGCCTATACCATACTCTGCAGGAACAATTGTAGCAGGGTTTATTAGCATATCTGATCGCTTTTCGGTAAAAAGATCGAAGGTAACATCTATTTTTCCATTTAATAACAGTGCATCAATACCTATATTACCTTTTTTTGCTTTCTCCCAGGTTATATCCGGATTCGCTTGCACACTTTCATAGACTCCCAGTACCTGATAAGGATTTATACCTCCAAATACATAACTATTTCGTGTTTCGTACGCAGTCAGATATTGAAATGCGCTGCCTGCTAAATTTCCGGACAAACCATATGATCCACGAATCTTTAAATTATTAATCCACGGATAATTATTTTTAATGAATTTCTCTTCTGAGATCCTCCAACCAATTGCCAATGAAGGGAAAAAAGCAAATCGCTTCTCCGGTGCAAAATAATAATGGCCATCATAGCGCCCGGACAATTGCAACAAGTATTTATCGAATAATGAATAATCTAAACGATAAACCCATCCCATCTGGGCTGATTTCGAAGAATTGCCACTGTTATCAAAATTATTTTTGTCGCTGCTTCCTAGCGAAAGTTCGTCTACAAAAAGTTCATAATTAACTCTTGAAGCATTTAAATCATTATAATTCGTACTTTTTCCCTCATAGACCCCGAGAAAATTAATCTCCTGATTCTTTAACTTTTTTTGGTATGTGACAAAAAACTGGGTAATCATATGAATATTTTGATTAAAACCCTCAGATAACGATGGTTTTATTGGGCCTGATGGTTGAGGAACATATTCATTGTTTGCACTTAATTTGTAAAATGTGTATGGAAGTCTCCAGGTTTTGTCAAATGAATATTTTGTATTATAGCCAAAGACTCCCTTGATTATCAGGCCGGGAATAAATGGAATTTTTTGTTCCGCCAGTAATCTTATATTTAAATTATTATCTGTATTTTTTCCGTATCCACTCTCGGTGATCGAAGGTAACATATTGTGAGCAGGTAATCCATTACTAAATCTTATGGGATAAATCGGAGGTACTTCTGTAATATCAGTAAATAAACCAGAACCGCTTGCATTGCCTGGATTATTTTTTGTTTCTTTGCCGGCATTCAAATCAAAAGATATTTTGGTTGTTTTTGTAACATTCGCATCAACATTCAATAGTAGACTGAAGCGGTTATAATTTATTTGAGAAATAATTCCCTCTTGATACAAATAACCCAGATTACTATGAAACTTGATTTTTTCAGTACCACCGCTAAATGATAGAGAGTGTTTCGTAATCGGAGCCTGAAAATTAACTATTTCATTAATCCAGTCTGTGTTTGGATAATGATCCGGGTCGGTACCATTCTTAAATTTCAGGAGCTCTTCATCTGTAAATGTCTGTTTATTCCCGATATTTAAGTTTGCTTCGTTCAATTTGCTTGCATATCCGTATGCATCCAAAAATTTGGGTAATGCTGTAGGTTGTTGAACACCATAATAGCCATTATAATTGATGCCGATTTTTCCTTCTATTCCCCTCTTCGTTGTCACTAAAATTACTCCATTGGCACCACCTATGCCGTATGGAGCTACCGCTGCGGCATCTTTAAGTATTGAAATTGATTCAATTTCATCAGAATTCAGCTTAGATAAACTATTGTAATTTTGAGGAATACCATCAATAACTAATAAAGCGTTTGCATTTCCAGTTGTACCAATACCACGTATTCTGAGTGAGGCTGCGTCACTACCGGGTTCCCCGCTGTTTTGAAAAGACAGTATTCCAGGAACTCTCCCGACAATACTGTTATTTATATTTGCGACAGGGGAACTGGTCAAGTCTTCTCCGTTCACTGAAGAGACAGACGCAGTGTTTGATACTTTTCTCTGTACTCCATACCCAACCACGATAACTTCGTCCAACAACTCCGTGTCTTCCTGCATCACCACATTCATCGCGGTAGCGCCATCCCAGACAACTTCCTGCGTTGAGAAACCGATGTATGTAAAAACTACCGCTGCTTTTGCGGGCACGTTGATCGAGAAGTTCCCGTCCACATCCGTCACCGTTCCGTTTGTGGTTCCTTTTTGAATCACGTTCACCCCTATGAGCGGGGTGCCGGCCATGTCTTTTACAGTCCCCCTCAAGGTACTGTCCTGCGCAGCTGCTCCTGTTGAAAGAGCCGTAAAGAACACAATCAAGCTTATAAACATACTTGACAATTTAATTCTAACCATAATTTTTTTGTTAATCAAATCGAAATTTCTAATCAAGACGCAAAGAAAAATAATACATGTTAAGAAGCGGTTACTTTTTAACGAAGAATTTGTTACTTAACATTTGGGAATTGAACGGAACTCGGGAAAACGCCCTCAAGACATCAATGAACTGCCTTGTGATGTAGGAGACCTGGAGTATACCGTCGTTTTACATGATACCCGCCACCTGTTCTTTTTGCGGTTATGTTAAAAAAAATGCGGACTGCCCTCCTCCACCGGGATAATTTAATAAATTTCATTGTCTGGTTTACGATTTAAATTAAACGGGTATTAAACGGGTATTTCCGGACAGAGCCGGTTGAAAGAGAAGAGAGTTTGCAGATAACTGAAACCCGGTGCGATAAAGGGCAATCGTGCGGGCAAGATATGAATCTCTGATTACAGAACGGGACAGCCTATAGCCGGACTTCTGAAATCCTATTCGTCATACACTCTGATGAATATATGGGGATATAAAAAAGAGGCGCGGACGATTGTCGCTATCCCTTTAGTCAGGCTCCGCAAGGGCCCTCTCAGGAGAATAGAACAATGTCCACGCCCTTATTACTAAGGGCGCTTCCATTCTTCGGCCTCCTGATTTGAATTTTGCGGATTCGACTAAAAGGCCAAAAAAGCGCTATATTATTTCGTACCGTAGTTTACGGCACAAAGATAATAATTCATTTTAAATTCTGTTATGGGTCCATGATTCTGGGTTTTTTAAAATTTAACAATTATAGATTGATGGCTCAAAGAAAACGAAATTTAACCAAACATATACTGAGATATTCATTGTTAATTATCAATTTTGCATTGATAGTTATCAATACATTCCATTTTTTGTCTATATTTGCGGTAATAAAATAATATCCAGACAGATATATGGAAACCAAAGAACAAAAATTAAAAAACACCCATCACGGGCACGCCATCAAGCGTTTCCGCCATACACTGGGTATCAAGCAGGAAGCCCTCGCCGCCGAGATGGGGCTTAGCCAGGCACTGATTTCC
>DGZP01000050.1:53592-54051 GCA_002398565.1 Proteiniphilum sp. UBA4977
ATCAAGGATTTGGAAGAAGATCCCGTAACGGTGATTATTGAGAATAACAAGCTCGACAATAACTCAGGCTCTGCTTATAATTATATTGCCGGAGATAATATTATCAATAACCCGATAGATAAGATTGCGGAACTTTTTGAAAGATTATTGGAAAAAGAGCAGGAAAAGATCGTGCTATTAGAAAAGTTATTGGGAGAAAAGAAATAATTACTGGACGTATATCCAATTGATCAAATTCTCGAACTGGGTAAGGAAAAAACAGTCCTCTACGACCGGATGCTCGAACTGGAAAAAGAAAAGAGTGCTCTCTTGGAGAAGTTGTTAGAGGACAGGAAATAAGATCCGGGGAATGTGCTGTTACCTTTGACATTACCCCATTTTGCCTTACACATCGACTTTTAATTGTACCGAATTCGGGGATATTGAAATGGAATAGTCCAACCCTACCGAATTCGAGAG
>DGZP01000056.1:0-23315 GCA_002398565.1 Proteiniphilum sp. UBA4977
GCTCCTCCCGCAATAAAAGGGTCGATCAGTCATCCCTATACCGTAGCGCAGGCTATGGAGGCACAGGGAAAAAATGATGTCTGGGTGAAAGGATATATTGTGGGAGCCTTTAACAGCTCCATCAATAAGTTTGTCACCGACACCACCGGGCAGGTGAAAACCAATATCGCCCTGGCTGACAACATGAACGAGACAGTGATCAGCAACATGATCCCGGTGAATTTCACCTTGACCTCAATTAAAAACGCCCTGAACATCGTGGATAACCCGGCAAACATCAGCAGGCATGTCTATATCCGGGGTGATCTGGCCACTTATTATTCCGTGGCAGGAATGAAAAATGTAGATGCTTACCTGTTTATGGACTAAAAGTGTAAACAAAATGTTCCTTACGGCTGTTTGCTTATAAACCGGCAAAAATGAGTAAAACAGCCTGCAAAAATAAAAAACTGATCGTGAAAGAAGGAGCACAGTTCACCTGTAAGAAGTGCGATGCCACGGTGAAGAAGGAAAGACATGCCTGTAAGCCAAAGAAAATAAAAAAGGAAAATTAAATGGATGAGATCGGGAAACTGCATCCGAACAACGTGCGCGGAATTTTGAAATTCGCCAACGACCGGAATATATTTCTGCTGAACGGGTTCCTCGCAATCGTCGAGAACCTCTCGTACAGGAACATCTTTTCAGCCGGTTAATATATTTTACTCGTTGCAAATATCAATATTTTTGACTATTTACGTAATCAAGAATAATAACGCAATAAATGTTGCAGATAAAGCCGGTCTTCGTAAGCAACGGGCAGAAAATATCGTGGACGAGGTAAATACACTTGTTAGCGAATCATGAAAAGTGCCACGCATCTTTTCAAATTCTGATCGCAAATCATTGAAAAGTTTTCGCCGGTGCCGGGTTAGGCGCTTTCCACATCAAAAGCGCCCTTGCGATGGCATGCTCCACGATGGGGCCCATGACGGCATAACCGGCAAGGTTGGGATGGACACCGTCTTCAGATAGTTCCTTGGGAAGGCCATCACGCTCGTCTGCCATGGCGGTAAAGAAATCGCAATAGACCACTCCGTGTGTATCGGCATACTGCTTAAGGCGTTTGTTCAATTCCACAATCTTCGGCGCAGGCTCCAGCCCGGTACGCCATGGATAGTCGTATGCCGGAAGAACAGAGCAGATTACAACCTGTATACCGTGAGCCTGTGCCAGCTCTGCCATAGAGTGAATATTATCCTCAATCATCTCCAGGGTGGAGGGGCCAGTATTGCCTGCGATATCATTTGTACCGGCAAGAATCACAACCACCTTTGGAAAGAGTTTCACTACATCCTGTCTGAAACGAAGCAACATTTGCGGAGTAGTCTGTCCACCAATACCCCGGTTAATGTAGTTTCGTCCGGCAAAAAATTCGGGAACACGCTCTATCCATCCCTGGGTAATGGAATTTCCCATAAACACTACCCTGTCATCGCACATTCTGGCAGGGCCTAACTTTTCGTTATCGTCCCTGAAACGATTAAGATTTGCCCAATCCTGGGCTTCAGTTATAGTTATCCAACACATAATCGATGCAAGCAGCAGAAATATTTTTTTCATATTTACTAAAGTTAATTGTTTTATTCATACTTTTTCTCATGATAACATAATTCGGCAAAACAAATAAATATGTTCTGCACTTACTTAATGAAACGAGCATGAATTACGAAGTAATCGACGTAGTCAAAACCGTTACACGCAAGAATATGATTATTTGCGAGTTCCATACACCAACAAGAAAAAAATAAAATAATCGTATGAAAATATTCATTATTTACTTTCAAAGGTATCACATGGAACTCGCCTTAATCATGTTTTTGTAATATAAATGATTATAGTGCTCGTTTCACTGATCAAGCTGAATCGTCAAAATTAGTTATAAAAATCTATTTTGAAGCCACTGTTCATCGGTTTTTTCGCTCGATTGGTCGATAAGTAACCCTAAAAAAACTAAAATAGTCTCTTGACATTCTGTCCGGTCAGGTTTAAATGGGTAAATTTGGGCAAATTTCTTTTATCACATGAATAAAAAAAGCAAAATTATTGTTTTCAGCTCTATTGCTGTTTTGATACTGGGTATGGCCTTTTTTCCGACAATCAAACAGCGTTTTGCCTCAGACGACCGTAAGGTTGCTTCGGGTCAACGCACCACAGCCGGTATAGCCGGACGGACAGAATTGGCTGTCAATGCGACCATTCTACAACCCCAGACACTGAATAACCTGTTTCGTATTACTGGTGTACTGCTGCCCGATGAGGAGGTAGACCTGACATTTGAGTCGTCCGGAAAGATTACCCATATTTATTTCAGCGAAGGAACATTTGTACAGGAGGGCACCCTGTTGGCAAAGGTGAATGATGCTCCCTTGCAGGCTGAACTCAAAAAGCTGGAAGCGCAGTTGCCGCTGGCCCAGGACCGTCTGTTCCGGCAACAGACCCTGCTGGAAAAAGATGCTATCAGTCAGGAAACATATCAGTCCGTATTCACCCAGCTGGAAACCCTCAAAGCCGAGATTGAGCTGGTGAAGGCACGTATCCGTCAAACGGAGCTGCGGGCACCTTTCAGTGGCATGATAGGTCTGCGCCAGGTGAGTGAAGGTGCCTATGCTTCACCTTCCGTGGTGGTGGCCAGCTTAACTAAGATATCACCTCTCAAGATCGAGTTCTCCCTCACCCAAAATTTTGTGAATATGATCAGACCGGGAACAGAGATTACCTTCACGGTAGAGAATAATCTGGAGGTATACAATGCATCGGTCTATGCCGTGGAGTCACGTCTCGATGTACAGACACTCAGCCTGTTTGCCCGGGCACGTTACGCAAATGCCGACGGAAAAATAAAACCGGGCCAGTCGGCCGGCATACGCATCAAGCTGGACCAGATTGACAATGCCATCGTGATCCCGAGCATCTCCACAGTAAAGGAGATGGGACGAGACATTACCTATGTCTATAAAAGCGGGAGAGCAAAAGAGGTGGAGATTATCACAGGCATGCGCACCTCTTCCTCGGTGGAGGTTGTAAACGGACTCTCTGTAGGTGACACGTTGCTGACTACCGGCGTGATGCAGCTTCGCAGCGGTATGCCGGTAAGAATAGACCAAATGGTTTCTAACAATGCAGATTAAATCGTATGAATTTTTCTGAACTTAGCATCAAACGGCCGGTACTGGCTACGGTGATGGTGTTGGTCATCATCATCTTTGGCCTCATTGGATATACAAACCTGCCGGTACGCGAGTTTCCCAGCGTAGATAATCCCGTCATCACAGTATACGTCTCCTACCCCGGTGCAAATGCCGAGGTGATCGAGAACCAGATTACCGAACCTCTTGAGCAGAATATCAACGGCATCCCCGGGATCCGTTCGCTTGTGAGCCGCAGCAGCCAGGGCAGCTCACGTATCACTGTGGAGTTTGAGTTGAGCGTCGACATGGAGACTGCAGCAAATGACGTACGGGATAAGGTATCTATTGCCCAGCGTTACCTGCCGCGCGACACTGATCCGCCAACGGTTTCCAAAGCTGATGCCGACTCCGATCCGATCATGCAGATTACCGTTCAGAGTCCGCTCCGATCACTACTGGAGCTGTCGGAGATCACCGACCTCACCGTGAAGGAACGCCTGCAGACCATCTCTAACGTAAGTGCGGTGGAGATATGGGGCGAGTACCGATATGCCATGCGACTTTGGCTCGATCCGCTTCGAATGGCTGCCTACAATGTCACACCCATGGATATCAAGAACGCCCTCGACAGGGAAAATGTGGAGTTGCCTGCGGGTAGCATCGAGGGCGACCACATAGAGCAATCGATCCGTACCATGGGGTTGATGCAGACACCTGAAGATTTTAACAATCTTATTCTGATTGAGGATAATTTCCGTATTGTTCGTTTCAAAGATGTGGGTTATGCGGAACTGGATGCGGCCGACAGGCAAAACATTCTCCGCAGGAACGGCGTACCGATGGTGAGTTGTGTAATCATCCCACAACCGGGAGCCAATCATATCAACATTGCCGATGAGGTAAGGGTGCGCATGGACCAGATGAAAAAAGACCTCCCGGAAGATGTGATTCTCGATGTGGCTTTCGACAACACAAAATTCATCCGGGCCTCCATTTCGGAAGTACAGACAACAGTAATCATTGCTTTTATCCTGGTGGTCTTCATCATCTTTGTCTTTTTGCGAAACTGGCGGGTTACCCTGATTCCGGCGGTAGTAATTCCCATATCCCTCATTGGTATTTTCTTTGTGATGTATCTCGCCGGCTTTTCAATCAACGTCTTGTCGATGCTCGCCGTAGTGCTCGCTGTGGGTCTTGTGGTGGACGATGCGATTGTAGTAACCGAGAACATCTTCCAGAAAGTAGAGTCGGGAATGGATCCCACGGAAGCATCCATTGCCGGCTCCAAGGAGATCTTCTTTGCTGTGATATCAACCACCGTCACGCTGGTGGCCATTTTCTTTCCGATTGTATTCCTTGAAGGGATGACAGGGAGGTTGTTCCGTGAATTCAGCATTGTGATATCGGGAGCAGTAATCATATCTTCCTTTGTAGCCCTCTCATTCGTACCCATGCTCTCTTCCAAGCTGCTGAACCGAAGAAGGAAGAAAAACAGATTCTACGAAAAAACCGAGATTTTCTTTTCCGGAATGAACCGTTTTTATGAAAAAGGACTTCATTCGTTTCTCCGTCACAAATGGCTTGTCCTGCCCATTCTGATTATCTCGACCCTGTTGATCATACTGCTCTGGAATATTCTTCCCTCCGAGATGGCACCACTTGAGGACCGTTCTCAGGTGATAATCCGCAGCTCCGCACCCGAAGGGGCCACCTTTGAGTTTGTACGGGATTACACCGACCGCATCTCGGCTATTGCCGACTCAATTGTTCCCGAGAGAGAATCGAATATTATATTTACCCGCAGTAACTTCAGCATAGTACGTCTGGTGCTGCCCGACATCAGTGACCGAGAACAAAGCCAGATGGAGATCGCCGCTAAGCTAGCACGCGGTGTGCGCGATGAAACGGCTGCACGTGCATTCGTGCAGCAGCAGTCCACCTTCGGCGGACGTCGTTCAGGCATGCCAATACAATATGTGCTGCAGGCACCCAATATAGAAAAGTTGCAGGAATTCATTCCTCCCTTTATGGAAAAGGTAAATCAAAGTCCTTACTTTCAGATGGCCGATGTGGATTTGAAATTCACAAAGCCCGAAACCAGAATCATCATTGATCGTGACAAGGCAGCCTTGCTGGGGGTAAGCACCCGCGACATCGGGCAGACACTGCAATATGCCCTGAGTGGACAACGGATGGGCTACTTCTACATGAATGGCAAGCAATATCAGATACTGGGAGAAATAAACCGTCAGCAGCGTAATACACCGGTAGACCTGAAAACCATTTACATCAAAAACAACAACAGACAGATGATCCAGATGGACAATCTGGTAAAGCTGGAAGAGTCGGTAGCACCTCCACAGCTCTATCGATACAACCGTTTCAATTCGGCCACTATCTCCGCAGGTCTTGCTCCGGGTTATTCGTTGGGGGAAGGGCTGGAAGAGATGGACCGCATTGCGGCAGATGTACTCGACGAGAGTTTCAGGACAGCGCTTGAAGGTGAATCGAGAAACTTCAGGGAGAGCTCATCGAGTCTATTGTTTGCCTTCGGACTTGCAATCATTTTAATTTTTCTGGTTATGGCTGCTCAGTTTGAAAGCTTCAAAGATCCTTTTGTGATCATGTTCACCGTGCCCATGGCACTCTTCGGAGCCCTTCTGTTCATGTGGATGTTCGGTGTGACCATGAACATCTACAGCCAGATTGGTATCATCATGCTGATCGGGCTGGTTACCAAGAATGGCATTCTCATGGTAGAGTTTGCCAACCAGCGACAACAGGCAGGACTCAACAAACAGAAAGCAATCATTGAAGCCTCCCTGCAACGCTTACGACCCATTCTCATGACAAGCATCTCCACGGTGCTCGGCCTATTGCCGCTGATGTTTGCCAGCGGGGAGGGTGCCAATGGCCGCATTGCCATGGGTACTGCCGTGGTGGGAGGTTTGCTGACATCCACGCTGCTCACTCTTTTCGTGGTTCCGGTGATGTACATCTATTTCTCTACCGACAGGGAAGTCAAAGAAAAGAAGAAAAAAGAAGAAAAATTGCGCAATGTATAAACGAATAATAAAAACAGGATTATTTGTCTGGCTCCTGCTTCCCTCCCTCGTGCTGTCGCAGGAGGTGATGAGTCTGCAGGAATGTCTGCGAACAGGATTGGAAAACAATTACGGATTGCAGATTACCCGCAACGAAGCAAGGATCGCTAACAACAACGTCACACCGGGTAACGCCGGATTTCTTCCGGAAGTGTCACTCAATGCCGGTTACAACCTGCGCAGCAGCAATAGTGACCAGTTTCCCGCTGAAAATGGAGAGACAGTACAGACACGAAATGCAGCCACGGGCACTACCGATGCAGGAGTAAACCTCAACTGGACGCTCTTTGAGGGATTTCGTGTACAGACCAACTACAAACGTCTGCAGGAGCTGCAAACGGCCGGTGAACTAAACATCCGTATGGCAGTGGAAAATTTCATTGCGGATCTCACGGCGGAATATTATAATTATGTGCAACAGCAGTTGCGCCTGGGCAATCTCAAATATGCAGTGGCTCTTTCCAGGGAGCGGTTGCGGATTGTGGAAGCCCGCTACCAGGTGGGCTCACTCTCACGGCTCGACCTGCAGCAGGCTCGTGTTTACTTCAATGCCGACAGCTCTCTGCTGATTCAACAATATGAAACTCTTCACCGTTCCCGTATTCTGTTGAATGAGATGATGGGTGGCGACGTAAACCGCTTTTTTACCGCAAGTGATACTACCATCCGGTTCAACCCGTCCCTATCAAAGGAACAACTGATCGATGCCACCTTGCGGCATAACACCGGCCTGCTTCTCACAGAAATGAACAAGCGGTTGAGCGAACTGGAACTCAAAAGTCTGCAAAGCCGTAACTATCCTTATCTGCGTCTGAATGGAGGCTATGGCTTTACACACTATAACTACAACCGCGGCACACTCGAACGACAACGCAACTGGGGACCTACAGTGGGGATGACACTAGGATTTACCCTCTTCGACGGTTTCAACCGTAAACGGGAACAGAAAAACGCGAGATTATCCATCCAAAACAGCGGGCTCAGGGTAGAGCAGCACAAACTGGCACTGCAAAGCGATTTCGCCGGGATGTGGATTGCCTATCAGAATAATATTGAATTGACCAGCCTGGAGCTGGAAAGTCTCATTAACGCAGAATTAAACTACGAAATCGCCATAGAACGCTATAAAATCGGTGATTTGTCGGGACTCGAACTCAGGGAAGCACAGAACAGCCTACTGGAGGCAGAACAGCGTCTTCTGACTGCTCAATATAATACCAAGTTATTTGAAATATCACTTCTCCAGATCAGTGGCAATGTGATATCATATCTTGAAAATGACATCAGCAACAGGTAAAAATGGAGCATTATCAATTATTCCAAAAGTCTCCTGCCCGCTCCCATAGGTGAAGAGCTCCATCTATTCAAAAAAACGCATAAAAAGGGAAAGATATACTTTCTTTTTTGTAACTTTGTATATGTTTAAACTCACTTAAAAATCAGCAGACAGGGTTTAAAATTTCCAACAGGATTTTCCAATCAGAAGCCGAACGACAAAAACATAATACATACTATGGACAAAATTCAGGAACTCACCTCCAAACTCTATTCCGAAGGAGTGGAAAAGGGCAGGGAGGAGGCCGGTAAAATTATTGCAGAAGCCAACGCTGTGAAAGTACAGATATTGAACGAGGCAAAGGCAAAAGCAGGAGAAATTATCTCTGCCGCAGAAAAAGAAGCCGCAGAATTAAAGAAACATACCGAAGCGGAGTTGAAACTTTATGCAACCCAATCATCAGAAGCGCTCAAATCGGAAATTACCAATCTGGTAACCGACAAGCTGGCCACCATGAATGTAAAGGCAGCCACTGCCGACAAGTCATTCATGCAGGAACTGATTGTGGAGCTGGTGAAAAACTGGGCAGAAAACGGAAAATTAACAATCGCTACCAGCGATGCTGCCTCACTGGAGTCTTACATAGCTTCCAACGCGAAAAAATTACTGGATGAGGGCTTAAATATTGAATCGGTGAACGGCCTTGAAACGGGCTTTATCCTTTCACCCGCAGATGGTTCCTATAAAGTAAAGTTCGGCGAGGCCGAATTCATCGCCTACTTCAAGGAGTTCCTGCGTCCCGCTATCCAAAAACTGCTTTTTCAGGTTTAACATATGCTCTTCAAAAACCAATATTATTATTTTGTTGCCGGACTGCCCGATTTCTCATTTGATAGCATGAAGCTTCCCTTTACCGCGGAGGAGTTTATGGAGATGCTGAACGAAGTATTAAAGCAGGACGACAGGAAACTTTTGAACAGATATTTTCTGAAGTACGACAACAACAACCTGCTTAACTTGTTGAAAGACAGAAACGCATCCTTCAACCTGAAGGGTAGACTTTCCCGTGAGGAAATACTCGATGTAGTTTCAAAAGTAAAGGAAGAGCTTCCGCTCAAGGGTTCAAAAATACCTCCCTACTTCGAAGATTATATCAAAAGATGGTTGGGAGAGGAAAATCCACATGAAGGAGGCCATCTTTGGGAAGACATGCTTTCCTCCCTCTATATGGACTACGGCATGGAGATAAAAAACAGTCTAATGTCGAGGTGGTTTGAGCTCAACCTGAACATTGGGAATATGCTTACTGCCGTGTATGCCCGCAAGTATGGGATGGATGTGGCAAAATATATCGTGGGCAACAACAAGCCGGCACGTACGATTCGCGAAAATGCTCATACACGTGATTTCGGCCTTTCCCGCGAGCTGGAGTACTTCGATACGCTACTCCGGATTTCCGAAGAGCCCGATATATACGATCGTGAACGCAGGCTTGATAAGTTCCGCTGGGACTGGCTTGAAGAGAATACCGTTTTCGACTACTTCAACATCGAATACATCTTTGCCTTTCTCTGCAAACTTCAGATACTGGAGCGCTGGGTGCAACTCAATGCAGAAGAAGGAGAGCGTGTTTTCCGGGATCTAATCAAAAATCTGAAAAATGAAACAAAACTACCGGAAGATTTTTAACAAGTGCGATCTGGTCGTACATCTTCCATATGAAGCAGAGTTCCTGCTTTCTGACAATTGTGACAAATTAGAACGATTTTAGCGATAGAATAAAAAATTATATATGTTAACAAAAGGAACAGTAAAAGGAATCATATCCAACCTGGTCATTGTGGAGGTGGATGGGCCTGTTGCGCAGAATGAGATCGCTTACATTGACCTGGGTGGCACCAAACTGATGGCAGAGGTCATCAAGGTGGTGGGCCGGAATGTCAACATTCAGGTATTTGAAAGTACCCGCGGGCTGACCGTGGGAGCGGAAGTGGAATTTCAGGGTCACATGCTTGAGGTGATCCTTGGTCCGGGCCTTCTGCAGCGCAATCTCGACGGCCTGGAAAACGACCTTGACAAGATGGAGGGAGTATTCCTGAAAAGAGGAGACTACACCTTCCCGCTGGATAAGGAGAAATTGTGGCACCTCAAGCCGCTGGCAAAGGTGGGAGACAATGTTACGGCTGGCTCCTGGCTGGGTGAGGTGGATGAAAACTTTCAACCCCACAAGATTATGGTCCCCTTTGCGATGAAGGGCAACTATACCATAAAAAGCATCGTTGACGAAGGGGATTACAATATATTCACCACCGTGGCTGTGGTAACAGACCGCGAAGGCAATGAGACCGAAATCAATATGGTACAACGCTGGCCGGTGAAGGTGGCAATCACTGAATACAAGGAAAAACCCCGGCCTTTTAAGCTGCTGGAAACTGGCGTACGTTCAATTGACACGCTGAATCCCATCGTGGAAGGAGGAACAGGATTTATTCCGGGTGCCTTCGGAACGGGGAAGACGGTACTACAACATGCCATTTCCAAACAGGCGGAGGCCGACATCGTGATCATCGCTGCCTGCGGTGAGCGTGCCAACGAGGTGGTTGAGATCTTTACCGAGTTCCCTGAACTGGTAGATCCGCACACGGGCCGCAAGCTGATGGAACGTACCATCATCGTGGCAAACACTTCCAACATGCCGGTTGCCGCCCGTGAAGCATCTGTATATACGGCAATGACCATCGGTGAGTATTACCGTTCCATGGGATTGAAAGTATTGCTGATGGCCGACTCCACCTCCCGCTGGGCACAGGCACTACGTGAGATGAGTAACCGACTGGAAGAATTACCGGGCCCCGACGCTTTTCCGATGGACCTGTCGGCGACCATTTCCAACTTTTACGGCCGTGCCGGGCATGTGAAGCTGAATAATGGTGCAGAGGGCTCAATCACCTTTATTGGTACAGTATCACCCGCCGGAGGAAACCTCAAGGAGCCGGTGACTGAAAACACCAAGAAGGTGGCACGTTGCTTTTATGCGCTGGAGCAGGAGCGGGCCGACAAAAAGCGCTATCCCGCCATTAACCCGATAGAATCATACTCCAAGTATTTCGAATATCCGGAGTTTGAAAAATATATTTCAGATCATATCGCCGAGGACTGGACAGAGAAGGTAAGCGAAATAAAAACACGCCTTCTGCGCGGCAAGGAGATCGCCGAACAGATCAATATCCTGGGCGACGACGGTGTACCTGTGGAATATCATATCACCTTCTGGAAATCGGAGCTGATCGATTTCATCGTACTACAGCAGGATGCTTTCGACGAGGTGGATGCGGTCACCCCCATTGAACGCCAGAAAAATATTCTGGATATGGTTGTGGATGTATGCCGCACCGATTTTGAATTCGACAACTTCAACCAGGTTGCCACCTTTTTTAAGGAACTGATTAACATCGGCCGACAGATGAACTATGCCGAGTTCAAATCTGAAAAATTCAACCAATATCAAACACAATTACGAGAACTGACAAAAAAAAACTCGGCGGTTGTCCGGTAGTAATTTGGTAATAACACGAACGAAGTGAACTATAAAATCAAGGTATAATGGCAAAAGCATTTCAAAAAATATATACGCAAATTACCCAGATCACCAAGGCCACCTGTTCGGTGAAAGCCACTCAGGTGGGGTATGATGAACTGGCCACGGTGGAAGGGCGGTTGGCGCAGGTGGTAAAGATCATGGACGATGATGTGACATTGCAGATTTTCGAAGGCACCGAAGGTGTCCCCACCAATGCCGAAGTGATATTTATGGGAAAATCGCCCTCCCTCAAGGTGAGTGATCAGCTGGCGGGTCGTTTTTTCAACGCTTATGGTGATCCCATCGACGGAGGACCGGCTCCCGAAGGAGAAGAAAGGGCCATCGGCGGTCCTTCCGTCAATCCTGTGCGACGCAAACAGCCCTCGGAGCTTATCGCCACTGGTATCGCGGGGATCGACCTTAACAACACGCTTGTATCTGGTCAGAAGATTCCCTTTTTCGCAGATCCCGACCAGCCCTTTAACCAGGTGATGGCGACAGTGGCACTGCGTGCCCAGGCCGACAAGATCATTCTCGGCGGCATGGGAATGACCAATGACGATTACCTCTACTTCAAGAACGTCTTTAGTAACGCTGGTGCACTCGATCGTATCATCTCATTTATGAACACTACCGAGGATCCCGCCGTAGAACGGCTGCTGGTGCCTGATATGGCGCTCACGGCGGCCGAATATTTTGCTGTAGACAAAAACGAAAAGGTGCTGGTACTGCTCACCGACATGTCCTCCTATGCCGACGCACTCTCCATCGTATCGAACCGCATGGATCAGATTCCCTCGAAGGATTCCATGCCAGGGTCGCTCTATTCCGACCTGGCCAAGATTTACGAGAAGGCGGCCCAGTTCCCTTCAGGTGGCTCCATCACCATCCTGGCAGTGACCACTCTCTCGGGAGGTGACATCACCCATGCCGTACCCGACAATACGGGATATATTACCGAAGGACAGTTATTCCTGCGTCTGGACAGCGATGTGGGCAAGGTGATCGTGGATCCGTTCCGTTCGCTCTCCCGCCTGAAGCAGCTGGTACAGGGTAAGAAAACACGCGAAGATCACCCTCAGGTGATGAACGCTGCAGTGCGCCTCTATGCTGACGCTGCCAATGCGAAGACCAAACAGGAGAACGGCTTCGACCTCACCGACTACGACCAGCGTACGCTTTCGTTTGCAAAAGATTACTCAAGGCAGCTTATGGCTATCGACGTCAACCTGAATTCCGTGGAGATGCTCGATAAAACGTGGGAGCTGCTTTCGGCACATTTCAAGCCGACAGAAGTAAATATGAAACAGGAGATGGTAGATAAGTACTGGAAATAAAACATGGCGATCAGATTTCAATATAACAAAACTTCCCGTCAGCAACTCGAAAAACAACTGAGTGTGCGTGAACGTGCGCTTCCTACGTTGCAAAACAAGGAGACTGCGCTACGCATGGAGGTTAGAAAAGCCAAAGAAGAAATAGAATCCCTGGAAAGAGAGCTTGAGGCACAGGTACGATCATACGACAAGATGATGGGAATGTGGATGGAGTTCGATCCTACGCTGATTAGCGTGAAAGATGTGCGTCTCTCCAGGAAAAAGATTGCGGGTGTGGTAATTCCGGTACTCGAAGGAGTGGAATTCGAGCTGAAACCCTTCAGCCTGTTTAACCGGCCCAAATGGTTTCTCGACGGTGTAAAGACACTGGAAGGACTCGCTGAAACAGGTATACGCCACGATTTCCATCTCATCCGCCTGAGCCGCATAGAGCATGCCCGCAAGAAAACCACCCAGAAAGTAAACCTCTTCGAGAAGGTGCAGATACCGGGTTATCAGGAGGCAATTCTCAAAATAAAACGTTATCTCGAGGACGAGGAGAACCTCTCCAAATCATCACAGAAGATCATGCGTACCCATCAGGAACAACGAAGAAAGGAGGCTGACAACATATGGTAGCACAAATGAAAAAGTTCACCTTCCTGGCTTTTCACAAGGAGTATGACCGGTTTCTTCACGACCTTCGCAACCTGGGAATGATCCATGTGGTGGAGCAGGATCATACCGAAGCCGATGAAGAGAGCCTGCAACAGTTCATGGTCGAAGCAAAGAAACTGGGTGAAGCAATAAAGACACTAAAGAAAAACAGGGATAAAAAGACCGCGACGACATGCAATGAACCGGATGTGGAACTCGGGAAGAGGATTCCTGCGTCCATTGAAACCATAGAACAGCAAAAATCCTCCCTGAACCAACAACTGCAGGTAGCAGTGAAGGAGCGGGAAGCACTGAGACCCTGGGGTGATTTCGATCCTGAAAATATCCACCGTCTCAGACGGGCAGGCTACCATGTACACTTTTTCATCTCACCCGATAACAAATACAATCCGGAGTGGGAAACCATCCACGACGCAGTTGTGCTCCAAAAGGAATCGTCGAAAACCTACTTTATGACGATCAACCACACCGCGCAGATGAGTGACCTGCTTGACCTGGAAGAGATCAGGCTGCCCGATGTGTCGCTTTCCGCACTCGACCAGTTGATCTGTTCTCTCCGGGAGAAAATAGACATGCAGGACAAAGCACTGCAAAAGCTCGCGAACGATCTTCCTTCCGTGGAAGCTGCCCTGAATGCGCTGGAAGCACGGATAATCTTTCAAAAAGTATCACAGAGTGGCACGCCGCTGGCCGATGAGAAGCTGATGCTCCTTCAAGGGTGGGCACCCGCGGAGAATACAGCTGAGATTGTCTCTTACATGGAATCGAAGGATGCCTGGTTCGAGGTATCCGATCCGATGCCGGAAGATGATGTACCCATTAAGTTTCGTAACAACGGCTTCTTCCGGCTATTTGAACCGGTAGCCGAATTATATATGTTGCCGAAATACAATGAAATAGACCTCACACCCTACTTTGCACCCTTTTACATGCTTTTCTTCGGCCTGTCGCTGGGTGATATAGGGTATGGCTTATTCCTGCTTATCGTGGCTACCCTTGTGAAGTTTATTCAGAAAAAAAAGCTGTCGGCGAGTGTAAAAACCGTTCTCTCACTGGTGCAGGTATTGGGTGCCTCCACCATGGTGGCAGGCCTGCTCACGGGAGGATTCTTCGGATTTGCGATCTATGACCTGGATAATCCTGTCTCCCAGGCATTGAAGGAGAAAGCATACTTCGATAATAACCAGATGTTTGTGCTATCGCTCGTACTGGGAGTTATACAAATACTTTTCGGGATGTGCCTGAAAGCAGCCAATCGCATCAAACAGTTTGGGCTGGCTCATGCCATATCCACCATCGGCTGGATCATCTTACTTTCCAGCGTCATCGTTGCCTACCTGTTTCCGGCCCTGATGCCGATGGGAGGACTGCTGCATCTGGTAGTGATGGGGTTCTCGGCCATACTCATCTACTTCTTCAATTCGCCCGGAAAGAACCCGGCGGTGAACCTGGGCCTAGGACTGTGGGATACCTACAATATGGCTACCGGATTGCTTGGAGACGTGTTGTCTTACGTGCGACTATTTGCACTCGGTCTCTCGGGTGGTATCCTGGCCAGTGTCTTCAACAGCCTGGCTGCGGGGATGAGTCCCGACAATGCCATCGCCGGTCCAATAATCGCTATTCTGATCTTTTTGGCCGGCCATGCCATCAATATTTTCATGAATGTGCTGGGTGCCATTGTGCATCCGGTGCGACTCACCTTCGTAGAGTTTTACAAAAATGCCGAATTTAGCGGCGGTGGAAAGAAATATACTCCTTTCAGGGAATCATGAACAAAACAATCAAACAATAAATTTAAACAGTAAATAAATGGAAACAAATTTGTTAATTGCCTACACAGGCATCGCGGTAATGATTGCACTTTCAGGTATTGGGAGTGCCTACGGAGTTACCATTGTGGGGAATGCTGCCATTGGGGCGGCAAAGAAGGTGGACGGAAAATTCGGCAACTTTCTGGTTTTGACAGCCCTCCCAGGCACACAAGGTCTTTATGGTTTTGCCGGCTATTTCATGTTTCAGAATATTTTCAATATCCTGACACCCGAGATCACATTTTATCAAGCCATGGCCACACTGGCAGCCGGTCTTGCATTAGGTTTCGTTGGATGGTTATCGGCCATACGGCAGGGGCAGGTGTGTGCCAACGGGGTGGTTTCTATTGGTCAGGGACATGATGCTTTCAGCAACACGCTTATCCTCGCCGTATTCCCCGAGCTTTACGCCATTGTGGCGCTTGCTGCTGCATTCCTTATGGGTTCTGCCGTAGCATAGTACGATCAATACCGATATCCTCCATCGACGCCGGATCATCTATTGGCTCAATGTGTGTAGAAACAGTTACCGGCTCATCAAAGAGACCGATAATTGTTTCTTCTATCTGATCGGCCCAGTCGTGCCCCTGCTTCACGCTCCACTCACCCGGCACGAGCAGGTGCATTGAAATAAACTTCCGCTGCCCCGCCATGCGGGTCAGCAGGGAGTGATATTCAATCTCATCTTCTTTAAGAGAATCGAGGTATAAAGTCACTCTCTCCAGATCCTCCGCAGGAATGGTCGCATCCATAAGACCGCTGGCAGAGCGGCTGATCAGCTTGTACCCGGTAAAGATGATGTTGAGGGCGACCAGTATCGCGATGATGGGGTCGATGATAAGCCATCCGGTCAGCTTCACCACTATAATTCCTGCAATCACTCCCACAGAGGTCCATACATCCGTCATCAGATGCCGCCCGTCTGCCTCGAGTACGAGCGACTTCCTTTTTTTACCCTTGCTTATCAGGGTGAGGCCCACCACCAGATTTACTACCGACGCCAGGAGAGAGAACAGCAACCCGGTGTTGATATGCTCGAGGGATACCGGTTCCGTCAGGCGCGGTATCGCCGTGCGGATAATGCTGAATGCCGCAAGCAGGATAAGTGCTCCCTCAGCGGCACTGGAGAAGTATTCCGCTTTGCTGTGCCCATACAGGTGCCCTTCATCCGCCGGCTTTTGGGAAATATGGAGCATGAGTAGCGCAAACAGGGCTGCAAAAAGGTTTACGAACGACTCCAGCGCATCGGACAGGAAACCCATCGATCCGGTTACATGATAGGCGTAAAACTTCAGCACGATTGTCACTATCGCCGCAGCAATAGAGAGGTACAAATACTTTGAGAGTGGCGATTGTTTCATTCGGCAACTGATTTATGCAGAGCACAAAAATAGTCATAATTTTCAGAAATTGCACAATGGAATATCCTCTATTTGAGAAAGCTTGTACAATGCAGGTTGCCCTTGTTTTTTATCTTTATCGTTTGGAAATAGCTCGTTTTTCATGTACATTTGTGTTTTGAAATGCGCCCTTGCAGAGAAGAGTAAAGGGATGAGCGTTAAACCCACAAGCTTTAAGAAGAAAGATGTTTGAAAATTTAAGTGAAAGACTGGAGAGGTCGTTTAAGATACTGAAGGGCCAGGGCAAGATTACCGAGATCAACGTGGCCGAGACATTGAAAGAGGTACGTCGTGCCCTGCTCGATGCCGATGTGAACTACAAGACAGCCAAAGAATTTACCGAAACGGTCAAGCAAAAGGCAATGGGACAGGATGTGCTCAATGCTGTGAAGCCGGAGCAGCTGATGGTGAAGATCGTACACGATGAGCTGGCCACGCTGATGGGTGGCACTGCCACTGACATTCAGACCAAGGGAACACCAGCCATCATCCTCATGTCCGGCCTCCAGGGATCGGGTAAAACCACCTTCTCAGGCAAGCTTGCCCTTATGCTCAAAAGTAAAAGAGGTAAAAATCCACTGCTAGTGGCTTGTGACGTCTACCGTCCCGCGGCCATTGAACAGCTTAAGATCCTGGGTGAGCAGATCGGTGTATCTGTATTCGCCGAGGAAGAGAACAAGAATCCGGTAAAGATTGCCCAAAATGCCATACAGCATGCCCGCCAGCATGGAAAAGACCTGGTAATTATCGACACCGCCGGTCGTCTGGCCATCGACGAGCAGATGATGCAGGAGATTGAATCGATCAAGAAAGCGGTCAACCCACAGGAAATCCTCTTCGTGGTGGATGCAATGACCGGTCAGGATGCCGTAAACACAGCCAGGGAATTTAACCAGCGGCTCAACTTCAATGGTGTGGTACTCACCAAACTCGACGGTGATACCCGGGGGGGGGCGGCTCTATCCATCCGGTCGGTAGTGGATAAGCCCATCAAGTTTGTCGGTACCGGAGAGAAGCTCGATGCCATCGATGTGTTTCACCCCGAACGTATGGCTGATCGAATCCTGGGGATGGGTGACATCGTATCGCTGGTAGAAAAAGCACAGGAACAATATAACGAGGAGGAAGCACGCCGCCTGCAGAAGAAGATCGCAAAGAATCAGTTCGACTTCAACGACTTCATAGCCCAGATTCAGCAAATTAAAAAGATGGGTAACCTGAAGGATCTGGCTTCCATGATTCCCGGCGTGGGTAAACAAATCAAGGATCTCGACATCGACGACGATGCCTTCAAAGATATTGAGGCAATTATCCGCTCCATGACCCCTGATGAACGCAGCAATCCCGAGATACTGAATGGGAGCCGTCGAGCCCGTATAGCCAAAGGGAGCGGTACCAACGTACAGGAGGTGAACAAACTGATCAAACAATTCGACGAGACCCGTAAGATGATGAAAATGATGACCTCGGGTGGTGGAAAACAAGCCATGCGAAATATGCGGAGAAGGTAGATGAATGTACCGACAAAGTGATGATATAAGAATATATTGCGGTCAGATCGCTGAAAGATAAAAGACTTAATTCCAAACCAATGTTGCTATGAAGCCTGCTCCTGGGGAGCTGATCGCTGATAAATGACAACTGAAAGCCAAGAAACATGCAATTAATAGATGGAAAGGCGATAGCCGCACAAATAAAACAGGAGATAGCCGAAGAGGTAAAACAAATAAAGGCAGCCGGAGGCAAAACACCCCATCTGGCAGCGGTATTGATAGGCCACGACGGAGGAAGCGAGACTTATGTGGCCAACAAGGTACGTTCCTGCGAGGAGGTAGGATTCAAGTCGACCCTCATCCGTTATGAAGTGGATGTGACCGAAGCGGAACTACTCGCCTGCGTGGATCGTTTGAACAGAGATGCCGACATAGACGGTTTCATCGTGCAACTCCCCCTCCCCTCGCACATTTCCGAAGATAAAATCACTGAAGCTATTGATTACCGCAAGGACGTAGACGGATTTCATCCGGTGAACGTGGGACGCATGTCTCTCGGTATGCCCTGCTTCCTCTCCGCCACCCCTGCCGGCATCGTGGAGCTGCTGAAACGGTATGAGATAGAAACAAAGGGAAAACATTGTGTAGTACTGGGGCGCAGCAACATTGTCGGCAAGCCGGTATCGATGCTGATGATGCAAAAGGGATATCCGGGCGACTGCACCGTTACTGTCTGCCATAGTCGTACCACAAACATAAAGGAAATATGTCTGCAGGCCGATATCATCATCGCTGCGCTGGGCGTGCCCGAATTTCTGAAGGGAGATATGGTGAAAGAGGGAGCAGTGGTGATTGATGTAGGCACCACACGGGTGCCGAGCGACAAGACAAAATCAGGGTTCAAGCTGACAGGTGATGTGAAATTCAACGAGGTAGCCCCCAAATGTGCGTATATTACGCCTGTACCGGGTGGTGTGGGCCCGATGACCATTGTTTCGCTACTCAGAAACACTCTGTTGGCAGGAAAAAAGGAAATTTATTTCTGAAAAAAACAGCATGAAACGAACATGCAAACATGTGATTGTCACCGGTGGTGCCCAGGGTATCGGACGGATCGTGACCGAAGAATTGTTGAATCATGACTACAACGTATCGGTTTTCGATATCGATAACGAGGCAATGGAGGAGCTTCGTCCCCATTTCCACAGGCGCAGTTGTGATTTTTTTATCACCGATGTCTCCAATGAAGTGAGCGTACGATCATCCATCAGGGCAGCCCTCAAGAAATTCGGGCCTGCATACGGACTTGTAAATAATGCCGTATACGAAATCTTCAAGCCTATGGAAGAACTCACCCCCGATGAATGGAACAGAGCCATCGCGACCAACCTTACCGGTACTTTTTTTTGTAGCAGGTATCTTATTCCTTCCCTGAGGGAGACAAAGGGGTCGATCGTAAACATGTGTTCCACCAGAGCCTTTCAATCCGAAGCCAATACAGAATCTTATTCAGCATCGAAGGGAGGCATCTTTTCGCTCACCCACGCCATGGCTGTGAGCCTCGCACCCGACGTAAGGGTGAACAGCATAAGCCCTGGCTGGATAGATGTGTCTGCAATAAAGAAAAAGAAGATAGCCCGACAGGTACCGTTGTCAGAAGAGGACCACTTACAGCACCCCGCAGGACGTGTGGGCAATGCATGGGATATTGCACGGATGGTATTGTTTCTGATGGATGCAGAAAATAGTTTCGTCACCGCCCAAAATTTTGTGGTGGATGGAGGAATGACAAAGAAGATGATCTACGTGTAACAAAAAAACAGATCAGTTACGGCTCACTTTGATCAGCATGATGCCCACCACCGTCCAGAATATCTCCCGGATACGCTTACACAGGCTCACGAAAACCGCATAAGAGAGTGGTATCGACAAAATACCATAAACCATCATCATCCCTCCCTCACGTGACCCCATCTGCATGGGCATAAAAAACAGCAGATTACCCACTAGCGACTGAATGGATTCAATCAGCACACTTTCTCCGAATGTAACCGGCCAACCAATTGCCTGCATCATCAGCAGTACTTCGACACAGATTAGAAAACGCGAAAACAGTTCCAGTAAAAGAGAAACTATAAAATCCTTTTTCCGGTTCCGGTAAAGATCGGCAATCAGGTAATCCATTTGATCGATTTTATCCTGATGTCTCATTCTGTAATTCCTGATCCGCCGGCCCACAAAGGGCAGCCTGCTACCCAAAATCAGGGCCCTGTTCACCCCACCCCGCGTATATATACGATACGCCCAAAGCAGTAACAGGAAGGAAGTGGCACTGGAGAGAATCATTCCCAGTTCAACCGTATCGGAAAGAACCGGTACCAGAAAAAGCAGCAACGGTATGGAAACCATCCAAAAAATAAAATGAGAGACAAAATGCATCATCGTAGCCAGCAAGACGGAAGAGGTTGCTTTTTGGATACCCAGTGTGGGTTGTAGTTCGATGATCTTGTAGGGTTCTCCTCCCATAAGTCCGAACGGAGTAATATAATTGATAGCAAACCCACTGACTATCAACTTAAACAGCTTAGAGAACCGCACATTCTTTGCCTCCGGGCTTCCATCCTGAATAATGAGATTACAAGAGATTGTATTTTGGAGATAGACAATACCCCAAAGTCCGATGATGGGAACAAACCACCAGCCTGTCTGCCTGATATCACGCCAAATGCTGTCGATACCAATTTTATAGATCATTATTCCCAGTGCAAGCAGACCGAGGAAAAAGAAAATATTTTGCGCAATTTTTGCTTTTTTTACCATATCGAGCAGCTTCTTCACCTGTATAAATGGAATATTACTTCCTGAAAGGCGGTTTCACGACCTGCGCCTTCAGATTTTTGCCACGTATCCTGATGTAGATTTCGGTACCTGCCCTTGCATATTCCGGTTTCACATATCCCATACCGATACCGGTTTTCAGTACTGGTGAAATGGTGCCAGATGTAACATGGCCGATCTCCTCACCATTAGCATTCACTATTTCGTAACCAGGACGGGGGATTCCTCTTTCCAGAAGTTCAAAGCAACACAATTTGCGGGATATGCCTTCGGCCTTCTCCTTTTCAAGCATTTCCCGGCCAATAAAAGATTTGTTTTCCGAGAATTTGGTAATCCATCCCAAACCGGCCTGCAAAGGAGATGTTGTTTCGTCCAGATCGTTTCCGTAGAGGCAGAAACCCATCTCCAGGCGGAGGGTATCACGTGCACCCAGGCCAATAGGCCTGATACCGTACTCGGCACCCTTCTCAAAAAGTGCATTCCATATCCTGTGTCCATGTTCGGGATAAAAATAAAGTTCAAAACCGCCTGCCCCGGTATATCCTGTATTGGAAATAATCACATGCTCTACGTTGGCAAAGGGTCCTGTAGTGAATGCATAATAAGGAATGGCGTCAAGATCGACAGGAGTCAGTTTTTGCAATAGCTCTTTTGCTTTCGGTCCCTGTACAGCCAGCTGGGCCATCCATCCGGAAGCATTCTCCAGCTCGGCTCCCATGGTATTATGCTGCACACACCAATTCCAATCTTTCTCTATATTGGCAGCATTTACCACAAGCAGATATTTCTCCGGTTCAAAGTGATAGACGATAAAATCATCCACAATGCCTCCTTTTTCATTCACAAAACAACTGTACTGTGCTTTTCCCGGAGGCAGTGTGGACACGTCATTGCTACCTACTCGCTGCAGAAACGCCTGTGCCTTGGGTCCCTTTACCCAAAACTCACCCATATGCGATACGTCAAAGACTCCCACACCGTTTACCACAGTGAGATGTTCATCAATGATGCCGGAATATTCAATGGGCATGTTATATCCTGCAAATTCGTGCATTTTAGCTCCCAGGGCAATGTGTAAATCGGTAAAAGGGGTATGTTTCATATTTTCAGCTTTAAGCGGTTCACTTTCAACTTCCGGCTCTTTAGGGGCAGGCGTTACAGTGACAGCGGTTTGAAATTAAGTTTTTTAATCTTCGGTGAGCAACTGATAGCTCCTGAGGAACGTGTGTTGCACCGACAGCAGTTTATGAATTAGTTTTCGGGAGAACTAGCATCTCTGGCAACAAGTTCGGCTATTTTCACAATTACCTGCGATGCTTTTTGCAGCGAAGGCACCGGAAGGAATTCATATCTGCCATGAAAGTTCATACCTCCGGCGAAGATATTGGGGCATGGTAGCCCCATGAACGAGAGACGGGCACCATCGGTACCTCCCCTGATTGGTTTGATATGGGGTTTCACACCTACTTCTTCCATTGCACGGAAAGCATAATCCACCACGTGCTTCACCGGTTCCACCTTCTCTTGCATATTGTAATACTGATCCTTTAGTTCCAGCTTTAGCCGGTTTCCATATTTCTCATTCAGGAAATCTACTGAATTAATCATCTGCCATTTACGTGCTTCAAATTTTTCCCGGTCGTGGTCACGGATAATATATGAAAGTCTTGCTTCCTCCACGGTACCGTTCAATGAGATCAAATGAAAAAAGCCCTCATACCCTTCCGTCGTTTCCGGACGTTCATTTTCCGGAAGCAGGGCAATCAACTCGTTGGCGATATGCAGGGCATTAATCATCTTACCTTTTGCATATCCGGGATGCACATTCCGACCTTGTATTTCTATCCTGGCCGAAGCTGCGTTAAAATTCTCATACTCGAGCTCACCCACCTCACTCCCATCCATCGTGTATGCCCAATCGGCTCCGAATTTGACTACATCAAACTTGTCGGCTCCCCGCCCGATTTCCTCATCCGGAGTAAAACCGATACGTATCTTGCCATGTTCTATTTCGGGATGATCCAAAAGATATTGCATGGCGGTCATTATTTCCGCGATCCCCGCCTTATCATCGGCTCCCAGCAGCGTATTCCCGTCGGTTACGATAATATCTTCTCCTACGTGGCGGAGCAACTCCGGAAAATCTGCAGGCGACATGATTATTTTTTTTGTTTCGTTCAGCGTTATGTCGTTTCCGTCATATTTTTTTACAATCCGCGGATTCACATTTTCGCCACTCATATCGGGGCTCGTATCGAAATGCGCGATAAAGCCTATGACAGGTACCTTTTTGCGGGTGTTGGCAGGCAGGGTAGCCATCAAATAACAGTTGTTATCGAGGCTCACATCACTCAACCCCATCTCCAAAGCTTCCTTCTCCACCTCTTTGGCAAGATTGAACTGTCGTTGAGTGCTGGGCGTTTGCGTGCTGTTTTCGTCCGATTGCGTGTCAATGCGTGCATATTTGATAAATCGATCTACGATATCCATGATTTGTTGCTTGGGTTAGATTTTTTCCTAATTAAAGCGATTATGCATGTACAAAGATAGGTAAAATGGCCTAAATAGTAAAAATCAATTTCATCATTTTGTAACAAGGATTATTTATTGTACCTTTGTGCCCGGGTAAGTCCTATACGGCCAGCT
>DGZP01000056.1:23562-42102 GCA_002398565.1 Proteiniphilum sp. UBA4977
GGCGCGATATAGTAAGCTTACCCACTTTTTTTGATATAACAAACCCCTTCGTCTACAATGACTGAAGGGGTTTTGTTATTTATGGACCGGCTACTATTGCCCCGATTCTGCAATTTTGAATTTAAGCAATCTTCGGAAAAAGTTTTGCATCCAGAGAATATCTACCGGCACCAATGAGTATAGATGCCGCAAATACAATCAACAGATCCATTGCATGGCCGTAAACCATGAAATTGTCTCCAGCCGTAATGTGAGTGATCAGTGCCACTGTCATGTTCCCGGCAAGCAGTAGTGCTGCAGGGCGGAAAAATAATCCCAGGGCAAATAGAAGACCCCCGACAGATTCTGCGAATGCCGCAAGGAAACCCCAGAAGGCCGGGGCAAAATCAATACCAAATTGAGACATGGAACCTCCAATCATTGTCCAGGTTTCTACTCCTCCGGTTATCTTAGGATATCCGTGAAAAAATATGGAAATTCCGATTCCCACTCTTAAAATAAACCAACCGGCTTGCAGTAAATTGTTTTTTTGTTTCATACGATTTATTAAATGAATTTATCTGTTATATGCTTATCAACTTTCATTTAACCCTTAACTAATAACTTTTGTTTGCCTTTACAGTATAAATAAAATCAATATGTATACATATAACCTACCACTTAGTTGACATGCCGACGTATAGTCCTGCATGGCGCACAAAAAAAACCGGATCCTTTACGGATCCGGTTTTTTTTATCAGCGGCCTTGATCTCGGATCAATTTTCTCCCTGACGGGCAGAATAACTGATTTTAAGTGCATAAGCCTGTCTCAGAGCCTGCTTTACATCTGTAATGTATTGCATTCTGGTTTCCTCATCTGCTTTTATTGAAACGGTCATCAGTGGCTGGTCAGCTTCATTCATACTTGCTTTTTCCTGGGCAATATAGTCCTGAATTTCAGACACTTGTGCAAACCGATCGTTCAACTGCATTTGGGTACCGGTACCCAGTTTTGTATCCATGGGAGCACCAATATTGATATAGGTCACCAGGGACTTTTTTTCCAGCTTCTGAACTTCCGACGCATTAGGCAGTTTCATTTTGACCATCAGCGTTTCCGAACGCATTGTGGTGGTAACCATAAAGAAAAACAGGATGGCGAAAACCAAGTCGGGCATGGAAGCTGTATTCAGCTCCGGCATCTCTCTTTTACCACTCTTATTAAACTTTCCCATGATTATTGTCCTCCTCCATAGTTTTTAGGTTCAGCTTCGGAAATACGTTGTGGAAACAGGTTGTTGATCTGTTCCTGCTGATCGTCCGTTAACTCTCCATATGTGGTATTGAAGTATTTGCGGGCACCTTCTTCTCTCAATTCATTGTATGCTCTCACTACCTCGTTTTGCACAGCAATGTATGCTTTGTAACTGGTTGTAGCATCATTCTGAATTGAAATAACGTGTTGTGCCGTCACTGGAACTGTACCAATGGGGGCACCAAAATCCTCCTCGGTCAGCTCAGGGAGTACCGGGCTGTTTTGGGTATTCAACACAAATTCTTTCACTACGTCTTTCAATGATACCTGGCCGCCATCGCCTCGCAACTCATCTTCATTTGAATAAAGATGTGTGGCCAGCTGGTTCTGCACCAACGTTTCGTTCTGTGCATTCACCAATACCACCAGCAGATTTCTACGCTGCACATCCACTGAGGTCTGTTCCTCGGTTTGTGGCGGTGGTGGCAAACGGCGTGCCAATCCGGAGTCGGTATCCATGCTCGAAACCATCAGGAAGAAACAGAGCAACAGGAATGAAACGTCAGCCATAGAACTGGCATTAATTCCCGGAACTTTTCTATTTGTTTTTGGCATAAATTTACCTCTTTTTTAAATGTTCTCTTTAAGAACCTTGCAATTATTTTTTTCTTGAGACAAAGGGCATCACCAATATCGCCAACAGAGTAAGTGTTAGCATGATATAACAGCTAAAAAGCCACATATCCGTCATCTTCAACACCCCGGCAACATTGTCTGGACCGGAATATCCTGGGATATTCAGTGGCGTACCGTTTCCTATTGTAAATGTGAGAAACAACATGGCAGCCAGTCCAATCAGGACAAGGAATCCGCTTAATGCTTTTTTCGGGCTTTCCTTCAACTGTTTTAAGAATGCAGACACTGCAAATCCGACCAGCACAACTACTGTGATTGCCAGAAGGATATAGGACCAGTAGAGTACAATATCAGTGTACCTGGGCTGACTTAAGTCGGCAACGACCTTATCCTGTGCCGGTGTTTGACCTCCTAAATAAAACAGACCCATCACCAGTATCGAAACGATGACACCAATAAGGAGGGTTGTCTTGGAAGTTTTGTGAATTTTCGTTACAGCCATAGTGATTACAGGTTTTTGTATTTAACGTTATATTTGATCACCTGATCAAGGAAAGTGATGGATGCATCTTCCATTTTGTTCAAAATGCCTTCCATCTTGCTGAGGATATAGTTATAGATAACCTGGAGGATCAGGGCAACGATCAAACCACCCACGGTCGTGATCAAAGCCACCTTCATACCACCGGCCACAATCGTCGGGCTCATGTCTCCTGCTCTCTGAATATCATCGAAAGCCATAACCATACCTACTACCGTTCCCAAGAATCCGAGTGACGGTGCAATAGCGATGAACAACGTGATCCATGAAAGGTTTCTTTCCAGTAAACCCGACTGTACACCACCGTATGATACAATGGAACGTTCAACCACGTCGGGTCCCTGATCCAAACGAAGCAATCCCTGATATACGATGGAAGCTACCGGGCCTCTCGTGTCGCGGGCAATATCTTTTGCAGCTTCTACGTCGCCCCTGTCAAGAGCTTCGCCGATTTTGCCGAGGAAAGTATCGGGATCCACATCAGCCAGACTCAGGTAGATGATTCTTTCAAGACAGAAGGCAAGACCAAGGATCAAACAGATGGCGATTGTACTCATAAAACCTGCACCACCTTCGATAAATTTCACCTTCAATGCCTGATGAAATCCACCGGTAGATGTTTCCTGTACAGCAGCGGGTGCGGTTTCTACAGGTGTTGCAGCTACTTGTTCTGTTTGTTCTTCCGGAGTTGCGTCTTGTGCGAAAAGAACCGAAGACAATCCAACGGACATCATTCCGAAGATTGCTAAAATTGCAAATAACTTTTTCATTGTGTGTTCAATTTTTTTGATTAATGATCTTTGATTTTTTTGTATTTATAATTGATTTCTTGTGTTGTTGTTCTAAATAAAATGTGACTTTTCAATTTGTGCGGAGAGAGCGGGATTCGAACCCGCGATACACTTTTGGCGTATACACGCTTTCCAGGCGTGCCTCTTCAACCACTCGAGCATCTCTCCAATGGAGATTCCCGTTAAAACGGGTGCAAATTACAAAAAAAAAATCATTTGCGTTCCATCTGGGGAGCAAAATTACTGAATTTATCGATTATATGCACCCTCTCCGGTCAAATATTTTTTTAAAACTTTTATTTATCACTACCAAAACCAAATAAGTCCCTGGCATTGTTGGTGGTTATGCGTGCAGCTTCTTCCAGGCTTTTCTCCCAAACATCTGCCAAATTCATAAGAATATAGGATAAATATGAGGTTTCGTTTCTTTTTCCCCGGAAGGGTACGGGCGCAAGATAAGGGGCATCGGTTTCCAGAATTACTCTGTCAGGCGAACAATTTTTGAGAGTTTTTGACAATCCTGAATTCTTAAAGGTAATTACGCCGTTTATCCCAATACGGAAATTCCGCAATTCCAGGATGGTTCCCAGCTCCTCTGTCGTGCCTCCAAAACTATGAAATACTCCTCTCAGTTTTTCTTCTCCTGTTCGTTTGATGCTTCGGATTACCTCTTTCGTGGCATTCCGGAAATGAATGGATACCGGAAGGTCTTTCTCTATGCTCCATGCTAGTTGCTCTTCGAACACTTCGGTTTGGGCCGTTTGCAGCGAGGTATCCCAATAAAGGTCTATACCGATTTCTCCAACGGCAACATAGTTGCCACGCAGGAATGCTTCATAAATCGTATCCAATTGTTGTTTCCAATCAGGTCTTACACTGGTGGGATGAAGCCCCATCATGGAATAGAAAAAACCGGGATACTGCGCTTCGGCAGTCTTTGCCTTATCGATTGTTGTTTCGTCGATATTGGGCAACAGCACCTTCTCTACTCCTATCTCTTTTGCCCGGGCAACCACGTGGGCCAGGTCGTGCCGAAATTCCTCCGTATACAAATGAGCATGCGTATCAATCAACTTCATCAGACCCGTTCTCCCTTGCGGTAATAATATATTACTCCATACTGCCTGTTTCTATCCAATCGTTGATCTGTGGCTAGATCCATATTATCTTTTTCCACCTCTTCCCAAATGTCCAGGATCAGCTTATCTACCTTCTCCCTGTATGCGGCCACTTCGTCCTGCACCCGCGTGGTAGCCTTCTGGTGTAGCTTTTGTGTTTGGTATCCCTCCTTGAATAAGGTATACATTACTTTCACCTTGGCAATAGAGGGATTGTATATGGGTACGGCTCCGCGCGATATGCGGATATTTTCTCCTTCAATAATTTTCCGGCCCCACTCCAGCAGCTGCTCGTTCGTGGATATGTCCGGCACAATCATGTTACACTCTTCCAAGCCATAAAGGGAAAGATGTTCTTCTTTTATTTCCGTTCGCTGAATACTCATGTACAGTACCTGCACAAAATGGGAAATGTACATGCGGGCATTCTTCGCTTTTACCACAAACAATTTGTTGGCCTGCACCTGGGTGTTATACATTTGCTGGTAACGGCCACAAAGACGCTCAAAGTGCATCAAGGCACTTTTTGCTTCCGTAATCAAGTGAGGGGAAACCGACAACTCCCGGTAATCTGTGTCTGCAGCTTTTTCAACAGCTGTTTTCAAAGCTTTTAAACGAGCACTGTCCGTATTTGGTAAACGACGATATGGCATGTATTATTTAAGTGAAACTTACTTTTTTCTGTACATCAGATTTTCCGACAATTCGATCAAATCTTTTTTCCGTTCTTCCGGAACGCTGATCAACGATAGACAATCCAACGATGCAAGGTAATACTTTTCTATGAGATTCCCGGTAATGAGCTTCAAATTTAATTCATCATATATTTTTTTAACAAATCTGATTTTTGCTTCCGGATCAAAATCGGATGCCGAAAGCCATTTTTCAAGAGTCTCTCTTTGTGATTTTCCTGAGTTTTTCAGTGCTTTTATCAATAGAAATGTTTTTTTGTTGCATATGATGTCTCCCCCGATTTTTTTTCCGAACGTTTCCGGGTCGCCATAAACATCGAGCAGATCATCTTTTAATTGGAAGGCAAGCCCGATGTTTATGCCATATTCATAGAGATAGTCCGCATCGTGGCGGGATGCTCCGGCTATGACAGCTCCAATTTTTAATGCACAACCGATTAATACAGCAGTTTTCAAACGAATCATCTCGAGATATTCCGGTTCAGATACCTCCAGTCTCTTCTCAAAATCCATATCATACTGTTGCCCCTGGCAAATCTCCCTGGCAGTGTTTGAGAACAGGTCGATAATTTCACGAAGTACGGATTCGGGCACCCTGGCGATATAACGGTATGCTTCTATCACCATGGCATCTCCTGAAAGAATGGCACTGTTCGCATCCCACTTTTTATGCACTGTGGGATGTCCGCGGCGCACATCTGCCTTATCCATCAGGTCATCGTGCAGCAAAGAGAAGTTGTGAAATATTTCAATGGCCAACGCAGCATCTATGGCATCATCAGGCTCCTTGCCAAACAGATCGGCAGCCATCAGGGTCAACAAGGGGCGAAGGCGCTTGCCCCCCAGCGAAAGCGTATACCTCGCCGGAGCAAACAACGTACGGGGTTGATCCTCCGCAAATAGCTCATCGATGGCCCTTGCTATCTTTTCTTCAAATAAAGTTATTTTGAGATTCATGAGATGTAAGATGGGTTATATCCGCAAAAAAGCTGCTTTTGGTTCTCAAAAGCAGCCTTTCCTCCATTATTCAAACAATTAATTCTGTAAGCGGAATACCACCGGCAATGTAAACCGCACACGTACTGCCTGGCCGCGCTGTTTACCCGGTGTCCAGCGGGGCATCTGCTGAATCACACGTATGGCTTCCCTGTCGAGGGAGGGGTCCACACCACGTACAACCTGTACGTCTGTGATACTTCCGTCTCTCTCCACCACGAAGTTACAAATAACACGTCCCTGAATACCATTCTCCTGTGCAATGACCGGATACTTGATATTGTCGCTCAGGAACTTCATCATCGCAGCATTTCCTCCCGGAAATTCAGGTTGGTTTTCCACAACTACGAAGATTTCTTCTGTCACTTCTTCTTGTTTGGGTTTTGGTGGTGGGGGTGGAACATAGGTCTGCATCTGTCGTTGCGACTGGTCGTCTTCCACCTGAATCTTAAGTGTTGTTTCCACTTTCTCTTCTACCACTTCAATGATCTCGGGTGTCTCCGGTTCGGGTGGAGGTGGAGGTGGAGGAGGTGTGGCATCGCGACGGGTAATTTCAATCTCTTCTTCGGCAAGAACGTCCTGAACGATCACGGTTTCATCCAGTTTTTTCGTTTTGGCCGACCATTCAAAAGCGAAGAAGAGGACAGATACTCCCAACACAAGACCCATCAGGATAAAAGTGCCCCTGTGTACTTCCAAATTCGCTTTTGGCGATTTTTTCACTTCATCTTTGTCCATTTTGAATCAATTTATTATCTACTTCTTGTTTATTGCCATCAAAATCCTTTGCATACAAAAATAGGTATTTTTTTAATACCCTCTCTCATTTTGGAAAGAAAAATACCCAAAAACTATCTTTTTCAATGTATGATATCTTTCATTTCACCTTATAAATATCTTTCAGGTTTCTCCCATAGCCATTATAATCGAGGCCAAAGCCTACAATAAAATCATTGGGTATTTCAAGTGCCACATAATCGAGCTGAAGCTTTTTCTTCATCGCTGCAGGCTTAAAAAGCAGGGTGGCAATTTTCACCTCTTCGGGTTTGTAACGGGTCAGTTCCTGCAGTAAGGAGGCCATGGTAGCTCCGCTATCCACAATATCTTCCACGATTATAACCAAACGTCCCTCAATGTCTTCGTTCAGGCCGAGCACCTCCTCCACCTGATTGGTAGAAATTGTTCCCTGGTACGAAGCAAGCCGTACGAAGGTGATTTCACAAGGGATGGAAACCTCCTTCATCAGCTCTGCTGCGAACATGAAAGCTCCGTTGAGCACTGCGAGAAAAATGGGATTTCTATCTGCCAGCTCCACGTTTATCTGTTGAGCCACGCGTCTGATCTCATGTTTAATAACCTCGTGTTCAATAAACAGGTCAAACTGTTTGTCTTTAATGGTGATCGCCTCTTTCACTTTTCCGGAATTTTAAAACGCCAAAATTACTACTTTTTATGATTCAAAGAAAATGATTTTTGACTTTGTTTCCGGATATCTTATTGTTTAATTAGATCAGTCAGTTCCACTGCCTGAAAAGCCAGATGTACCACACTGCTTTCTATAAGATGCCAATTGTCTCCCGGTCGATCATGGCAATACAGGAATATTCCCATTTTAAATCTTCTCAGGCATCACCTGATATTCTTCGTGAAAACTCAGCCCCCCGTCAAGGCTTGCCTTGATGGTTATGCGGTGACGATATTGCTTATGGAGCTGTTACATCAGGCAATTGAATAATGATCCGTGTTTGTAACAAAGGTACATATAAATCCATCGATTATGAATATCCTTAACACAATATGGTATTATTTTTATCGACACGCCATCTTAATCTGCATTATTACAGATAAAGATAAAATTCATGAAGCAGATCAACGAACTCCGGCGAATACTGATGATGGGACTGTTCAATGGTCAGTCTGTTCCTAAGCGGATTTCCTACAGGCGTAAGCACCCATTCAGTCAGCAATCTTTTGGGTGCTGAGTCTGGTAAAGGGAAAACAACAGTTTCTCTTTTCAAAAAAAAACCAAGTTTATCCGAGAGCTGTTTCAACTCCTGCCTCTTGTCGAAGGGCAGAATCAGCGCGAGCAGACCATCCTGTTTTAAACAGCATTTGGCTGTACACAGTAATTCCTGCAATGTAAGCGAAACGGAGTGTCTTGCCGTTGTCCGCCCTGCATCGGGAGGTAAGAGTGAATTTTCGAACCACGGAGGATTGGAGACAATCAGGTCGAACCGCTCCTGCCACAAGCTGGCATAGTCGCGGAAATCACGCAGTTCCACGGTCATTCTGTCAGCAAATGTAGAATTGTCTGCATTTTTCTTTGCCTGTGCCACAGCTTTCCGGTCTATGTCTATTGCCGTGACACGCGCTCCAGGATTACGCTGCGCCATCATCAACGCAATAAGTCCTGTACCGGTCCCCACATCCAGAATATGTTTGCTTTGACCTGCCTCAGTCCATGCTCCCAGCAGAACTCCGTCGGTACCTACTTTCATGGCACACTGATCGTGGTACACGGTAAACTGTTTAAAACGAAAAAAAGGATTACTCATTGTCTCTTCCAAATGACCGTCGTCTCTTTGGCATGGATTTTGAATATTATACCACACCGGAAAACAAAAGTAACAATTTTCCGTTTTGAAGAAGAATAGAAAAATGAAAATGAATCCATTCAAAATAGATACATTAGGCGACGAAGATTCCGGAGGAAATGTTATTTCATTTATTGCCAGTGACTTCATCGATGGCAATACAGATGTTGATGAAACACATCTTAAGGAATTACTGCCGATACTTCCCCTGCGCAATACGATTGTTTTCCCCGGAAGTACGCTACCCATCTCCGTGGGCAGAAAAAAATCGCTTGACCTGATAAAATCGCTAGGTAAAAGACAACGCTATATCGGCCTGGTATGCCAGAAGGACACAAGTGTTGAGAATCCAGAGAAGGAAGATCTTTACCGCATTGGAGTAATTGCCGAGGTCCTTCGTGTGATCGAACTGGCTGACAACAACTTTAGTATTATCGTGCAGGCTAAAAAACGTTTTGAATGGTTTGAGATGGCGCAAACTGAACCTTTCATCAAGGCGACCTACAAATTAAGGGATTACGAGCGTGTACCAAAGGAAGACAAGGAATTCAAAGCAATTCTTGACTCCATACGTGATGCAATGCTGCATATGCTGCATCTTCTGGGTGAGCCTCCAAAGGAACTGATACAAACCATCAGCAATGAATCCTTTTCCGATATGCTAATCAGCTACTGCGGCACGAACCTCCCTATTGACAGCAGAGAGAAGCAAGAGCTGTTGGCTATAAACAATGAAAAAGAACAGGCATACCGCATGCTCATGATTCTCAATCGTGAATCACAGGTACTGGAACTGAAGATGAACATCCAGCTGAAAACGCGCGAGGATCTGAATCAACAGCAAAAAGAATACTTTCTGCAACAGCAGATTAAAACCATTCAGGAGGAGCTGGGCGGCAATACGCAGCAGATAGAGATCGATGAATTCCGGAAGAAGGCGAAAAACAAGAAATGGAGCGCCGAAGTGACAGAAACCTTTGAGAAGGAAATACAAAAGCTGGAACGATTAAATCCGCAATCGCCCGATTATTCTGTACAGTTCGGCTATCTGCAGACTATTCTGGATTTACCCTGGAATGAATACTCCAAAGATAATTTCAACCTGAAGAATGCACAGAGAATCCTGGACAGGGATCATTTCGGCATGGAAAAGGTGAAAGAACGTATTATTGAGCATCTGGCTGTATTGAAACTGAAGGGAGATTTAAAGTCGCCAATTCTCTGTTTGTACGGCCCTCCCGGTGTTGGTAAGACCTCACTCGGCAAATCCGTTGCCCAGGCTCTGAACCGCAAGTATGTACGCGTATCGCTGGGGGGATTACATGATGAAGCCGAAATCCGCGGTCACCGGCGTACATACATCGGTGCCATCCCCGGTCGTATCATCCAGAATATCCAGAAAGCGGGCACTTCAAATCCGGTTTTCGTGCTGGATGAGGTAGATAAAATAGGGAATGATTTCCGTGGTGATCCCTCGTCCGCCCTTCTGGAGGTACTCGATCCTGAACAAAACATGGCTTTTCACGACAATTATCTCTCCATCGATTACGATTTGTCGAAGGTGCTCTTTATTGCCACTGCAAATAATCTGAATACTATTCCACAGCCACTGCTCGATCGCATGGAACTGATCAATGTGGGTGGATATATCACGGAAGAAAAAGTGGAGATTGCTTACCGGCACCTGGTTCCAAAGGAGCTTGACAACCACGGAATAAAGAAAGGTAGTTTTATCATTCCAAAATCTGTGCTGCAAAAAATAGTGGAGCATTATACCCGTGAGTCAGGTGTCCGCGAGCTGAACAAGAAGATTGCCAAAGTAATGCGCAAGGTGGCCCGCAGAATTGCATCAGACGAGCCTTATCCGAAAGCATTAAAGATATCCGATCTGAAAGAATATCTTGGTCCGGAGGAGTTTGCCAGGGAAAGGTACCAGGGCAATGAATACGCCGGTGTGGTGACCGGTCTTGCCTGGACGGCTGTGGGTGGCGAGATTCTATTTGTGGAAAGTTCGCTCAGCAAAGGCAAGGGTTCTAAATTAACCCTTACCGGCAATCTGGGTGAGGTGATGAAAGAATCGGCAATGCTGGCTATGGAATACATCCACTCACATGCACAGGAACTGGATATCGATCCCGATATATTTGAGAACTGGAATGCACACATCCACGTTCCCGAAGGAGCCATTCCAAAAGACGGGCCCTCTGCCGGCATTACGATGATCACTTCGCTGGCCTCCATCTACACGCAACGTAAAGTACGTCCCAACCTGGCTATGACGGGTGAGATCACATTGCGGGGTAAAGTGCTTCCCGTGGGAGGCATACGAGAAAAGATTCTCGCCGCAAAGCGAGCCGAAATAACCGACATTATTCTTTGTAAAGAAAACCGGAAAGATATTGATGAAATTAAAGCCGAGTACGTAAAGGGACTTACTTTTCATTATGTAAGCGACGTCAGGGAGGTGATAGATCTGGCACTGCTGGAAGGAAAAGTAACAAACGCTAGAAATTTCAGCTCGTAAACGTAAAAATATATATTAAAAAACCCCTTTCGATGAAAGGGGTTTTTTTAATATCAAGAAAAAAACAAGTTTATTCAGCATAAAATCTGAAATCTTTCAGCATCTCCTGCAGCCTTTTACGGGCAAAGAATATCCTGCTCTTTACTGTTCCAATAGGCAGTGCAAGGTGCTTTGCAATTTCTTCATATTTAAAACCGGACACATGCATGGAGAAAGGCACTTTATACTCATCGGTAAAACTGCCTATTGCCTTGTTGATCTCCTTGATGGTGTAAGCTCCGTCCGGCGTATCAAAACCGGAGTCCTGAGGAAGGTTCAGATGATAGAGATTTTCTGTTTTGTCGATAATGGTCTGACTTCTGACAATTTTGCGATAATTATTTACAAAAATATTATGCATAATGGTGAATACCCATCCTTTGAAATTCACATTTTCATAATACTTTTCCCTGTTGTCTAATACACGGAGTGTAGTTTCCTGCAACAAATCCTTTGCTTCTTCTCTATCGGCAGTCAATGTCAGTGCGAAGTTGAACATATTGTCCTGCAAGCTTAAGAGCTGTTTTTCGAAAGAAATCTTTGTCTTCATAAGCATGACTTTTAAAATTGTGTTACATGCAAATATAAAGAGATAAATTTACAACAAAAGATGTTTTCTACAAAAAAACGGCTAACGATTGTTAATAAAAAAATATTATATATCAATCATCTTATTATAAGCATATTAAATAGCTATTTTTTTACGTAATTTCCCATTAATCAGCCATAAATTATATTGATTTAATTACGGCATACTATTTGCAACATCCTTTTCCGGGCAACAACCTGACAATGTTAAAATATAATTGATAATATATGATACAAAAAGGACAAATTGGGGTAACTACAGACAACATTTTCCCCATCATTAAAAAGTTTTTATATAGCGATCACGAGATTTTTTTGCGTGAAATTGTATCCAATGCGGTCGATGCTACACAAAAGATCAGGACACTTTCAGACGTGGGTGAGTTCAAGGGTGACCTGGGAAACCTTTCAGTGAGGGTATCCATCGACAAAAAAAAGAAGACGCTTACCATATCTGACCGTGGCATCGGGATGACATCAGAGGAGGTTGACAAATACATCAACCAGATCGCCCTCTCTTCTGCCAACGATTTTCTGGATCAGTACAAAGATAATACAAATGCCATCATCGGTCACTTCGGACTTGGGTTCTATTCCTCCTTCATGGTATCGAAAAAGGTGGAGATCGTAACAAAGTCGTACAAAGAGGAGACTCCCGCCGTGAAATGGTCGTGCAACGGTACGCCGGATTTCACCATGGAAGAGGTAGACAAACCGGACCGAGGCACCGACATTATTCTCTACCTCGACGATGAAAACAAAGAATTTCTGGAAAAAGACAAGATTGACTCACTATTAAAGAAATACTGCCGGTTCCTTCCCATTCCGGTTATTTTCGGCAAAAAGCAGGAGTGGAAGGATGGCAAATATGTCGACACAGAGGAAGATAACGTGATAAACGATACAACTCCTCTGTGGAAACAGAAACCAGCCGGCCTGGAAGAGAAGGATTACCTGAAATTTTACCGTGAGCTCTACCCTTTATCAATGATGGAGGAACCAATGTTCTGGATCCACTTGAACGTGGATTACCCGTTCAACCTCACAGGGATCCTCTACTTCCCGAAAATAAAGAACAATCTCGATCTGCAGCGTAATAAGATCCAGCTATACAGCAATCAGGTTTTCGTGACCGATTCGGTAGAAGGAATTGTTCCGGAGTTCCTTACACTCCTTCATGGTGTGATCGATTCACCCGACATTCCATTGAATGTATCCCGCTCATATCTTCAAAGCGATCAGAATGTGAAGAAGATATCAGGTCACATCACTAAAAAAGTAGCTGATAAACTGGAAGAACTTTTTAAAAAAGAACGATCCCAATTTGAGCAGAAGTGGGACAGTCTGAAACTATTCATCGCTTACGGAATGCTCTCTGAGGAGAAATTCTATGACAGAGCATACAAATTTGCACTGTTGAAAAATATCGACGACAAATATTTTACCCTCGACGAATACAAATCGTTGATTGAAGGAGTACAAACCGACAAGAGCGGGGAACTCATCTGTCTCTATGCCGGCGACAGGGAAATGCAGTATGCGCACATCGATGCTGCCAAAGAGAAGGGATACGATGTGCTGCTGATGGACGGTCAGCTGGATATTCACTGGATGGGGCTACTGGAACAGAAGCAGGGTAAAATCCGGTTTGTGCGGGTCGATAGCGATACGGTAGAACATCTGATAGAAAAAGAGGAAAAAGAGAATGTTACACTCACGGACAAACAGAAGGAGAATGTCACAGAAGCGGTGAAATCTCAACTGCCCGTGATGGAAAAAACCGAATTTGGTGTAGACTTCAAGTTTCTGGGTAAAACATCAAGACCCGTACAGATTACCCAAAATGAATTCTCACGCCGTATGAAGGAGATGGCTGCAATGCAGCAGCAGATGGCTTTTTACGGTGAGATGCCTGATACCTATCAGGTTGTGCTGAATGTAGATCATCCACTGATTAAACTACTCATCAACGAGAGTGAGGACAAGGAAAAGGAGGAACTTATTGCACAGATAACATCCGATGGCAAACTCAAACAGATGGTCGATCTGGCCTTACTTTCCGGTGGTCTGCTGAAAGGTGAGGCACTGAGCGATTTTGTGAAACGCGGTTTCCAGACAATATGAAAGTAATTAGATAAGTACCCAATGAACAAGGCCTACGAGGTAACCTACTCCCCCTTTCGTGCATTTACCCGCGAAGAATGGCGGAAACTGGAAGAACATCCCATGTTTCCTGTTTCAGACATCGATCTTACAGCATTACGGGCACTCAACGAGCCACTCACGCTTGAGGAGGTGGAAGATATATACATTCCAATGATCCGGTTGTTGCAGATACATCTCACCCACTATCGGAATCTGCACAATGAAAGGGATCAGTTTTTCGATAACACCAGCAAGCCCATTCCCTACATTATCGGCATCGCAGGGAGTGTGGCGGCAGGAAAGAGCACCACGGCCCGTGTTCTTCAGAAACTTCTCTCCATGACCCCCGGACAGCCAAAGGTAGAACTTATCACGACCGACGGTTTTTTATATCATAATGCAGAACTGGAGCGACGGGGAATATTGAACCGAAAGGGATTTCCGGAAAGTTACGATGCCAAACGGCTTCTTTCCTTCCTCGCTGGTGTAAAATCGGGCAAAGAGCTGCTGGAGGTTCCTTGTTATTCTCATTTATATTACGATGTGATTCCCGGGAGTATACAGACTATTACACGGCCCGACATACTGATCGTGGAAGGAATAAACGTACTGCAGGTCTCCTTAAATAAAAAGACACGCCGGCGTGTCTTCGTATCCGATTTTTTCGATTTTTCCATCTACGTGGACGCCAGCGAAAAGAATCTGCGCGAATGGTACCTGGAGCGATTCAAAAAACTGCAGCAGACCGCCTTTCAGGATCCGGACTCCTACTTTCACAAATATGCATCTTATCCGGAAAAAGAACTGATGAAGTTTGCCAGCGAAATATGGGAAGAGATCAACCTGTTGAACCTGGAAGAAAACATACTCCCCACCCGGTTTCGTGCCGATTTGATCCTGGAGAAGGGGGAATGCCATTTTGTCAGAGGTGTCCGCATACGGAAAATTTAACCACACCACCCTGGCCAGCAACTTCACTGATTTTCACCGGTTGTTGTTTTGCTCGTAAAAAAAATATCTCAGAAAAAATTGCATTTAATAAATAAAGTTTTTATCTTTGTGTCAATTACATCATGAAAAGGGGGTTCCGGTCTTATTCAGAGAGGCCGGAATTCTTTTTCTTTATGTTATGTTTTCAACCAATAAACAAAAAAATTATGGCAGTAACTTACATGACTGAAGAGGGCCTTCGGAAATTGAAAGAAGAATTGATAGAGATGGAATCTGTACAGCGGCCCGACATATCGCGACAGATTGCAGAGGCAAGAGACAAGGGCGACTTATCGGAAAATGCCGAATACGATGCCGCCAAAGAGGCACAGGGCTTGTTGGAAGCAAAGATTGCACAGCTGAAGAGCCTGATGGCGACTGCGCGGCTGATCGACGAGAGCGCCATTGGCACGGATGAAGTAAAGATAATGAATAAGGTCACCATCAAAAATATGCACACCAAAAGAACGATGACCTACACCCTGGTGTCTGAAAACGAGGCCGATTTAAAAAGTGGCAAGATTGCTGTCAATACGCCCATCGCACAAGGGTTGCTTGGCAAGAAGGTGGGCGATATTGCCGAAATTGTTGTTCCCTCGGGAACCATGACTTTTGAAGTGATAGAGATTTCTATTTGATAATAATGGCAACGATATTCAGTAAAATCATCGCCGGTGAAATTCCTTCCTATAAAATAGCTGAAGACGACCGGTTTTATGCTTTCCTTGACATCAATCCTATGGCCGAGGGCCATACGCTAGTTATTCCCAAACAGGAAACAGATTATGTTTTTGATCTGGATGACAACAACTTGTCGGGACTGATTCTCTTCGCACGCAAAGTCGCCAAAGCGATTGAAAAAGTCATTCCCTGCCGGCGTGTGGGCATGATGGTTATCGGTCTGGAGGTCCCCCATGCACACATTCATCTGATTCCCATCCAAAAAGAGGGAGATATGAATTTATCAAATACTAAACTGAAACTGTCGGCAGAGCGGTTCTCCGAAATTGCACAGAAGATTGTCGATTTCATGGATTAAACTCTTCATCAGAACACCTTCATCAGTTCGTCTGCCAACCTGTTATAATCCTCCACGCGTGAAATCACATCCCCTTCTCGGTTTAGTATAAAAGCTGTGGGAATCTCCCTCACATTGTACATGGAAAGTAGCCGTGCATTCACTGACTCGGGTTCACGCACCGTGATCCAGGGCAGGTTACTGGCCGATATTTTCCAGAAATGTTCATCGGAATCGAAAGAAATCTGATATATCTCAAGTCCTTTTGATTTATATTGCTGATAGATCCGGTTCAACTCCATATTGTGCTTTGGGGAAAAGTTGGCGTTATACACTACAAAATCGAGCAATACAACCTTGCCTTTCAGGGAGGACAATGCAACTTTTGATCCGTTTACTTCCTGCAGCACAATGTCGGGTAAACCTGTCCCGTTTTCCATGGGAGCGCGCTGTAACAATTTCTCCTGCTGCTCCTGTCGACGTCTTGTTTTCAATGCATTCATGGTAAATTCATAGAGGTGCCTGGTACGTTCTGTGTCGGGGTAGTACCGGTTCCACGAAGTGGCCACTGCACCGAACATGGCGTAATCCTGCTTATTATAGGGGTCGAAGATCAGGTAGTTATTTATTTTCTGAAATACCGCATAGTATGCAGCAGCGCTGCCCGGATTACCCAGGACGAGACGGGATATTTTCTCTTTGTAGTCATTCAGGACACTGTCGAGTTGTGCAAGAAAAGTCATGTCATCGATCAATGCCGATTTATGTTTGTTTTCCAATCCGTGAATCTCTGAAGCCGTAAGCTGCACGAGGGCATCCACCTCTCTTAGCTGATCGTTTACGGGCGAGCCGGACACGGTAAAGGTACGGTAAAAATCTGATGCATCTGCGGTAACCTGTAATGTTTCCATCGAATCCACAGCGAAAGTCACTACCTGATTATTTATACGCAACTGATAAAATTCAGGGTTTTTTGGTGCAGGCTGATCAAAGGAAAAAGCGCCCTCCTTTTTAAGAATTACCGAGTCGAGCAGTTCGGTTCCGGCAAGTGCACGATGTTCCAGAAAAAGTGTATCTCCGGCTGCAGAATCTATATTTCCTTTCACGTGAAAAACATTTTCCTGCTTACAGGCTGTCAATGCTCCGCCAACCATCAAGGTGGCCACCAGAATCCCCTTCGTAATCTTATTCATAAATGAGTTATCTCCCTTTCGTTAAACCCGCTACAGGCTTTTCATTTTTTTCTACAATAATAATATTGCAAACTTAACTATTTTTCAACGAATAATGAGCCGGATGACTATTTTTATCTGTTAATTTAAAATGAAGGCCACAATACATTCAGGACAAAAAATTATAAAATAATCATACACATAACAAACAAATTAATTAAATATTTGTTATATATGTCGCATATTAAAAAATCAATGAATCATATTTTTGTAATATTTTATAACTAACTCGTTATGATGCGAAAAATCATCCTTTTGTTTTTTTTGTCGGAAATAATTGTGTCTTCCGGCAAAGCCCAGCATGCCCCTTTTGAAAATTGGGGTGTGGGCTTGAATGCGGGGTTGTATGGGGCAGGAGTCCAAGGAGCGACCTCGCTTTCCCCTCATTTCAAATGGAGAGCCGGTTTCGATTATTTCACCTACAGACATAGTGATGCCATAGAATTTGAGGTCATCGCAGCACATGACGGGCATGAAGCTGATGCGCAGGCTGAACTAAGAGATACCGAGATAACCTTTCCCAACTTCAAGACTTTTGTGGACTACTATCCGGCACAAAATGCCATTTTTTGTCTGACCGGTGGATTTTATGCAGGCACTAACAGAGCCTCCACAAAAGGGTTGATCAAAAATTACCGGGAATTAACTGCTGCATTGGGAGAGAAACCGGAATTGCACTATGAAGATATTGTAATCACTCCCGATGATGACGGCAGCTTTGATGGCAAGCTCCATATGGGTAATACCCTCAAGCCATATTTCGGCATTGGGCTCGGGAGAACCATACCTCAGAATCGTGTAGGTTTTAAATTCGAACTTGGGATAGTATTCCAGGGTAAATACACTTTAAGCAGCCACAATCTGAACGAGGCCGGTCACAACTGGTTGAATAAAATGACAGAAGAACTGGATCTGCCTGTGTCGGAGAAAGCATTAAACTGGTGGCCGATGTTGAATTTTTCATTGACCTACCGTATTCGTTAGCACACGACGGCTGACACAAAATCTTTACTCAGGTTCAGTAAACAATAACTACACCTCCTTTTAGGGATTAATTAGTACTAAACTGCCCCTGGATATCGCACATTTTTAGCAAACTACTTGTTAAATATTGCTAAAACTTTTTCCTCCGACCTTACGGCGATAATTTTGCTTTTTTATACAAAAAAAATGACTTGTTTGTAATTCAAAAAAGTCTTAAATTGCAGCTTGTTTTAATTGGATTAAACATCAGAAAAAGCGTAAACGTATAATTGTTCCATGCAATAGAGGTGCATGTACACATTAACCAAGAGAATCACAGTCAACTGATTTAAATATTACAATATGAATAGTTTGTATTGTTATTTGTCCGTTTTCACCGAAAACATTTCGCTTTCCCCTTCCAGTGAGTTAAAACTG
>DGZP01000002.1 GCA_002398565.1 Proteiniphilum sp. UBA4977
ACAATTAATACAGCACTTTTTAAGGTTATTATTAGAAGCATAACTTTGCCATTTGCATAAATTGTTAACTTTCCATATAAGGAGAAACAGGGAAAAATAAAATCACATTTTCCTGTTTTTTTTGCTTTATTATAACATATTTTTTATAATTTTGAACCGACTTGAAACAAACTAACTGCTTTTGAAATGGCTGACATAATGGAAGTTATTGAAAAAGAATGTGTTAATTGAATCTGGTTTGCCGAAAAAATCGGCAATCTTTTTTTGTGCAAGATCTTTAAAGCTTTACAATACGCGTAATTTTCTTTAACATATACAAATAACAACCATGACACGATTATTTAAAATTCTAGCTTTGATTGTAGGTGTTTTTTTTATTTCCTGTACAGACGATGAGCATATTTGGATAAAACCCGAATTGCCTCAGGACACAGATGTCACTTTGCTTGACATGTGGGCTTCCGAAGTTTCCTTTCAGGTGCAGAGCAACGGTGAATGGACGATAGAAACTCAAGGCGATTGGTTCTATGTTTTCCCAACGAGTGGCAGCGGCAATGTGGCCGTGCAAATTTGTGTGCTTGAGAATGACACACAGGAACGCCAGACGGGAAAAGTAACCCTTATCCCTACGACCGATCCATCTGCTGTGCAAACTTTCGAAATCGGCCAGAAATGTGCTGATGACTATGGAGTGACTGGTATTCTTGACGATCAGCCTTCAATTAAAAAATATGCAGTGGGGTATGGTTATAACACTCTAAGTGAGTATGCCTCTCCTAATTCTGTTACCAAACAGATTGTTCGCTGGAATGAGATGGATGCCGAAGGATTGATTCAGTTTAATGCTTCAAGTGCCAGGTTCTATGAGAGAACGGTAAATGGTTCTAGTCTTGAAGAGTTAGCTGAAAACTTAAGTGCTGCTGTGAGTTTTAAGGGTAAGTATTGTGGATTTAAAGGTGAAGTTGGTGCCACTTTTAACACAGGTTCTACCAGTAGTGAATTTAACGAATATGCAATCTCGTATATTGAATATAAGGTGACAGATATCAGTCTTATCACAGATATAGCTAATATAAGGGAAAAATGGCTTACAGATGCTGCGAAGAAAGCTATTGATGGTGAAATAGAAGATTTCAGGGGTACGGAAGGGGTAAAGAGACTTCTCAGAGAATATGGTACTCATCTGATTACAAAAGCCGATCTGGGAGGTAGATTGAGGTATAACCTGACAGTAGATGTATCTAAGGTGACCGGTTATTATGATATTAATGCTTACATGAAAGCTTCCTATTCAAATGCATTTGTTAATTCGGAGGCTTCATTAGATAAAGACATTAAAGAATCTTACGAAAAGAATAAAGAGCAAACTACGCTATCATTTACAGCAATTGGTGGCGACTCTGCGCCGCTTACTAAAATTTCGGATAAAAGTGCTATCGATAATTGGAAACAATCGGTAGCCGGTTACGATAAAGTAGAGACTAACAAAACAGCTCTGATTGGTTTTGGTTCAGATATGGAAGGTCTGATACCTCTGTATGAACTGGCATCCGACCCTCAACGTCAGAAGGATATTAAAGCAGTGATGGATGGTGATGGTTTTGTTACCATTGAGTATGAGGATAAAAATAATTATCAGATTGAAATTCCAACTTTTAGTGATGAGTTAAATGCTACCTTGGTTAAGGATATTAAGGATAGCAACAACAGAGTAGTAGCTACCGTTTGCAATGAGTTTATACCTGAAATCAATCCCGAAAAGCGTGTGAATGTTATTTACCCGGTGGCAAGCGGTAAAATATTGATGCATGCAGGTTTCTTCCCGGGATATGAGGGTCGTCGTCCTGCAAGAATATCATGGAATGGATCCAATCTTAAAATTGTGGATTATGATAATCTTGAAGAGAAAGAGTATAAAAGTATCTATATGGGAGGAGCAACAGCAAGAACTAAATTAAATGAAGATCAGACTCCTAAGGAAACTACAATTCATGATTCTTACCTGAATGCTGTTCACTACACTCAGTCGTATTATAACTATCCATTGGTGAAAATATTTGGTGATATATGGACCCGGGAGGATTATAAAGCAAACAAATTTGGAAATGGAAACTCAATGGTCTGGAAAGAAAATTTACAATTGGTTAAAGACATTTATGGTTATTATGGCAATTTCCAGTTCAATACGCAGGCTTGTAACTATGGTACGAGTTTATGGTATAAACGTTCTGTTGTGACTGATAAAGGTTTTGCACCTTCGGGTTGGGCGGTTCCATCTTCTACCCATTATAAGGAAATTCAAGCCATGCTTACAAAATATAATTTAAATCTGGGACTTTCGGTCCGCAGTAAAGCTGGCAGCCCCGGCCATAGTCCATTAGGTTTTGAAGCTCCCACAACTGATAAAGATGGTTGGTTAATCATTTCAAACTTTCATGGCACAATCAATATGGATGTAAGAGTTTTTGGTGCCGGAACAGAGAATATGTACTGGACAAACGATGGTTACTATATGAAAGTGAACGACAGCGGATATGCAGTTGAGAAGATAGAAAATCATGTTGGCTATAATGATCCTAACTACTTTATGTCGGTACGATTAATAAAAAAGAATTAACAGCGTTTTAACGAATACATACAACAAGGCGAGAAGTAAACCTCAACTCTGGCACACATCTTATAATCAATAATAAAACGGATTTTTTTGGTGTTACCAAGGGAGATTGAGGTGGGTTGGATAAGTTCCTCCTGCAAATACCGAATACCTGCTATCTGCAATAGAAGTCAATATTCCAGCACCTCTTCTACTGCTGTAGTTTTGATGAGATTTTTTCAGATGTTTTTCTTATTTTTGTCACAAAAAAATATCAGCAGATGTGCGGAATTGTAGGTTATATTGGTAAGAGAGGGGCTTATCCGATCCTCATCAAGGGGCTCCACCGGCTGGAGTATCGCGGTTATGACAGTGCCGGGATCGCCTTGATCCACGAAGGTGTCCTCAAGGTATACAAGACCAAAGGGAAAGTGTGTGAACTGGAGCAATATGCAGGGCAGAAAGATGTGGCCGGTACCATCGGTATTGCCCATACTCGCTGGGCAACCCACGGAGAACCTTCCCGGCACAACGCCCATCCCCATTATTCACAATCGGAAGAGTTGGCTATTATCCACAACGGAATCATCGAAAACTACGCAGTCCTGAAAGAGGGGTTGATCAGTGAAGGATACACTTTTCAGAGTGAAACCGACACCGAGGTGCTGGTACAGCTGATCGAATTCATGAAGAAGAGCAACGGCACCGACCTATCCTCCGCGATACAGCTGGCCCTGAACCAGGTGGTGGGTGCCTATGCCATTGCTGTGCTGGATCGACACAATCCCGACCAGATCGTGGCTGCCAGAAAGGGTAGTCCGCTGGTTGTAGGCATCGGTGAAGATGAGTATTTTATCGGGTCGGATGCCACTCCTATCATTGAATACACTAACCGGGTGACCTACATTGGCGATGAGGAGATCGTCACCATCCATCGTGACGAACCCCTGAGGATCAGGACCATCACCAACATCGAAAAAACGCCTCGGATCCAGAAGCTGGAAATGACACTCAACCAGCTCGAAAAAGGGGGCTATCCTCATTTTATGCTCAAGGAGATCTTCGAGCAACCGCACACCTTGAACGACTGCATGCGGGGACGGGTGAACGTGGAGGGCGATAACATCACCTTGGCCGGATTCATCGATAACCGGGAGAAATTCCTAAATGCCCGCCGCATCATCATAACCGCCTGTGGAACCTCCTGGCATGCGGCACAGATAGGCATGTATGCTATCGAGGAGTTTGCCCGTATCCCGGTGGAGGTGGAGTACTCGTCCGAGTTTCGCTACCGTAAGCCGGTAATTCATAAGGATGATATCGTCATCGCCATCTCCCAGTCGGGAGAAACCGCCGATACGCTGGCAGCCGTGGAGCTGGCCAGGAAAGAAGGAGCATTTATCTTCGGTATCTGCAACGTGGTGGGCTCCTCCATTCCGCGAAACACCCATTCGGGCTGTTATACTCACGTGGGACCCGAGATCGGCGTGGCATCGACCAAGGCGTTCACCGCGCAGGTGACCGTGCTTACGATGCTGGGCATCCTCATCGGAAAAGAGAAAGGAACCGTCAACCGTGACGAATACCTTAACCTGATAGGGGAGCTAAGCCGGATACCGGAGAAAGTGGGAGAGATCCTGAAAAAGAACGAACCGATTGCTCAATATGCCAAAACTTTCACCTATGCCAGCAACTGCATCTACCTGGGCAGGGGTTATAACTTCCCGGTAGCACTGGAGGGCGCTCTAAAGCTGAAAGAGATTTCCTATATCCATGCCGAAGGCTATCCGGCGGCTGAGATGAAACACGGACCTATCGCACTCATCAGCCACGAGATGCCGGTCATAGTAATCGCAACCCAGTCAGACACCTATGAAAAGGTGACCAGCAACATTCAGGAGATCAAAGCCCGCAAGGGCAGGATCATCTCAGTGGTGACCGAAGGTGATCGGGTGGTGAGCGGACTGTCCGATTTCTCGGTAGAAGTGCCGGAGACACTTCCTTGCCTGACTCCGCTACTGTCGGTAATCCCGTTGCAGTTGCTAGCATACCACATCGCCGTGGTGAAAGGGTGTGACGTAGATCAGCCGCGTAACCTGGCCAAGTCTGTTACGGTGGAATAATTCAGTTTTTTCGGAGATGGTTCAGAGCAAGAGCCTCATCATGATTGTATCGTCGGAAACCTCTTTCTCCGTTTCGAAGCCGAACCGCCTACACAACCTGTAAGTCCTCTTGTTCTCTTTCAGGGTGATGCAGTACAGGGATTCCAGGTTGCGGGATTTTGCGTAATCGATAATATCCTGCATCATCTGTATGGCGGCCGTCTTGCCCCACAACTCCTTTTCGCCGATGTACCCGAAAACCTCGCCGTCTGTGCCGGTGATGTGCTTCAGGCCGTGCACGGCGATCGGCACCCCGTTGTACCATCCGGCCTTCAGGTAATAGTCGGTCCGGGTCTTTAAGCTCTCGAACCATTTCTCCTGAGACTCCTGGTCGAAGTCGGGAGTCATTGTCAGGCTTTTCAGTTGCGGGTCGTTCAGCCATTTCCATGACTTCTCCAGCGCTTCACGGTCGAACTCCCTGAATTCGACATCAATCAGTTTTCTGTATTCCATAAAAGTTGTTGTTTTATTTATTCTTGATCGGTTACATACCAATTGTACATCCGGCCTATGCCTTCCCCGATCTCAACGTTGTATTGCCAGCCCAGCGATGTTAATTTTGAAACATCGGTCAGCTTTCGCATCGTCCCGTCGGGTCTTGACGCATCGAAGCAGATCTCTCCCTGATAGCCAATAATCTTTCTTATGGTTTCTGCAAGATCCTTTATGCTGATCTCCCTGCCCGTTCCAATATTGATGTGGCAGTTGCGGACCTCTTTCTTGTCTTGTTTCAGGTCGTCAAAATTCACGTTCTCCATGATAAAGACACAAGCGTCGGCCATGTCTTCACTCCACAGGAACTCCCGCATGGGCCGTCCTGTGCCCCAGAGTTCTATGTGAGCGGGAAAGACGCCGTGTTTGCTCAATGCGTTGATGATATCGTCCGTTGTGCTTGCCTCGTCGGTGTTGTCCAACGGCCTTCTTCCGAGGTCTTTCCTTACGGCCTCCCAGTCGCTTTCGTACAGGCATTTGCCCAGGTGCATTTTTCTCATCATGGCCGGGAGCACGTGGCTGTTTTCCAGGTGGAAGTTGTCGTTCAGCCCGTAAAGGTTGGTCGGCATTACCGCGATATAGTTTGTCCCGTACTGGATGTTGAAGCTTTCGCACATCTTCAGCCCGGCGATTTTGGCTATGGCATAGGGCTCGTTCGTATATTCGAGGGGGGACGAAAGGAGGTAATCTTCTTTCATCGGCTGTGGGGACTCCTTGGGATAGATGCAGGTGCTGCCCAGGAACAACAGTTTCTTCACATCGTTCCGGAAGCTTTCGTAGATAACGTTGTTCTGGATCTGGAGGTTCTTGTGGATAAAGTCGGCCCGGTAGGTGTTGTTGGCAACGATTCCGCCCACGTAGGCGGCGGCGAGGAACACGTATTCGGGTTTTTCTTTTTCGAAAAACGCTTTCACGGCTGCCCCGTCCAGCAGGTCCAATTCCCCGTGGGAACGGCCTATAAGGTTTGTGTAGCCTTTTGCCCGTAAGTTCTTCCGGATGGCGGAGCCGACCAGCCCGTTATGGCCGGCAATGTATATTTTGCTCCCTTTATTCATTGTCTATCTCGTCTTTGACTTTCAGCTTCCTCACAAATTTGGTGTCGTGCTTCACCATTAATTTCACCAGCTCCCCGAAGGAGGTTTTCCGGGGATTCCACCCGAGAAGGGTTTTCGCTTTGGTGGGGTCTCCCATAAGCTGTTCCACCTCGGCCGGACGGAAGTATTTGGGATCCACCTCCACCAAGGTCTTTCCCGTAGCGGTGTCTATCCCTTTTTCGTTGATCCCCTCGCCTTCCCACCGCAGTTGAATGCCGGCTTCAGCAAAAGCGAGCGTGCAAAAATCGCGAACGCTGTGCATCTCGCCCGTGGCGATGACAAAATCCTCCGGAGTGTCGTGCTGGAGCATCAGCCACATGCATTCCACGTAATCTTTTGCATACCCCCAGTCGCGCAACGCGTCCAGGTTCCCGAGGTAAAGCTTGTCCTGCATCTGTTGGGCAATCCGGGCAACGGCAATCGTTATTTTCCGGGTGACAAAGGTCTCCCCGCGCCGTTCACTCTCGTGGTTGAAAAGAATGCCGTTCACAGCAAACATCCCGTACGATTCGCGGTAGTTCTTCGTAATCCAGTAGCCGTAGAGCTTGGCTACGCCGTATGGGCTGCGCGGATAAAAGGGGGTGGTCTCCTTCTGGGGTACCTCCTGCACCAGGCCGTAAAGCTCGGAGGTGGATGCCTGGTAGATCCTCGTTTTCTCCTCCAGCCCGAGAATCCGGACTGCTTCCAGCAGGCGGAGCGTGCCTACAGCATCGGTTTCGGCCGTGTATTCGGGTACGTCGAAACTCACCTTGACGTGGCTTTGGGCGGCCAGGTTGTAGATCTCGCCGGGTCGCACGGTCTGGATGACCCGGATCAGTGAGCTGGAGTCGGTCATGTCGGCGTAATGGAGGTTCACCAGCCTTTTCCGGTGCATGTCCCTTACCCATTCGTCCAGGTACAGGTGTTCGATGCGGCCCGTATTGAATGATGATGAGCGACGTAATAACCCGTGAACTTCGTATCCTTTGTCTATTAGAAATTCAGCCAGGTAGGATCCGTCTTGCCCCGTTATGCCTGTAATTAATGCTACTTTTGTCATGATTTTATCTGTTGTAATTAAAATGCAAATATATCGTAAATTTTTCACATGGCATTTTTATAGGCGTTCTTGCCGATCAGGGTCATCACGATAATTTTGATGTCCCACAGAAAGTTCCAGCTTTCCAGGTATTCCATGTCGTACTCTACTCTTTTTTGCATTTTCCAAAGCTCGTCGGTCAGCCCCCTGTAGCCATTCACCTGTGCCCAGCCGGTAATGCCCGGCTTCACGAAATGGCGCACCTTGTAATATTCAATCAGAGCGGAATACTGTTCGGTATGCTTGAGCATGTGCGGACGCGGCCCGACCACAGACATATTTCCCACGAGAACATTAAAGAACTGGGGCAGTTCGTCGATGTTGTACTTGCGTAAAAAATTCCCGATGGAGGTTATCCGGTTGTCGTTTTTCACGGCCTGTTTCGTGTCCGCTTCCTGGTTCACCTTCATGGTCCTGAACTTGATGCAGTTGAATGTCTTGTTGTTTATCCCCGTCCGTTGCTGAACGAAAAACACGGGTCCCTTTGAGTTTAGCTTGATGATGAGGCTCAGCAGGGGAAGCAGCCAGCTGAAGATAAACAGAATGACCGCCGACGAAAAGACGACGTCAAACGCTCTTTTTTTCAGGCGCAAGGTCAGGTTGTCCAGGGGGATTTGCTGGGGGTTAAACATCTCGAAAAAGCGGGCGGATTCTACCTTCCGGTACATGCA
>DGZP01000117.1:0-22708 GCA_002398565.1 Proteiniphilum sp. UBA4977
CCCCTTCCAGTGAGTTAAAACTGGATATATTGAATCCTTCTTACAGGTTAAATCTGTTAAGCTTTTCTGTTAATAAGAATGACTCAGGAGATCCGACAGCCTACGTAGTGCTGGCCCTTTTTCTGGCGGCCTCCGTAGCTTTGTTGCTATATTCGCTGAGGGAACGGACAAAGAGCAACAGGATTCTACAAAACGGTGCACATCTACGGAACGATGTTTTGACAAAAATTACCCATGAGTTTCGCACACCACTTACCATTATTCTGGGATTGAGCAAACAACTCCGTGAACAAAAGGATCTTTCTGGCAACAATACGCTCACTTATCTTACCGCCATAGAGCGGCAGGGAAGGACTTTATCGGATCTGGTGAATCAATTGCTGGATATGACTAATTTACATACAACAGATGATTCGGTTGAATGGAAAACCGGAAATGTTGTCTCTTTTATAGAAATGATTTACGAAACACACAGCATCTACGCTAGACAGCAAGGTATTGAATTGCAATTTTTTAGCGAAGAAGTAGAAATCGAAACTGATTTTGCACCCACCTATCTGCAGAAAATACTGCAAAACCTGCTTTCCAATGCGATAAAGTATAGCGAGGCCGGTTCCAAAATAAATATAATGCTTGCCCGAAGTAAGAAAGTCCCAAGGAAAATTATTCTCAAAGTAATTGACCAGGGGAAAGGAATCAAAAAAGAGGATCTCCCCCATATCTTCGAGCTGTTTTACAAGAGTCCGGACAGCGATTCGCAAACGAGCAGAGGAATAGGATTGACACTGACAAAACAATTGGTGGAAATTTTAAATGGGACTATCCGTGTGGAAAGTAATGAAGGAAAAGGTAGCGAATTCACCGTGGAGTTGCCAGTGCGTAGAAATGAAAAAAAACTTTATCCATACTGGATTCCCAATAAAAAAAATCATTTACCGATACCACCGAAAAATCAGTCTTCGCTAAAAGAGGAGTTATTTACCGTAAGACCCATTGACAATGACCCACGTACTGCTATTTTACTGGCTGAGGACAACAAGGATATTGCGATATACACCCGATCGATATTCAGCGAAAACAGATACAATATTATCTACTGTCACGACGGGGTAGAAGCACTTAATCTGGCCAACGAGCATTTGCCAGATATTGTGATCACCGATGTGATTATGCCCAAAAAGGACGGGCTTGAACTATGCCGGGAAATTAAGAATTCTCCCCTGCTCAGCCATATTCCCGTCGTCATAATATCAGCCAAAAACGAGGAACAGGATTATATTGAAGGACTGAAATGTGGCGCTGATGCCTATATCAAGAAACCGTTCCAGGCTGAGGAAATACTAGTTCTTGTGGAGAATTTGCTAAAATCGCGCAATCTGTTAAAGGATAAATACCACAGAACTGTAATCAAAGATGAAAAGGGTGAATTCAATGACAATGTTAACGCAGTATTTTTGCGCCATGTCACAGATATCATCTACAGAGAAATGAAAAATCCCGATTTCTCTTCCAAAAAGCTGGCACAGGAGCTGGCTATCAGTGTCTCCCAACTCAATAAAAAGCTGAACGTCACCACAGGGTATCCAGCATCCACCTATATTTTACAGGTTAAGCTTTCATTTGCAAAAAAAATACTGGCTTCACAGCATAAAACGATCGGCGAAGTGGCAGCTGAATGCGGCGTATATGATGTAAACTACTTTTCACGCGTTTTTAAAAAAATGACCGGAGTCACCCCATCACAGTACAAGCGACTCCCTGTAAACTTATAATTCACGATTCGTCATTCTATTTTTTACAACCGGTGCTCTTGTCTGAGGATCGTTGGGCATTGTATTTTACCCACAACATATTTTTTATCCTGGGCACACATAAATAATCTGCATAACAGATATATAGCAATGCTCTGCTTAACATAAATTTACGTAGAGCAATACATTCGTAAAAAATATTTTTCTTTTTTTATCGAAAGCAAATATATTTTTACCATGTGCAAAATGCTGTTTGCAGACGGCTTAGGGAATTATTTACCTTTGTCGCCTAAACGATATAAACCATTAAATGCTTATGAAACAAATGCTCTAAAGGGTGAAATGTTATTTAAATATTCATCTTAAAAAGCGGAAGTGGAAAAGCTCGAACAGCAGGCAAATAAACAAAATAAGGGATGATTTAATTATATAATTAGGACACATTAGCATCTTCAATAATCTGTATATCAATTATTTTAATAAATATATGCGCAGATGGTACTAAGTACTTGGAATGTTAAAGCGTGTTTTATGCTATATTTAACAAAATAAGTCCTAACCGTTAATAGGACAAAAGCGTATGTTTGCGTTCGAAATAAAAGAGCGGACGAAAGGACACCTCACATTTTCCAAACGTACGGAGCGGGATAAAAAGGAAATCCCTTAAAAAACGGCAAACGGTCAGAGCATAAACGATAAGCGTACAAAGAGAATGCTCCAAACGTAATAAAAATGAAATAAACTGTAAAAGAGTGGTAACATTCAATCTTTTAGCACAACAGATCCAGGGGAAATCCTCCGTCGGCAGAAAAAGCGAAACAAACAATTAAATATGCATATATGAAGTATAGACTTGTACAAAAAGCGAATCCACTGGAACCCGAAACCAAACGCAAGTGGTATGCGAGCCCTGTGAAAGCGGGTACCATAAACAACTACCAGCTGAGTAAGGGTATCGCAGGCAAATCGTCTCTCACACGGGGCGCTGTAATGAATGTGATCGAAAATATGGTTGATGAAATACCGCGATACCTGATTGAAGGATATAGCGTGAATTTAAACAACTTTGGCACATTACGGCTTTCTCTTTCCAGTGAGGGAGTAAATGCCCCCACAGAATTCACTGCCGACAATATTAAGAATATGCGGGTTGTTTTTACCCCCTCGCCCGAGTTTAAGAAAACATTGCTGGATATGTCATTCGAAAAAACGGAGTAAACCGGTGCAGAACAACCTGATCGGATGTTACGGTAAACCGTAAAGTTGAATGGAAAAATTAGCACAAAATGGCCAATAAGCATTTCTTTAAAAGATCTTCCCAGATTCCGCAAACCCTTATGCTACATGCGATTGGTTTTGTAACGGGCGATCCCACCATCAGGATCGGTTATCCATTCTTGTTTCACCCCGGTGTACAGATTACCGTCACCGAGCCGGGAGAAGCGAAATGGGTTTATCTGATGCTACCGGTACCAAAAGGAAGTCTGCTTACGGAAATAAAAGTGGCCTATCACCTTTCAGGTATTCAAAGCCGTATATCACACATCCGCCTGGTGGAACAAAGGGAACCGGTGACTGCTGAAGTTATCCACGATGATAAAATAGCGGAAAATATTCCTTCCATCAGTGTGATCAGCTCTGCCTGTCACGTGATTGCAAAAAAAAGCATGCTGCTAAAGATATGCATGGAATTTACCAACACCGATGATATGATTGAATTCGGTGCTATAGAAGTGCAGTTTATTCCGAACTACGAGTTTGTAAACGTACCTGATGAAAGAGACAAAAAACGAAAGGAGGACACGCTGATATACAAATTTAACGGAAAACATGCGGTCAACGAAGCCCAACCCACCTTGACCAATTTGTTTTTTCAGTCAATAAAAAAAAAATCAATTTCCAAATAAACACTTTAGTGAAATATTTTATTTATCATTTTTAAATTTTTTAGTGTATGAAAAAAAAGTTATTTTTTAAGCTATTTATCTTTGCAGTAATTGGCGCATTTGTGACAGTTACCTCATGTAAAGACTATGATGATGACATCAGCAGATTGGATACCGATCTTGCTGCTGCCAAAAGTTCATTGACAGCTGCCGTGGCAGAGTTGAATACGTTGAAGGCGCAAATTGCCGCCGCCGCTACCGACAGTGAAGTTGCCGCTGCCGTGGCTGCTGCCAAAACGGAAGCGATCAACTCAGCAAAGGCCGAAACAACAGCCCAGATCAATGCGCTCAAGGGTGGTTACACCGGCACGTTGAAAGAATTGAACGATAAGATCGCCGCAAATGCAGGGCTGATCACGGTGCTGCAAGGCGATGTGAGTTCCTTGAAGACAAAGATGACCGCCGCAGAACTTCAAATAGCTGCCAACAAAGCTGCTATTGCCCTGCAACAGGCCATCCTGGATAAATACCTGAAGCCTGGCAGCCCCGATTTTGTAGTGGATGCCATCAATGCTATCAAAGCTGACATGGTAACTGTGAAAACTAAGTTAGATGCTGCGGCTACCCAGGAAGATCTGGATGCGCTCGCTGATGACGTGGAAGGTCTTTCGGACGCCCTTGATGCAATCAATGACCAAATTGGAGACATCAACGCTTCGTTGAATATCATGAATTTTGCAAAGATCAACAGCATGATCACCGACATAACTTTTGATTATGATGGTGACGACGTTTGGACAAGAGACAGAGATCTTGACTTCACAACTACACCTGCAAGAGTGACTTACACCTTTGGTGCGGGTATGACAAATCCCATCTCTTTCGTAACAGGACAGAGACAAGCTACAGCAGGTGTTAAAATCACTGTAAAAGTAAGTCCTGCAAATGCCAACCTGAGCAATATGCTGGATAAGATTAAACTGATCCGCAGCGATGCCAATGCCCAGATTAACGATTACGTATACGCCTCAGCAGCCGTGCGTGCCACTCCGCTGTTGACCCGCGCTACTCCTACCGTTACCGGCCTTTGGGATATCACTTTCGAATTACCTACATCGGCAAACCTGGCTGCATTCAGAAACCTGATTCAAAGTCCTGCACCGGTCAGACAGTATCTTTTTGCCCTGGCAATAGAAAATACGATTGACGAAGGTGACGATGCCGAAGATCGTTTTGTTGTTTCTGATTTCGGTATTGCACTGTCAGCGGATGATATCTCTCCAATCTACAATAGCCAAAATGCACCTAATGACTTGGTTTTCCAAGCCAGAAGTAACACAACGGCTCCATGGACAAACCACACCGCTATTCGGAACCGTTATGGTATTCTTGATCCGGTATCAGCCACGAACCTTAATGATATGGCTTGGAATACTGCATGGACTGCAGCCGGTACCAACCTGATTGCAGACGCTGCTGATAACAGAACCGGTGCAGCGTTGTTGAACGTGGAACTGGGCAAAGAATTTGATGTCAGACTAAGCGGTGCTAATGCCGGTGAGATATATGCTTACTATGTAACGTTGGATAAAAAATATGCTGTTGAGAGTATTCCTTCCGAGCTTAATGCATGGAACGCTTATGAACCCAGCATCGAAGGGCTGAACACAGTATTGAAGGCCAACGAAGTAGCGAAGTTGAAAATCAATGCTGCTGCTGCTGCAGGCGACATTATCGGTTTCCGTGTATATGCTGTGAACTGGGATGGCACATTGGTTGACCCCGATGGAAAATCATTCTACGTGGGTGTAGGCGCCAGTGCTTCTACCACACTTGCATTCCAGCAGGTAATCACTGCTCCAATAGGTGCGGGTGTTGCAGTTCCGTCAACTATCGTTGCCTTTACACCTCCTGCAGGCGTTGCCATAGCAAGTGAAGAGTTCACCATGACCATCGGCCATAGTGTGGCACTGACATTTGCCAATATCCAGAGACTGGATAACAACAATAATCCAGTGGCAACCTGGGCTGCAACAAAGAAACTGCAGATCATCGGAGTAATCCCGGCCGACCTGCAAGAAAACATGACCTATACCGGTACATTGACATTGAAGAATGGTGCGGGTATCCCTGTACACATCTCCACACTGACATTGGCTAAGGTATTGCCGACCGCTGACCTGGGAATCACCTACAAGACCAATATCCATCACGATGTGAATGGTGAACAGGTTGTGTATGGCTATCCGATGCCTTCTCTTTATTATGACGTAACAACCGCTCTCAATGTGCCTGCCACGATGACCGACCTGGTTGTGACTAACGGATCCACCTACCCGGCTGTATCTCTGCCGAATTGGAATTTAGCAGCAACCACACCGGCCTTCGGAATAACTGCAGCAAATATTCCTGTCGCAGAAATCGGCGTTCCTTATTTGCCGGCAGCTGCTCCCGGACATGGCAAGATCTACAATCTGACACTGTCGAGGAATTATGGACCGGTGAAATACAATGCAGCATCACCTGCAGGAACTGGTGTAAACTATAACCTGAACTGGACCGGTACTCCGGCACTCAAGGTTGAATTCCGTTCTTATGTACAGGATCTGAGCGACTGGTTGTATGCTGGTACAAACCAGGCCAACACGCCTGTATTGAAATACGGAGCCAATCTGACAGGTTATCCGTTGACCAACATCACTGCCATGCCTCCCGCCGGTGCACGTATCAACCTTACCAATACAGCACCTGCACTACAAGACGGCAGAACGTTCACCATCACAGGTCTGAGAGTACTGACCGGAGCCAACTTTACCGTTGCCAACGAGTATTTTGTTCCTTCAGCCGGTGCTCCTGGTACAATCAATTTCACTGCAGTGATCACTTCTGTACCTGCAGGTCCGGTTCCAACCAAACTGGAAGTAACATTGACCGATAACTTTGGTCATCAATATACCTTCGTTGTACCGAAAGTATTTGACATGACACCCAATTAGTCGATCAATCAATTCAAGGAAAAGACGTCCATAAAGTATGGACGTCTTTTCCCTTTTGTACAGCACTATTTATCTAATTTTCAATAATTAATGAACAAAGCTTACTTTCAATATCTCTTTAGTGAGAAACGGGAGTTCTATAAGCAACTGGGAAAAAAACATAACATGACTGGATGGAAGGCATATCGTATAGCACATGGCAAAAGAGCCAGGAGCCTTAAAGAATACCTTATCTATTTGGAACTCCACAGGACAGGGATGATCAGCTGAACACTGCAAATGTGGTTTTGTCATTAACAAAATAGTTTATTAAAATTTAATAAAGAGCTGATGAAAAAGATTTTTATCTATATGTTCGCATTGGTTCTTCTTCCCCTGTTTGTTACAGCACAGGAAAAAGAAATAAAGGAAGAAGGAAAAACCGTATTCAAATCCCATGCGACCCTGCAACTGCAGGGTGGTGCAGCCCATACGTTGGGTGAAGCAAAATTTACAGACCTGATCTCGCCGGCTGCGGCACTCAATCTGGGTTATCAGTTTACGCCCATGTTCGGGATGCGCATCGGCGCCTCCGGATGGCAGGCCAAAGGTGGATGGGTGGCTCCGGCTCAAGTGTACGATTTCAAATTTGTACAGGGAAATATCGACCTTGTTCTCGATCTGGCCACTCTTTTGAGCAGTTACAATCCTGAAAGAGCGGTCAATCCTTACCTTTTCGTGGGAGGTGCCTATGCCTACGGTTTTGAAAATGGCGCCACCGGACTGAATACCAACGATTATAATCTGGAATATCTTTGGGAAGACAGTAAAGGATTCCTGGGTGGACGCTTCGGACTGGGCATCAATTTCCGTCTGAGCGAGGCGGTAGCTCTCACACTGGAAGGGAGCGCAAATTTGCTGGATGATCATTTCAATTCCAAAAAGGCAGATAACCCCGACTGGCAGTTTAATGCCCTGGCAGGGTTTAAAATTAATCTGGGGAAAACCTATACCCGGACAGAACCGGTATATTATGAACCTCAACCGGCACCGGCACCTACGCCGGCACCGGCACCCAAACCAGCACCGGAACCTACACCGGCGCCAGTAGTGATGAAAGAGTTCCCGCAATTGCCACCGGTATACTTTGCTTTCGACAGCGACGTACTGGATACCCAGAAATATGCATCCGAACTCAGTGTCATCGTTGCTGCTTTGAAGGAATTTGGTGATACCGACGTGGTGATTACCGGCTATACAGACCATAAGGGATCCAATGCATACAACGACAAACTGTCGCTCCGCAGAGCCGAATCTGTGAAGAACTACCTCACCGGAGAAGGAATCAGTGCCTCAAGGCTTTCGACCTTGGGAGCCGGTGAAGATCCCAAAACTTCGGGTGAGGAAGCGCTTACCATCAAGGCCCGCCGCGTGGAGGTTGCCAAATAAAGAGTACACGGAGAAAAGAATTAAACAGATTACAATAACAGCTTTAGTCAGTTTATATCGTAAAAATGCGATAGGTTTAAATTCTACTTCCGGAAAGCAGGAACGTCTTTCACAGACGTTCCTGTCTTTTTTATCCGCTTAAGGGATCGCTGAATTGTATGATTCTGCTTGAAGATAATTTTTAAAGTGATGATGTCTCAATAAACCAAAACTTTGTGTAACTTTGTGGGATTTTAGATGTATAGAAAAATAATTTTTATTTATGACAAATCCAATAGTTAAGCGTATTATGCTGCCTGACGGCCGCGAAATCACGCTGGAAACAGGGAAACTGGCAAAACAGGCCGACGGATCCGTAACCCTTCGCATGGGTGACACGATGATATTGGCAACCGTTTGCGCAGCAAAAGATGCAACCCCGGGAACCGACTTTATGCCTTTACAGGTAGAATACAGGGAGAAGTTTGCCTCCGCCGGACGTTTTCCGGGTGGATTCCTGAAAAGAGAAGGCAGACCCTCCGACTCTGAGATATTGACCAGCAGGCTAATAGACCGAGCCCTCCGTCCTCTCTTCCCCGACGATTACCATGCCGATGTTTTTGTAAATGTGATTCTCTTCTCCTCCAATGGCGAAGATATGCCCGATGCACTGGCCGGCCTCGCCGCCTCTGCCGCACTGGCGGTATCCGATATACCTTTCAACGGACCAATTTCAGAAGTACGTGTAGCCCGTATCGAGGGAAAATATGTGATTAATCCCACTTTCAAGGAACTTACTAAAGCCGATATCGACATTATGGTGGGTGCCACCCTCGACAACATCATGATGGTGGAAGGTGAAATGAATGAAGTGTCGGAAGCCGAAATGCTCGAAGCCATCAAAGTGGCACACGAGGAGATCAAAAAACACTGCCAGGCTCAAATTGAACTGACCGAAGCAGTGGGCAAAACAGTAAAACGCACCTACAACCACGAAGATAACGACGACGAATTGCGTAAACTGGTGTGGGATAAATGCTACGGACGTGCTTATGAGGTGGCAGCATCACAAAATCCGAACAAGCACCAGCGCATGGAAGCATTTGAGACCATCCTGGCCGACTTCATGGAGGCGCTCCCTGAAGATGAGCGCGAAGAAAAAGCACCACTTGCAGGCCGCTATTACCACGAAGTGGAAAAAGAGGCGATGCGTCGTAGCATCCTCGACGAGGGTAAACGACTCGACGGACGCCGGACCACCGAAATACGCCCCATCTGGAGCGAAGTGGACTTTATTCCCGGCCCACACGGATCGGCACTCTTTACCCGCGGTGAAACACAGTCGCTTACAACCGTTACACTGGGAACGAAGCTCGACGAAAAGATGATCGATGATGCGCTCGTACACAGCTCGGACCGTTTCCTGCTCCACTATAATTTTCCACCCTTCTCCACCGGCGAAGCTCGTCCGCAACGCGGTACCGGCCGTCGCGAGATCGGTCACGGCAATCTGGCCCACCGTGCACTCAAACGGATGATCCCACAGGGATATCCCTACGTGGTTCGCGTGGTATCTGACATTCTGGAATCAAACGGTTCTTCCTCCATGGCCACCGTCTGCGCGGGAACACTTGCACTGATGGATGCCGGCGTGAAAATCAAAAAACCGGTCAGCGGCATCGCCATGGGACTGATATCAGAGAACAAGGGACAGAACTATGCCATTCTCTCCGACATTCTCGGAGACGAGGATCATCTTGGAGATATGGACTTCAAGGTATGCGGCACCAAAGACGGAATTACTGCCACACAGATGGACATCAAGGTGGACGGACTCTCTTTCGAGATCCTGGAGAAAGCATTGGCTCAGGCCAAGGCAGGACGCGAGCATATCATGGGCAAAATGATGGAAACACTTTCAGAACCGCGTGCCGATCTGAAACCACATGCACCGCGCATCGAAGTGATTGAGATACCGAAAGACTACATAGGCGCCGTGATTGGCCCGGGTGGAAAGATCATCCAGGGCATTCAGGAAGAGACCGGTGCCGTCATCACCATTGAAGAGATTGACAACAAGGGACGGGTGGAAATATCTGCTACCAACAAAGCTTCCATCGATGCAGCCATGAACAAGATCAAAGGTATTGTGGCCGTACCCGAAGTAGGCGAAGTATACGAAGCTACCGTACGCTCTGTGATGCCCTACGGCGCATTCTGTGAATTTCTACCCGGAAAGGACGGACTGCTCCACATATCCGAAATCGACTGGAAAAGACTCGAAAAAGTGGAAGATGCAGGCATCAAAGAGGGAGACAGGATACAGGTAAAACTGATCGATATTGACCCGCGGACGGGAAAATTCAAACTCTCCCGAAAAGTATTGCTTCCGCGTCCTCCGAAAGAAGATAATCCGCATGGCGAACATCAAGACCGCCCTCGCAGGACAGAAGATTAATATTCTTTCAAACCATATCACTATCCAAAAGCGGACATTTCTGGTCCGCTTTTGTTTTTTATACAAATATAGAATCATTCTAATTACAAATATCTGTAGTTTTCAACTCATTATTTTTGTAATTTTGCAACCTTAAAGACCGTTTTTGCAATAAAACGAAACAACAACCAGCAATATCCGCAAAAACGGGTTATCCGGAATATGAACAAACAATTGCTATTGGGTGCTGAAGCCATTGCACAGGCGGCACTGGATGCGGGCATATCGGGTGTCTATGCCTACCCCGGCACACCTTCGACAGAAATAACCGAATACATACAAAAATCGCCGCAGGCAAGAGACCCCTTTGTTCGTTCGGCATGGGCGACAAATGAAAAAACGGCTTATGAAGCTGCGCTGGGCATGTCGTTTGCCGGCAAGCGAAGCCTGGTATGTATGAAGCATGTGGGACTGAACGTTGCTGCCGATGCATTTATGAACTCTTCCGTCACCGGTATACATGGCGGATTGGTGATCGTGGTAGCCGACGACCCTTCCATGCACTCCTCCCAGAACGAACAGGATAGCCGTGTATATGGCAAATTTGCCCTGATACCGGTGCTGGAACCGGCAAATCAGCAGGAAACTTATCAGATAACGCGGTATGCCTTCGACCTGTCCGAGCAGACAGCACTGCCCGTACTGCTACGTATACCCACCCGGCTCTCTCACTCCAGAGCAGTGGTTACAAAAACGGAAACACGTCCACAAAACAGGCTGGATCCTTCGAAAGAAAAAGGAAAATGGATCCTGCTGCCGGCAAATGCCCGAAGAAACTATCAGCAATTGCTGGAAAAACAGCAGGAGTTGGTTTTATTGTCGGAATCTTCCCCCTATAACAAGGTAAAAGAAGGAATTGGAAACAAAGCTGTAATCGCATTCGGCATTGGTTACAACTACACCATGGAAATAATCAGCAGCTACGAACTGCAAATCCCTCTGTTGAAAATATCGCAATATCCGTTGCCTGAGGAGAAAATAAAAGCATTTTGTAATCAATATGACGATATCCTGATTGTGGAAGAAGGATACCCGGTATATGAGGAACTGCTGAAAGGTTATTTCGGCAACCGGAAGTTCCGGGGACGACTCGACGGGACATTGCCACGTACGGGGGAACTCTCTCCCGCCCTGCTGGCGAAAGCACTCGGTTTACAGACTCCGGAAGTGAAAACGATCCCTGCAATTGTCGTGCCACGGCCACCGATGCTCTGTCAGGGATGCGGTCACCGCGACCTGTTCGATGCTCTCAACATGGCAATGGAATCCTATCCACATAAGCAGGTCTTCGGCGACATAGGTTGCTACACGCTTGGAGCAATGCCTCCCTATAGTGTCATCAGTACCTGCGTAGATATGGGAGCTTCCATCACCATGGCCAAAGGTGCTGCCGATGCGGGCATTCGACCGGCAGTCTGCGTGATTGGCGACTCCACCTTCACCCACTCGGGGATGACGGGACTGCTGGATGCGGTGAACGACCGTTCGCCAGTCACCATCATTATATCCGACAATGATACAACAGCCATGACTGGTGGACAGAATTCAGCCGGCACCGGAAGGTTCTTCGATATCTGTAAAGGGCTGGGCGTGGAGGAAGAGCATATCAGGTTAATTATTCCATTGAAAAAGAATCTGGATGAGAATAGAGCCATCCTCAAAGAAGAACTTGATTACGAAGGCGTCTCGGTGATCATTTCACAACGAGAATGTGTACAGACATTGAAAAAACAAAAAAAACAATGCAAAAAAACATCATTATTGCCGGAGTAGGTGGACAAGGTATTCTCACCATCGCATCCATCATAGATCTGGCAGCCATGAATCTGGGTCTTCACGTGAAGCAGGCAGAAGTACATGGCATGAGTCAACGCGGCGGCGCCGTTGAGTCACACCTACGCATCTCCACTGAAGAAATTTACTCGGATCTGATTCCTCTCGGGAAAGCAGATCTGATCCTCTCTATTGAACCAATGGAGTCGTTACGATACCTTCCTTTCCTATCGCCGGGAGGAGTCATCGTCACATCAACGGAATCCTATGAAAATATCCGGAACTACCCCGACAAAACAGGACTATTGAACCATATACGAGAATCTGCCTCCTGTCTGTTGATAGACGCGGGAGCAATCGCCACGGAGGCCGGGAATGTGAAGACATACAACGTAGCCATGCTGGGTGCCGCAGCACCTTACACCGGTATGGAAGCAACAGAACTGGAAAAAGCAATCGCCACTTATTTTGCCGATAAAGGAGAAAAAATCATTGCGACGAACCTGAACGCCTTTAGACTCGGAAAAGATTATGCACAAAAATAAGATGACCTGGAACTCCGACATTGAATGTGCCGACAGGCAACAACTGTACGAGATACAAAGTGGACGCCTCACTGCGATGATTCACCGAATCTACGACAACGTACCTTTTTATCATAACAAGTTGAAGGAGGCAGGCATAGAACCCGGCGACATCAGAAGTGTGGATCAGCTGAAATATCTGCCCTTTACCACAAAAACCGATCTTCGCGATAACTATCCCTTTGGACTGTTCACCGTACCGCAAAGCGAGATTGTGCGAATCCACGCATCAAGTGGTACCACAGGGAAGCCCACGGTGGTGGGCTATACGCAACAGGATCTGGAGATATGGGCTGAGGTGGTAGCACGCAGCCTCACCATGGCTGGCATACACAGTGGTGATACCATCCAGATTGCCTATGGCTACGGGCCATTTACGGGAGGACTGGGACTGCATTACGGGGCTGAAAAAGTGGGCGCCACCGTGATTCCCATATCGACCGGGAACACCAAAAAGCAACTACAATTTATGACCGACTTTCGGGCAACCATCCTGGCCTGTACGCCATCCTATGCGGCACATCTGGGTGAAAGTATCCGTAAAGAAGGAATCGCTCCGGAAGAGATCAAACTCCGCATTGGTGTTTTTGGTGCGGAACCCTGGACTCACGAGATGCGCAGAGAAATTGAACAGCTGCTGCAGATCAAAGCCTATGACATTTACGGGCTGAGTGAAGTGATAGGACCGGGTGTATCGATGGAATGCGCCTGCCAATGCGGCAACCATGTATTTGAAGATCACTTTATCCCGGAGATCATCCATCCCGAAACATTGGAAGTGTTGCCCGATGGTGAACTGGGTGAGTTGGTCTTCACACCGGTGAGTAAGGTGGCCATGCCTCTTCTGCGTTACCGTACACGCGACCTCACCCGGCTTCACAGGGAGAAATGTGACTGCGGGCGAACTCTGGTACGCATGGAGAAATGCTTGGGGCGTACCGACGACATGCTTATCATTCGTGGTGTAAACGTCTTCCCCTCGCAAATAGAATCGGTACTTATGGAGATGACCGAAACTACGCCTCACTATCAGCTGATTATCAAAAGGGAGAACAATCTCGATACAATGGAGGTACTGGTGGAGATAGATGAAAAAAACTGGTCCGACAGTATCCGCGAACTTGAAGGCATACGACAGCGCATTGACCACAATATTAAATCAACGTTGGGTATCAGTGCAAAAGTTCGCCTGGTGGAACCGCACAGTATCGAACGATCGGAAGGGAAAGCCAAACGGGTGATCGACCACCGACAGTGCTAATTAATGTAATGTACTTCCGTCGCTAAAGACAACATTGTTTCAAAGAGCTGACTGATGATAGCTAAAGACTAAAACTAACATACCAACCGCTGAAAGCTTCATGTTTGCTCCTCAAGAGCTGAAAGCTGAAAGCCGAAACCGAAAATAAAATGCACATCAAACAACTTTCTGTTTTTCTGGAAGACCGTTCAGGGAGACTCACTGAACTGACCCGGATACTGGCTGAAAACGACGTGAATATTACCGCGCTCAGCGTCGCAGAAACGGCCGATTATGGTATTGTACGCATGGTAGTGGGCAGGCCCGAACTGGCAAAAAAAATACTGGAGAAGGCTGGTTTTTCCATAGGACTCACCGACGTAGTCTGTGTGAATATCCCCGACAAACCGGGGTCACTTTATCGCATTCTGGAGATCTTGACTGCAGAAAATATCAACGTGGATTATATGTATGCTTTCTCCAACAACGATGTGGCACTGGCGGTCATTCGTGGCGCAGATATCTCACAAATGAGCGGAGTACTGGAGAAGAACAATCTGCAACTTCTCTCTCAAGTCGATATTTACCAACTGTAAGCCAATTCCTAACCACTGAAGGAAGTAAATTTACTCTTAAAAGCCAACTGCTGACAACTAAAAAAAACTATGCCCCGATTTTCAAATAGTACAACCAATCTCCGTTCATCAGAAATCCGCGATCTGATGAGTCTTGCCACGGCTCCCGATATGATCTCCTTCGCCGGTGGTATGCCGGGCAACGAGTTGTTCCCGCTCATGATCATGGACAAAATTTACAACTCGCTCACAGAAAAAGAGAAGCAGACCGCCATGCAGTACGGTCCGACAACCGGCCTTCCTACTCTTCTTGAGTCATTGTCGGGCTATCTGGAGACAAAGGGACTCCCGATGAAAAATAACCGACTGATCATCACAACCGGCTCACTTCAGGCAATTCATATCCTGGCAAAGGCTTTCATAGACCCGGGAGATCCGGTGCTGGTGGAGACACCCAGCTTTATCGGGGCACTGTCAGCTTTTCGTGCCTGCCAGGCCGAACTGATTACCGTACCGCTGATGAGTGACGGGATGGAAATAGATCAGTTGCAAAAAAGATTGGAAAGCACATCTATCAAACCGAAATTTCTCTACTATGCACCCAACTTTCACAATCCGGCAGGAATCATCTACTCACCGGAAGTAAAACAGGAGATGGTTAAACTACTGAAAAACAAGGAAATACCCATCATTGAGGACGATGTATATAGCGACCTCTATTTTTACGAGGAGGACCTGCCAAAGATGCAGCTGATCAAAACAATGGATCCGGAAGGAATAGATGTTTGCTTTACGGGTTCATTCTCGAAGATACTGGGACCCGGACTGCGTCTCGGATGGATGCTTGTGCCCGAATCGGTCTACCGGAAGTGCGAGTTGATCAAACAATCTATCGACGCCTGCTCGCCCAGCATCTCACAGGTCATTGCGGACAAATTTATCCGTGAGGGACATATTTACACCTATGTCGCCCAGGTCCGGGAGGAGTACAAAAAACGAGGAGTGGCCATGATTGAGACACTGGAAGCCTGCCTGCCGAAGTATGTGACATTTGAAAAGCCCCGCGGAGGATTCTATGCATGGCTACAACTGCCTGAAGGTTGCGATGCAACCGATGTATTGAAAAAAGCGATTGAAAATGGGGTGGTCTTTGTCACCGGAAAGACATTCGATCCCGACGGAATCCGCAACGACCACATGCGGGTGTCTTTCTGCAACACCGACGTGGAAACCATCCGCCGCGGTGTTCCGGTGATTGCGGAAGCAATTCGTGAGGTGTATGGCAGGTAAGACACACACCTCACGAATTTTGCCACTATTAACCCAAGAAGGCGATCAACACGCCAGCAGCTACAGCCGAGCCAATCACGCCTGAAACGTTACTGGACATACAGTACTGCAGGATGTGATTCGATTTATCATATTTCAGCGCCAGCTCGTTGGCTACACGCGATGCCATGGGTACAGCACTCAGGCCGGTAGCGCCCACTAGCGGGTTAATCTTCTTCTTCGCTCCCTTGTTATAAAGCTTCACGGCCAAAATACCTCCACCTATAGAGATTGCGAAAGCAAACAAACCCAATACAAGAATTCCAATGGTCTCCCAACGGAGAAATACAAGGGCTGGCATGGTCGCCCCCACGCACACCCCCAGGAATACCGTGGCGGTATTCATGATCGGGCCGGAAGCGGCATCTGCCAGACGTGCTGTATTGGGGCCTATTTCCTTTAAAAGGTTACCCAGCATCAGCATACCAATGAGAGGAGCGGCAGAAGGTACAAGCACAGAAACGACCAGCGTCAGTACAATAGGGAAAATAATCTTGACTGCCCTCAGATGTTTGATCTCGTTTTTCGGAGGATATTGCTTGTCCATCTTCTTCATGTGAATGGCGAACTCCTCTTTTGTCATCAGCAGCTTTGCCACGGCGGGGATGATTACCGGAACCATCGCCATGTAGGAATAGGCAGCAATGGCAATGGGACCCAGCATGTGTGGCGCCAGCTTGATGGTGGTGTAGATGGCAGTAGGTCCGTCGGCTCCTCCGATAATACCCATGGAGGCCGCCTCAGGCAACGAATAGTCCATCAGTACCGCAAGGATGACCACCGTAAAGATACCAATCTGTGCCGCACCACCAAAGAAGGCTAGTTTCAGGTTTCTCAGCATCGGACCAAAATCGGTCAAAGCCCCCACCCCCATGAAGATGACGGGAGGGAGAATACCTGACTTGATAAGAGAGTAATAGAGAAAATTAATGATGCCATACTTGGATGCTATCTCGGGCAGGTTCATCAGGCTTCCGTCAGGATTCACAACCATGTTACTCTCGACAACCGCCAGCCCTGCACCGGGGAGGTTCGCCAGAAGTACGCCAAACCCAATGGGCACCAGCAACAAGGGCTCATACTGTTTAAAAATACCCATATATAATAGCATCCCGGAGATGACCCACATCAGGACAGTGCCCCAGTCGACAAGACCAAAGCCGGTTACTTCCACTATGTTAGAAAAGAATTCACCCATCATGATTGCATTTTAATAAGTATGTCATCTTCATCTACGGAATCACCGTTGGCGAAACAGATCTCTGTCACCACACCATTTTCTTCGGCAGCGACAGCATTGTATGTTTTCATCGATTCAATGTATCCGACGATATCGTCTTTTTTCACGGTATCCCCCACTTTCAGCGGAGTCTCCGACGAATCTTTGGTAAGAAAAAATTTTCCCTCAAGCGGCGAAATCACCTCTTTCACTTCTCCGCTGGACGACGGAACGGGTACCACAGGCTTTTGCACGGAGGGTGACATGTCTGTCTGTACGGCAGATGCGGAGGCTCCGGCAGTTTGGGTACCGTTACTTTCTCCATCGGGGTATGAAATATTTACCACGTACTCCTCGTTGTCGATGGTCACCACCAGTCTTTTTGGCTGAAAACCGTTTCCATTGACTGCCGCGTCTACCGGAACGGCAGGGGCTGACTGTGCGGCCTTTTCTGCTTTCCGCTTTGCCAGATCTGCCTCGAAAGAGCGTTTGGCATCACCCGATTTGTATGCTCTGTATTGTTCGGGATGCATGGCCAATTCAAACAACTCTTCGTCGTCCTGACCCAAATCCCAGTTCTTCTTTTGCATCTCAGCCCTGAACTCGTCCAGCTGATCGGGATAAAGATCCTGCGGGTTGCCGGTATAAAACTCACGTCCCTGCTGCTTTGCCAACTCCACGATTCCGGTAGAGGGTTCCCCCGGAAGCTTGCCGGACTTGCCCAGGATCATGTCCCAGATATTGTCGGCGATCATAGACCAGCGCTCCTTGCCCTTTTCAAGCTGCAGCACATTCATCAACGCGAGATTCTTCACATACTGGCTGTATGGAGTGACCAGCGGGGGATACCCCACCTTGGGCCACACATAGGTAACCTCGTCAAAAAGCTTGATCAACAGGTCGTCTTGTGTGAGTTCAGGCTGTCCGTTCTTTGCTTTCCACTTGTTGAGGGAAGCAAGGTTGTTCTCGAGATCGGCCATCAGGCTTCCCATCATGCCGCCCGGCAACCCGGGGCCAATGAGCAGCGAGTTCATCACCCTATTTTTGGGATCGATGTAGTAGCCCAGAAAGTCATCCATGAATTTCTGCGTCAACGAACGCACCTTCATGTATGCCTGCATATTAATTTCCGGCACGTTGAAACCGGCATCCTTCAGCATCGACTGCACCGCCAGCACATCGGCATGACCTGTACCCCACGAGAGGGGTTCCATGCCCACATCGATGTACTCCGCCCCTGCGCGGGCAGCTTCCAGAATAGATGCCATCTGGAAGCCGGGGCCTGCATGGCCGTGATATTGCACCGGGATCTGTGGGTGGCGTTCCCGGATGTTTTTGATGATCATGCCAATGCTTGCCGGGCGACCTACGCCTGCCATATCTTTCACACAGATTTCGTCGGCGCCCATTTCAATTAGCGTATCGGCCAGCGAGGTATAATATTCGACCGTATGCACGGGCGAAACGGTGAGACTCAGGGCCGCCTGGGAGATCATCCCCGCTTCCCTGGCAAACCGGATGGAGTTCTCCAGGTTGCGCGGATCGTTCAGCCCGTCGAACGACCGGGCAATATCGGTACCTTGCTTCTTTTTTACCTGGAACATCAGCCGGCGTACATCGGCAGGTACCGGTGTCATCCGAATCCCGTTTAGCCCACGCTCCAGCATATGTGTCTGAATACCGGCCTCATGGAAAGGCTTGGTCCACTTACGGACAGCCGTATTGGGATTTTCGCCGAACAACAGGTTGATCTGTTCAAACCCGCCACCATTGGTCTCCACACGCGCAAAGCATCCCATTTCTATGATTGCGGGAGCTACTTCTGTAAGCTGTTCCACCGTAGGTACGTACTTTCCCGATGACTGCCACATGTCTCTGTATAAGAGACTGAATTTTATCTCTTTTGCCATATATAATGTTTTAATTTATTTCTTCTGAACCGAGTCCACCTTCCCGCGACCATGTGTAATCATATCGACGGCAGCCACGATGGCAGCCATTTTTTTTGAATGAATTTGCCTCTCAGGTTTATTGGCGTCTCCATGATTTTTCTCATCCGGTATAAATCTGTTGGTGAAATTGATTACCAGATTTCCAAGTCCCACCACCAGCCAAAGTACAATAATCACCATGATCATACCAATGGCCAAGAGGCCTAATGCCTCATTTAAATTTTCCATATGTATTTGTTATAATTTACTATCGCACAAGGATAACCCGATAACCCGACTGAGCTAGAATGAACGGAATTAACACAAGAATGCAATTTTTAGAGGTCAAAAATACAAAAATTATTCGGTTTTATGCACGAAAACTAACGAAATGCGCAATTTAAGATTATTTAAGTCACTTTTTTGAGCACTGCAGTGACGGGATTTCCCATTTTTAATACTCATCTCTGGAATGATTTATTTTGAATAATTTCATCAGTTCAACAATCACGATGGGAAGCAGCGACAAACCGACCACGTAAAGCCAGTGCGTACTGTCCATCTCCACCACTCCAAAAACAAACATAACTCCGGGAATAAGCAAAACAAGTAACAATAACAGTGTGGAGAGAAAGATAGCTCCCAGCAGTGGTTTATTGCTCCACAGGCTGGTTTGGAAAGATGAAATCTTGTTGGAATGCAAATTACGTACATGTAACAACTGGGAGAAACCCAGTACGGCAAAAGCCATGGTTTGTCCAAGTGGCCGACCGCCGTCTACATATCCCATAATGTAGGCTGCCAGTGAAATCAGCCCGATAGTTGTTCCCTGGTAGAAGATTCTCCAAATCATTCCTTTTGTAAAAAAACCCTTCCTGGGATTCCTCGGCTTGCGGGTCATAATATCTTTTTCCGCCGGATCCATGCTCAACGCCAATGCCGGCAGACTATCGGTCACCAGATTGATCCATAAAATAAGAATGGGTGAGAGCGGGTTGCCGATATTAAAGATAGAGGCAATAAAGATCAGAAGTATCTCTCCCACATTTGCAGACAGCAGAAACTGTATGGCTTTCAGAATATTATCGTAGATACGACGTCCCTCTTCCACAGTGCCTACGATGGTGGCAAAATTGTCATCAGTAAGGATTACATCTGAAGCACCTTTAGCTACTTCCGTTCCCACAATGCCCATAGATACGCCGATGTCGGCCTGCTTGAGTGCCGGCGCGTCATTCACACCATCGCCGGTCATGGCCACAATATCGCCCTGCGACTGCCATGCCTGTACAATACGTACTTTATGTTCGGGAGCCACCCTGGCATAGACCGAATAATCCTGTACCGTGCGGTTGAGCATATCCTGCGATGTTTCCTCAAGGTCGGAACCGGTGATACCCTTATCTCCATCCCTATAAATACCAATCTCCGAGGCGATGGCTATAGCCGTAATCTTATGGTCTCCGGTAATCATCACGGGCCGTATACCGGCCGTGCGGCATTTTCTGACCGCCTCCACTACCTCGGGCCGGGCCGGATCAATCATTCCAAGTAATCCCACAAAAACAAGTTCTTTTTCAACCGTGTCCACAGTCACCTCTGGGGGAACGGAATCCATATCCTTATAAGCCACACCCAACACCCTTAGGGCCGATTTTGCCATCCGGAGATTCTCTTTATGAATGATTTCACGGTCTTCATCGGTAATAGGACGAATTGTTCCATGTATGAGTATTTGCGAAGTGACATCCAGTATTTCATCGAGTCCTCCCTTCACATGGATGCGAAAACATCCTTCTCCCATCCTGTTGATGGTGGACATTCGTTTTCTTTCAGAATCGAAAGGCACCTCCTCCACCCGGGGAAACTGCTGCTCCAGTATGAGTTTGTTTTTCTTCATTCCGAGTGCCACGTCCACAATTGCTGTCTCGGTAGGATCTCCGGATGTTTCGTGTTTGCCGTCTGCCAGTATCTTAAGATGGGCATCAGTACACAAAAGTGCCGTCTGTAAAAGGAGATTCACATTGCTGTCAAGCTCTCCGGCAGGAGGATCATTACGAAAATCGATCCGGTTGCCTCCGCTCCATCCTTCCACCACAGTCATCCTGTTTTGCGTGAGTGTGCCGGTTTTGTCGGAACAGATCACCGTGGTGCTTCCCAGCGTCTCCACCGACGGCAGGGTACGCACGATGGCATTCAATTTCACCAGGCGTTGCACACCAATAGCCAGCACAATCGTTGATACAATCTGCAGTCCTTCGGGGATAGCTGCCACGGCAAGACTTACCGCCATCATCAACACCTCCAGCCAGTCGTTTCCATACAACAATCCCACGAGGAAAATAAAAGCACAGATACCCAGCGCCACATACCCCAACACCTTACCCAACTGTTCAAGCCGCTTGCCCATGGGTGTCTCCGTTGCCTGCGTATTTTGTAGCATATGGGCAATCTTGCCCACCTCAGTACGCATACCGGTAGCAATAACCACACCTTTGCCCCGCCCATAAGTGACCATGCTGGTAGAAAAAGCCATGTTATTACGATCTCCCAACGGAATTTCCATATCTTCAAGTGTCCCGCTGTTCTTCTCTACCGGTACCGATTCACCCGTAAGGGCGGATTCCTGTATTTTCAGGTTTGCAGTTTCAATCAACCGCAGATCAGCTGGAATGATATCACCTGTGTCAAGTACCACAATATCGCCCGGGACAATATCAGTGGAAATCACCTCCTCCACCTGTCCTCCACGCAACACCTTCGAGTGGGGTGAACTCATCTTGTTAAGCGCTTCAAGCGACGACTGCGCCTTCAGTTCCTGTATGGTACCGATGATCGCATTCACAACCAGAATAGCCAGTATTACGAAGGTTTCCACCAGCCCCTCCCCTTCCATCACACCAATCACCGCCGAGATAATGGCTGCCACCAGCAGGATAAGCACCATGCTGCTTTTAAATTGTTCAAAAAAAATGATGTATGGTGATTTTAGTTTTGTCGATTCAAGCCGGTTAGGTCCGTACTCTGCAAGACGCTCTTCTGCTGTCTCCATGGAGAGTCCCGAATGAAGATCGGCACCCGCCTGCTGTAAAATATCTTCGATGGATTGGCTGTAATGCCGGGCTGGTTGTTGGTTCATCTCTTTCCCGCTATTTGATTATTTTTGTGCCACTTGTCAGCCTGGCACCGCTTACATACGTTTTTTATTCTGTAGGTAAACATTTGAGGACCCGGGAATGTTTCCTGAATTAACACCTTTCAACATCCATGCATCAATATATGTTGTATAACATAAATATAACATTTTTCTTTCTCACCCTATTTTTATAAATTGCAAGCGCTATTAAGACATGATGACTTTGTGAGTCTTCGCCGACGCAAAGTCATTTTTATTGCCTTTTTTCGAATAGTATAAATGATCAATACCCAACGTTTTCTCAACGCGATACTGATCAATGTGACACATTTTTTAAAAAAATTTTCTAATCATGAAACGGGCATGAATTACGAAGTAATCGAC